>NZ_JMIR01000039.1 GCF_000714935.1 Tumebacillus flagellatus
TATGGTGGAAATCAACTTGCAAGGCAAGGATATCAATCTGCGAATCGGGAAAGACACTGCGACAATCGACGGAGCCTCCGTCAAGTTGGATACAAAAGCTGTCATGAAGGATGACCGTGTCTTTGTACCCTTGCGCTTTGTCAGTGAAACGTTAGGCGCTGACGTGAAGTGGGACGGTGCGCAAAACATGGTGGTCCTTTCATTTAACGGAAGTGCCGGAGACAACCCGGACGCGCAGCCGTCCCCGACTTCAGGTGACCTGTGGGGAAGACAAGTGCGCAAGACCAATCTTCCAAAGAACGCAGCCGATTTCCCGTACATCTTGAATGACGTGCCGAATGAGATGTATGAGATGCCATATCTACAGATTTCAAATGAGAGGGTGGTTGTGCCCATAGAAGTTTTTGCAACGGTTCCAGAGGTCAAAAAATCCAACATCGACCTCTGGGTGGATAAATTGAAAAAACACTATCAATTGGTGTTTAATGCGGATTATCGCACAATCGACTATTCTTGGGCGAACCAACTGTACGACACGAACAATACAGGGGGAAGATATTTACCTGACTTCACGAAATACGTTGATTGGGTAAAGTCAAATCACATTCAAATCGAAGGGTCTGTGGAACCGGAACCTTCTATCATCTATCATAACTGGGTGGGGTACAACATTCGGATGAAAGTAAAGTTTCGGATTCTGAATTTTGATCAAGACAGCAAAGTACTCTATGATCCCATGTATCAATCTGGTGTTTTCCAAAAAGGAAAGTGGTACAGCGGTTATGCGGATATTTCTATGGGGACGACCACTATGGGGAATTGGGGGCCGCATTTGGCTGTAGATAACACAGCAAGTTTGTTCGACAATTCTATGATTCATCCGATGGAGTAACGAATCTCTAATGAAACGTATTTTTAATTACCTTGCATATCTGATTCTTTGTCTTTCGTTACTTCTACTGTATCCCGCACAAGCGAATGCACAGGTAAACGTAATGATTGAACAGGGTATCATCAAGTTCATAACAACTGACCCAGTGGCAACCACGGGGATACGCTATGTAACTACTGGTTGGATCATTCAGGGAGTTCCTAAATGCACGAAGGGAAAGGCGCAATGCAATCCGAATACTGGCGATTATGGGGTGATTCAGTGTCCCGCATTAAAGAACCGCACAAAAAAAAGACTCTGCCCGGCACTCACCCGCCGCTGGCAGGGTCTTTTTTATCTCACGCACAACCTGTCCTCTACATACTCTGTTCATGTTCGACAGCATGAGCAATTTTGTGAGGGTGTTTTGCCCGTTCAAGGTACTAGGATTCGAAATTTGGCAATACATTATCGTGAAATCATTGTCGACATGAAGGAGGTTAACGGGCCATGCAATTCACGAATTACTCCTTGAATGCAGCCGAGTATCGACACAGGTACGAATTTGCCGTTCGCATCACGTATTTTGTCGTCGGACTTGCTTGTTTTGCACTGCTCTTGTGGGTGAACTGGATTGTCGCGCTCAGTTTGCTGGTCGGATTGCTGGGGGTGTTTTTTACCATCTATCTCACCCTGCGCGGGGGTTTGGCGAACTACGTGAAGGTCGGGCCGAACCAGTTCCCGGAAATCTACGCGCTCACCGTGGAAGCGGCGAAACGCCTCGACCTGCCGATGCCCCACCTCTACGTCAACCAAAGCCCGGAGATCAACGCCCACGCGCTCGGCTTCGGATCGCGCCATGAAGTCGTGCTCACCACCGCGATCATTCAAGCCCTCACCCCCAAGGAACTGCAATTCGTCATCGGCCACGAACTCGGTCACATCAAGGGCAACCACAGCGTCTACCGCATCATCGCCAGCACCGGCTTCAACAACCCGTTTCTCGCGTCTCTGCGCTGGGTGCTGAACTTCGCCGTGCTGTTCATGTCGCGAGTAAACGAATACTCCGCCGACCGCGCAGGTCTCATCGCGTGCGGCGAAATCTACTCCGCCGTCACCGCGCAACTCAAGCTGATGATCGGCCGCGAAATGCTCCAGCAGATGAATCTCAAGGAATTTTTCCGCCAGATGGACGAAGCCTCGAAAGACCGCTGGAACCTCCTCAACGATCTCCAACGCACGCACCCGCTGCCCGTCTACCGCATCCGCGCCCTCGCGCACTACTACCGCACCGGCGAGTACCAAGCGATCAAAACCCGGCTCGGCGAAGGCGGCACCTCCATCCTCCAAGAACCGCTCCAAGGCACCCTGCACCTGCTCGACAAAGTCGTCGACAAGTACGCCCCCCAAGCTGAAAAACAACTCCACCCGCAAACACGCACCGCGCCCGCTCCGCAATTCGCGCACGCTCAAACGACAGCCCCGGCAACCCCGGCCGCCAAAGCGTTTTGCCCTTTCTGCGGCACGGCGAATCAAACCCAATCGGCGTTCTGCTTCAAGTGCGGCACCAAACTGAAATAAGCGAGGCCTCTCTATGTGGAAACGTAAAAAAAACAAAGCCCCCGTCACCCGCGAACTCAATCCCGACCTTGCGCCGCCGTTACCGTCTGAAGGGCAACACCGCCCGCCGACGCTGATCCGCCTGGAAACCGGCATCTGGAGTCATCACGGCATGGTGCGCGCCAACAACGAAGACGCGTGGTACTGCCGCCAAGAGTCGGGCACTCATGTTCCAATCAGTTGCCTCGCGATCCTCTGCGACGGCATGGGCGGCCTCGACGTCGGGGAAAAAGCGAGCGCCGGCGCCATCGAAGGCCTGCTCCCGCTCCTGCAAGCGCTCCCGCCGTCCGTCGACTTGACGGCAGTGACCGGCGCCGTCCAACAGGTCAACCGTACGCTTTACCTCCAGTTCCAGCAAGCCGACGAGCAAGCGGGCACGACGCTGACCGGAGTGCGGCTGACGGGGCCGGATGTGGATGTTTTTCACGCGGGGGACAGCCGGTTGTATCTGATCAAGCCGGAGGAGCACACCATCCGCCAAGTCACGCGGGATCATTCCTTCGTCTCCCGCCTCGTCGAACTCGGACACATTACGCGCGAAGAAGCGCGCACCCACCCGCGAAAAAACGAAATCTACAACATGGTCGGCCTCAAGGAAGACGTGACGCCGGACGTGTTCACGTTCACGCTGCAACCGGGCGAAGAGCTGTTGCTGTGCTCCGACGGCCTCGTCGACATGGTGGAGGACCGTGAGATTCTCCGCGCCGTCCTCAGTGAAACCGCCGCTCAATCGGCCGTCGAGCGCTTGGGTCGTCTCGCCAACGCCAACGGCGGGTATGACAATTGCACGATTCTCTACTTAAAACCGGTCTGGCACATTCCGAGCCACTAGGAGGGCAGCCCATGTTTTGCACATCTTGCGGACAGTCCTTGATGACAGACGCCGTTTTTTGCGACGGATGCGGGGCGCGAGTGGAAAGCGCGGAACCGGTCAGCGCGGCACACGAGGTTCACGCCGTCGACAGCCTCACGCCCGCTTCGACGCCGCAAAGCCAACGATTTGAAACCCGCCCGCTGCTCTCGGGAGCCCTCCTGCTGCCGGACGGCCGGACGCTGGAACTCCCGTTGGAAGGCGCGCTTCGCATCGGGAGGGAAGAGCCGCAGCGCCGCATCGACCTCGACTTGACGCCGTTTGACCCGAAATTCCACACGTCCCGCCAGCATGCCGAAATCCAAGCGCGCTTCGGCGAGTACGTGCTCCAAGACCTCGGCAGCCGCAACGGCACGACCCTCAACGGGAAACGCCTCGCCCAGCAAGAGGAAGCGCTCTTGCAGCCGGGCGACCGCATCCAATTTGCCACCGTGACCGTCACGTTCGAACTGCGCTAGGGGAGGAGTTCTTATGTTTTGCCCAAGCTGCCAATCCCCGAACAAGCAAAACGCCCGTTTCTGCGCGTCTTGCGGAGGCACGTTGCCCGCCGTCGCTGTCAGTCCCGCGCCTGCTCCTGCGCTTCCCACGTCCGGCCGCCTGTCCATGCAAACGGTGCTGGGCGGCCGTTATCAAATCCTCGAACAACTCGGGCGCGGCGGCATGGGGAATGTGTACCTCGCCCTAGACCGCACGTTCACGTCCAAGACGGTGGTCGTCAAAGAGATGATCGCTTTTTTCAACAACGAGACGGAAGAGCAGTACGCGCACAGACGCTTCCTCGCCGAAGCGGATACACTGGCGCAGTTGAACCATCCGGGCATCCCGCAGGTGTATGATCGTTTTTTGTTCAACCATCGATATTACCTCGTCATGGAGCACATCAGGGGGCTCGACTTGCAGAAGACCGTCGAGAAGCACGCGGAACTCTACGGCACACCGTTGCCGCAAGATCTCGTGCTGGAAATCCTCTGCTCGCTGATCCACGTCCTCGAATACCTGCACGGGTTGGAGCCGCCGATCATCCACCGCGACCTCAAGCCGGCGAACATCTTGCTGACCGCGGAGGGCCGCTTGAAACTCGTCGACTTCGGGATCGCGAAATCCACGCACGGCGCGCAGGCGGGCACCAAGATCGGCACACAGGGATACGCCGCGCCCGAGCAGTTCAAGGGATTCGTCTCGCCTCTCTCCGACATCTACGCGCTGGGTGCCACCCTGCACCACCTGCTCACCAACCGCGACCCGCAGCAAGAGATGCCGTTCGACTTCCCGCCGCTCCGTACGCTGAACCCGAGCGTCACGCCGGACGTGGAAGCGCTCGTGCACCGCATGCTCGCCGTCTCGCCGCAAGAACGCCCGCCGTCCGTCCAAGACGTGCGCCGCCGACTCCTCGCCTTCGCGCCCGACGTGGAGAAATCGCTCCACCAACACCGCCGCCGCGACGACGCCGTCTCGCAACTGATCGCCGCTTTCGCTTCCACTTCGGAAAAAAACACCCCGTCCGCTTCGCCCTCTTCCCTCTCGCAACTTTTCTGTCCGAACTGCGGCACCGCCAACCGCAGAGAGACTCGGTTTTGCCGCGAGTGCGGCGGGCACGTCCCGCACGCGTAAGAGTTACGCCTACTCACAAGGGGGAACCTCGATGGCCAATTGCCCGAAGTGCCACACCCAGAACGACAGCCATTCAAAATTCTGCATCGCCTGCGGAACGCCGCTCAATCAAGGTGGCGTGCAACCCGCCACACAGCCGGTGCACAGCGCCTGCCCGAACTGCCACGCCGAACTGCACCCGTCCGACAAATTCTGCATCCAATGCGGAACGCCGGTCACTGCATCGCTCTCGAACAACTTGCATGCGCAGCCGCAACATCACGCGCACCAACCGCAAACGTACTACCCGCCCGCTCCGAAAAAAAGTCCCCTGCCCCTGATCATCGGCCTCGTCGCACTGGTGCTCGTGCTGGCAGGAGGGGGCTTCTGGATCTACAAATCAATGTCCAAACCGGTCGCCCAGCCGACGCCGCCCGCGAACACCAACACGGGCACAGGCACCACCACCGGCAAATCCACGCCGATTCCGACCCCGCAAAACGCCAACCAAAAAATCGACGTCGCCAACAAACCGACTCAAGTCAGCAACTTGAACTACTTCTACCACACCTGGGTGCTCTCGGAGGCCAAACTCGACCTGTCCACGAACATGGTCTACCAAACCAAACCGGGCGAATGGGTCGGCGCGATTGCGATCGGTGCGGACAAATCGTTTGCGTTCTCGCAATCCGGGCAACTGGATGAGATGGGCACATGGAAAGCGACGGGCGATTCCACCTACCCGATCCAAATCGTCAGCGAAGGCACGTACATGAAAGTCGAGCCGACCACGATCACCGACGGCACGGCGGGAATCATCATCTGGATCGACGATTCCAACGCGTTTCTCGGGATGTTGTACGAGTAAATCACCGGGCAAAAAGTCGTAGAATCATTCCTACTTTTGATCTACAAAAATCTGTAAAAATAGTGCGAATTTCCTAACCACGCAGAAGGAAAATCCCGGCGCACGCAGAAATAAATAATCAAACACCAAAGATAAGCATCGCTACTTGTGGTGGATGTCTTTAATTAACTGTTGCGGCACCGAGTCTGCCGGGGGGCTCTTTCTCGAATGGGAAAGATTGACGAGGGAAGCGCAGTTTCGTGTTCCTAACTTACGAAAACAGTCACGGCTCAACATCGGGCCGTGGCTGTTTTCTTTTCGTTGACCGTTCAGGTATGCTCGTGGTAGGATAGCAATAGCAATCCTTTAGTATATTAGCAGACTAAAGCGTCGGGAGCGGAAAAAACCTATGCAGAAACCGATTTTGTTTGAAAAACCGCGCGGTGTGCGCGACGTATTGCCTCCTCTGGCCGCTCGCAAGCGCGAAGTGGAAAAGCAGATCGCCAAAGTGTTTACCCGTTGGGGTTTTGAAGAGATCACGACCCCGACGTTTGAATATGCGGAGACGTTCTTGAACGGGGCGTATCGCGACGACGAAGACCAGATGTTCAAATTTATCGAGCGCTCCGGCAAGACTGTCGTTTTGCGCCCGGACATGACCGCGCCGATCGCGCGCGTTGTTTCTTCCTTATTGAAGGAACATCCGCTGCCGATCCGTCTGTCGTACAACGCTTCGATTTTCCGCCAGCAG
The DNA here is from genome assembly GCF_000714935.1 of Tumebacillus flagellatus. Classification (GTDB taxonomy): domain Bacteria; phylum Bacillota; class Bacilli; order Tumebacillales; family Tumebacillaceae; genus Tumebacillus; species Tumebacillus flagellatus. Next base: position 6,551 of record NZ_JMIR01000039.1, read on the forward strand.
GAAAACAACGCCGGCCGCGACGCCGAGTTCACGCAATCGGGCGTGGAGTTGATCGGCGACGAAACGCCGGATGCCGACGCGGAAGTGATGGCGCTGGCTTGCCACGCGCTGACGGCGGCGGGCGTCAACGGCTATCGCATCGCCATCGGGCAAGTTGCTTATTTGAAGGGACTGTTCGAAGAGCACATCGCCGACGAGAGCGTGCGCTCCCGTCTCTCCGTCGCCCTCTCCCAAAAAGACTTCGTGTCGTATGAGCGCATCGTCAACGCCGAAATTGCGGAAGAAACGTCCCGCACCGTGTTGCTCACCGTCGTGCGGCTGCGCGGCGGCGTGGAAGTTTTAAAACAAGCGCGGACGTTGACGCAAAACCAAGCGGCGCTTGCCGCGCTCGACAACTTGGAGACGATCTGGAAAGTGCTCGTCTTGCACAACGTCGAGCACTACCTGCAACTCGACCTCGGCCTGCTGCTCGGGCAGCACTACTATTCGGGAGCGGTCTTTGAAGGCTATGCTCCGAACGTCGGTTTCCCGGTCTGCTCCGGCGGACGCTATGACGAGCTGCTCGGCAAGTTCGGACGACCGGCAGCGGCGACCGGCTTCATGATCGGCGTCGAGCGCGTGCTCGAAGTGTTGGAGAAGGAACTGCCCGGCAAGACCAAGGAACACTTCCTCGTGTTCTACGACGAAGCCGACCGCTATCCGACGATCGGCTTCACGGTGTTTTTGCGCTCCAAGGGCTTCATCGTCACGGCGCAGCGCTGCGACGACCCGCTGGAGAAAGCCGCCGAAGCGCGCGCGCCGTACTTCATGCCGATCGTGTTCCAAAACGGCAAACTGCTTACCCGAGACAAACTCGTCCAAGCGATGTTCACGGACTTTAGCCATATGTTTTCGATCTAACGCGGAAGGGGCGCAACTAGATGACGATCCAAGGGTTAACCGTCGCCCTCTCCAAGGGGCGGATCATGGACTCAACTTTGAAAATCCTGCGCGATGCGGGCATTCCGGTGCCGGAAGACATCGACTCGACGCGCAAACTGATCTTGAGCACGCCGAACGGCGAAATTGACTTCATCCTCGCAAAGCCGGTCGACGTGCCGACGTATGTGGAGTACGGCGTCGCCGACCTCGGCATCGTCGGCAAGGACGTGCTCGTCGAAGCGGACCGCGATCTGTACGAACTGCTCGACTTGGGAATCGGCACGTGCAAGATGTCGGTGGCGGGTCTCCCGAACACCGCTCCGCACGCGTCGATGCCGCGCATCGCTTCGAAATACCCGCGCATCGCCACGGAGTATTTCCGAGGGCGCGGCCAGCAAGTGGAAGTGATTTTTTTGAACGGGTCGGTTGAATTGGCGCCGCTGATCGGACTGGCGGAGCGCATCGTCGACGTGGTGGAAACCGGGCGCACGCTCCAAGAAAACGGCCTCGTCGTCCAAGAAGACATCATGGAAATTTCGACCCGCCTGGTTGCGAACCGCTCGTCGTTCCGACTGAAGAGCACCGTGATCGACGAATTTGTCTCGCTCGTGCGCGGCGTGGTCGAGCAAAAGGAGGCAGCTCAATGATCAAGGTGATCCAAGCCAAGGACTTCTCGCTGCAGCGGGAAGAGACCGACGTCTACGAAACGGAACGCGCCGTCGTCAAGGAAATCCTCGCCCGCGTGCAAGCACAGGGAGATGCGGCGGTGCGCGCGTACACGGCGCGTTTTGACGGGGTGGAGCTCGACGACTTCCGCATTCCGGAAGCTCTGTTTGAGCAAGCGTACGCGGAAGTGGGCGACGAATTCCTCGAAGCTCTGCGCGCGGCCATCCAAAACATCCGCCGCTACCACGAAGCGCAGAAGCGTCCGTCCTGGATGCTTCCGGACGAACAGGGCTCCGTCCTCGGCCAGATCATCCGACCTCTCAAGCGCGTCGGCGTCTACGTGCCGGGCGGGCGCGCGGCGTATCCGTCGTCCGTTTTGATGAACGTCATTCCCGCGCAAGTGGCGGGTGTGCCGGAGATCGTGCTCGTCACGCCGCCGGACCGCGAAGGCAAGCTCAACCCCGGCGTTCTCGTCGCGATCAAGGAACTGGGCCTCGCCGAAGCGTACCGCATCGGCGGCGCACAAGCGGTCGGGGCGCTGGCGTACGGCACGGAAACGATCGGTGCCGTCGATAAAATCGTCGGCCCCGGCAACATCTACGTGGCACTCGCGAAGCAGGCGGTATTCGGCCAAGTGGCGATCGACATGATCGCGGGGCCGTCGGAAATTCTCGTCATCGCCGACGACAGTGCCGACCCGGACTACGTGGCGGCGGATATGCTGTCTCAAGCGGAGCACGACCCGATGGCGGCGGCGATCTGCGTGACGCCTTCGGGCGACCTCGCCTGCCGCGTCGCCCAATCGCTCGTGGAACAGTTGGAAAAACTTCCGCGCCGCGAAATCGCGGAAGAGTCGCTGCGCAACTACGGCTCCATCGTGGTCACGGAGAACCTCGACGAAGCGATCGCCGTCTCCAACCGCATCGCGCCGGAGCACTTGGAACTGATGATCGAAGACGCGACGTCGGTTCTCGGACGCATCGAGAACGCGGGCGCGATTTTTGTGGGACGATACAGTTCGGAGCCGGTCGGCGATTACTTCGCCGGGCCGAACCACGTGTTGCCGACGTCGGGCACGGCAAGGTTTTCCTCGCCGCTCAACGTCGACGATTTTGTCAAAAAATCCTCTGTCATCCAGTACGGCAAACAGGCGCTGCTGGAAAACGGAGAAAAAATCATCACCTTAGCCGAAGCGGAAGGTCTGCAAGCGCATGCCAACGCGATTCGGATTCGTTTGGACAAAGAAGGAGGCCGCAACCAGTCATGACTGCACGCATCGGAGAGATCAAACGCGACACCACCGAAACGCAAATCGAACTGACGCTGAACCTCGACGGAGAGGGGCGGCGCGAACTGGACATCCCGGTTCCGTTTTTGCGTCACATGCTCGATCTGTTCGCCAAGCACGGCGGGTTTGATTTGAACATCAAAGCGGGCGGCGACATCGACATCGACGACCACCACACGGTGGAAGACATCGGGATCTGCTTGGGCCAAGCGGTAAAGCTTGCGATCGGGGACAAAGCCGGGATCAAGCGCTACGGCAACCGCTTCACCCCGATGGACGAAGCGCTGGCGCAAGTCACGCTGGACATTTCCGGCCGCGCGTTCCTCGTGTTCCACGCGGAGTTTCCAAAGGAGTATGTCGGCACGTTCAACACGGAGCTCGTCGAGGAGTTTTTCCGCGCGTTCGTTGGCAATGCCGGCGTGACGTTGCACATCAACGTGCATTACGGCACGAACACGCACCACATGATCGAGGGCGTGTTCAAAGCGTTTGGCGGCGCGCTTTCCGAAGCGGTCTTCCGCGATCCGAACGTGCGCGGGGTGCTCTCGACCAAGGGGGTCCTCTAAGACATGATCGCGATCATCGACTACGGCATGGGCAACTTGCGCTCGGTGGAAAAAGCGCTGCAGTCCCTCGGCGCCGACGTCGTCGTCACCGGAGATCCGGCTGCGGTTCGCCAAGCGGACGGCGTGATTCTGCCGGGGGTCGGCGCGTTCGGCGACGCGATGGAGAATTTGCGTGCCCAAGGATTGGTTGCCGCGATTCAGGACGTGGCGGCGGCGGGGACGCCTTTTTTGGGAATTTGCTTGGGGATGCAGTTGTTGTTCACGTCGAGTGAGGAACACGGCTTCCACGAAGGCTTGAATTTGATTGCGGGGCATGTGCGCCGCTTCCAAGGGGATTTTAAAATCCCGCATATCGGCTGGAACGACCTGACCTTGCATCAAGAGAGCCCGTTGCTCCAAGGTGTCGAGGCGGGCGATTACGTGTACTGGGTGCATTCGCTGGTGGTGGAGCCGAAGGATCGCGGCGTGTTGTTGGCGACGACCGATTACTACGGCGAAGTGCCGGGCATCGTGGGGCAGGGCAATGTGTTCGGCATCCAGTTCCATCCGGAGAAATCGAGCCGCGTGGGACTGACGATGCTTGGCAACTTTGTGGAACTGGTACGGGAAGGAGTGCGGGCATGAGCGAGTTTTTGCTGTATCCGGCGATTGATTTGAGAAACGGACAAGCGGTTCGTCTGTTTAAGGGCGACTATGACCAGATGACCGTGTACGACAGCGATCCGGCGTCTGTGGCGGTGCGGTTCAAGGAAGCGGGCGCGAAATTCCTGCACGTCGTGGATTTGGACGGGGCGAAGGAAGGTTCGCAGCAGAACCGTCCGGTGATTGAAGCGATCGTGAAGGCAACTCGCCTTCCCGTGCAGGTCGGCGGCGGGATTCGCAACGGCGAGACGCTGGAAGCGCTGTTCTCGCTGGGAGTGGCGCGCGCGATTCTCGGCACGGCGGCGGTGAACGAGCCGGAGTTTGTGCGGGCGGCGCTGAAAGAGTACGGCGAGAAGATCGCGATCGGGATTGACGCGAAGGACGGGATGGTCGCGGTGAACGGCTGGCTGGAAACGTCGGCGATCACGGCGATTGACTTGGGCCGCGAGTTGAAGGGCGCGGGGGCGACCCGCGTGATTTTCACCGACATCTCCCGCGACGGCACGCTGACCGGCCCGAACATCCCCGCGATTGTGGAGATGGCGGAAAAAACCGGCCTCGGCGTGATCGCGTCCGGCGGGATCAAAGAAACGAACGACCTGCTGGAGCTGGCGAAGTTCAGAGGCAAGGGCGTGATCGGCTCGATCATCGGGAAAGCGATCTACAACGGCAACATCGAGTTGCGTGACGCAATTCGTGAAGTGTATGCGGCGCTCGGAACGAGCAACGCAATTCAAGATGGCAACGAGGCACTGGGCCTCCCACCTCAGGAAACGCAAGGAAGCGCAGCTTCCGTATCCACAGAAGGGAGAGCGTAACGTGCTAACCAAACGCATCATCCCTTGCTTTGACATCAAAAACGGCCGCGTCGTCAAAAACGTCTCCTTCCTCACCAACGAGCGGGACGCGGGCGACCCGGTCGAGCTGGCAAAAATCTACGAGGAGCAAGGCGCCGACGAACTCGTCCTCCTCGACATCACGGCCACGAACGAAGGCCGCGCCACGATGCTCGACATCGTGCGCCGCACCGCCGACCAAGTGTTCATCCCGTTCACCGTCGGCGGCGGCGTCAAAACGGTCGACGACATCCGCGAGCTGCTCTTGGCGGGCGCTGACAAAGTCTCCATGAATACAGCTGCGGTCAAAACCCCGCAGCTCATCACCGAAAGCGCCCAAAAGTACGGCTCCCAATGCATCGTCGTCGCCATCGACGGCAAGTGGAACGTCGAGATGCAAGACTGGGAAGTGATGATCAACGCGGGCAAAGTCTCCACCGGCATCTCCGCGATCAAGTGGGCGCGCGAGTGCGAAGAGCGAGGAGCCGGCGAGATCCTCCTGACCTCGTTCGACCAAGACGGTCAGAAAAACGGCTTCGACCTCGATTTCACCCGCCGCGTGTCCGAATCGGTGCGCATTCCGGTGATCGCATCCGGCGGAGCGGGCGAGAAGTCGCACTTCTACGACGTGTTCTCCGAGCAAGGCAAAGCGGACGCCGCGCTCGCCGCGTCGATCTTCCATTTCAAAGAAACGACCGTCACCGAAGTCAAAAACTATCTCCGAGAACGCGGGGTGAGCATCCGATGAGCGATACGACTTGGGTGGAAACCCTGAAATTTGACGATAACGGACTGCTCCCGTGCGTCGTTCAAGACGTGCAGAGCCGCGAAGTTCTGATGCTCGCGTACATGAACCGCGAGTCGATTTTGAAGACGCTGGAGACCGGCACCACTTGGTTCTGGTCGCGCTCGCGCCAAGAGTTCTGGAACAAGGGCGCGACGTCGGGTCACTTCCAGCAAGTCGTGCGTCTCTCGTATGATTGCGACCGCGACACGCTTCTGGCGGAAGTGAACCAAACGGGCGCGGCGTGCCACACGGGGTCGTACAGTTGCTTTTTTGAAAACGCGTACGGCGACGAAGCGGCCCGCACGCCGCACCGCTACGCGATCCTCGACGAGTTGCTGACGACGATCGCCCAGCGCGACGCCGAGCGACCGGAGGGAGCGTACACCACCTACCTTTTTGAAAAAGGTCTTGAAAAAATCCTCAAAAAAGTAGGCGAAGAATCCACCGAAGTCGTCATCGCCGCCATGAAAGGCGACCGCGAAGAACTGACCGCCGAAGTGGGGGATGTGATCTACCACCTGTTCGTGCTGCTGCAAGAGCAGAAGCTGTCGTTCGACGAGGTGCTGAAGCTCCTGGAGGCACGGCACTCGAAAAAGGACATCAAGAACAAGCAGGTGTAAGGAAAAAAACACCGTGACCATCGCAGGGGATGGACACGGTGTTTTTTACTGAATCTCTGCTGATTTACTTCCCCACAAACCCCCGCACCAACTGCGCGAACTCCACCGGTTTCTCCATCGGGCCCATGTGTCCAGTCCCTTCGAGGAACACTTGCTTGGCGTTCGGCATGCGTTCGACGAGGGTGTTGGAGATGGTTTCAAAATCCGGAGCGTCGTAGTTTCCGTAGATCGTCAGCAACGGCGCTTGAATTTCTTCCAGACGCGCGATCGGCAACGGCTCCAGTACGTTCAGCAAGCGGAAATCGAAGTTCAAACCGTTCGCATGCGCCCGCATCTCCCGCACGCGTTCGCGCACGGTACCGCCGACGCGTCCCGGCTCTGCGTTCAACCCGTCGAGCAACGAATACAGGTCATGCTCCATGTACGCGTCCATATCGCCGGATTGCGCCAACTCCACCATCTTCTCATGGTTTTTCACACTGATCTCCGAACGCGGCGTCCCCAACAAAGCCCCGTACGCGTGCACCATCCCCAACACCCGCTCCGGATACGCGCAGGCGAATTCCAACTGAATCCCGCCGCCCAGCGAATGTCCGACGATGTACGTCTTCTCAATCCCCAACTCATCCAGCAGATCGCGGATGTCTTCGTAGATCGCGTACTGCTCTTTCTGCTCCGGGCTTTGACCGAACCCGCGCAGGTCAAAGCGGATCACTTGAAAGTCGTTCCCCAAATCCTCAAAAATTCCGTCCCACATCCGCGTATCCAAATTCATTCCGTGAATCAACAGAATCGGAGTTCCCGAACCGAGTCGCTCGTAGTACAAGCCGCTCTTCTTCGCAAAGCCTTTTTCCACTGTGGTTGTCATCTGTGGTTCCTCCTTTGTCGTTTCCCAAGTTCTACCTTCATACTAAAACCCCGCCGCCAAAATTTCCAATCACTTGCTTTTACCGAACCCATAACTGATAATTATGACTATGGAAATCAAAGACCTCGAAACGTTTCTCTTAATCGTACAAACCGGCTCTTTCACCGAAGCGGCCAAAACGCTGTACCTGACCCAGCCGGGCATCTCCCGGCGCATCCGCCGTTTAGAGGAAGAACTGCAAAACAAACTGTTCGAAAAAGTCGGCAACTCGCTCCTCCTCACCGCCGCCGGGCGCGACCTCGTGCCTTACGCCCAAGACGTGCTGGATTCCGTCAACCAGTTGAAGCGCGCGTTCGAACGCAGACAGGGCGTTTTTTCCAAGGTGACGTTGGTGTTGTCGACGACGCTTGCCGGGACGACGTTCTCCGCGAAGTATATGGAGCTGCAACGCCGCTTCTCCAACGTGGAGAGCTTTGAGTTGCGCTTGCTCAACGACGACCAATTGAGCGTCTCCGTCGTGAAGGGCGAGTCGGACATCGGCGTGCGCTTTCTCAAGGACGACAACCCCAACCTCGGCTACCACCTGCTCCACGAAGACCCGTTCGTCCTCGTCACCGCCGCGGGCAGCCAGTGGTTTGCGCACGGCCTCACCTCCAACCCGGACGTGCTCTCGGGGGCGATGTGGCTGATGCTGACCGAGATGGATACTTTTTTTGACCCGATCACGCAGATCGACCAACTGACCAAGCGCACGATGGCGGAACTCGGCATCTCGCCTTGCTCCAAGATCGAGTGCTACGGCTGGGGCGTGACCAAGAGCCTGGTTCAGCAAGACCACGGCATCGCGTTCCTGCCGTACTCCAAAGTCGCCGAGGAAGTGGAGAGCGGTGAACTGGTCGTGATCGAGTTGCCGCTGCAACCCGTCATCCCGCTCTACGGAATTTACCGAAAAAACGACGTCCACGCCCCGACCTGGCTGGAGATCATGGAGTTTCTGACTTTGTAGTTGAATTTACAATTGGCAGAAATTGACGGATGACGGGATATGTCTTATACTTATTGAATATTTACCACTCTCACTCGTTAAAGGGGGCCTAAGTGTATGCGTATCATACGCCCTTACTGTCTCTAATCAACCTCAAAATTGAATAGAAAACAGGAGGAGTATGACGATGGAACACTTTTTGCACCCGTATCATATCAACCTGATCCGCTCGCAAGTCAATCTGCTGATCGGAGCGTTCAACTTTGCCGGGGACTACCGGGTGGTGGACGCGACGAGGGCAACCGCCTTGCAGAATTTGTACGACGAGGTCCCCTGGCAGACGCCCGAACAGCGGGATCTGCTGACCGAAGCGGGTAAAGTGCGGGATAAGGACGAACTGAAAGCCTACTTGAAGCGCCTCGAACCGTACATCATCCCCTTCCCGGAAATCACGGCAGCGGAGATTCGCAAGCTGTTCCCCAAGGTCAAAAAGCTGGTCCTTCTGGATTTGCAGGCGATCGACTTCTCCAAACTGACGTACCTCGGTTGGCGGGACATCGCCACGAAGTCGCTGTACGTCGTCTACCGCTTGAACGGCAAGTGGGTCGGCACGGAATGCAACTACGTGAACGGACCGAAAAACCGCAGTTTCCATTGCACGTGGTGCAACAGAAGTTGTGGCGGCGATGAGATTGCGCTGGTGACCACACAGGTCAAAAACCGCCAAATCCAAGACGGCTACAAAGTCTTCGGCAATCACATCTGCCTCGACAGCCACAAATGCAACGAATTCATGACCTCTCCGGCGGAGTTGGAGAAGTTCTTGTCGACCGCTCGATAAGGCAGGGCGACAGCGCGCAATCCCGGTGGCGCTGGGAACGGCTGTCGCTGTCGGGATGCAGGGTCGCTTCTCAAGGGCCGCGGACAACGTAGACCTGCATCCTGCCGAGCACCGTTCATGTTCAAGAAATTGCAACAAAGGACGAGGGGGAATTCCGCCCTTCGTCCTTATTTGATTGCGCTGATTGGAACGAAATGGAATACTAAGTAAGGGAACTGACTACAACGTAGAGTAGAATCTCGGAAGGAGTTCGGTCGCATGTGGAAAAAAGCCTCCGTCACGCGGGCGGAGACGATCTGGGCGACACTGATCATGGCGCTGGCGTTTGCGGTGCGCCTCTACTACATGAAAGTGTTTGAACAACCGGCGCTCTCCGGCGATGCGGCGAATTACGTTGCGATGGTCAAACGGCTGGTCAACACCGGGGCGTACAGTTTCTGGGGCGGGCAACCGGATGCGTATGTGACGCCGGGGTATCCGTTGTTCTTGGCGTTTTTTTTCAAAGTGTTTGGGCATTCGGCGCACGATCCGCTGATGTGGGTGTACGGGGCGCAGATCCTCCTCTCGACGCTTACGGTGCTCGGGTTGTATCTGATCGGCCGCCGCGTGTGCAACGCGTTGGCGGGCGGGTTGGCGGCGTTGGCGTACGCGCTGTATCCGACGGCGATTTGGGCGTCCACGCTCGTGTTGACGGAGACGCTGTACATCTTTCTGTTCACGGCGTATGCCTACGTGCTCTTGGTCGCGATGGACCGCGAATCCCGCTGGTGGACGGCCGCGGCGGGGGCGGTGCTCGCGCTGGCGGTGCTGGTGCGCCCGTCTGTCGCGCCGCTCGCGGTGATGCCGCTGATCTACTGGGGGTTGGTGCGCCGCATCGAGAAGCCGATACAGTTGACGATCTGGCATCTGGCGGCGTTTGGGATCGTGATGTTGCCGTGGTGGATTCGCAACACGGTGACGCTCGGGCACTTCGTCGCGCTGGCGACGCAGACGGGCAATCCGTTGCTCGCGGGAACAGACCCTTACTTTACGGAGGGGGAAAAGTTGTTTCAAAACCTGCAGGGCGTCGACCAGCAAGCGTTGGCGTGGCAGCGGATCCGCGAGGGCTTCACGCAGCATCCGGCGACGTGGGCGGCGTGGTTCACCGTGGGGAAACTGCGCGAGTTGTATTTGAACTTGTGGGAAGTGCCGCACGGGGGGCACTTTGATTTCTGGAAGCCGATCCATGCGATGAGTGTGTTTTTTGGATTCGCGTCGCTGTTGCTCTATCTGAGGAACGTCCGGATTCGCCCGCTGATCTTGCTGGTGGTGATCCCGACGGCGCTGCAACTGGTGTTCTTGCCGCTGACCCGCTACGGGTTCGTCAGCGTGCCGCTGTTGATGGTGCTGGGGGCGGTCGTGATCGTAACGCTTATCAAAAAAGACCGTGTCGCAAGGTGACGACGCGGTCTTTTTTTGCCTATATTGGCGGTAAGGGGGCGATGCGGGATGCCGAATGGGACTGGGAATGGCCAAAACAGCCCGGAGCAATCCAGAATGATCGAGCGGAAGTTGCGGAGGCTGGAGAAGCTTGTGGAAGCGGAGATCGGGCCGATGCGCCGGATTCGGGAGTTTGAAGATGATGAGAAAGAGCGGGACATCAAGTTTTGGGAGAAGTTCGTGCAGGCGAACAGCGGCTCGTTTCGCGACCAGATGATCCGGCAGTATGTGGTGTATCGGATGGGGTTTATGTATGAATTTGGCGATGGAAACACAAAAGCCCTTCCCTAATCCCAGGGAAGGGCTTTCATATGGCGTATGAATTAGATCTCGTGGGTTTTGTACACCGTCGGCATGACATCTTCGAGGTAGTCGCTGACGATCTGCGCGTCCTCCAGATTGGCGATGCCGAGTTTGTCGCAGAGCAGTTGCAAATCGCGGACTTCATGAATGTCGAACACACCGAACCGCTTCGTTTGCACATGCAGGATCAACGCCTTCCCATAGAAATGGGATGTGTAGTTGACCACCAAATCATACTGGCAGTAATCGGTCACCAAGGTGACAAAACGGGAACGGCACTCTTCGTAGCTTTCGTTGTAAATATGACGCGGCATGATCATCCACCTCTTTTCTCAGGATTGATGTATGTCGGCGACATCTACCATACAGTACGGAAAAAACATCCTTTTTATGTACGTCCACTTGTAAATTTTCTGTCTATTCTTTGTGGTATACTTTACTTAGCTACCGGAGTGAAGAGGAGGAGTTTGGGTTGTTGTTTGTGGATTATCACACGCATCATGAACGTTGCGGGCATGCGGTCGGCGCGTTGAAAGACTATATTGAAGCGGCGATTGCCAAGGGGCTGCGGGAGATTGGATTGAGCGATCACCAGCCATTGCTTCATGTGCCGCATGTGGAAGGCTCGGCGATGCGGATGGAGGAATTGCCGGGATACGTTGAGGAAGCGCTGCTGTTGCAGAAGCAGTACAGAGGGCAGATTGACGTGAAGGTTGGACTGGAAGCCGATTGGGTGGAAGGATACGGCGAGCAGGTGCGCGCGTTGCTCTTGCAGTACCCGTTTGATTATGTGATCGGGTCGGTGCATTTCTTGGGCGACTGGGATCATACGAACAGCGCGGAATTGGCGAGATGGGAAGGACGCGATGTGTACGAGACGTACGCAGAGTACTACCGCCAAGTGCAGTTGGCGGCGCAGAGCGGTTTGTTTGACATCATCGGTCATCTCGACGTGATCAAGCGCTTTGGCGTGAAACCGGAGCGGAGCGTGGACGAGCTGTTGGAGCAAACGGTGGTCGCCGTGCGCGACGCGGGCGTTTGCGTGGAAGTGAACGCGTCGGGGCTGCGCTATCCGTGCGCGGAGCAGTTTCCGAGCAGACGGGTGCTGGAGATGATGAAGTCGCATGACGTGCCGCTGACCGTTGGTTCTGACGCGCACCAGCCGGGATTCGTGGCGGAAGGGTTTGCGACGGTGTATGAGTTGTTGAAGCACGTGGGGTATACGCAAATCCACGGGTTCACCGGGCGTAAGCGCTACGAGATCGAGTTGTAAAAAATGAACTGGCGCACCCAAGGACGACATGACTGACTGTCCAATCGGGGCGGCAGGAGGGATCTTGACCGTCTCATGTTTTCTCCGAAGGATGGATGTATGTGGAGACACCCCCGCCCGGATGGGCAGGGGTGTTTTTTCGTGCATGGAGGTTTGCTTGACGTGCTGCGGGACTCAGCGAGTTTTGTTTCGGTTCTTCTTTTGGGACTGGCCTTGCGACTCGCCGATCATGCCGACTTCCGCGTCAGCCGCCTGAGGCGGGAAGTACCCCATCCCGTTGGTGCCCGGGATGATGTTCGGGAGCAGGGTGTTGCCTTGACCGTCGATCAAGCTGAGTTGCTCAACCGAGCCGATGTCTCCTGCTTCCACCGTAAACTTCTGCATGTCGGCGCTGCCCGTCGGATGCACCGCGCCGATTTGGTTCTGACTTTGGTGAGCGGTCCGGGTCGGGTTTTGGCTGTTCTGTCCGGCCGACGCTTGCGAGCCGTCGAGGGAGCCGACTTCCGCGCTGAACGCCTGTTGCGCGTCGCTGCGCATCTGCTGCTGGACTTGTGAGGAAGCAAACGCGCCGCCTTGAGCTTGCTGGCCTTGCTGACCGGCAGACGCCTGCGAGCCGGATTGCTGGCTTTGCTGTTGTTGACCCGCTTGGCCGATGGTGCCGACTTCGGAAGAGAACGCTTGCTGGGCGTCTCGACGGGCTTGCTGTTGGACTTGCGAGGACGCGAAGCCCTGTTGTTTCGGAGCCAAACCGTACTGACTCATCAGGCCTTGCTTGAAGTCGCCGATGGAGCCGATTTCGACATTGTCGTTGTTCAGCGTGCCATCTTGTTGGCGCATGCGGATCGGAGCGGGCGTTTGTTGTTCACGTTCTTGTTCACGCTCGCCGATCGTCCCCACTTCAGAGCCGTACGCCGTCGCACGGGTCGTCGTCGGGCGCATACGACCCTCTCCAGCTGCCATCCGGTTTCGACGTGCAAAGTAGAACCCTGCAAAGAAGATCACAGCAAGAATCGCCAACGCAACAATGATTAGTGTCATACATGCTCACCCCCTGTGAACTAGTGTGGCTTGAACGGAGGGGAACATGTCTAGAAAAAAAGTCCACTTCCTGCAACCGGAGTGGACTGTTCATCTTGCGTATGAAGTTAAGCCAGATCCTTGGCAAGCGACGCGACGTGGTCGGCGTCGAGCGGGGTCGTGACTTGCAGGTTCGGGTGATCGAGGATCACGCGGACCGTCTCGTGCTCGTAGGAGCCGTTGGTCAGGTACGCTTTCGCCGTGCCCGTCAACGGGAACTTGAGGTAGTGCACGCTGGTCGTGAACTCGCGGTCGTCGTGCTCTTCTTCGAACACCGCTTTCAACTTCTCATCGCCCACTTGCAAGAACAAGTGCTGCTCAATGCCCTTGAGGTTCGCCAACAGTTTCGACAGCTCCTCTTGGTTGTCGCGCTCGATGAACAGGGTGGCCGACAGCTCATCGTCGCCCGGGAGCATGCCGGAGTAGATGTCGATGTACTCGTCGAGTTCTTTCGGATCGGTCAGGTCTTCGCTGTGCGCGAGTTCTTGAATCTGGAACAACACCGTCTGACGGTTTTCAAACAAGAGAGAAATGTCTTGGCCCAGCTTCAGTCGGCGCGACTTTTTGTACTGGATCATCTTCTGCAGATACTCATCACGGCCTTGGCGGTACGTCGAAAGCGCCACCAGGTCGCTGCGGGTGATTGCGGTTGCCATGAAAAATCCACCTCCGTTGCGATATGAATCGACTGTCCCGCACGTATGATGTACAGGACAGTCGTTTTTGAAGCAGGGTAAAAAAGGGAATCAAAAACTATTCGAGGGAGTCGAGCAGTTTTTGGAAGCGTTGCGCGTGAACGCGTTCTGCTTTCGCCATGACTTCCATCCACTCGCCGATTTCTGCAAAGCCTTCCTCACGAGCGGTTGCCGCGAAGCCCGGGTACATTTCGGTGTATTCGTAGGTTTCGCCTGCGATCGCGGAAGCGAGCATTTCTTTCGCGGTGTTCACCGGAAGACCGGTTGCCGGGTCGCCCTCGCCGTTGTTGCGCAGCGCGTCGAAGTGACCGAATGCGTGCTTGGTTTCACCGTTTGCGATGTTGCGGAACAGGGAAGCGATCTCTTCGAGACCTTCGGTGTCCGCTTGCTCAGCGAAGTACAGGTAACGACGGTTTGCTTGGGATTCACCTGCGAATGCTGCTTTCAAGTTGTCTGCGGTTTTGGTGCCTTTTACGTTTGCCATGATTGTTTCTCCTCCTTGGTTTGTGAACGTGTGTAATAAGTCTAAACTTAGACTAACTCAACATCGACCGTTCAGTATGTAACCTCTATCACATTTCGACAAAAAAAGGGGATGACTGCTCGACATGAAGCGTTTGCGCGACGATGTGAAGATTTTTTCCGGCTCGTCCAACCCGGTGCTCGCCGAGGATGTCTGCCGTCTCTTGGGACTTCCGCTCGGTGAAGTGATGATCTCCCGTTTCACCAGCGGCGAAATCTACGTGAACATCAAAGAAAGCGTTCGCGGGGCGGACGTCTATGTCATCCAGTCTTTTTGCCATCCGGTCAACGAAAACTTCGTCGAGTTGATGGTGATGATCGACGCGCTCAAGCGCTCCTCAGCCGGCATGATTAATGTCATCCTTCCCTACTACGGCTATGCACGCCAAGAAAAGCAAGATTCGCCGCGCGAACCGATCACCGCAAAGATGGTGGCGGACGTGCTCACCACTGTCGGCGCACAACGCGTGATCACGATGGACTTGCACGCGGCGGCGATTCAGGGTTTTTTTAACATACCGGTCGACCACATGACGGCGCTCGACTTGATCGCCGATTACTTACGAACGAAGGACCTCAGCAACGCCATCGTGATTTCGCCGGACGCCGGGCGCGCCAAAACCGCCGAACGGCTGGCGACCTACCTCGACTTGCCGGTTGCGCTGATGAACAAACGCCGCCCCAAGCACAACGAAGCGGAAATCACGCACGTCATCGGCGAGGTCGAGGGCAAAGTGCCCATAATAATAGAAGACATGATCGACACCGGCGGCACGATCATCAAAGTCATCGAGAGTTTGGTCGAACACGGCGCGCGTCCGGAAGTGCTGCTGTGCGCGACGCACGCGATCTTCTCCGACCCGGCGCCCCAGCGCATCCAGCATCCGGCGATTCAAGAAGTGATCGTGACCGACACGTTCCCGATCCAAAAACTGCACGCGCCGAAGTTGACGGTGCTCTCCGCGGCTCCGCTGTTTGCCGAAGCGATCAATCGGATCCATCACAACCGCTCGATGTCGATGCTGTTTGCCGAATCTTCGTATCAAGGGTGTGAAAATGGCGAATCATGACACCCCCTGACCGTTATGGTATACTGAGACCCAAGGAGGTGACCGCAAGTGGACCAACCGAAGAGCCAACAGGTAAGCACCGGACGAAACAACGTGATCCCGTTTCAGGTGGATGCCACGTTCTATTTTGAACGGGCCGTTCATTACTTGGATCGACATGACCTCAAAAACGCACTGAAGAACTTTCGCAAGGCCTCGGAGTTGGAGCCGGATAACCCGGTCAACCACTGCAATCTCGCGGGTATTCTCTCCGAGTTGGGCGAATTTGAACAGTCCAACCAAATCCTCTTGAAGATCCTCAGCGACATCGACCCGGACATGGTCGAATGTTTCTTCTATATGGCAAACAACTACGCCAACTTGGGCCAGTATGACCTCGCGGAAGAGTATGCGGCACGCTACCTCGATGCCGAGCCGCAGGGGGAATTTGCATCGGACGCCGAAGAGATGCTTCAAATTCTCGTCCAAGAGTTCGGCGGCGGCAAAGTCCTGCACGAGCGCGCCGAACGCAAAGAAGCGGAACAGCGCGACCACGACACCGCCCGCCAACTGCTGGAGGAAGGCAAGTTCATGGAGGCGTCGGAATATTTGGAGCAGGCGATCGCCGAGCATCCGGATAACACCGCGCCGCGCAACAATTTGTCGCTTGCGTACTACTATTTAGGCGAGTTGGAGAAAGCGATCGACGTCGCCATCGAAGTGTTGGAACTCGACCAGAGCAACGTGCACGCGCTGTGCAACCTCGCCGTGTTCTACCAACATCTCGGCAAGAAAGAAGCGCTGCAAGACATCTTGGAATGCCTGCGCAAACTCTACCCGCTGTACTTCGACCATACGTACAAACTGGCGACGACGATGGGGATTCTCGGCGAACACTCCGCGGCGTACCGCCTGTTCCGCCAGCTCTTGCGCTGGAGCGACCGCCAAGATCCGCAGTTGTTGCACTGCGTGGCGGCGGCGGCGGCGAATCTGGGCTTCTATCAAAAAGCAGAACGGATCTGGGAAGAGATCAAAAACCTCGACGAAGACCCCAAGGTCGCCGATTTCTTCCTCGCCCGCGTCCATGACGCCGAGCGCACCGGCCGTCTGGCACAACCGATTTCCTATCAATACCACATTCCGTTCCAAGAGCAGTTCAAGCAGATGAAAGTGCAACTGCAAAGCGGGCAACTCGGCGCGTGGCACACCGATCCGATGGTGCGCTCTTCGCTGTTCTGGGCGTTGCGCCACGGAGACGGTGAGACGAAACGCCAAGTTATCCAAGCGTTTGCGTTGATTGCGGATAAGGAAGTCGAGCACGCCCTGCGCGAGTTCGTCAAAAACCCCGCCGAGAGCGACCAATTGAAGCGGCACGCGCTCTATGTGTTGCGCCACATGGGCGCGGAGGGACCGTTCCACGTGCATCTGGAGCAGGAAGAACACCTCTGGCGCGTGCAATCGATGCCGCAGGATGATTTGCTGACCTTGCGTCCGGAGTGGCAGGAAGTGCTCGACACTGCCGTCTCGCAGATGAGTTCCGTCTACGGCGACGAAGCGTGCCTGCTCGCCCGCGACGTCTGGACGCAATTTCTGCACCGGACGTTCACGGCGCCGCCGCGCATCGGCAAGACGCAGGCGTGGTCGGCCGCACTGGAGTACACCGTGCTGCGCCGGCAGGGAATCAAAGCGACATACACCGAAGTGGCGGCGCGCTACGGCGTGACGGCAGGCTCGGTCTCGAAGATTTCCCGTATGTTGGCAGAGCCGACAGATTTGTAGCAATCGTCACATCACGTAAAATTGAATCCCGTTATACTGAAAGGGCGAGAGAGAGTATCTCTTCGCCCTTTTTTCTCATACTACAAACCATAGGATTTCGGTTTTATATAGGAGGTCTCATATCAAATGAGCGAACAACAACTGTATGACGTGCTGATCGTCGGCGGCGGTCCGGCGGGGATGACGGCAGGATTATACGCAGGTCGCGCCAACTTGAAAGTGGCGATGATCGAGCGCGGCATGCCGGGCGGCCAAGCTTCGACCACGCACTTGATCGAAAACTTTCCGGGCGTGGAGTCGATCGACGGCCCGAGCCTTGCGATGATCATGCACAAGCAAGCGACCGACTTCGGTTGCGAAATGATCACAGCAGAAGTCGAGCGCATCGAAAACATCGAAGGCAAGATGAAGAAAGTCATCACATCGCGCGGCGAGTATCTCACCAAAACCATCGTGCTCACGCCGGGCGCGGAACCGAAGAAACTGGGCGTTCCGGGCGAGGACGAACTGCGCGGGCGCGGCGTGTCGTACTGCGCCACCTGCGACGGCGCGTTCTTCCGCGGCAAGGAACTGGTCGTCATCGGCGGCGGCGACTCTGCTGTAGAGGAAGGCATCTACCTGACCCGCCACGCGTCGAAAGTCACGATCATCCACCGCCGCGACCAACTGCGAGCGCAGAAGATCCTGCAAGACCGCGCGTTCGCCAACGAGAAGATCTCCTTCATCTGGGACACCGTCGTCGAAGAGATCGCCGGTGAGAACAAAGTGGAGAAAGTGCTTATGAAGAACGTGAAAACGGGCGAGACTTCGGAATATCCGTGTGACGGCGTGTTCATCTACGTCGGCATGAAGCCGAACACCGATTTCTTGACCGGAGCGGAAAACTTGCTCGACGAGTCCGGCTACATCCCGACCAATGCCAAGATGGCGACCAAGATTCCGGGCGTCTTCGCGGCGGGCGACGTGCGCGACACCGTGTTGCGTCAAGTGGTCACGGCGACGGGGGACGGCGCGATTGCGGCGTTCTATGCGGGTCACTATGTAGAAATGTGGACGGAGGATGGCGAGTGACGGAGGATTTCATCATTCTGGGCACAGCGGGACACATCGATCACGGCAAAACGTCGTTGGTCAAAGCGCTGACCGGAATTGACACCGACATTCATAAGGAAGAAAAGGAACGGGGCATCACGATCGACATTGGGTTTGCCCCCTTCACTCTCCCCGACGGCAAAAGCCTCGGGGTGATTGACGTTCCGGGGCACGAGCGGTTTATCCGCAACATGCTGGCCGGCGCGGGCGGCATCGATTTGATCATGCTGGTTATCGATGCGGGCGAAGGCATCATGCCGCAGACGGTGGAGCATCTGCACATCTTGGAGATGCTTCACGTCCAGAAGGGCATCATCGTGCTGACGAAAGCGGACACCGTGGAGCGCGACTGGCTGGACATGGTGCAGGAAGAAGTTCGCGAGGGCTTGGCGGACACGTTTCTCGCCGGTGCACCGATGCGGGCGGTTTCGGCGTACACCGGCGAGGGGATTGCCGAGCTGCGCGATTTGATCGGGCAATTGGCTTCGGAAGTGAAGCCGCGCGAAGTCACGGCGCCGCTGCGGGTGCCGGTGGATCGCGTGTTTTCCGTGCCGGGATTCGGGACGGTCGTCACGGGAACCGTATTTGCCGGAAGCCTGGAGACGGGCGAAGTCGTGGAAGTGCTGCCGCAGGGCTTGCCCGCCCGCGTGCGCACGATTCAAGTGCACGGCCAAACGGTCGAGCGCGCCCAAGCCGGCCAGCGGGCGGCGCTCAATCTCGCCGGCGTGGAGCGCTCCGACCTCGAACGGGGGATGGTCGTCGCCAAACCGGGCGTGTATCGGGCGACGCGCTTGCTCGACGTCCGGTTGCACCTGCTTGCCGATTCGCCGAGAAATTTGGCCCATTCGACGCGGATCCGTTTTTACATCGGGGCGAGTGAAGTGTTGGGTCGGGTTTCGATTTTGGAGCGCGACGAGTTGCTGCCGGGCGAAGACGCGCTGGTGCAAATCGCACTGGAAAGTCCGGTCGTCTGTGCGCCGCAAGACCGCTTCATCGTACGCTCGTATTCGCCGATGCTGACGATCGGCGGCGGGACGGTGATCGACCCGGCTCCGATACGGGAGCACCGCCGCCGTCGAGAGTACGTGCTGGAAGACCTCTTGCTGCGCGAACAGGGCGGGCCGGAGCAGTTGATACTGCAAACGCTGAACGATGAGCCGGGGATCGGCATGCGCGAGTTGGCGGCGAAAGTCAACTTGACGGAAGACGCTCTGCAGAAGTGCTTGGAGCAGATGATTCCAAACGGTGACGTCGTCCCGATTGCGGGCGGCTATGTCGCGGGAGATTGGTCGATGCGCGTGTTCGACGAGATCGAAGAGCGGATGCGGGCGCACTTTGCCAAGGAGAAGTACCACTTCACCGTGCCGAAAGCGCAGGTGCTGTCCCAACTTGGAATGAAGCCGAAGCTGTTGGACGCGCTGCTCGGCTCCGGCGCGGGGCTTGCCAGGTTTGAAGTGCACCGCGACAAGCTGGGCATTCGCGGGTACGAAGTGCCGTT
This sequence comes from Tumebacillus flagellatus, assembly GCF_000714935.1. Classification (GTDB taxonomy): domain Bacteria; phylum Bacillota; class Bacilli; order Tumebacillales; family Tumebacillaceae; genus Tumebacillus; species Tumebacillus flagellatus. The sequence continues at coordinate 26,338 of NZ_JMIR01000039.1, forward strand.
CACGATCCGCGACCGCGAGCTGTTGCAGAACATCGAAACCCTCTACCGCGATGGGCGTTTTCAACCGCCGTCCGTCGAGGACGTGCGCACGCAAACCAAAGCGTTGGAAAAAACGCTCCTCGGCCTCCTGCACTACCTGAAAGAGCGCGGGACGCTCATCGAAGTGAGCGCGGGCGTGTATCTGCACAGCGAGTTTCTGGAGCTTGCGAAGTCGATTTTGCGCGAGAAGTTTAACGAGACAGGCGCGTACTCCGTCGCCGACTTCCGCGACTGGGTCGGCACGTCGCGCAAGTTTGCCGTGCTGATCTTGGAGTACCTCGACGAAATCAAATTCAGCAAGCGCGTGGAAGACAAGCGCATGATCGTATAAAAAAGGCACTCTCGCGAAAGAGAGTGCCTTTTTCCTGTAGGTTTCACGTTTCGTTAGGTGGTCGGGTTGTGGTCCACCCATTTATCAGCCCAGTGTTGGACTTCGTTCATGATCGGCTCGAGCGCGCGGCCTTTGTCGGTCAATTCGTATTCGATGCGCACCGGAGTCTCCGGGAACACACGACGAATCAGAATGCCCGCAGCCTCCAGTTCCTTGAAGCGTTCTGCGAGCATGCGGTCGCTCATGCCGGGGATGAGGTCGGAGATCTCCTTGAACCGAGACGGCCCCTCCATCAACGCCCGAATGATCAATCCATTCCAACGCTTCCCGAGCAGGTTGAACGCCGTCTCAAACTTCGGGCACAGCGTGTGATCGTGTTCCATGCTCATCATCTCCTACCCCTAGTGTAACACAACACCCTTGACAAAAGGTAGAGGTATCCTCTATGATACTCACATAAAGTTCGAAACTTACTTTTCGTTAGTGAAAATCAACGTGTTGCTTGGACACAAAAACGGACATGATAGACAAGGGGTGACACAGATGATCCAAATCATTCGATCCAACGAGCGCTATACGGCCGAGCACGGCTGGCTGACGTCTCGATTTAGCTTTTCTTTCGCGGAGTACTATGATCCGCAAAACGTGCGGTTTGGCGTTCTTCGCGTGTTCAACGACGACACCGTGCAGGCGGGCGAAGGATTTGGCCGTCATCCGCACGCCGACATGGAGATCATGACGTATGTGATCGAAGGCGCGTTGGAACACCAAGACAGCATGGGCAACATCGGCGTGCTCCGTCCGGGCGAAGTACAACGGATGACCGCCGGTACCGGCGTGTACCATTCGGAGTACAACCATTCGCAGACAGAGCCGGTGCACTTCCTGCAACTGTGGTTTTTGCCGAACCGCCAAGGCTTGACCCCTTCGTGGGAACAGAAGGAATTTACGAAAGAACAGCAGCAGAACACGCTCTTGCCGGTCGTCTCCGGTCGCGCAGCGGAAGGCGCGTTGCACATGAATCAAGACGTGACGGTCTACCTTTCTAACTTAGAGAAAGGTCAGATCTTAAAGTACGCTGCAGAAGACCCGAACCGGCTCTTTTATGCGTTTGTCATTCGCGGTGCGCTCGATCTGAACGGCGAGCTGCTGCAAGCGGGCGATGCAGCGAGAATCTCCGACGTGCAACACCTCACCCTCGGCAGTCCCGACGGGGTTGAATTCATGTTGATCGACCTCGTCTAATTATTACACTTGAATTTCTCCAACAGGAAAGGATGAATCTCCAATGGCAAAAGTTCTCTACATCACCGCCAACCCGAACCCGGTTGCGCATTCCTTCGGTCTGACTGCAGGTCAAGCGTTTGTCGACACCTATCGTGAAGCAAACCCGAACGACGAAGTCGTCCACCTCGACCTGTACAAACTGAACATCCCGGCGATCGACGAAGAAGTCATGGGCGGCTGGGGCAAACTGCGCTCCGGCGCGGACTTCTCCACCCTCTCCGCAGGCGAGCAAGCGAAAGTTTCCCGTCTGAACGAACTCGTCGACGAGTTTGTCGGCGCTGACAAGTACGTGTTCGTCACCCCGTTCTGGAACTTCTCGTTCCCGCCGGTGTTCAAAGCGTACATCGACTCCATCTGCGTGGCAGGCAAAACCTTCAAGTACACCGAACAAGGCCCGATCGGCCTCCTGTCCGGCAAGAAAGCTCTGCACATCCAAGCTTCCGGCGGCGTGTACTCCGAAGGCCCGGGCCGCGACCTCGACTTCGGCAACCGCTATTTGGCTACCATCGCCGGCTTCCTCGGCTTCTCCTTGGAATCCATGTTCGTAGAAGGCCAAGCGGCTCAACCGGACAAAGCGGAAGAAATCAAAGCGAAGGGCGTCGAGCAAGCAAAAGCGCTCGCGAAAAACTTCTAAACCCTGTTGCCAGGCACAAAAAAGGACCCGGAGCGCGCGGTTGCGTGAGCCGGGCTTTTTTTGTGACGAATTATGAACAATTGTCACGGTTTGTTAACTGGGTTGTAACATCTGTGAAATAATCCTGCGCTATAGTGTAGATATCACATTGACCCCCCTTTACAATGTATAGAACGTGTTTAGACGGCGAGGATACTCTTGAAAAGAGTTCCTCGCCCCTTTTTTATTTCAAGAAGCGGTGTTATTCTGAAAAATAGGTGATTAGAAGATGCAAGCAGTGGTTCATTGCGTACTCGAAGATAAAATGAAAAACCAAGTGCTGATGCTGCAGAAGCCGCGCCGCGGATGGTGGGTGGTGCCCGGCGGCAAAGTGGAGGTCGGGGAATCGCTCCAAGCGGCTGTGATCCGCGAAGTCGGCGAAGAAACCGGACTGACGGTGCAAGACCCGCAGCTGCGCGGCGTGTTCACGATCCTCGTCGAAGAGGAAGGCGTTGTCGTCAAGCACTGGATGCTGTTCACGTTTGCCGCCACGTCTTACACGGGCGAACTGGTAAGCGAATGCGAGGAAGGAATTTTGGAATGGGTGGGTCTGGACGAATGGCTGCAACGGCCGATGGCAGCGGGAGATCGGGAGTTTTTGCCCAAGATTCTCGACGGCGGCTTGGTGACCGGCACGTTCCGCTACACCCCGGAGTATGAACTGATCGAGTGGCGTCCCGACTCCGGGAAGTAACTGTCGAACTCGATGTTTATTAAGTGAGCTTTTTTAGAATTGCGAAAAATTTAAGCTGGTAAGCGTGCAGGAAATGGAATCGCTTGTAGAGAAGTAATGGGAGTTTACATTTATTCTCTATGGCTGGAGGGGGTGGAGAGCTATGACTACTAAGAAACGCTTCCGAACTGCCCTGAAGAAGTCGGGAATCTTATCGCTGCTGGATCGCTTCTATGAAGGAATCGACAGTCGATTCAAGATGCGTCTCAGTCAAAAACTTGGACTCATCATCTTCGTCACGTTTTGTGGGATCGTCTTGGTGGGGGCCACGTCGATTGTCCAATTGTCGCGCCTGAACAGCGATATGGAGAAAGCTTTGACGGAGAACCTGGCCGCGATGAGTTTGGCCGAAGACATGAAGGTGCAGCTTTCGCAGTACGACCGCTTGATTGTGAACTACATCCGCACAGACACGAACGACGGACGCAAGGTCTTGCAAACCTCCTTGGAAAAACTCAATCTCCAGATGAAACAAAACATGGAGTCGTACGAGAAGATTGCGACCACGGACGATGATCAGAAGAAAGTCGCCGAGCTCAAGAAAAACTGGCAAGCCTACTCCGATGCGCAAAACAAAGTCATCGAGCAGTCGCTCAACAGCCCGGTTGTCGCGTTTCAGCTGTGGGAAGGGAACCTCTCCGCTTCTTACAAGAAACTGACCTCGACGCTTGACGACATCAACAACAAAAACGTTCAAGTCATTCAAAACTCCAAAAGCGTCCTGCATTCCACGTATGTTTCTTCGTGGGTGATCACGCTGATCGTCATCGCCGTGATCGCGTTGCTCGCAGGCGCCCTCGGTCTCGCCACCAACCGGTACTTCCTCAAGCGTATCAACCGTTTGGTCGAAGTCAACAAAGTGTTGGCAGACGGCGACTTGCGCGTCGACCCGAACATTCGCGCGCATGACGAGCTGGGGCAACTGGCGACTTCGACTTCGGCGGTCATCGCGAACTTGCGCGTGATCATCGGCCAAGTCGGCGAAGCGTCGTACCAAGTCGCGGCCGCTTCGCAGCGCATGGCGGTTTCGGCGGAAGAGTCGAACCGCGCCGGACAATCGGTAGCCGTGACCGTGCAAGAGGTGGCGGAAGGCACGTCCCGCCAAGTCGAACGTTCCCAAGACAGCGCCAACCTGATGAACGAGTTGGCTCATGCGGTCGGCGAGATCACGACGACGATGGATATGATCGTCGGCATGGCGGAAGAGACGTCGCAAGTCGCCTCGATCGGACGCGAAGTGCTGGAGACGACGTCGGAGCAAATCGACGGCATCCGCGACGCCAACACCGACACGGTGGAAGCGTTTGAAGAGATGTACCGTCAGCTCGGCCGCATCATCGAGATCGTCAACGTGATCACGGAGATCGCCGCGCAGACCAACTTGCTGGCGCTGAACGCCGCGATTGAAGCGGCGCGCGCGGGCGAACACGGACGCGGGTTTGCGATCGTCGCCGGCGAAGTCAAACTGCTCGCCGACCAATCGTCGAAAGCAGCGAACGAAGTTCGCGAAATCGTCAGCGATTCCCAAGCGGGCATGGAGACGATGAAAGCGGCGCTCGCCGGAACGAACAAGCGCGTCGGCGAAGGCGTGCGCGCGATGAACGAGACCAACCGCAGTTTTGAAGTCATCTTGGCTTCGATTGAAGAGATGCAGGAGCAGGTCAAATCGGTCGCGTCGACGACCGACGCCATTGCGAAATCCACGCAGCAAGTGCTCGGCAACATCGAGGACGTCGCCGCGATCACCGAAGAGGCGGCGGCGAGCGTCGAAGAAGTTTCGGCAGCCACCCAAGAGCAATTGGCGGGCATGCAGGAAATTTCCTCGGCAGCGCTGGTGCTGGCCGGTCTTGCCGAACAGCTTGACCATTCGGTGCGCCGCTTCAAAATGGAAGAAGCGCTCTACGGCAACACGTCGTTCTTCGACACGACGGAGGCGGCGGATGCCGCTGAGGACAGCGACCAGCCGGCGGAATTGGCGATCGCTTCCGCCGCCGCGTTGGCAGACCTCGAAGGTCTCTTCATCGAGACGGTGGAGGAAGTCGCCGACGAGATGGAGGAAGACGACCAAGCGGAAAGCGCAGCAACCGAAAGCGCCGACGCTGATGAAACAGACACCTCCGAACGAGCGAAAGCGGTTGACGAAGACGAATAACGATCATCTGGAGAGAGCCTGCACACAAGCGTGTTGCAGGCTCTTTCTTCCTTTCCTGTAGTGGTTCTGTTACACTAGGAGGTATGGATTCTGAGTGAAGCGGGGTGAACACCATGCAAACGGAGATCAATTTACTGATCATTACGGGTCTTTCCGGTGCGGGCAAATCGGTGACGATCGATGCGCTGGAGGACATCGGTTTTTTCTGCGTTGACAACCTGCCGCCGGCTTTGATTCCGAAGTTCGGCGATCTGATTTTGCAGTCTCAAGGCAAAGTCACCAAAGTCGGCCTGGTCTGCGACATGCGGGGCGGGGACTTTTTTAACACGGTGTTCGATGCTTTGCAAGAGTTGGAACAGAAGGGGCACGTCAACTACCAGATCGTCTTCCTCGAAGCGGACGACTCGACCATCGTGCGCCGCTTCAAAGAAACCCGCCGTCGTCACCCGATGGCCAAGGACGGCCGCGTCGTCGAAGGCATCCACGAAGAGCGCCGGATGCTCGATGACATTCGCGGCAAAGCCGATTTGATCATCAACACCACCAACTTGAAAGCCAGCGCCCTCCGCCAGCAGATCGTCGAGCGCTTCTCGCACATCGACCAGCAGCACCTCAAGGTGGACATCATGTCGTTTGGCTTCAAGCACGGCGTTCCGATCGAAGCGGACATGATCTTCGACGTGCGCTTCTTGCCGAACCCGCACTATGTCGATCATCTGCGTCCGAAGACGGGACGCGATGCCGAGGTGTACGAGTATGTGATGAAATGGCCGATCACCACGGCGTTTCTCAGCAAATTGACCGACATGGTGGACTTCCTGCTCCCGCAGTTTCGCAAGGAAGGCAAGCAGCAGCTCGTGATCGGCATCGGCTGCACGGGCGGCAAGCATCGCTCCGTCGCGCTTGCCGAATATCTCCACGAACACATCAAAGACCGCGAATGGACGACCGTCGTTCACCGCGATTCGGAAAAGAGTTGATTCGCCGATGGTGCGCTATTGGTTGCTCCTCGCGTGGACCGTCTGCTCGTTCGGACTCGGTCTGATCGCGGCCGGCATCGGAATCCACAGCGTGCCCGGCCAATCGTCGGTCATCGGCCTCGTCTGTCTCTTGCTCGGCTCAGGCCTGCTTGCGTTCGGCTGGTGGCGGGATGAGCAGATCACCCGTACGCAGATGTTGCTGGAAAAACGCAAGCCCCGCATCGTCGTCGTCGGCGGCGGCACCGGGCTTTCGACGCTGTTGCGCGGCTTGAAGGAGTTTGACATCGACATCACCGCCATCGTCACGGTCGCCGACGACGGGGGATCGTCCGGGCGTTTGCGCTCCGACTTCGACATTCCGCCGCCCGGCGACATCCGCGCTTGTCTCGTCGCGCTCTCCGACACGGAGCCGTTTATGGAGAAGCTGTGGCAGTATCGCTTCAAGGGCGGAGAAGGCTTGGCGGGACACAGTTTCGGCAACTTGTTCATCGCCGCGATGACCGATGTGGCGGGGGACTTTGAGACGGCGATCAAGCAGTCGTCGCAAGTCTTGGCCGTCAACGGGCGCGTGTTGCCCGCCGTGCGCGAGGCGGTGATTCTGCGCGCGTTCTTCGCGGACGGGACGTTCGTCGAAGGCGAGTCGCAGATTCCCAAAGCCAACAAGAAAATCGAGCGCGTGGAAGTGCATCCGAACAATCTCGACCCGCTGCCGGAATCGCTGGAAGCGATTCGCGAGGCGGACGCGATCGTCATCGGACCGGGCTCGCTGTACACGAGCATCTTGCCGAACCTGCTGGTCACGGGGTTGACCGATGCGATCAAGGAAGCGAGCGCCAAGAAGATCTACGTCTGCAACGTGATGACGCAGGCGGGCGAGACGGACCACTACACCGCGTCCGACCACGTCCGAGCGATTTACGACCATGTCGGCGTGGAGCTGTTTGACTACATCCTCGTCAACTCCGCTCCGATTCCGCCCGCCGCCGTCGACCAGTACCGGGAGAAGGAGGCCGCTCCGGTGGTCGCCGATCTCTGGAACTTGCAGAACATGGGGCTGAACGTGATCGCCCGCAACTTTTTGCACTACTCGATCTACGCCCGGCACGATGCCCGCCGCATCTCCGAGCAGATTCTCGCTTTGATGGGCCGCGACCCGAACAAACTGCGCAAATAATCCCAAGAACCGGTTTCGATAGGAGGTGTACGACCATGTCTTTCGCCGCGCGCACGAAAAAGGAATTGACCATGCTTGACCTCAAACCGTGCTGCAAGCGGGCGGAGCTCGCCGCGATGATCCGAATGAACGGCGCGGTCGTCATCGCCAACAAACGTTTTTCGCTGGACGTTACGACAGAGAATGCGGCGATCGCCCGCCGAATGTATACGTTGCTCAAGGAGCTGTTCGGCGTCCATGCCGAATTGCTCGTCCGCAAGAAGATGCGCCTGAAGAAAAACAACATCTACATGATGCGCGTGCCGTACAACGCGCCGGAGATTCTCCAAGAGCTGTGCATCGTCAACGAGAATCTCACGTTTATCGCCGGCATCAACCCGGCGCTGATCAAGAAACCCTGCTGCAAGCGCTCCTACTTGCGCGGCGCGTTCATGGCGGGCGGGTCGGTCAACGATCCCGAGGGGTCGTCGTACCACTTGGAGATCTCCTCCACCGACCTCGACCACAGCCAAGCGCTGCTCGACCAGATGAACGCGTACGACTTGAACGCGAAGATGATCGACCGCAAGAACACCTATGTGGTCTACCTCAAGGAAGTGGAGAAGATCATCGAGTTTCTCAACATCATCGGCGCACACCAGGCGCTGTTGCGTTTCGAGGACGTGCGCATCGTCAAGGGCATGCGCAACCAAGTCAACCGCCTCGTCAACTGCGAGACGGCGAACTTGAACAAGACCATCGAAGCGTCGGTGCGCCAGATCGAGAACATCAAGCTCTTGCAAAGAGTCGTCGGCCTCGAAAACCTGCCGCCGAAACTGCGCGAGATTGCCGAGATGCGCTTGCAGTTCCCCGACATCAACTTGAAGGAACTCGGGGAGATGTTGCCCGGCAAAGTGTCGAAGTCGGGCGTCAACCACCGGTTGCGCAAGCTGGACGACATGGCGGAACGGGTGAAAGCGGGGAATAAAGGCGAGTAACTTTTTTCGTCATAAAATTTTCCTCATATGGTATACTAAACGTAAGTGACGTTGAGGAGGGACCTTAGCGGTGGCAGAGAAAAAAGTAACCGTTGGCTTGCGTTCCGGTCTGCACGCGCGACCGGCTGCTCTGTTCGTGCAAGAAGCGAACAAGTACGCAAGCGATGTTTTTGTGGAGAAAGACGGGAAAGCAGTGAACGCCAAGAGCATCATGGGCATCATGTCGTTGGCGATTTCCAACGGCGCCGAAGTGGTGATCCGCGCAGAAGGCAACGACGCCGACCAAGCGGTCAACAAACTGGCGGAACTGATCGAGAACGAACAGTAATCCGTCCGAAACGGCAACAGCAAAAAACCACGTTCCGCATCGAGTGATCGGGAACGTGGTTTTTTTTTAGACTCCGACGTCGGGGATCGGCAGGTTGAGGAACAGCGTCGTCGGGCGAACTGCCAGTTTGTGTTCGGCGATATGCTGGACGCTGCGCAGTTTGTCGACGTCGAACTCTTCCGGCACGCGCACATAGTGCAACCGCCAGATCGGGCTGTACATCGGGTGACTCGGCAACATGTCGAAGATCAGTTTCGCATCCGGGACGGGGACGACCTTGCCGGTTGCGCGGTCGATGCCGCGGATTGCTTGGTAGACGCTTCCTGTGCGAATCGGCGTCGGGCCGATGTCGAGGTAGCCGGTCAACTGGCCTTCGTGCCACGCCGGAACGACCGGGTAGACGGGACTCTTCGCATCGAGCGCGACGACCGGCGCGTTAACGATCATGCCGGGTGTGCGCAACCGCAGTCCGCGGCGCATGACGTCCTGCACGCTTTTGATCGAATCGGGCGGCAGTTCCGGCGGGGCTTCGACGAAGTGCACCACGCGCAGAGAACTGTACCCGGACATCCCCGGCACCGAGTCGAGGATTTGTTTATGACGGGCGAGCAGAAGCGGCCCGCCTTTGGGGTCGTAGCCTCGGATCAGGACGTACATCCCGGCCAAGGTCAGCGGGGTGAGCCCGGCTGCCACATAGCGCACGGGTCGGCCTTCCGCCCAGCCTTCAAGCAGTCCAATGGTACTCACTCGACTGCTCACCTCCTGTTCAACTCGTTGGGCTACTACCTACCCTATGCACGAGGCGAAGCGGTGGTGAATGAAGCGCCGGGCCGAAGAACCCGCAGATCCGAAATGCGGCTTGCCGCGCCTACGGCGTGTGCGAAGAGAAGTACGAGAAGGCGAGAACGCCCAACAACATGGAGAGGATCATGAAGACGATGGCGAGGACGATAATCAAGATCCCCTGCACCTTGGCTCCGCGCGGGATGGCGAGCGCGCCCATGACGATCGCCGCCGGACCGAACAGAATCGGCAGGAAAAACAGCGTCACGACGGCGAAGATCCAGCCGAGGATCAGGAACACTTTCGGGTCTCTTCTGGTTTCCGCTTCCTCCATGACAAAGCCACCTCCTGGTATCGTGTATGACTAGGGTATGCGAATCAGAGGAACATCATGTTGTTGAGCCACTGACCGCCGTCCATCGTGATGATGTCGCCGTTGATGTACGCCGCCGCGTCGGAGAACAGGAAGTAGGCGAGTTCGGCGATCTCTTCCGGTTTGCCGAGGCGCCCCATCGGAATCGAGCGCATCATCGCCGCGTAGTGCTTCTCCGACATGACCAATTTGTCCATGCCGCCGGTGTTTTCAATCGGGCCCGGCGCAATCGCGTTGACGCGGATGCCGTAGCGGGAGCCCCATTCCACCGCGAGGGTGCGGGTCATCGCCATGACGCCCGCTTTGGCGCTCGCCGAGTGGATGACGCCCGCGCCCGCCCCCCAAGCGTACGTCGCGAGGATGTTCGTGATCGCGCCCTTGGTGCCCGTTTCGATCCAATGCTGACCCACCGCCTGCGAACAGTAGAACGTGCCGTTGAGGACGATGTTGATCACGGAATTCCAACCGTTGATCGACAGCTTCTCCGCCGGGACGACGAAGTTGCCCGCCGCGTTGTTGACGAGATAATCGATTCGACCAAACGTTTGCTTGGTTCGGTCGACCATTTGCTGCACCAGTTCCGGATCGCGCACGTCCATCGGCACGCAGAGCACTTGACCGTCAAACGTCTCGATCTCCGCTTTTGCCGCTTCCAAGTTCTCAACGTTGCGCCCGGTGATCGTGACAAACGCGCCTTCGGCGGCGAATTTTCGCGCCATCGCTTTGCCCATACCGGAACTGCCGCCTGTGACGATCACAACTTTGTCTTTCATCTGAAAAAAACCCCCTCGGCAAAAAGTAGACTCTTCCGTCTAAATTTCGCTTCTGACTTCCATTTTCCTCCCGAACAAGATTATAATGGAGGGAAGTAAGCTGTTAGTTAAATTTAATCAGAGGTGATAGTTCCATTATGGTGGAGGTGCTGTTTCAGACAAACGGCACGTATGCGCTGTTTTCCGCCCTGATCCTGCTGGCGTTTTTTGTGATCAGGCGCAGCATGCGTAGGTACCTGCACCGCCGGAACTTGCCGAACTCGATTCTGGGTTGGGGGCCGAGGTTGATGTTTGCGGCAACGGCGGTCACGCTGGTTCTGGGCTATCTGGTCGTCTTGCGCGCGGAGGGTGTGGAACGCCGTCACACGCAAGAACTGCTGGCCGGCATTGCGCCGACGATGGCCTACGAATTGCAGCAGCTCGGACATTGGCAGATCACAACGAGAACCTCGCCGGACGACCCGCACTATCTGCTTTTGATCGAGACGATGAAAAACTGGATGCGGTTGAACCCGCAGATTGATTCGCTGTACACGATGCGCAAGACCTCGGATGGACGAACGATGTTTATCGTCGCGCCGGAGACCGATTACAACCGCGATGGGAGCATTGATGCTCCAAGGGAACAGCGGGTGGCGATCGGAGCGGAGTATGATCCGAACATCGCCGAGTTGGACGAGTCGTTCAACGGGCGGCGGATGTTTCAATCGAAGCCGAACACCGACTTCTGGGGGGAGTCGATTTCGGCGTATGTGCCCGTCTACAGACCGGACGGGCGTCAGGACGGGATCTTGGGCGTCGATTTTGATGTGGCGACGTTGGAGTCGAATCTGTTGATCGCGCGCTTCACGTCCCTGTTGTTGATTGCGGCGTTTTTGCTGACGTTGTACTCGTTTTACATCGTGACGTTTCTGACGTCGGTGGCGCGCATCGTCGAGCGCCACCGCCGGGAGATCCAAGCCAACGAAGCGGCGATCAAGCACCAAGCGTACCATGATGCGTTGACGGGGCTGCCGAATCGGATGCTGTTTAAGGAACGGATGCATGAAGCGGTGGAAACGTCCTTGGCGACGGTCGGTCAGTTTGCCGTGATGTTTCTCGACCTCGACCGCTTCAAGCTCGTCAACGACACGCTGGGGCACACGATCGGCGATTTGCTGTTGATTGAAGCGGCGCAGCGCCTGCGGGAGTGCGTGAAGCCGGATCACACGGTGGCGCGGCTGGGCGGCGATGAATTTGTGGTGCTTTTGCCCATCGTGACGGACTCGAAGGAAGCGACGCGCTTGGCGGACGCCATTCGCGATGCGATCCAGCGGCCCTTTTTGATCGAAGAGCACGAGTTGATGGTGACCACGTCGATCGGCGTGGCGATCTATCCGCTGCACGGGCTGGATGTGGAGAGCTTGGTGCAGCATGCGGATTTGGCGATGTACCGCGCCAAGGAAGCGCGCAACCAAGTGTGCGTGTACGAGAGCGCGAGCGAGGATGTCGCCGCAAACGACCGCAGACGTTCTTGATTTTCCGTAAAATCCCAAAGTTCGCAACCTTCGAATCTCGTATACTAGAGAGACGAGACTTGAATCGAAGGGAGAGAGCGGAGGAATGCAAGGAAAGTTGGAACAAGTGAGTCTGGAGATCATCTCCTGCGAGTCCTGCCCGCGTCTGCTGACTTGGTGTCGGGACGTCGCCGCCAAGAAGAAAAAACAATACCTCGACTTCCACTACTGGGGCAAGCCGGTGCCGGGCTTCGGCGACCCGGAAGCGGGGCTGGTGATCGTGGGACTCGCACCGGGCGCGCACGGCGCCAACCGGACAGGCCGCGTGTTTACGGGGGACGAGTCGGGCGTATGGCTGTATGACGCGCTGCATCGCTACGGGTTTGCGAACCAGCCGACGGGCACACACCGTGATGACGGACTGGAGTTGCGCGGGGCGTACATCAACAACATCGTCCGCTGCGCTCCGCCGGACAACAAGCCGAGCACGGAAGAGATTCGGACGTGCCGGGGGCATTTCGTCCGCGAGATGGAACTGCTCACGGGCCGAAAAGTCGTCCTCGCCCTCGGCCAACTCGCGTTCAAACAGTACCTTTCGCTGTTGAAAGAACAGGGACACGATGTCAAAGGTTTGAAGTTCAACCACGGTGCCGTGTACGATTTCGGAGCGGACGTCCCGAAGTTGATCGTCTCCTACCACCCGAGCCAGCAAAACACCCGCACGGGCGTTTTGACGCGGGAGATGTGGTACGGAGTGTTTGAGAAGTGCCGGGAGTTGTTGGGAGAACCCGCAAAACAGAAGTAGAGAAGGGCAGATCTGTCGTCCAGGAGGCGGCAGGTCTTTTTTTTCCGCAATTTGGGTTGCACGTTTTTGGATAATATGGTTATAATGATATCATCAAAACGACAATATCAATTCCTTTGAGGTGGTTGCATGGGAACGCCTGAGAATGCCGCAAACTATACCGCAAAAAAATACCGCACGCCGGATGGAGCGCCTTGTGACATTGTGATTTTTACCATCGTGTCCGAAGAGGCGCAGGCGCTGACAAAAGCCCTGCCGCGCCGCGAATTGCAAGTCTTGCTGATCCAGCGCAAGAAGTGGCCCGATGAAGGCAAGTGGGCGTTGCCGGGCGGTTTTTCCACGCCGGAAGAGACGCTGTACCAAAGTGCCCTGCGCGAATTGCAAGAAGAGACCGGCGTGCAGTCGCCGTACCTCGAATACTTCAACGTCTACAGCACGCCCAACCGCGATCCGAGGGGCTGGATCATCTCGCACGCCTACTTTGCGCTCGTGCAGGAACAGATTCTCGCCGCGCGCAAGGCGGCGGATGATGCGGCGGATGTGAAGCTTGTTTCCGTGGAGAAAGCGTTGCAGAGCATGGACTTGGCGTTTGACCACCGCGAGATTTTGCAGGACGCGCTGCAACGCGTTCGGCACAAGATGCTGACCACCACGATTGCACGGGAGTTTTTGCCGGAGGAGTTTACGATTGCGGAACTCTACCAAGTGATCCAGACGGTCTGCCCCGGTTTTGAGGAGCCGAACTTCAAACGCAAAGTGACGGCGACGCAGACCCGCCAAGGGCTGATCGAGGAAGTCCTCGACGAGAACGGCAAGAAAAAAACGACCAACCGCAACTCGCAGCGCCACGCCCAACTGTTCCGCTTTACAGGCTTTGAGCCGGAAGTTTCGATCTACCAATAAGTTGTGCCAAATTGCTTTGCCAATCAGCTGTACCCATCGGGAGGGGAACCGGGATGAAAGCTTTGGTTGTGATTGACTATACGTATGACTTTGTTGAGGGCCGTCTGCCGGTCGGCGAACCGGGAATCGCCATCGAAGGGCGTATCTCTGAACTGACGGCGGAGTTTGTGCAAAACGGAGATTATGTGGTGATGGCGGTCGACGTGCACGACGAAAACGACCCGTACCACCCGGAGACGAAGTTGTTTCCGCCGCACAACATCCGGGGAACCGCCGGACGCGATCTCTACGGCAAGCTCCACGACGTGTACCAAGCGCATCGAGACCGGATCGTCTGGATGGATAAGACCCGCTACAGCTCGTTTGCGGGCACCGATTTGGAACTGAAGCTCCGCGAACGGGGCATCACCGAACTGCATCTCGTCGGCGTCTGCACCGACATCTGCGTCCTGCACACGGCAGTCGACGCGTATAACAAAGGCTTCCACATCACCGTCCATGCCGACGCTGTCGCCAGCTTCAACCCGGCGGGCCATGACTGGGCGCTCGGCCACTTCGCCGGGTCGCTCGGAGCCCGCGTGGTCGGCATGGAAAGTCCGGAGGAGATCAAAAAATGAACGTCCACGACCTCGCACTGCACACCGACAAATACCAAATCAACATGATGTACGCGCACTGGTTCCACGGAACGGAGAACCAGAAGTCGATCTTTGAAGCGTTTTTCCGCAAGCTGCCTTTCAAAAACGGCTATGCGGTCTTCGCGGGCTTGGAGCGCATCGTGGAGTACCTCAAGCACCTGCACTTCTCCGAGGAGTCGATTGCCTACCTCGCGGAGCAGGAAGAAAACTACGACCCGAAATTCCTCGACGCCCTGCGCAACTTCCGCTTCACCGGGGATTTGTACAGCGTGGAAGAAGGCACGATCGTGTTTCCCAACGAGCCGCTGGTGCGCGTGGAAGCGCGGATTTTTGAAGCGCAACTGATCGAGACGGCGTTGCTGAATTTCATGAACTACCAGACTCTGATCGCCACGAAGGCAGCTCGGATCAAGCAAGTCGCGCCAAACGACGGGCTGCTGGAATTCGGCACCCGCCGCGCCCAAGAAGCGGACGCGGCCGTCTGGGGCGCGCGCGCTTCCTATGTGGCGGGCTTCCACGCGACGTCGAACGTCCGTGCCGGCATGCTGTTCGGCATTCCGACCAAAGGCACGCACGCGCATGCGTGGGTGCAAGACCACGACACGGAAGAGGAAGCGTTTGAAAAGTTTGCGGAAGCGCTGCCGGACACGGTCACGCTGCTCGTCGACACGTACGACACGCTGAAATCGGGCGTTCCGCACGCGATCAAAGTCGCAAAGCACATGGAGCAGCGGGGCAAGCGCATGGGCTCGATCCGTTTGGATTCGGGCGACCTCGCGTACCTCTCGAAGCAAGCGCGCCAGATGCTCGACGATGCGGGCTTGAACTACGTCGGAATCGTCGCGTCCAACGACCTTGACGAGCACACGATTTTGCATCTGAAGTCGGAGGGGGCGAAGATCAACACGTGGGGTGTGGGCACGCAGTTGATCACCGCGGCGGACCAACCGTCGCTCGGCGGCGTCTACAAACTGGTCGCCCGTGAGAAAGACGGCGGGTACGTCCCGACGATCAAGATTTCCGGCAACCCGGAGAAGATCACGACTCCCGGATTTAAAACGGTCTACCGCATCGTCAACAAGCAAACCGGCAAAGCGGAAGCGGACTACATCGCGCTGGTCTCGGAAACGGACGTGCGCGAGGGCGGCCGCATCAAGCTGTTCGACCCGGTGCACACCTACATCCACAAGTTTGTGACGGAGTACGAAGCGCAAGAGCTGCTCAAGCCGATTTTTGTGGCCGGGGAGCAAGTGTATGAGCTGCCGTCTCTGCAAGAGATTCGCAAGCACCACGAAGAGCAGAAGAACTTGTTCTGGCCGGAATACCTGCGTGTCTTGAACCCGGAAATCTACCCCGTCGACCTCTCGCAAAAAGTGTGGGACATGAAGATGCGCCTGATCCACGAACACCACGGAGCGGATGACAAGAAATAACCAATCATTTACACTAAAACTAGAGAAAAAAAGGAGTGGATACCAGAATGACCACGAACCTGCAGCAGGAGATCATCGAAACGCTCGGCGTGCAACCGCGGATCGACCCGCAAGCGGAAATTCGCCGCCGCGTGAATCTGTTGAAAGACTACGCTCTGAAAACCGGTGTTCGCGGCTATGTGCTCGGAATTTCCGGCGGTCAAGACTCGACGCTCTCGGGCAAATTGGCGCAGTTGGCGATCAACGAATTGAACGCGGAGCACGGCGCGGGCACGTATGAATTCATCGCGATGCGCCTGCCGTACGGCGTGCAAGCCGACGAGCAAGACGCGCAAGACGCGATCAAATGGATGGAGCCGTCCCGTTTGGTGACGGTGAACATCAAACCGGCGGTGGACGCGTCGTACCGCTCGTTCACGGAAGCGACCGGCGAGACGCTCAGCGACTTCCTCAAGGGCAACATCAAAGCCCGCGAGCGCATGAAGGCGCAGTACGACGTCGGCGCGCACACGCGGACGCTGGTGATCGGCACCGACCATGCGGCGGAAGCGATCTCTGGATTTTTTACGAAGCACGGGGACGGGGCGGCCGACATCACGCCGATTTTCGGCTTGAACAAGCGCCAAGGCCGGGCGTTGCTGCAGGAACTGGGTTGCCCGGAGCATCTCTATCTGAAAAAACCGACCGCCGATCTGGAAGAAAACCGTCCGTCGCTGCCGGACGAAGACGCGCTGGGCGTGACGTACGACCAGATCGACGATTATCTGGAAGGCAAGACGATCGCGGAAGAAGCGGTCGAGATCATCGAGAAGCGGTACCTCGCAACCGAACACAAACGCCGTCCGCCGGTGTCGGTGTTCGATACGTGGTGGAAGTAGGCCCGGCATGAATCGCAAAGTCGTCTTGATCACGGGGACCTCCAGCGGGTTCGGGTTGTTGTCGAGCGTGGCGTTGCTTCGGGAAGGGTATTATGTGGTCGCCACGATGCGCGATCTCGGCAAAGCGGCGGCGTTGAAACAGGCTGTGCGCGAAGCCGGGTTGTCGCTCGCCGACATGGAGGTGCAAGCGCTTGACGTCACCGAGGAAGCCGCTGTGCAAACCGTGGTCGACGACGTGCTGGCGAGGCTTGGGCGCATCGATGTTTTGATCAACAACGCCGGGTATGCGCACGGCGGTTTTATTGAAGAGATTTCGATGGACGAGTATCGGGCGCAGTTTGAGACGAACTTTTTTGGCGCGGTGGCGATGACCAAAGCGGTGTTGCCGTCGATGCGGGAGCGCCGCAGCGGCAAGATTCTCATGATCTCGTCCATCTCCGGGCGGTTCGGGTTTCCCGGCATGAGTCCGTACACGTCGTCGAAGTACGCGCTGGAGGGGTTCAGCGAATCGTTGCGGCATGAGATGCGCCCGTTTGGGGTGAGCGTCGTGCTGATCGAACCGGCGTCGTACCGCACGAACATTTGGGCGAAGGGCATCGAGCGGGGCGGCGAGATTGACTCGGACTCGCCCTACGCGCCCGCTTTGACGAAAATGGCCGCCTACGCCGCCGCCATGAACGACCGCGGCTCCGACCCGCGCGAAGTGATCACGCTGATCTCGCGGGTGCTGCAAGACCCGCGCCCGGTGTTGCGCTACCCGGTGGGCAAAGGGTTGAAGCCGCTTCTGTTCCTGTTGCGTTTTTTGCCGCAACGGCTGGTGGACCGGATGGTGGCGAAGAGGATGTAAGGAGATACATTTTAAAGATCGACTCTGAAAAAAATCCCCTGCAGGCGATAGAACTGAGTGCCTGGCAGGGGATTTTTTTCATGCGTTTTAATGCGAAACGTAGCTGCCGAGGTCGTCGTAGGAGGAC
>NZ_JMIR01000040.1 GCF_000714935.1 Tumebacillus flagellatus
CCCCCTAAAATAGATTACCATTGAGGGGTCTTTTCTCAATGTCTATTTTAAGGGGTGCACATCACTCAAGGACAGTCGGTCTTTTCATGTTTTCACGTGAAACAACGCCTCACTCCTCCAACAACCGCCGATTCCGCACACTCCCGCGCACGATGATCTCGTGCTCCATCCGCACGCTTTCCAACGCCTCGTCCCGTTCTTCCTCGCGGTTTTCAATCGCTTGAAACAGCAACTCCGCCGCCGTCTTGCCGATTTTTGTGATCTGCTGCGCCACGGTCGTGAGTCCTGGCGAGACCATCCGCGAGAGCTCCAAGTTGTCAAACCCCATCACCGACACATGGCGGGGCACTTCCAACCCCTGCTGGTGCAAAAACTGCATCGCCCCGATCGCCATCGCGTCGCTTGCGGCATACACCGCCGTCAAATGCGGCATCTTGGCGTATAGCTTCGCCATCGCCGCAAACCCCGCGTCAAACGACATCTCCTCAGAAAAAACCACATGTTGCGCCGACACCGGCAAGTCATGCGCCTTCATCGCCGCCACGAACCCTTCATACCGCTCTCTCCCGGCAATCGGCGCCTGCTCCGGGCCGCTCAGAAAACCGATCGCTTCATGCCCGTTCTGAATCAAAAACGTCGTCGCATCAAAACTCGCTTGGTAATCGTCCACCCGCACAGAAGGCAAATTCCACTCGCGCCCTTCAGTGGACGCCAGCACGACGGGCACGCGCAGGGCCTCGAAGTTCTTACGATAAAACTCCGTGATCACCGTACTGGCAAAAATCACGCCGTCCACTTTCATTTTCACGAACGTTTTGACATAGTGCAGAAAACGTTCTTCGTTCTGAATGTCGTTGCAAATCATCACCGTGTAGCGGTTGGAGAGCGCCACTTCTTCAATCCCGGACAGCATCTCGGCAAAGTACGGATTCTCAATATCGGGAATCATCGCGACGATCACTTTGCTGCGGTTGTCGCGCAGCCCGGACGCAAACGGATTCGGGGCGTACCCCAACTCTTCTATGACTTTCAAAACCCGCTCCCGCATCTCTTGGTTGACCGATTCCGGGTTGTTGAACACGCGGGACACGGTCGAGATCGAGACGTTGGCTTTCTTCGCCACATCGCGGATCGATGGATTCATGTCGGACACCTCTCTTGAGACCACTGTACCTGAAAGCCGACTCGCAGGGCAAGTCCGCAGTTGACAAACGATACGAAATGTGAGAGATTCAGGTCAAGAAAACGTTTTCTCGGTGTTTCGATCCCAACCTAAATAGTACTGTTCTTGCTCTTGGAAAACGTTTTATCTGACTTTGGAGGGAACCTTATGACCCAGAAACTGAGAGTTGGCATGATCGGTTGCAACGGCATCGCACGCGGAAAGCACCTGCCGAGCTTGAAGAAGCTGCCGGAGGTGGAGTTGGTCGCTTTTTGTGACATCGTCGAGAGTGCTGCGGCGGCCGCCAAGGAGCAGTTCGGCACCGAGGACGCACAGGTCTACACGGACTACCGGGAACTTTTGAACGACGCCACTATAGACGTGGTGCACATCTGCACCCCGAATGATACGCACGCGGAAATCACGGTCGCCGCTCTGGAAGCGGGCAAGCACGTCATGTGCGAAAAACCGATGGACAAAACGGTCGACGGCGCCAAAGCGATGGTCGAAGCGGCCCGCCGCACCGGCAAGAAATTGTCGATCGGCTACCAGAACCGATTTCGCGCCGACAGCCGCTACTTGAAGGAAATCTGCGAGCGCGGCGATCTGGGCCACATCTACTACGCCAAGGCGCACGCGATTCGTCGCCGGGCAGTTCCGACGTGGGGCGTTTTTTTAGATGAAGAGAAGCAGGGCGGGGGGCCGTTGATCGACATCGGGACGCACGCCCTCGACTTGACGCTCTGGATGATGAACAACTACAAACCGAAGATGGTCGTCGGCACCACGCACCACCAACTCGGCAAGATGGAGAACGCCGCGAACGCGTGGGGCCCGTGGGACCCGGCAAAGTTCACGGTCGAGGACTCCGCGTTCGGATTCATCGTCATGCACGACGGCGCGACGATCGTGCTCGAATCGAGTTGGGCGCTGAACACGCTGCAAACCGGCGAAGCGAAGTGCTCGCTCTCCGGCACCAAGGGCGGCGCCGACATGCTGGACGGCCTGCGCATCAACGGCGAAGATCTCGGCCGCCTCTACACCCGCCAAGTGGAACTGGAAGGCAAGGGTGTCGACTTCTACGACGGCGAATCGGAGAGCGCCGCCGACCTCGAAGCGCGGCTGTGGATCGAATCGATCCTCCATGACACGGAGCCGGTCGTTAAACCGGAGGAAGCGCTCGTCGTCACGGAAATCCTGCAAGCGATCTACGACTCCGCCAAGACCGGCACGGCGATCTATTTCGATGAATCGGGACAAAGGAGATAACTCTCATGAGCGAAACCATCCGCGTTACCGTCTGGAATGAATACCGTCACGAATTGAAAAACCCCGTGGTCGCCGAGATCTACCCGAACGGCATCCACAACGCGATCGGCGATCCGCTGAAAGAGCAGGGCTTTGCCGTTCGCACCGCCACGCTGGACGAAGCGGAACACGGTCTGACAGACGAAGTGTTGAACGACACCGACGTGCTGATCTGGTGGGGCCATATCGCGCACGGCGACGTGAGCGACGAGGTCGTGGAAAAAGTGATTCAGCGCGTCTGGAGCGGCATGGGCCTGATCGTCCTGCACTCCGGCCACTTCTCGAAAGTGTTCAAAAAACTGATGGGCACCGGATGCGACCTGAAATGGCGCGAAGCAAACGAGCGCGAACGCCTCTGGGTCGTTGACCCGACGCATCCGATCGTCAGCGGCATCGGCGAGTACATCGAACTGGAGCACGAAGAGATGTACGGCGAGCACTTCGACATCCCGGCTCCCGACGAACTCGTGCTGGTCTCGTGGTTCCAAGGCGGCGAAGTGTTCCGCAGCGGCTGCACGTTCCGCCGTGGCAGCGGCAAGATCTTCTACTTCCGTCCGGGGCATGAAACCCACCCGACGTATCACCACGCGCAAGTGCAGCAAGTGATCGCCAACGCCGTCCGCTGGGCGAAATCGACGCAAGGCCCGACTCCGGTGCGCGGCAACGCCAAACCGCTGGAGCGCTTGGAAACGGAGGCGGTGAACTAGATGAAACTCGGCGTCTTTCTGGTGTTGTTCGGCGACCGGTCGTTCACCGACGCCCTTGATTATGTGGCAAAAAGCGGCCTCGACACTGTTGAGATCGGCACTGGCGGCTATCCGGGCCAAGCGCATTGCAACCCCGCGGAACTGTTGGCGGACAAAGCCAAACTGCGCCGGTTCGCCAAGGAAGTATCCGACCGCGGACTT
Organism: Tumebacillus flagellatus; assembly: GCF_000714935.1. Classification (GTDB taxonomy): domain Bacteria; phylum Bacillota; class Bacilli; order Tumebacillales; family Tumebacillaceae; genus Tumebacillus; species Tumebacillus flagellatus. Next base: position 3,379 of record NZ_JMIR01000040.1, read on the forward strand.
GAGATTTCGGCGCTCAGCGTCCACGGCAACCCGCTGCACCCGAACGCGGAGACCGCCCGCCGCTACCACGAGGATTTTGTGAACACCGTTCGTCTCGCGGAGGAGCTCGGCGGTCTGCAAGTGATCACGTTCTCCGGCTGCCCCGGCGAATCGGAAACTTCGCAAAACCCCGTCTGGGTCACTTGCCCGTGGCCGGAGGAGTTTACGCAAGTCCTCGACTGGCAATGGCGCGAGAAAGTGATCCCGTACTGGTCGAAGCAGCACGAATTCTTGAAAAAACACGGTGTGCGCGTCGCGATCGAAGCGCATCCGGGCTTCGTGGTCTACAACACGGAAACGATGCTGCGCCTGCGCGAAGCGTGCGGCGACACGATCGGCATGAACTTCGATCCGAGCCATCTGTTCTGGCAAGGCATGGACCCGGTGGCGTGCATCAAGGAACTCGGGCGGCAGAACGCGATCTTCCACGTCCACGCCAAGGACACGGCGTTTGACGACCGCAACACGGCGCTCCAAGGCGTGCTCGACACGAAGAGCTACCGCAACGAGCTGCAGCGCTCGTGGATCTTCCGCACCGTCGGCTACGGCCACGGGGAGAAAGTGTGGCGCGACATCGTTTCCGCTTTGCAACTCGTCGGCTACACCGGAACGCTCAGCATCGAGCACGAAGACAGCTTGATGGCGGTCGAAGAAGGCTTCCAGAAAGCGGTCGCCTTCCTGAAACAACAAGTGATCCGCGAAAAGCTGGACAACGTCTGGTGGACGTAAGGATTTTCAGGCATGATAAAAAGAGACCCTGATCGGATCGGGTCTCTTTTTCCAATTTGAACGGAGGGCTCTCCATGACAACGCAACAACGATCGATCTCTCAGGTCTGGAACGTCGTCCCGCAACGGGGCAGAGGCCCGCACCTGCAAGTGGCGCAAGTGCTGGCACCCGTTCGCTGGTCGGACTTCGATCCGTTTCTGATCATGATGGAAGACTGGTTTGGGCAGGGCACGTTTGATTTCCACCCGCACCGCGGCATGGAAACGGTCACTTACGTGATCGAAGGCAAACTGAAGCACGAAGACAACCACGGCGGTCTCGGCATCCTCGAACCGGGCGATGTGCAGTGGATGACCGCCGGGCGGGGCGTGATCCACAGTGAAGACCCGCTGCCGGGCGAGACGGTACATAGTTTGCAACTCTGGGTCAACTTGCCCCGCGCGCATAAAATGACCCAACCCCGTTACCAAGACCTCAAAGCTGCCCAAATGCCCGTCCGCCGCGAACCGGGCGTGGAAATCCGCGTGTTCTCCGGTTCGTCCGGCGATGTCAAAGCCGACACGCTGAACCATGTGCCGGTGACCTACTTGGACCTCAAACTGGAGCCGGGTGCGAAAGTGGAGCAAGCGGTGCCGGCTTCGTATCGTGGATTTTTTTACATTTTGGAGGGGGAGGGGACGTTTGGCGCGAACAACACCCCCGGTGAGAAGAATCAAGTGCTCTGGGTGAATGCTCTGGAGGCGGGGGACGGCACGGCCAGCGTGGTGACCGTCGAAGCGAAAACGGCTCTCCACGCGCTGTGGATCGCAGGGAAACCGTTGCACGAACCGATCGCCGCGCACGGGCCGTTTGTGATGAACACGGCGGAAGAGATTCAGCAAGCGTTTGTAGATTATCATTCGGGCAACTTCGCCAACTAAAAAAGGCCCCGCTGCAAACGCGGGCCTTTTTCCTTTTGCTGTACACAATAAAAAACGGAGACCGCTTGCGCGTCTCCGTTGGCACATACATATTGAAAAGCAAAAAGCCTCATGCTACAATGAGGAATGGCTATCATTAACAGTAGAATTACTATGTAATAACCCTACTATAATGATATCACAAACAGTGCACGTCTGTCAACCTTTGCAAAAAGGAGTGGTTTCATGAGTTTGCCTGAGCAAGAATTTCAAGCGGAACAGCAGCGGGTGACCCGCGTCGTCACGGAGATTGACGAGCGAATCGATCACCTGACGGAAAAACTCGGCGCGATCCGCGAAGAGGTCGTGGAGATCCGCAACAACTTCTGGGACGATGTGACGGTCAACCTCGACGAGCCGGACGACATCATCGAAACCTATGTCTCCCTCAAACAGCAAGCGGAAGTGCTCTCCGAACGCGAGCGCAACCACCGCCACGCGCAAAACCAACTGAAAAAACTCCTGCGCCTGCACCAGTCTCCGTACTTCGGGCGCATTGATTTCACGGAAACAGGCTCCGACCGCACCGACTCCATCTACTTAGGGATCGGATCGTTGCTCAATGCTACGGACGACGAGTTCCTGATCTACGACTGGCGCGCTCCCGTTTCCTCTCTCTACTACGACTACCCGCCGGGCCCCGCCGAGTACGAAACGCCGGACGGCACGGTGCACGGGGAGTTGGAACTCAAGCGTCAATACATCATCCGCGACGGCCGGATTCTCAGTTTGTTTGACACCGGAGTCACGATCGGCGACGAACTGCTCCAGGAAGTGCTCGGCAAGCATTCCGACTCGCAGATGAAAAGCATCGTCGCCACGATCCAACGCGAACAAAACCGCATCATCCGCAACACGACGTCCCGCCTCTTGATCGTCCAAGGCGCGGCGGGAAGCGGCAAGACGTCCGCCGCCTTGCAACGCGTCGCGTACTTGCTCTACCGCTTCCGGGAATCGCTGACCGCCGACCAGATCGTGCTGTTCTCGCCGAACACGATGTTCAACTCCTACGTCTCCACCGTCTTGCCGGAGCTCGGCGAAGAGAACATGCAGCAGACGACGTTCATCGAATACCTTGAACACCGGTTGGGACGCGACTTCCACATCGAAGACCCGCTCAGCCAGATGGAGTACGTGCTGACGGCGATGGGGGAAGGGGACTATGAAGCGCGCATCGAGGGGATCACGTTCAAATCGGCGACGAGCTACTTGGAGATGCTGGAGCGCTACGTCGCGCACCTCGGCCGCGAAGGGCTGGTCTTCAAGGGCATTCGCTTCCGAGGCGAGACGCTGATCTCCTCCGAGCAGATTCGCACGCAGTTCTACACGTACGAACCGACGCTGCCGATCCCCAACCGCATGCGCCTGCTCACCGAATGGCTGTTGGAAGAACTGCGCGCGATCAGCAAGCAAGAGCTGGAGAAGGGCTGGGTGGACGAAGAGATCGAACTGCTCGACCCGGAAACCTACCTCAAAGCGTACCAACGCTTGCGCAAGAAAAAACAATTCACCGAAAACAGCTTCGACGACTACGAGAAAGAGCGCGATCAACTCGCCTACATGGTCGTCCAAGAACATTTCAAAAAACTGCGCTCCGGCGTGAAGCGTCTGCGCTTTTTGAACGTCCCGGCGGTCTATCGAAATCTGTTTGCCAACGAAGAACTCGCCCGCAGGCTGCACGACGACCTGCCCGCACGCTGGCAGGAGATCGCAGCCAAGACGGTGGAGCTCGTCAACGACGCGTACTTGGCGTACGAGGACGCGACACCGTATCTCTACCTCAAAGAGCGTCTGGAAGGCTTCCAAACGAACAACTCGATCCGCCATGTGTTCGTCGACGAAGCGCAAGACTACTCGCCGTTCCAATTCGCGTTCTTGAAGCGACTCTTCCCGCGCGCCAAGATGACGGTGCTCGGCTACTTCAACCAAGCGATCTACGCGCACGCCAACCCGAACTCTTCGTTTGACTGGCTGAACACGCTGTACGGCCCGGAAGAGACCGAGTTGTTCGTACTGACGAAAAGCTATCGTTCCACCCGCCAGATCGTGGAGTTCACGAAGGAGATGCTTCGCGACAACGCCAACATCGAGCCGTTCAACCGCCCCGGTTCGGAGCCGACGGTGCAACAACTGCCCAATCACAGCGAATTGGCGGCGCGTATCACCGACCGCATCTTGCAGTTGCAAGGGGAGGGGCACCGCACGATCGGCTTGATCTGCAAAACGGCAGCGGAGAGCCGGCAAGCGTACGACGCGCTCAAGGGGAATCTCGATTTGCGCTTGATCACGCAAGAGAGCGGGTCGTTTGAGGCGGGCATCCAAGTCATCCCCGCCTACCTCGCCAAAGGCGTGGAGTTTGACGCCGTGGTGATCTACAACGCGTCCCGCGAGCAGTACGGGCGGGAGAGCGAGCGCAAACTGTTCTACACCGCCTGCACCCGGGCGATGCACGAGTTGCATGTGTACTTCCTTGGAGAAAAAAGTCCCTTTTTGCCTTAGGGTTGTACGTAGACTTACAGACAAAAGCTGTCAAACACGGTATTCTATTCTTGTAGAGAATTGATACCGTGTTTGGGGGCTGTTTTTTATGGGAGATTTTCAGAACATCGTGAAAACCCGCCGTTCCGCGAACAAGTTTGTCGAGGGGATCGAGATTCCGCGTGCGGAGGTAGAAGACATTTTCAATGTGGTCAAGTTCGGTCCGTCCGCGTTCAACTTGCAACATGCACACTTTTTGGTGGTCGATGATCCGGAACTCAAGGAGCGCGTCTACGAAGCTGCCTTCAACCAATACAAAGTCAAAACCGCATCGGCCGTCGTAGCGGTTCTGGGCGACACGCTGGCGTATCAAAACGCTCCGCATATTTACGAGGGGCTGCGCAAGCTCGGCGTGATTTCGCAAGATGAGTTTGATGAAACGATCGACATGATCACCGGCATGTACGAGGGCAACGGCCCGGTCTTCCAGCGGGAAGAAGCGATTCGCAATGCGTCGCTGGCGGCGATGACGTTCATGCTGACCGCCAAAGACCGCGGCTGGGACACCTGCCCGATGATCGGCTTCGTGCCGGATCAACTTCGTGAGGTGCTGAGCATTCCGGAGCGCTACGTCCCGGTCATGCTGATCACCATCGGCAAGGAAGACACCACGTCCCTGCGCCCGCGCGGCTACCGCAAACCGGTCGGGGAGTTCGTCAGCTTTAACCGGATCTAAGCGCGAACCTTAGAAAAGTTCCACGTGAAACAACAACGCGATACCAAGTAAGGAGGAAACCCGATGCAAATTCAAGTCGATTCCGGACAACTGCATTCCACAGGAGACTCGTTTTCCACGATCGTATCGGAGATCGAAGGCACGATCTCTTCGTTGAATTCGGCAGCGAACACCGCCTCTTCCGGCTGGTCGGGGAGTTCGCACTCGGCGTTCAACGACCTCTGGACGAAGTTGCACGCGTCTCTGAACCTGCTCAAGACGGCGATGCGCGACGTCTCCGGCAACCTGCACACGGCAGGCACCGCTTACTCCACGACGGAAAACAACATTGCCAAATCGGCGAAGTAGTGAAAAAGCTCCCGCACCGGATGGTGTCGGGAGCTTTTTTGACAGGGGTTCTTGATCAGCCTTGGGTGAGCTGTCCGGCAATGTTCGGCGGGAGTTTCGGAGCGATATAGTTGATCGGGCCGTCGAATTCCACCCAGTCGAGGTTGACCATCTGCAACAAGTAACGCTTGCCGGTGGAAGGGTCGCTGACGATGATGTGGTCGCGTCCGGCAGTTTCAATGCGGCCGCGGATGATTTTGGCGTTCCATTGCGTGTTGTTTTCATAGGTCAGGTAGAGCGTGGCGATCTTGCCGTGGTTGAAGCGCAAGATGTTTTCGATGTACGACTCTTCGCCGGGACCGCCGAGCGGGCTCGGAATGTCAGTTCCCGTGTTGGCTGCCGGTGTCGAGCCGCCTGCGCCGGTGAAGCCGGTACCGCCTGGAATGCCGGCGGTTCCGGCATAACCGCCGGGGTAGGGCATATTCGGCGCCATCGGCATCCCGGGTATCGGCATGGCGACCGGGTGATACATCGGTTGGGTCGGGGCCAGCGATTTCCGGTAAAAAGATTCGGTCAGCGAGGATTGCCCGCAGGAGCAAGGGGATTTCGTATACATGGAATTCATTCTCTCCTTTAATAGCCGAAATGGGGGCATTCTTTGTACGTCGCAACATAAAAGCAGTGATGCTTATAGCGGCCGACGAACCTTGCGTTTCGAGTCGGCCAATAGGGGGTGACGCAAACGTCGTGGTTGATGTATTTCGGATTCATGTACCACAACGCTTGCGTGGCAGGCCACAGACGCATCCCGTCGACAGCGCGCTCGGCAAGCCGAATGTCTTTGTTGCGCGGCTTTTGGTAGAACGTCGGTTTTTCCACCACTTCAAACGCATAGTGACTGCACGTCGGGCAGGTGCGTTGATACACCATCTGCGGAATCGTGCGGATGCCCTTGAAGTCCGAGCAGTTCGCGCGGATCCGGTTGACTCCGACGTTCCCGACCATCAGGATGCCTTGGTCCAGTTCACCTTCCGCTTCTCCTCGCATCATGCGCGCCAACAAGCGTATATCCGAGGCTCTTCTTCTGACAACCGCCATGAGGTCCACCTCCAAATCTCTACATGTTCAGGGTATTACCGGGCGGGCAATCGGGAACTTGGCCCAGGTGCCCATTTTTTTAGGAGTTGTAAAGATCTGTGGGATGTCATATACTAGAAGCAACTTTGGAACTGTGAAAGGTGGCCTTACTTACACGACATGGATCATTCTGTATGCTAACTGACCCGAACTTCAAAGGTCTGACTGCATACGTCGCTTTGTGCAAACAGCACGAAGCGATTGGACGGGATACGTCTGTCCAGAATCCATGATACGGTGTAAGGAGAAGCGACCTCTTTGTTTTTTTCTGCAAACAGGGTCTATTCTGCCGTGGGATTCGTGCGTATGCATGCCCACGGCTTTTTGATGTTCGGTTGTACGGAGAACGTACTCGAACTTTCAAAACGAAGGGATGGACCGCCTTATGATGTTGCTGCAAACCATGAACTTGAGCCAATCGTACGGCACGCGAGACGTGCTGAAGAATATCGAACTGGAACTCCACGCCGGAGACCGCATCGGTCTGGTCGGGCGCAACGGGGAGGGCAAATCGACTCTCATGCGCCTGCTCGCCGGGACGGAGCAGCCGGAAGAAGGGCAGGTATACTTCTACGGAAGTGTGGCGTATGTGCCGCAGTCCTTGGAAGAGTTTCAAGAGCAGACGGTGTCTGACTGGCTGGCGTTGCAGAACGTGACGATCACGGAGAGTGCGGCGAAAGAAATGGGGCTGCGCGATCACATCTGGGAGTTGCCGATCGCGCAGTTGAGCGGCGGGGAGCAGACGAAAGTGGCGCTGCTGGCCGCGCTCGGCACCAAACCCGATTTGCTGTTGCTTGACGAGCCGACGAACCACCTCGACCTCGATGCCGTGCAGCTGTTGGAGAAAAAGCTCCGCGCCGCGAATGTCTCGCTGCTGGTGATCTCGCACGACCGCCGCTTCCTCGACAATGTCACCAACAAGACTTGGGCGTTGAAGGCCTGCGCCGTCACGCCGTATCCGGGGACGTACTCGCAATACGCGCAATGGGTGGCGTCGGAGGAAGAGCGCATCGCGCACAACTACCAAGAGTATGTGAAAGAGCGCGACCGATTGGAAGAAGCGATCGAGCGCAAGCGCCAATGGGCGGAACGGGGGGAGAAGGGCCGCAAGCCGACCGACACGTTTACTCGATGCTTGATTGCGGGGGACAAAAGCACGGCGGCGAACATGTTCGCCAAAGCCAAAGCGTTGGAGAAGCGTCTCTCCAAGTTGGAACCGGAAGAGAAGCCGGAGAACAAGCTGGTGGCGAAGGTGCGTTTTTGGGAGATTGTGACGTCGGAGCGTCCGGTGCTGATGCGGGGGGAGAACGTCACGTTCCGCTACGGAGAGCGGGCGATCTTGCGCAATATCGGTTTTGAAGTCCACAAAAACGACCGCATCGCGCTGGTCGGCCCGAACGGCATGGGCAAGAGTACGTTGTTGAAACTCTTGACCGGACAACTGGAGGCGGAGCGCGGGAACATCCGCATCACGCCGACGGCGACGCTGGGGTACTTTGATCAGGTGTTTGACTCGTTGAATTTGGAGCGTTCGTTGTTGGACGATCTGCTGGATTTGCCGAACATGGACAACACGACGGCACGGTTGTTCTTGGGATCGTTTCTGTTTCGGGGGGATGAGGTGTTCCGGAAGCTCGCGACGCTCAGTTACGGAGAGCGGGTGCGGTACGTGCTGGTGAAGTTGATCCTCAGCCGGTTCAACACGCTGGTGCTCGACGAGCCGTCGAACCACTTGGACATTGCCACGCGCGAAAATCTGGAAGAGGCGTTGGATGACTATCCGGGTGCGTTTCTCGTGGCGTCGCATGACCGTTATTTTTTGGAGAAGATGACGAACAAAGTCTGGGAGATTCGGGACGGCCAGTTGATCGTGCACCCGATGGGCTTCAAAGAGTACATGGAGCAAAAAAACCAACCCGTCGCAGCTCCCGGCAAGAAACAGCTGAAAAAACAACTCCAAGACGAACTGCTGCTGCTGGAAACACGACTCTCGCAACTCTCGTTCCAACTCTCTACTGCAACAGACGCCGCAGAGAAACAACAACTGGATACCGAATTCATCACGCTGTCCCGCCAAGCAAATCAACTGCGGAATCAGTTAAGGTAGCTTGTTTCACGTGGAACAAATACAGCCCTCCTAACGAAAATTGGGAGGGTTTTTTATTTTTTACAAAAGGGGTACACATGTTCGCTTAGTTGTGCTATATTGTTACAAAACGTAACTAACAAGAAGCCGAGGTGTTCTATGTCGACCGTACAAACCCGAAAGGTAAGGCTGGCACCAAGAAGCAAGCGGTGGAATCGAGTGAAAGCTGACGAGTCTCTGAAAACTCTGTTTCACTTATCTTCGAAACCGATTGTAGCACTCTTGAATGGGCTGTTTGGAGAAACGTTTGACCCGGAGACGGCCAGTGTGGAGTCTCTAAACACAGAGTTCGTGAACGGCGAAATGGACACGATCTATGCAGATTCGCGAATTCGAGTGACCGATTTGCAAGAATCCAAGGAGTTTCACATCGAGTTTCAAACCAAGAACGATGCCTCCATGATTGTCCGTATGTTTGAATACGGATTTCAAGTGGCGAAAGGGAGCACTCAGAGGGTGGAAGATCAACTCGTGGTTCGCTTTCCCCCACAACTTGTGATATATCTAGAACAAGGGCCTCTGAGTGCGGACTTTCTTTCCTGCCTCGTCCAGTTTCCTCCCTATGAACAGTCGGATCTCTATGAATACAAAGTTCCGGTCAAGCGGTATTGGGAGTTTAACGCTGAGGATTTTAAGGGGCAGATGTTCGCGTTGCTTCCTTTTCAAGTCTTCACCTATCGAAAGGCGATCGCCAAGATTGTGAATGACCAAGACCTTACAGAATCTCACAAGAAGCGACTTGTGCATCAAGAGTTGCTCAGGCTGAAGGAATGCATCGAGCAGAGTCACGACTCCATACTGGAGGTTCATCGGCAGCGCCTGATCACAGACGATGATGTGAACAAAATGTCCACGGTCATCTTCAACCTTAGCCGCCATTTGTACAACAAGTTTGAGGCGTACTACGACTCTTTTTTCCTGGAGGTAGAGAAAATGGTGAAATCGATGTTCGACGTGAACTTGCTAAAACAAGCGAGAGAGGAAGCCATGAGGGACGGAAGAAACGAAGGGATTCGGGAAGGTTTGAAGGAAGGTATTCGAGAAGGACGCAAAGAAGGTCTCAAAGAAGGTCTCAAAGAAGGTCGGATCGAGGGTCAGCATAAATTGCTCCTCTCGCAATTCTCCTTACGAAACTTCCTCGACGACCGAGTGCGAGAGTATATTCTGCAAGTTACGGATGAAGCGGAAATCCAGAGACTTTCCTCCCTGCTGCTCACCGCCAATTCCAAACAGGAAATTCTCCAACACATCGGTGTTGATGAACATTAGAACAATAGAAACGTACGAACAAGCATCCCAGCCTGCAACAAACGGCTGGGATGCTTCTTTTTTGGGGCACAATATGGAAGGAATAGACAAACACCGAAACGAAGGGGCTTCCTCAAAAAATGAACCTACCCGTTGCATGGAAACGACTCGCGGCCACACTCGCCCTGACCGGTTTGGCGGCAGGATGCGCGTCAACGTCTTCCTCAGAAGCGCCATCCGGCCCGGTGACCGTCAACGTGTGGGTGATGGGAGACGGCGTGTGGAAGGACTTCTACAGCCGACTCGCCAACCGGTTTCACACGGAGAACCCGGACATCCAAGTCCAAATCGACTTCATCCCGTGGGACCAAGGTCATGAGAAATTGATCACGGCCGCCGCCTCGGGCTCCGGCCCCGATGTCGCCACCGACGGCGGGCGCTGGACAGCGGAATTGGCGGCGATGGGCGCTCTGGAGCCGCTCGACCGCTACCTCACCCCCGCGTACCGAAACGACTTCGTTGAAGCCGCTTGGGAAACCACGCAATGGAACGGCCACACTTGGGGCATTCCGCAGGGCTTCACCACCACCGGCCTGTTCTACCGCACGGATTGGCTGCGCGCGATCGGCTGCGAACACCCGCCGCAGAACTGGCAAGAATTCAAAGACGTCGCGAAAAAAATGACCCAACACCACCATTTCGGCTTCAGCCTCGTGGGGGACAACTCGATGGAGACCACGATGTGCTGGGTGCCGTTCCTCTGGCAAAACGGCGGCGACCTGCTCACGCCGGACCGCCAACACGCCGCCTTCAATTCCGAGGCAGGCGTGCAAGCTCTGCAATTCTACGTCGACCTCTACCGCAAAGACCACGCCGTTCCTGCCTCGGCACTCAGCACGAAACGCAACGACTCGCACCAGATGTTCCTTCACGACATCGCAGGCATGACCGCGACGGGTCCGTGGTTTTTTTCCGAAATCAAGCGGGAGCAACCGGATTTGAAGTACGCCGTGGCTCCCCATCCCGTCGGCAAACAAGCGGCGACGCTGGCGACGACCGATCACATCGTGATGCTGAAAACCGCCGCCCGCAAACAAGCCGCGTGGAAGTGGATCGACTACGTGACCAACCCGGAAAACTCGCAAGCGTGGAGCAAGACGGCAGGCTTCATCCCGTATCGCAAGTCCGGTCTGCACGACCCGAATTTCACGCGCGACCCGAACTACCAAGTGCTGATCTCCGCCACGCAAAACGCGCGCGCCTACCCGACGCTCCCGGAGTGGCCGCAGATCGACAACCTGCTGTCCGACGCGATCCAGACGGCGCTGGCAGGCAAGCGAACTCCCAAGGAGGCCCTCGATGACGCAGCCCAGGAAGTTGACGAGATTCTGGCGGATTCAAACTAGCACGCAGGCATTCCTCTTTCTCACCCCGGCGTTGCTCTTGCTCGGGCTGGTGCTGCTCTATCCGCTGTTGAACACGCTGTGGCTCAGCCTGCAGCACAAAGTTTTGATCCGTCCCGACCGCGATGCGTTTGTCGGAGCGAGAAACTACATCAAAGCGTTCGTCGATCCGAGGATTCGAGCGGCGGCGCTGCACACGGTCGTTTTTACAGTGGGATCGGTGGGTTTGAAGGTCGTGTTCGGGATGATGGGGGCACTCTTGCTAAACGTGAACATGCGCGGCGCAGGCTGGGTGCGCTCGCTTTATATGCTCCCATGGTTGGTGCCTTCCATCGTCGCTTCGCTGGTGTGGAGGTGGATCTTCCACGACCAGTTTGGGATCGCCAACGCCATGCTTCAATCGATTGGAGTGCCTGCCGTGAACTGGCTGGGGCAGGATGCGACGGCGATGGTTGCCGTGATTCTCGTCGACATCTGGCGCGGGCTGCCGCTGATGACGTTGTTGTTGCTGGCGGGGTTGCAGATGATTCCACGTGAAACAATCGAGGCGGCGATGATCGACGGAGCGCAGGCGATTCAGCGTTTCTGGCGCGTGATATTGCCGCAGATGCGCCCGACGTTGATCATGGCGGGCACTCTGTCGCTGATCGGCACGTTCAACTCGTTCAACATCGTCTACGTCCTGACAGGCGGCGGCCCGGCGCATGCAACGGAGATTTTGGTCACGCGGGTGTTCCGTGTGGCGTTTCAGAACTTCAACTTCGGCTATGCAGGGACACTGGCGGTGTTGATCATCGTGCTGATCACGTTGCTGACGAGCGTGTACAACCGCTTGTTGAACGAGAGTGGGGAAGAGGTACAGGCATAGAGCGAAGAGAACGGTGGGTGAGCGACAGAGGAGCTGTAACAAACGGGGAGATCCTACGGACGTTGGCGGAAAACGAGCCGAAGAGTAAGGGGGATGTGCAATCATGAAAAGGAGAAAGTTTTGGTTTCCGGTGCTCTGGTGGGCATCTGCACTGCTGTTTCTCGCGTTTCTCGTATTCCCGGTGCTCTGGATGCTCTCGACCTCTCTCAAGCCTTCAAGCGAGATCTTTCATACCCCGCCACATTGGATTCCGGAGCACCCGACACTCCACGCGTTCACGACGCTTTGGCAGCGGGGCAATTTCCTGCGTTACTTGACCAACTCTCTGCTCATCGCGCTGGCGACGACCGGAATCGCCGTGGTCGTGTCGAGCATGGCGGGCTACGCGTTCGCCCGACTGCCGTTTCGAGGGCGGAAAAGCGTTTTGTTCGGCATCCTCACCGCCCAGATGATCCCCGGCGTGCTGTTTCTGCTCCCGATCTTCGTGCTGATCAAGCAGTTGGGGCTTCTCAACACCTACGCCGGCCTCATCTTGGCGAACGTCGCCTTCTCGCTTCCGTTCGCCATCTGGATGATGTACGGCTTCTACAAACACATCCCCGCCGAACTTGAAGAAGCGGCGTGGGTGGACGGAGCGGGAGTAGGCGGGACGTTTTTTCGCGTGGTGTTGCCGATGGGGTTGCCGGGGTTGTCGTCTTGTGCGGTATTTTGCTTTCTGAATTCGTGGGACGAGTTCGTGTTTGCCCTGTCGCTGACCACGGGGGATGAGTTGCGTACGATGCCGGTGGGGCTGTTCCATTTCGTCGGGCAGTACGGAATCGAGTGGAACTACCTCATGGCGGGCGCCGTGCTGGTGACGATTCCGGCGATGCTTTTCTTCGCCCTGTTTCAAAAACGGCTCCTCTCCGGGTTTGCAGCCGGTGCGGTCAAGGGGTAAGCACTCGGGCGCAGCGGATTTTTTTGACACTTGAGTGCCGGAGATGCTAGTATTTTGAATATGTGTGTACATTGAACGAATGAGGTGGAACTGGTGGCAGAAGAAGTGAAAGTAGACCCAGCTGTCGAGGCGGAAGTCGCCCGTCAGATGGCCGTGTTAACGCGCGGAGCGGCCGAAGTCATCCCGGTCGAGGACTTGGAGAAAAAAGTCCGCAAAAGCATCAAAACCGGCAAGCAACTCACCGTCAAACTCGGCATCGACCCGACCGGTTCCGACTTGACCCTCGGTCACACCGTCGTCTTGCAAAAACTGCGTCAATTCCAAGACCTCGGGCACAAAGTCCAATTGCTGATCGGCGACTTCACCGGCATGATCGGCGACCCGACCGACCGCACCGAAGCCCGCAAGCAATTGACCCGCGAAGAAGTGCTCGCGAACGCCGCGACGTTTAAGGAACAAGCGTTCAAAGTCTTGGACAGCAATCCGGAGAAAGTCGAAGTCATGTACAACTCCGCGTGGCTGTCCAAGCTGAACTTTGCCGACGTGCTCGAACTCGCGTCGAAGATGACCGTCGCCCGGATGCTTGAGCGCGACGATTTCAAGAAGCGCTATGAAGGCAACATGCCGATCTCGCTGCATGAGTTCATGTACCCGCTGATGCAGGGCTACGACTCCGTGGCGATGCGCTGCGACGTGGAAATCGGCGGCACCGACCAAACCTTCAATGTCCTGATGGGCCGCATGCTCCAAGAGAAGGACGGCCAAGAACCGCAAGTCGTCATCACCATGCCGCTGCTCGTCGGTCTCGACGGCGTGAAGAAGATGGGCAAGTCTGCCGGCAACTACATCGGCGTCATGGAAGGCCCGAACGAGCAATACGGCAAAACCATGTCGATCCCGGACCACCTGATCGTCACCTACTTCGAACTGGTTACCGACGTTTCGCTTGAGGACGTGCAAGCAATCAAGACCGGCCTCGCAGACAAAACCCTGCACCCGCGCGACGCGAAGATGGCACTCGCCCGCGCCATCGTCACCAAGTACCACGGCGATGCGGCGGCGCAGGAAGCGGAGAATTACTTCAAAACCGTCTTCCAAAACCGCGAAATCCCGGAAGACCTTCCGGAGTACGAAGTGGAAGCGGGCACGAAGTGGGTGGTGGCACTCCTGACCGAGTTGAAACTTGCGCCGTCCAACGGCGAAGCGCGCCGCTTGATCCAACAGGGCGGTCTCAAGATCAACTCCGAGAAAGTGGAAGACCCGCAACTGCAACTCGAAGTCCAAGACGGCATGATCCTCCAAGCCGGCAAGCGCAAGTTCGCCAAGTTGATTGTGAAGTAAGAGACAAACCCTCGTCCTTATACAAAATCCTGACCCGCACCCGCGAGTCAGGATTTCTTTTTTGTCTAGAGCGTGAAGGTCTCCAGATCGTGCAGGAGCACGGGGAGACGCTCGGCGATCGCGTTGCGGTTCCCGGAGCGAATTTGCGACTCCTCCGAAAGCTCGTCTTGCTCCAACAGGCTCAAGTGCCGGCGCACGAGGTCCAGCAGCATGAAAAACTGCTCCCCATGAATGCGTTGGCGGCGCTCCGGGTCGCCGTCGCTGTACGCGTCCACGAAGCCGTCCGCGATGCGGTGCAACAACGGACGGTAGAGGTGGAAGTTGTGGCGCGCATAACGCGGGGACTTGTGATAGTTCGGATAGATGTTGCGGTAGAGACTCAGAAAGTTCCCCGCAAACACCATGTTGCTGTACGCAAGCGGCAACGGGTCGATCAGGCGCACGCGGCCATTCACCCATACCAAATTCTCCGGCGAGAGGTCGCGGTTGGTGAGCACGATACGCTCGTCGCCCGTCCGACGGTTGGCAACCGCCTGCTCAAACGTCCGCGTGACGGCGTTTCGATCAAATGCCAGATCGGAATCGATCAACGCCTGCAAATCCTCCCGATATTCCTCCACTTCTTCACGCAAATTCGCCTGCGCGTCGCCCGTCAACGAGCCACGAATCTGCTCTCCGTCCCATTCCAAGAATCCAAACCCCGGCACGCCCGCCGGAATCTCGTCGGCCGCCCGGAAATAGGCCCCCACTTGTCTGCCTACCTCATACGCGCTGTCCGGACTCAACTCCGACAGTTTCAGCCCCGGCCCCGCATACGATTCCACCGTGAACGTCAATTCTTCGGACACATGATAGAAGAACTCCTCCGGGCAAATTCCCGGTTGCACATCGTTTGCATAGCGGTAGAACAACGCTTCTCCGCCGTACTCGGAACGGAACTGCTTTTCGTCATAAACCAGCGGCTTGCCGTATGAGACTTTCTTTTGAAAACGAACCACCATCTCGCGCCCGTCCGCAAGCAGAACGAGATACGCGAGATGCCAAGCACCTTCTCCGAGCAGGGTCACTTTTTCGGGAGCTTCAAAGGCAGGAAGTCCGGCGATCTGTAGCGCTTGCGTGATTTTCGAAAGATCGGACATGAAAAAACACCTCTTTACGTGGAAATTAATTCCTATCAATCTATCATATGCGTTTGCGAGATGCAAGAAGCACGCAAGAGTTCATCATTTTGGCCGTTACGTGGGATGCTGAGGAGAAGGGACTTGGAAAGGGAGCGAGGTGATGGAAATTTGCCGAGAAGGAAGAGCCGCACGTCCCGCATCGTGGCATCAGGGCTCCTGCTGGTGATCGCCGCCGGAGCGTGGTACGGCGTGCAGGAATACCGCCAAGCGCACAGTCCGGTGACTTTGCCGGAACTCGCTTCGTACACGAGCGCGTCGGAGAAGCAGCTCTACCGGTTTCTCACCGCCTACATGACCGACGAGCAGGGCGGCGTGTGCACGAATCTCATGCCGACAACCGCCGGGGCGGTGACAAAACATGATCTGGCACGCGGGCATGCCGTGCTGTCGGAGTCGGTCGGTCTGCTGATGGAATACGCGGTTCGCGCACAGAGTCGGGAGTTGTTCGAAATCGAGGTGCGGGTGTTGGAGAAGCGCTTCCTAACGGGGGATTACTTTGTCAGGTGGTTGGTTCCTCCGCTTGACGGGAACGACGCGCAACCGTCTCCCTCCACGGTGAATTCCTCCATCGACGACCTCCGTTTGGTGAAGGGGTTGCTCGCCGGGGCCGACCAATTTCACGACGAGCACGCCCGGCGGTTGGGCGAACACATCGCCAAAAGTTTGCTGACATACAACGCCGAATCCGGCTATCTGCGCGACTATGCCGATGTACTAACGGGCACGAAAGCAAAACAAGTCTCGATTCGGTATCTAAACGTGGGGGTTTTAGCCAAACTACACGATACCGATCCTGCATACGCGAAGGTCTACCAACAGAGCCGCGCTCTGCTGCAGAAAGCCCAACAGCCTTCCGGGTTGTACGCGACGGCTTGGGTGCCGGAAGAGGGCGTTTTTTTCCAAGAGGAGGGAGAGGTGGCGGTCGATCCGAGCATGGCGGAACAGCTGGTCGCCGCGCTTTACGCCCAAGAAGCGAACCTGCCCACCGACGCGATGACCGCCCTCTTGGAAAAAACGCTCCAGACCCGTCACCGCTTGCCCGCCGCCGTGGATCGCAACGGGCAAGCAACGTCCGATGTGGAGTCGCCCGCCGTCTATGCGTTGGCAGCGGTCTATCTCCATCGGGCGTCTGCGGAGGAAGCGGCGCAACAATGCCTGACGCGCCTGCAAGAGATGCAAGTCAAAAACGGCGAGCGCTACGCAGGAGGGTATGTCGATTTGCGGACGCTGGAGGCGTTCTCGTTTGACCAACTGGAAGCGCTGCTCGCGCTGAGGGAAGCGGGGGATCGAACATCATGACCAACCAAGAAAACCTCTCCGAGCGCAAGGAGCAACGGACGCTCGACCTGCGCTTTCTCTGTGCGCTTCTCGTGCTGGTGATCGCGCAGTTTGTGACGCTGTTCAGCCAGCCGACCCGTCCGTTTACGTATCTGTGGTACGCCCTGTGCGTGGCGCTGCTGCTGATCGGCTACGGACGGGGCCGGGTGTTCGGACTGCTGATGTCGCTGGTGGCGGTGTTTTTGTTTGGGAGTTTCAATCTGTATCAGTTTTTTGTGGCGCATGATGTGTCGCAGTTGTCGGCGGTTGATGCGCTGTGGTTTTTTCTGTTCCCGCTGTGCGGGTTTACGGGCGGGCTGCTCGGCGATCATGTGCGCGGGCTGTTGCATCGGTACGAGACGGTGTACGGCTCGATGGACGAGATGATGCTGGCCGACCCGTTGACGGGGTTGGAGAGCCGCAAGCGGTTCTTCTTCGATCTGCAGGAGGAGTTGGAGCGGGCGAAGCGGCACTTCATTCGCCGCGAGCGTGCGGGGGAAGTGACCGGCTCGTGGGAGGCGCTGCCGGTCGAGCAGATGGAGATCAACGAAGTGGTGACGGTGATGCTGTTTGAGATCGCGCACTTTGCGGAGTTTGTGACGATCTATGGAGAAGCGGAGAGCAACCGGCTGCTGGCGATGATCGCGGAGGCGTTGCATCAAGCGACTCGCAACAGCGACCGGAAAGCGCGCATCGACCGGGCGCGGTTTGCGGTGATTCTGCCGGAGACGCCGCCGGAGAACGCCAGGATCGTGCGCGACCGGGTGAACGAAGCGTTGGAGACGTTCCGGTTGCAGGTGCGGGAGACGCGCACGAGACAAGTGAAGCTGAAACTGCGATTCGGGATGGCGTCCGCGCCGCAGCAGGGTGCTGTGGCGGAAGACCTCTATTGGACGGCGGAGAGGGAGTTGTCGTTTGATCTGGGGTAAGCGGGCGGCTTGGGCAGTTTTGGCGGCGGCGGTTTTGACGGGATGGATGCCTGTGCTGGCGGCAGAGGCGGAGGACGCGGAACCTGATCGTCCGGGTCTCTTGCTGTTGTACCACAAAGGGTATCAGAACGAGCAGGTGTACATGCGGTCGCTGTTCAACCTCATCGCGACGTTCGGCACGTCGATCACGCCGGTCAACGTCGAAGAGCAAAACCCGCAAGACGCGGACTTGGTCAACGAAGTGGCGCGCGCCCGTTACATCGTCCTGCTCGCCGACCGGGATGGATCGCAGAAACTGCCGCAACTTTGGCGGGGGACGGTGCGCGATTCGGCGGCGTCGCTGTACTTTATGGGCGAGAATCCGGGGGATGTGTTTGGGGACGAAGGAGGGGGTTCTGCCAAATCAATGGGGCGAGACTCCATAATCACTAGCACTACCAACGTATCCAACGTATCCGGCAATGCTGTTGCGAGTGCCACTACGTTACTGATTCACGGCAAGTCCTACCCGCTGGACGTTTCCTTAGACATCCCGAACTATCACTTGCCCGCCCCGACCGAGCACGTCTATTCAGAGGTCTCCAACGGCACGGTGCAAAGCCCGTTCATCTCTTCGACGCACGTCGGCGTACGAAAACGGCTGATATTCCTCTGCGCCCGCTACACCGCGTTCTACGAACTGAGCTTCGCGATTGCCGATTCACTTTTTGACTTCTTCGGGGCGGAAGTAGAGCCTAAGCATGAAGCGTATGTCCGCATCGAAGACATCCACCCCGAGCGCGACCCGGAAGAAATTCGCAAGATCGTCGAGTTCCTGCACGGCGAGGGCGTTCCGTTCCTGCTGGCGGTGATCCCGATCTACCAGAGCGGGGGCGAGCGCGTCACCCTGACCGACCGCCCGGAGCTCGTCAAAGCTCTCCAAGAAGCCCAAGCGAGCGGCGGCACGATCGTCCAGCACGGGACGACGCACCAATACTACGCGTCGGAAACGGGCGAAGGCTACGAATTCTGGGACTCGATCCGCAAAGGCCCGATCCCCGACGAAGACCGCTACGTCACCGACAAGCTGGAACTCGGCCTGCAAACGCTCTTGGCGAACAAACTCTACCCCGTCGCCTTCGAACCGCCGCACTACGCGATGACGCGGCACGGCTACGAAATCACAGCCCGCTACTACTCCACCGTCGTCGGCAACCTGCAAATCACCGACACGTCGTTTGTCACGACGGAGCCGCCTTACTCAATTCTGCACAGCTACCAAGGCGGTCTGACGTTCTACCCCGAGAACGGCGGCTATGTGTCGGGCGATGAACCGACCGTCATCCCCGAGATGCTTGCCAACCTGCGCAAAGTCGAGATCGTGCGCCGCTCGCAAAGCGGGGTGTTTTTTCACTCCTACTTGCCGCTCGACGATTTGAAACGACTGGTGAAAGGGATGAAGGAGCAACACCTTGCGTTTTTTAACTTGCGGGCGCACTCGAATCAAGTGCGCACCCCGTGGGGCACGATCACCACGCAAGACGGCAAGTTGCAAACGGACGTCAAACTTCCGGGCGCGCAACCGACACGCCAAGCCGCCCCGTCCAGCACGGAGCAGAAACTGTCCAACTTCGTCGCGTGGGGCGTCGTGTCGGTCGTGACGACGGTGATCGCCGTGTTTCTCATCCAAGTGCGGCTGTTGCGCCGCCGCCGTCGAGCGCGGTTGTTTGAAGAGCGGATGGAGGGAGGGGAGTCTTGAGATGAACGTGGACAAGCTGTTTCTCTTCTCGTTGATCATGATCTGGGTGATGCTGCTCTACCATGTGGCGCTGGCGATTTCCGGCTACCGCTACGAAAAAAAACTCGACACCCGCGCCGCCTCTTTGCAACTCCCCGACGACCCGCCGTTCGTCTCGGTGATGGTGCCCGCGCACAACGAGGAAAAAGTGATCGAGCGCACCGCCCGCGCCCTCTGTTCGTTTCACTACCCGCCCGACCGCTATGAAGTGATCATCGTCAACGACCGTTCCAAGGACCGAACAGGCGAAATTCTCGACGAACTCGCCAAGGAATACCCGATGCTCCGCCCGTACCACATCAAGCCGGGCGAGGGCGGCGGCGGAAAATCGGCCGCGCTGAACAAAGGCATCGAATCGGCGCGCGGCGAGGTGATCGCCGTGTACGACGCCGACAACACGCCGGAGCGCACCGCTCTGCCGCGCCTGATCGCCACGCTGTGCTCCCAAGAACACTACGGCGCCGTCGTCGGTAAATTCCGTGTGATCAACGCCAAGAAAACCCTGCTCACGCGCTTCATCAACATCGAGACGATCTCGTTTCAATGGATGGTGCAAGCCGGGCGCTGGAACCTGTTTCGCATCGCTTCGATCCCCGGCACCAACTTCGTGATCTGGCGGCACGTGCTCGAAGAAGCGGGCTCGTGGGACGAAAAAGCGCTCGCCGAAGACACCGAGCTCTCCATCCGCATCTACGAGACCGGCAAGAGCATCTGTTTCATGCCGCTTGGCGTCACGTGGGAACAAGAGCCGGAAACGTGGAAGGTGTGGGTCAAGCAGAGGACGAGGTGGGTGCAAGGCAACTCGTATGTGGTGATCAAGTTCGTCAAACAGCTGTTCAAGTTGAAGCGCAAACGGATGGTGTTTGACATCTTGTATTTTTTCTTCACGTACTTTGTGTTTTTGCTGGGCGTGTTGCTCTCCGACCTGATCTTCGTGCTCAACGCCCTCGGGGTCGTGCAGTTGACGCTCAGCGGGCCGTACGTGGTGATTTGGCTGTTGGCGTACGTGCTGTTCATCGTGGAAATTTTGGTGACGCTGGAGATCGAGCGAACCGAATTGACGTGGCAGAACCTGTTCGTCGTCATGTTGATGTACTTCACGTACTCGCAGCTCTGGCTGTACCTCGTCGTGCGCGGGATGCTGCTCCAGCTCAAAAGCACGCTCAAGAAAGAGAAAATCGTCTGGTACAAAACCGACCGATTCTAACGCCGAAAGGGACAGGGGGTGGCAAGAGATGACCGAGAGACGGAAGAGACGGCGGCGGATGATTCGTTTTTTTACAAGCGTTGCTCTGTGCATCTCCCTTTGTCTAAACGCGGGGGAGGCGTTTGCGGTGGCCCAGCCGTTGCCTGCCTCGGAGAGTTTGCAGAACACGTTTCTCACCAGCACCAACCAGACGTTGACACCGGTGACCAGCCGGTTTGAGTATTTTTTGCACGTATCGCCGCGCTGGACGGTGCGCTCGGCGGACTATACGATCTACTTCCGGCATTCGTCGACGCTGCTTCCCGACCTCTCCAGCGTGTCGCTGCTGGTCGACGGCGTGCCGTACGCGTCGGCGTGGCTTGGGCCGAGCAACCAAGAAGGCGCGCAGTTGACGGCGCACATTCCGGGTTCCGCGTTGACGCCGGGCTTTCACCAGTTCTCCGTCGCCGCGAACTTGCGCTCACACCGCGAGCTCTGCAACGATTTGACGGAACCGGCGAACTGGTTCGTCCTCGAAAAAACATCGCTGATCCACCTCGACTATGCCCATTCCACTCAAGCGCCGGAGTTGCAGATGTTCCCGTTTCCCTTTCTGAACGAATCGGGAGCAGGGCCGTGGAACGTGAACATCGTCGTACCGGATGAGGCAAGCGACCGGGAGTTGAGCGCCGCCTACCGCGTCGTGACGGTGCTCGCGAAGGAACAAGCCCTGAACGCTTCCTCGGCACGGGTGATCAAGCTCTCCGATTGGACACCGGACACCGACACCCGCCACTTGATCGCCGTAGGGCAAGTGGAAAAATGGCCGGAGGAGTGGCAGAAGCACTTCGCAGATCTTGCCTCGACCGGGCTGGATGTCGGGCTCCTGCGGGAAATCACGTCGAGCGAAACGACGACGGCGGGGCCGCGCACGGTGCTGTTTCTCAGCGGACGTTCTGAACGCGGAGTTGAGATCGCTTCAGAAGCGTTGGGGCTCTCTACGTTTCGCGAGCAACTGGCCGGTGCCACCGCGCAAGTGAACGAAGACGTGCTCACCGCCGCTCAAGCCATGCAAAAAAAACAACCTGACCCTGTCCTGATCGCCAACCAAGAGGGCAAGGTCACGCTCAAGCAGTTGAAATACAACGAAACGACGCTCTCCAACGTCCAGACTTCCTCGGCGTCGTTCGTGTTCAACACGCCGCCGATGTGGAAGTACACAAAGGGGGCGGGCGTGAAGTTGCATCTCAAATACTCGTCCTTGCTCGACGACAAGCGAAGCGCCGTCATCGCCAGCGTCAACGGCTCGCCGCAAGTCAGCAAATCGCTTTCGGCGCAGACAGCGGGCGGATTGGATTTGTTTGTCCCGTTCCCAGAGAATTTGCAGGTGGGCGAGGAAGTGCGCGTAAACGTGCATGCGGAGATGTATTTGGACACCAACTCCTGCGCGGACGACAACAACCCGACCGGCATGCGGAGGTATCTCACCATCGACCCCGAGCAAAGCCAATTTGTCCTCCCGCACCTCGACCAAGAGACGGCGGCGTTGGCGAACTTCCCCGGCGCGTTTCTTTCGAAGAACTCGACGCTGGAGGAGACGACGGCGGTTTTGCCGAGCAAGCCGAGCGCAGCGGAGATGACGGCGTTGGCGCAGATCGTCGCGGGCGCTTCGAACTGGTTGGAGGGCGGCGGTTTGGAGGTCGTCCGTTATCACCAAGACGCGCAGATTCGCAACAAAGTCTGGGTGATCGACACCGCCGGAGACAACGAATACCTGCAAAGCATGGCGGAGAACCGCGAGTTGGCGATTCGCTCAACGCCCGCGGGGTTGCAGAGCGACACGGTGCCGCTGGTGAACACCACGCAAACGAACGGCGGCGGAATTCAGCAAGTCTTCCGTCCGAACGGCGGCACGGCGTTGGTGGCGGCCGCGACGACGGCAGAGATGTTGCTGGAAACGGCGTCCGTTTTGGCGGAGGGCACCGATTTGTCGAACGCGTTCAAGGAAGCGGCGGCGTTGCGGACGTCCGATCGGCAGACGGTGCTGATGAACATCGACACGAAGCCCTATCTCAGCCTGCCGCAGCGCATCGCGAACTCCCTGACCGAGACGTACGGCTACCTCCGCACGGCAGAAGGGCAACTGGTGTTGTTCGGCATCTCGTTTGGCATCACGGTGATCGTCGTGCTCGGATACGTCTGGAAACTGCTCTGGCGACCACGGAAGAAAAAACCGAAACGACGACGAGATCGACCGATGAAGTGAAAAAAAGGCACTTTCCCCGCGTCGCGTGCACAAACGGGGGAAAGTGCCTTTTTTCAAAACGTTTCACGTGAAACAATGCGGTTCACAGGAAGCGGGCTTCGAGCAGTTTGTACGCTTTTTGTATGGCGCGAAACAGAACTGCGTCGCCGCCGCGATCCGGGTGATGCTGCGACACCAACTCCCGATAGCGCTTACGAATCTCGTCCCATGTTGCGGCGGGGGTCAGCCCCAACACCTCATACGCCAGAATCCGCGATTCCTCCGCATCTTCCCATGCGGACGTCCTTCTCCGCACGTCCGTCAGCGCCATCGCTTGCCGCAAATTCTCGATGCGCCGGGCACGCACTTCCGGTGTAAGATTCGCCCACAGCTTCACGACGGCAGGGTCGGCGATGTCGAGCAGCAGAATCAGCGGATAGAGCTCCGGCACTCCTTGCAGTACGGCGGGTGTCAACCGCGCGCCTTTGAGCAACAGTCGAATCGTCCGGGCATCGTCGGCGGGCATCGCGTTCCACCAGCGGTCGGCAAGCCTCGCGGAAGCATCTTCGAGCAGGGCGTCCACCCGCTGCTTGATCAGATGGAGCGTGCGGGTACTGCCCGCCAACTCCTCTTCACTCAGGCAATCCCAGTCGAGCTTCTCCAAGGCGCGCAACAGGGAAGCGGCGGTTTCCAGAGACACGGTCTTCAACTCCTCCGACACGTTCTATTTCTCTGTATTTTACCAGATTGCGGGCTGCTTGAGACTTTTCAGGGTGTTTGTGGGGAATTCTAAGGAGAAGGAACCCGGGAGGTGCTGAAACTCGTGTATCTGTTCATCCTGTTGGACCTCATCTGCATCTGGGTGTTTACTTCCCTTCCTAAAAAAATGAACCCCTTCGAAATCACCGGCATCTGGCTCGTCACGGTGCTGTATTATGATGATTGGTTGACGATCTCCAGCGTAAACCTGGGCATTCTTGAATTCACAGACAACATGTGGAATGGATTGCTCGTGGGCGTGCAACGGGTCTTGTTGTTTCCGCTCCAAGCGGTGTTTTTCATGGAGGTGCGGGAGAGAGTGCGGTCTTGGGTTTGGAGAGCTTCTGTCTTTGTGCTGTGGGTGGGGTTGTTTGAATTCCTGCATAAGATGGAGTTCTGGACGGGCTTGTATCGTTGGGAACACCGAAACGCCTGGGCGGCCTGCTTCTATTGGGCGGTGCTGGGATGCTTGTTGATCGGGATCAAAGGCATGTTCCATCGGTTGTTGATCGGTTCCAAGGAGACGCTTGGATGAACAAATTCCTCCCTTGGCCCGAAGCGTTTGACGCCAACGAATGGTTTATCATCGCCTCGGGCGTTTTCTACCTGGTCCTGATCCTCTCCTTGCCCAAACGGTTTCCGATGGTGATCTGCTTGACGCTGTGGTTGTTCAATACCACGCTGGCGAAGTCTGCCGATTATACAATTGCCGCTGCTTTGCCGTACGACCTCTATGATTACAACGATTCGGGCAAACTTGAGTTTTTCGATGAAGTGTTGCAATATTTGTTGTATCCGCAGGTGGGGTATCTGATGATGTACATGTATGATTTGTGGCGGCCGACTTCTTATAAACTCGTGGCGTTTGTTTTGGCGCTGGCCGGGTTCTCCGTCTGGTATGAGTGGTCGTCTGTGCAAGCGCATGTCTTCACCTACAAGGGGTGGAGTTTGCGATACTCTGCCAACTCCTACCTGATCCTCATCCCGCTGAACATCTGGTTCCTCGACACCATGAAGAACTGGTGGAACCGACTCGAAAGGAAAAACTTATGACGCTCTCTTGGCATGAACTGCTCGATCCGCAAGACCCGCTGTTCGACGGGGCCTTTGCACTTTACCAAGCTTCCTTTGACGAAATTGTCCGCGAGCCGCGCGAGGTGATCCTGCGCGGAATGGACCTGCAACGAAACGGAACCATCCGCCCGAACGCGTTTCACTTTCTGATCGGCGTGGACGAGCAAAACCGCGTCGCCGCGCTAGCCGTCGCCAACTATCTCGCAACGGCTAACTTCGGATTCCTCGTCTACCTCGCCGTCCATCCGGACTTCCGAAGCCACGGACTCGGCGGGCAAGTCCTCACGCAACTTCAACGCCTCTTCGAAACCGATGCCCGATCGGCTGGGCACAGTGCCCTCGGCGGGATCGTGCTGGAGACGGAAGACGACGAGGACTTTGCGCGGCGGAGTCGTTTTTTTCAGAAACAGGGGTTTGCGGAGGTACAGGGCGTGGTGTACTACCAGCCGGCGCTCAACCCGACAACCGACGCGGTGGCGTTGAAATTGTTCGCGAAGGGGACGACGGACGATCTCTCGACGCTCGTTGACGCGATGTACCGCGAGAAGTACCATCTGATCAATGAAATCCCGCTTGAAACGCTGTACGAACTCCACAAGCAAAATAGAGTTTGAAAAAAGGAGTCTGCCGCGATGCAGGCTCTTTTTGCTGTTCTATTTGCGAGACTCCTCCCATAGACATAGAGTACTAGACTCTGCGTGGAGGAGATCGATCATGAGAGGAAATTGGATTTGTACATTCGTTGCGCTGTTCGCCCTGTTGCTGTTTGCCGTTCAACCCGCCGCTGCGGCGCACATCGACGAGGGGGGCTCCGATCCCGTGTGGGTGGGGGTCAACGATACGTTGCTGACGTTCCCCGATGCCCAGCCGGACTTGCACGACGGCATGACGTATGCTCCGGTGCGGACGATCGCCGAAGCGATGGGGGCGAGCGTTCTGTGGGTTCCGTCGACGGAGATCGTCCAACTCTACAAAGACGGCCGGCACATCACGCTCGACCCGCCGCATTCCGTGCTCAAAACGGACGACGGCACTCAGCATGAAGCGGCGCTCTATCTCCAAAATCAGCGCCTGATGGCGCCTGTGCGCCTCGTGGGCGAGGGTTTCGGGTACGCGGTGAGCTTCCATCGGGAGGGCGGCCCGATCACGCGCTTGACCGATTCTGCCGCGTCGCTTTCCGACGAACAGTTCGCCGCGCAAAATCAGGACCGCATCGCCGCCGAGAAAGCAACGTGGCGGGAAGAGCATCAACCGAAACCCGCTCCCGAACCGCCGAAGCCGGAGAAAACGGTGTACTTGACGTTTGACGACGGGCCCAACGAGTACACCGCGCAAATTCTCGACACGTTGAAAGACCAAGGAGTGACGGCGACGTTTTTTGTGCTGGGGCCGCAGCTGCAGAAGCATCCGGACCTGGCGAAGCGCATGGTCAACGACGGGTACACCGTCGGGCTGCACGGCATGACGCACGATTCCAGCAAGATCTACCGCACGGCGCAGACCGTCGTGCAAGAGATGGAAGACGACAATACGATCCTCACGCAAACGACCGGCCTGCGCAGCGCGGTCATGCGCGTGCCGTACGGAAGCAAGCCGTGGATGCCCCAAGCGTACCGTGACGCCACCGTGGCGGCGGGCTATCACATGTGGGACTGGAACGTCGATTCCTACGATTCGCGATCGAACTCGCGCACCGCCGATGAAACGTACGCGGAGATCACCCGCCAAGTCCCCGGCAAGAAGGAAGCGGTCATCCTCATGCACGACAAAAAATCCACCGCCGACGCACTGCCGCGCATCATCCAATGGCTGAAAGACAACGGCTATGGATTCGAACGCATCTACGGCAGCACCCCGCCGGTGAATTTTTGGAACGACGAGCGCTGAATGAAGTCCAAACTTTTAATAATGTTTTAACCCAACACAAAACAGCTGAAGAAGAAGTAGCTGAACACACAAAAAATTGAGATGACGCAGAATGATTCTTCGCCTATAATAACTCTATCGTAATTACCATTAATTTGAAGAAATGGGGTAGGGTTCTTCATGGTAGACACGCAATATGATGCAATTGTGGTGGGGGCACGCTGCGCAGGTTCGACGGCGGCGTATTATCTGGCGCGGGCGGGGTACCGCGTTTTGATGGTGGATCGGACGTTTTTCCCGAGCGATGTGCTGTCGACGCACACGCTTTTTAACAACACGGTCGATACGTTGCGCGATATGGGCGTGCTCGACAAACTGCTGGAGACCGACACGCCGGTCGTGAAGGGCTGCCGCTTCCAGTTTGACGACGCGATCATTCAAGGCGTGATGCCGCTCTACAACGGCGAAGCGAACTCGTACTGCTTCCGCCGCACGTATTTCGATAAGATTCTGCTCGACCACGCCGCCGCTCAAGCGGGCGTGACGGCGCTGGAAGGCTTTCGCGTGACGGAAACCCTCGTGGAAAACGGCGTCGTCGTCGGCGTGCGCGGGACGCTTCGCGACGGCGAAACGCAGGAATTCCGCGCCAAGATCGTCATCGGCGCAGACGGCCGCGTCTCGACGATCCGCAAAGCGGTGGACGCACAACTGAAATTCTCGACGCCGACCGATTACGCGACGTACTACGGGTACTACGAGAATTTCCCGGCGCATCCGGACGAATGCTTGGAGATCTACCAATTCGGCATCCCGCGCTCGTACGTGTTCCCGACGTCGGACGGTCTTCACATCGTGGCGGCTTGCTTCCCGAACGACGACCAAGACCTGCTGCAGCAGTTCAAATCCGACCCGGAGAAAGCGATGCTTGCGTACATGGCGAACTTCATGCCGGACACCGATCTTCCGCAGCGCTTGGAGAACGCCGTGCTCACGGAGCCGATCAAGGGCATCATCCACTTCGACAACCACTGGTACCAAGGCATGGGCAGCGGCTGGGCGTTGACGGGCGACGCCGTCTGCTTCAAGGACCCGGGGATGGGGCAAGGGATGCACGACGCGATCTTCGGCGCGCGCATCTTGGCAACCGTCCTCTCCCGCTTCGAAGACTGGTCGGCGAACTGGGAAGAGATGTCCGCGGCGTACCAACAGGAAATCGAAGCGGAGTTCATGGTGCGCTTCCAGATGTGCTGCATGATCACCAAAGCGCTCGGGTTCCCGCCGGAAGAACAAGCGAAAAACCGCGCCATCGCGTCCAATTCGAAAGCGACGCAAGCGTTCCTCGGCCTCTACAACTATGCGTTCGGGCCGGAAGACATCGAAGCGGCGTTTCAGCCGTCCCACGCGTAACGCCTGGTGCCAAACGCCTGAGACATCAAAAAAGACCCGACACCCGCGTGTCAGGTCTTTTTTGCATGGGAGAGCGTCGAGAGTTTAGCCGAGCACTTTCGCGATCGACGCCAACACGCGCTCTTCGTTGAACGGTTTGACGACGAAATCGCGGGCCCCCGCTTGAATCGCCGAGATGACCATGTCTTGCTGGCCCATCGCCGAACACATGACGATGCGGGCGCCGGGGTCGATCGACTTGATGCCGCGCACGGCGCCGATGCCGTCGAGTTCCGGCATCGTGATGTCCATCGTCACGATGTCCGGGAGCAGCTCCTGGTACTTCTTGACGGCGACCAGACCGTTTTCCGCTTCGCCGACGACTTCATGTCCGCCGTTGGTGAGCATCGCCTTGAGCGTCATTCTCATAAATGCTGCATCGTCCACTACCAGTACTTTTGCCATAGTCTTGTCTACTCCTCGAAAATTAGTAAGAGCGTCAACTGCCCGCGCTCGCCCGCGTCCACCGGCACTTGGATCGCCGACTTAAAGCCGGAGATCGTCGTGGACCCGCTGAGCACGGTCGGAGGGGTGATGTCCACACGGAATTTGCGCAGGGACAATTTCGTCGCCATGGTGCCCGCTACGATGTTGCCGATTTCACCGACGAACGAATTCAACATCTCTCCGGAGAGCGTCATGCCGTACATGCTTTCCGCCACGCTTGCAAACACGCTGTCCTCCGCGACCAGGAGGAAACGACCTCTCAAATCCCCGGTCACGCCGATCAAAACGGCGGTGGCGTTCATGGGAAACGAGGTTTTGACCAGACTCGGTTTCTGTGTGGTGAGGGGGAACGGAAACACGGAAGCGGAGCCCTCAATGGCCGAGTTCAAGATCGCTGTGATCACTTCATTCACCTGCAAGTCCTCCTCCGGTATCTACTTTCTGCCAACATCGTCTAGGGTGATGATATTAATATAATAAATGCTAAACCTCCAATTATCTAGGGGTTGACTGCGTGAGGAGTCTTACTTTTTCAGAAGGAACTTCCGGCTTACATGTAGAACATGTCTCAAATCATAGCTTGTGGGAAGGAGGTTTCCCATGCGTAACTTCCAACGCAACGATGTCGACATCGCGAAGAACATCCGCATGATCGAGTGGCTGAAGACGGAGCTCTTGGAGAATGTCTCGGGGTTGTTTCGCGGTTTTTTAAAAGGCAACGAGAGCGTGTTGCTGGATTTTTTGTCGAACATCGTGGTGTTCAGCTACATCCTCGCCCGGCGGTTGGGGATTGATTTTCACGAGTTGGACCGGTCGGTGTTGCAGAAAGTCGACCGCAGCATCGAGCTGGGGCACGAAGTCGAGGAGTGGTACGGCGACCTCAGCGGGCTGCAGGAGCATATGAAACGCAAGCGGTAGGCTTTGTTTCGATTATGTAATTTCTGTTCGTGCTAGTGTACAATGGAATGAATACGCAAGTTTTCGCGGGGGAACAGCGGTGGGCGTGGCGGTTGCCATAACTTCCATGCGGAGTCTGTCGCTACTTTCTGTTATTCTACTATCAGAAGAGTCTCGTCCACTAGATGCTGCGACTTCCCCCGAAGAGGAAATGGAGGGCATGTCAGATGAAAGTCATCTTTTTGCAAGATGTCAAAGGCCAAGGCAAAAAAGGCGAAATCAAGGAAGTTTCCACGGGCTACGCGCACAACTTCCTTTTTAGTAAAGGTCTTGCGGTAGAAGCAACGGCCGAAAACTTGAACAAGCAGAAGATCGCCAAGGAAGGCGAAGCGCGCCGTGCCGCGCAAGTGCTCGCCGAAGCGAAAGCGCTCGCGGAACAGTTCAAGGAGCTGTCCGTGACGATCAAAACCAAGTCCGGCGAAGGCGGCAAAGTATTCGGCGCCGTTTCCACGAAGCAAATCGCCGACGCGTTGAAAGATCAGAAGAAAATCAACGTCGACAAACGAAAAATTCTCCTGGACGACGCCATCAAGTCGCTCGGCACCACGGTGGTAACGGTAAAACTGCACCCGGAAGTGACCGCTGAATTGCGTGTACAGGTAGTAGCGGAGTAAAACATCTATGATCAAAAAACTGCTTACGAAACTCAATCGAATTCCCGGCAGCAAACTTCATGAAAAGTTGGAGAACGAAGATGCGGTCCGTCGTCAGGTTACCGCTCTGTTTGGGGTTCTGAGCAGTATCTATGGACCGGACAAATTGGTGTTGCGCGCCGGGAAACTGGATGCGTTGACGCTGATGCGCTCTTCGAGCGTGGAAGACCGCGTGCTGGCGTTGCAGCGCATCGTGTTTGAGAACCCGGGCCTCGACGAGCAGCCGACGCCGGAGCGCATCCCGGAAATTCTCAACGAGGTCGAAGAGGCACTCGCCGACTTCCTCGCCCGCAAAAGCGTGGAGGAAGACATCGAGCGCCGCGTCAACGACCGCATGCAAGAGAAGCACGAGGAATATATCAAGGAAATTCGCACGCAGCTGGTCAAGGAGCAATCCGGCCCGGAGAACGCGCAGACGCTCAAGAAGTACGCGCGGCTGGAGAAGCTGGAGACGGTCAAACTCTCGAAGTCGATGTTTGAAGCGGTGCGCCCGCAAGCGATGGAGCAGATCGTCGGCCAAGAGCAGGCGAAACGCGCGTTGCTCTCGAAGCTGGCGAGCCCCTTCCCGCAGCACATCATCATCTATGGGCCGCCGGGCGTCGGCAAAACGACGGCGGCACGGATCGCGCTTCAAGAAGCGGCGCGACTTTCTTCGACGCCGTTTGAAACGAACGCTCCGTTTGTGGAAGTCGACGGCACGACGCTGCGTTGGGACCCGCGCGACATCACGAACCCGCTGCTCGGTTCGGTGCACGACCCGATCTACCAAGGCGCGCGCCGCGATTTTGCGGACACCGCCGTTCCGGAGCCGAAACCGGGCTTGGTGACCGACGCGCACGGCGGGATTCTGTTCATCGACGAAATCGGCGAACTCGACGCGATGCTGCAGAACAAGCTCTTGAAAGTGCTGGAGGACAAGCGGGTTTCGTTTGAATCGCCGTACTACGATCCGGACGATGTCAACGTTCCGAAGTACATCAAGAAACTGTTCGAAGAGGGCGCACCGGCAGACTTCGTGCTGATCGGTGCGACCACCCGCGACCCGTCGGAGATCAATCCGGCGCTGCGTTCGCGCTGTGCGGAGATTTTCTTTGAACCGCTCGTGCCCGATCAAGTGGAGACGATCGTGCAGGAAGCGGCGGAGCGTTTGCAAGTGCAGTTGGAAGAGGGCGTGGCGTCGACGATCGCCCGCTACACCATCGAAGGACGCAAAGCGGTGAACTTGCTCGCCGACGCGCACGGTCTGGCGGTGTACCGCGCAGGCGGCACGGCGGAAGATGCGATTGCGATCTCGCAGCACGACATCGACGAAGTGTTGCGCATGAACCGCATGGTGCCGTTTGTGAAGGACCGCGAAACCGTGCAGTCGGAGATCGGCAAGATCTACGGCTTGGGCGTGGCGGGCTTCCTCGGCTCGGTGTTGGAAATCGAAGCGGTCGCGTATCCGGCTGCTGAAGCGGGCAAGGGACGCATGCGCTTCAACGACACGGCGGGTTCGATGGCGAAGGACTCCGTGTTCAACGCCGCCGCCGTTTTGCGCCGCATCACGGGCAAAGACTTGCAGGATTATGACATTCACGTCAACGTCGTCGGCGGCGGACGCATCGACGGACCGTCGGCGGGTGTCGCCATCACGATGGCGATCTACTCGGCTTTGACGGAGAAGCCGATCCCGCAAAACTTGGCGATCACCGGCGAGATTTCCATTCAGGGAAAAGTGAAGCCGGTCGGCGGCGTGTTTGAGAAGATCTTCGGCGCACGTCAAGCCGGAGTGACTACGGTGTTGGTTCCGTATGACAACCGCCGCGATGTGCCGACCGACACGGGCGAAGTGGCCGTTCATTGCGTGCAAAGCATTGAGGAAGTGCTGCAGCTCGTGTTTGCCGGTTCGGAAGTGATCATCGCGAGCTAAGGTTTTACGCAGGAGGAGATCGGATGCAAGAAGAGTTGGTCGAACGAGTCCCTCCCCAGCATATCGAAGCGGAACAGGCGGTGCTTGGCGCTGTCATGCTCGAAGCGGACGCCATCGTCACCGTGCAAGAGATGTTGAGCGTGCCGGACTTCTACCGGAAGTCGCATCAACTCATCTACGAAGCGATTCTTCAACTCGCCGAATCGGGCGAGCCGGTGGACGTTGTCACCGTGTCGAAGATGCTGTCTGACAACGGGCAGATTGAAGAAATTGGCGGGGTCGCGTACCTCGCCAATTTGGCGAACAGCGTTCCGACAGCCGCCAACGTCGACCATTACGCGTCGATTGTGAAGGAGAAGTCGGTTTTGCGCCGCCTGATCAACACGGCGACCAAAATCGCCGCCACGGGGTACCAAGGCGGCGACGTCAACGAGATGATCAGCGACGCCGAGAAGCGAATCATGGAGATCTCCCAAGCGGGGAGCATCAACAAAGGATTCACGCAGATCAAAGACGTGCTGCTCGATACGTTTGAGCGCATCGAGTTTCTCTATAACAACCGGGGCGGCGTCACCGGGATTTCTTCCGGTTACCCCGACCTCGACCGCATGACCAACGGGTTTAACCGCTCCGACTTGATCATCCTCGCAGCCCGTCCGGCGGTGGGGAAGACCGCGTTTGCGCTGAATTTGGCGACGAACGTGGCGGCACGAGCGGGGCAAACCGTTGCTATTTTTTCTCTGGAGATGGGCAAGGAACAGTTGGTGCAGCGGATTCTCTGCGCCGAAGCGAACATCGACGCGGGGCGGATGCGCTCCGGGATGCTCGACGAAGACGATTGGCCGAAGTTGACGATGGCGGTCGGAGCGTTGTCCGAGACGCCGATTTTTATCGACGACACGCCGGGGATCACGGTGCATGATATTCGGGCGAAGTGCCGCCGTTTGAAAGCGGAGCACGGGCTCGGGCTGATCTTGATCGACTATCTGCAGCTGATCTCCGGCAGCGGCCGTTCCGACAGCCGTCAGCAGGAAGTCTCGGAAATTTCCCGTACGCTGAAGCTGATCGCCCGTGAATTGGACGTCACCGTGATTGCGCTGTCGCAGCTCTCGCGTTCTGTTGAGCAGCGGCAGGACAAGCGCCCGATGATGTCCGACTTGCGGGAATCCGGTTCGATCGAGCAGGACGCCGATATTGTTTCCTTCCTCTACCGGGACGATTACTACAACCCGGAATCGGAGCGCAAGAACATCGTAGAGTTTATCATCGCTAAGCAGCGTTCCGGTCCGACAGGGACGGTGGAATTGGTGTTCTTGAAGAACTTCAACAAATTCGTTTCGCTGGAAAGGGCGCCTGGAGCATGAGTAACCGGAACTGGGACAATCCCGATTGGCATGAAGGCATGACCCTTCCCAGCCGCAAAGATAAGCATAAGAGGAAAAAAACCAAGCAACCCAAGCAGCGTGCAGATGTGCAAGAGCACGCGGCTCTCCAAGAAATCCAACAGGCGAGGGAAGAGGCTACGGCGACTTCGGCTGTTGTGGCTCCCGTTCTGGAGCCGGACGAGCGCGATTTGCTTTTGTCCCCCGCACCTGCTCGTGCCGAGGAATCAGCAGGGACCGACGGCGAGTTGCAGCCTTTTTTCTCGACGTGGCAACGGGTGTTGCTGTGGACGGGCACGGTGCTCGTGACGATCGTTGTGCTCCTCTGGGGCAAGATCGGCTACGTCCACCACATCCCGGACCTCGTGCGCGACAACGTGCCCGCGTACCAGCACGACGCCGGATACCTCGTCCTGAAACCGTGGTGGTTCGGTCCGCCTGTGCTGGATTTGAACACGTACGCCCGCGATACGGAACGCCCCGACTGGGAGCTCTACAAAGCCCGTCTCGGCGATTACGCCGCCATCGTGGACAACCCGTACATCCTCTGGAAGTTTGCAGAGGACCCTTTGCAATAAAAAACCGGCCTCCCAAGCGGAAGCCGGTTTTTTGTCGTATGCACTTACAGCGGAAGTTCCAGGTCCTCCAGAGGGTTCCTCTGAACGACTTCCTTCTGCTGTGCCGGTTCCCAGATCATGTTCGCGTACTTGATCAACTTCGGGTTGATCACCGCGTAGAACATGCCGCTGCCCGACGTTTCCTCAAAAATCAACGGAGCCCCGTTCGGCTCAAACACGTTCGCATACCCGCCGCCTGTCGCAAACAGTTCGCGGTCGCGGTCGGTACGGCACACCAAGTTGACGATCTCTTGCGTCACCGCCGTCGAAGCTGCGATCACAAACGATTGGTTGCGCAGCGCGTACGCTTGAGCCAGTGCCGCGTTCGCCCCCTGTCCAAGCGAGTAATCGAGTCCCAACGAGAAGCCCGGATACGCCGCGATGTGCACTTGCTCGCCTTGATCGGCCAGCAGATCCGCGTTGCCCGGCATCGTGTGCTCCCAGCTCAGTTGACCGCCCAAGTCGCTGAGCTCCGTCGGCACGACAGTCATCGTGCCCGTGGTGCCCGGCTCCCAAATCATCGTCTCCGGCCCGGTCAGACGAACTTTGCGGTGGCAAAGCGGAATCTCGCCTTCGTTATTCACAAACAGCAGGGAACTGTACAACTTCTCGCCTTCGCGCTCCGTGATCCCCATCACGACATGGATGTTGTGCTCGCGAGCGGCTTGGCAGAGTTCCTGCGTCTCCGCGCTGTCGAGAGTCAAACTGTCATAATACATCCGAAGCGTCAGTTCCACTTGATCCGGTTGAGAACGCAGCCACACCCAGTACGGATAGCCTGGCAGCCACGATTCCCCAAATACGATGAGTTTTGCACCGTTCTTCGCTGCTTCCTCCATCAACCCGATCGCTTTCTTCAACGACTTTTTAAGATCCAGATAGACCGGCGGTTCCGTGACAACCGCTGTCAGAAACGAGGTGTTCCTCATGTCCTCACCCTACCTTTAGATAACCTTAATTAAACACTGTTTCCCTTATTTTAAATCATCGCACAAATAAGTGACTGTAGACATGGGCCGAAAGTATCAATTTCTTAAACACGAACAATCCCCCTCAAAACATCAAGATATGTTCGAGTTTTTCGTTGACATCCTTTGGATTCCTTGCTACACTCAATATGTTTTCTTTACGAGTAAGCCCGGCATCGGTCGGGTACGATATTTTTTGGAGGTGTTGCTGTATGGCAACGGTAGTTGTTGTCGGCACCCAATGGGGCGACGAAGGCAAAGGGAAAATCACGGACTACCTGGCAGAGAAAGCGGGCGTCGTCGCGCGTTACCAAGGCGGTAACAACGCGGGCCACACGATCTGGATCAAGGGAATCGAGTACAAACTGCACCTGATTCCGTCCGGTATCTTCTACCCGGAGAAGATCTGCGTCATCGGCAACGGCATGGTCGTCAACCCGAAAGCCCTCGTCAGCGAATTGAACTATTTGAAGGAGAAGGGCGTTTCGACCGAAGGCCTTCGCATATCGGACCGCGCGCACCTCGTGCTTCCGTACCATCTCAAACTCGACGAGCTGGAAGAAGAGAGCAAGGGCGACGCGAAAATCGGCACCACGAAAAAGGGCATCGGCCCGGCGTACATGGACAAAGCAGCGCGCATCGGCATCCGCATGGTCGATCTGCTCGACGCCGAAGAGTTCGCGTCCGCGCTCAAGCGCAACCTGCACCTGAAAAACGATCTGCTCGTCAAACTCTACGGCGCAGAACCGTTCAACTTTGACGACATCTACAACGAATACCTCGGCTACGCAGAGATCCTGCGTCCGTACATCACCGACACATCCGTCGTGCTGAACGAAGAGATCGACAAAGGAACGGACATCCTCTTCGAAGGCGCTCAAGCGTCCATGCTCGACATCGACCAAGGGACCTACCCGTACGTCACGTCTTCGAACCCGGCGGCAGGCGGTGTCACGATCGGCTCCGGTGTCGGCCCGACCAAGATCAACAAAGTCATCGGCGTCGTCAAAGCGTACAGCACCCGCGTCGGCGACGGCCCGTTCCCGACGGAGTTGCTCGACGAAACCGGCGACTTCATCCGCAACCAAGGCCGCGAATTCGGCACCACGACGGGCCGCGCTCGTCGTTGCGGCTGGTTTGACGCGCTCGTCGTCCGCCACGCGCGTCGCGTTTCGGGTCTCGACGGCATGGCGCTGACCCGCATCGACATCCTCACCGGTCTTGAAGAACTGAAAGTCTGCGTCGGCTACGAGTACAACGGGGAAACCCTCCGTGAAACGCCGACCTCGCTGAAAGTTCTAGGCCTTTGCAAACCGATCTACGAAACGCTTCCGGGCTGGTCCGAGGACATCTCCGGCGTGCGCTCCTACGACGAACTGCCGGAAAACGCCAAAGCGTACATCCGCAAGCTCGAAGAAGCAACCGGTGTGAAACTTGCGATCCTCTCCGTCGGCCCGGGCCGCGAGCAGACGATCCCGGTTGTGGACATCTACTAAGCCTTTCTTGAACAGCAAAAAGCCGCCTCGCTGTGAGGCGGCTTTTTGCTGTTTGGATAAGAGAAGCGTCACAACTTCGTCAAAACTTTCAAAGGGAAAACTAAGACAATCCCCGCAATAATGAAGGGAAGCAAGAGAGCTTCTGCATGCGAGGAGGATGAACAACGTGAAAAAGTCTCTGAAATGGACCCTTGCCGTCATCGTTGTACTCGTCATTGGCGGGGCGGCAGGCGTGTACGCGGAGGCATCCGCTTCAAATAAAGCCGCGTCCGACCAGAACCAAAACCAACAGCCAAACAAGCCTTGGGGCAACGGACAAGGCAAGGGCGGACGCGCCGGAATGGGGCAAACAAGCTTCCAGCAAAACACCGAACTGCAAACCCTGCTCAAACTCTCAGCCGACGATTTGACGTCGCAACTTCAAGCGGGCAAGACGCTTGCCGAAATCGCCAGCGCCCAAGGCGTGGACAAACAAGCGGTGGTCGACCTGCTCCTCAAACAAGAGACAGCGCGTCTGGACCAGCAGGTCAAAGATGGCAAGATGACCTCCGATCAAGAGGCACAGATGAAAACCAACCTCTCGCAACGCGTCGAGGCGCAAGTGGACGGCAAGGGTTTTGGCGGCCCAAGAGGCGGCAACCGCGGATCTCGCAACGGCCAACAGGATGGCCAGAATCAAGGACAAAACCAGTAAGCCCCTGCTTCTGCTACTCAACAATAGAACTCCAGAAGGACCGCCGACCCCCCGGCGGTCCTTTCGTTTGATATTTGACAGGAAGACACAACTTGGGCAAATTTTTCAAATGGAAATCAAAAAAAAGCCCCGCATAATGAGGACATAAGCAAGACACCCCCAAACGAAAAGAGGCTGATTCTTATGAAGAAGATCTCGAAATACGCAATCGCATTCGCTGCTGTAGTCGCTCTCGGAGGTTCTGCAACGCTGGCGATGGCAGACACTCCGGCGAACGCAACGACGAACTCTACCACCGCTCAAAATACCCAAACTCCTCAACAAAAAGGCAACCACCCATTCGCCAAAGGACACGGCGGATTTGAACTCCAAAACAACACCGACTTGCAAACCCTGCTGAAACTCTCCGCTG
>NZ_JMIR01000041.1 GCF_000714935.1 Tumebacillus flagellatus
GGCGGTGTGTATGTGTGCCCTCTCCTGTTGTGCATCGTCAGCGAAGCGAGAGGGACTGTACGCGCTGTCTATGGAGGGGAGGAGGGCAAAAGAAAAAGAGTCAGGCTACAGCCCAACTCTTGCAGCGGCATTTTCCGCGAACAACTCACCTTCTTTGATGTACTTCCGTACCGTCTGTGTGGATTTGTGGCGCGTTTGCTTCATTATGACTCGTTCACTGACTCCCGCCTTCGCCGCGCTTGTAGCAAGTCCAGAGCGGGTTGAATGCCCTGAATATTCATCTGGATTCAAGCCAATGAGTTCGACGGCTCGTTTTACGATCAGCGCGACCGCCTTGTCAGAAAGCCCTTTGGCTTGAACTTGACCGTGACGGTTCACAGATCGGAACACCGCACCTTCTGTGATACCCGCTTGATCTAGCCATGCACGCAGAGCGCGAACTGGACAGGTTAGAGGAGTGCTTCCGTAGGGAATCCCGATGCGCTCCCCGCTTCCCTCTTGGTCAGTCTTAGAGCGGCGAAGGGAGATCACCACGCCGTCAGTGGTAAACTCTACGTCTTTCATGTCGATGTTGACTAGTTCGCTTCTACGGAATGCACCTGCGAAATCAGTAAGCAATAGGGCACGATCACGAACGCCAAGCAAACTATCAGGCAGAGCTTCCGCAATCGCCCGCACATGTTCAATCAGTAAGGGCTTCTTGCCCTCCTGTGCCGTGCCGTGTGTGTTCTTTATCCCTGCCCATGTTGATCTAACAAGAGCGTTAAGAGTTGGACTGTCATAGCCCTTTGCTTGATGAGCTTGGGAGATTGACGAGATACGCCGTTGAATGGTTGACGCTTTTCGTCCTGATTGCGCTTCATGAGTTAAGTACAGGGCGACGGTTCGCGGTTCAGCAGGGAGTGGTTGCAAGCCATGATGTTCACACCATGCCGCAAATTGATTCCAGTCGTTTTGGTAAGCGTTCTTGGTGTTGTCTGCCTTGGACTTGTTGATGTAAGTCAAGGTTGCCTGTTGCAGATCATCGAGTGTTGCCAGATCGGTTTGGGGTTTTGTGGGTTGAAGGTCGTTCATGTGGATTTCCGCCTTTCTAAGTTCCGATACGGTTATATTATCGGAAGTTATATTTCCCTAAAATGTACCACTTCCATTCAACGCAGTCAACCTAAAATGTGACCAATTGCCTATTCCATAGAGTGTGAGAATTGATGTAGATTGTACTGAAGTCTTCATACTTAAAAGGCGGTGGGAGAATGGACTTGCGATTGCGTGACTCGGAGGTTTCTGGAACTGAATTCTATGTTAATGCGCCCAGCATGAAAAATGTTCACAGGAAACGGGTTACGAGGATCAGGCATTGGAATAAGACCTTTGGTCTATTCTTTTGCTTGGACGATGGGAACGAATATTCGCTTTACATGGATGAACTGATTCCAGTGTATAGAGTGGAAGATGTTCAAGAATTACTGAATTGCTAGATCGTAGCCGCCCTTTTTGGGTGGCTTTTTTCATATGAAACAATAGTTTTATTCGGAATAGGGGTGGGGGGTAGTTTAAACCTTTTGACCCCTTTCCATTTTCGGAATGGGGGCGGGCACATCTACCGCTCGACCGCGAACCATTTTTCATTCGATTGAAATGTCCGTAAATTGGTGGTAATCTGTAGAAAACGAAATACACCTCTTATATTACCTATGGTGTACTTGAAGTGGAGGTATACAATTGTCGTCAACACATGCAGTGAAATTTTTATATCAGAAGCAGATCAGCCCTTTCTTTGCCCAAGAGTTGATGCACAAAAGGTTTATTCGAGGGCTACGTGCTGTTGCATACGGGCGTGTTTCGACGGAGAAGGAAGACCAACTGAACGCGCTTGACAACCAATTAAAAGGCTACCTCGAACTATTTGGCGCAACTAAAATGCAGATGGTCAAAGAGTGCGGTCTTCTACAGAAAAGCAACAAAAAGGCTGTCCCATTGATTGGGATGTATGCCGATGAAGGTTTGTCGGGTAAAAACTTGGACAATAGACAGGCTTTCCTTCAAATGATGGAGGATGCCAAGGCAGGAAAATTTGATATAGTTTTCACCAAGTCTGTTAGCCGTTGGGGGCGCAATGTCGAGGAGGTCACTCGTACCTATAAAGACCTGAAAGAAATGGGAGTGGCAGTATATTTTCTTGAGCAGGATGCTTGCAGTACGAATCCTGCCCACGAACAAACGATCAACAACGCGGCGGTACAGGCGCAAGAGGAGTCGAGGAGTAAATCCTTCATTGTGTCGCACGGTAACAAGATTGCTCAACAGGCAGGTAAATGGACTAGTACCGCGCCATTCTGGTGCAAAAAGATTAACGGATACTTGCATTTGGATGAAGAAAAAATCGAAGTTGTCAAGTTGATGGTTCGACTTTACTACTACGAATCTCACGGATTGAAGAAGGTTGCGAAGCTATTAAGGGAGGCTGGTCACAAGCCGCCCAAGGGTGACTTCTGGCTTGAAAAAACCATACTTGGAGTCCTGACAAACCCACTGACAAAAGGTCTTCAAGTCCAGAACAAAACTTCAACATACGATCTAAACCGTGGGATGCGAATGCCGAACCCTCCAGATGAGTGGATAGTGACTCAAAGAGAAGAAATTCGAATCTTTACCGATGATTTTTGGGAGCTTCTACAGCAAGAGATCAAGCGGAGATCGGAAGAATGGGGCGAAGTATCTTACACCACCCAACAAGTGATTGACAGTGATACAGGGGAAGTTATCGAGGTAAAGAAACGGACGTTGGAGCGCGGTTCTGGTCGTCATAGTAGTGAACATTTGTTGAGCAACTTAGTGTTCTGCGGGAATTGCGGCGGCTCACATAGGAGGAAGCCAAAAAGAAAATGGAAAGACAATCCAAGAAAGTATGACTGGTGTTGCAGAAATAATGATGTACACGGAGTAGCCTACTGTCAGCACCGTAATGCGTTTGAAGAGAGCGTCCTTATTGCTCATGTGAAAGAGGAGATCAACAAGTACCGCGCCGACAACACAGACCTTGAATCACATCTTCATTACTATTTGTCCACCTATCATTCAGAGGACAATCTACCTGAAAAAATTTCATTGCTGCAAGCCGAAATCGAGAAGCTCCAACATCGTATTGATGTGAACTTCGAAAAGCATGTGGATGGAGAAATCGACAAAGAAGAGTATGAGCGGAGACGCGACCGCTATAACGTCGATTTACGAGCCAAGAACGCTGAGTTGAACGACTTGCGGAACATAGAAAAAAAGAAAGAAGCTACTCGGCTTAGATATGGCTCTTTTATCAAGCATTTGCAAGAGCTTGACGTTGAGAACCTAACCAATGGCGATCTTCGAAAAATCATCTCATCAATACGGATTGTGACTTTCAATGAAGAGTTTCGAGATTATGTACCAAACATGAAGGATATTATCATTGACTGGAATTTTATCGACAAACCCAAAGCTGTAGTTTTTGACGATTGGGCAAGGATGGATTTTATGAAGTTCGAAATGGAGGAAGCCGCAAAGGAGGGGTTATCTTTGGAGGAGTATCAAGCCAAAGAGCTTGGTGTGTCCGTGGAGGAATATCGGGAGATTCAAGCGGAGATTGAAGCTGAAAATGGTCAACATTGACAAGCACATGAGGGTGCTTGTCTTTCTTTCGTCATCGCGCCTCTTTTATGTACGAGGGCTAGGCATGGTACGCCGCGTAATAGCCCGCGCTCCACTTCGCCGTGTTGCCGAGATGGTTCGGGTCGACCGACACCATGTCTTCGTCGGCGAGCGGTTCTTCCGGATGCTTGATCGGGTCGGCGGTGACCCAGTTCGTGAACGCCACCGGATGCTGCCAGCCGAATTTCATCTCTTCCGTGCCGACAGTGTCGAGCATGCTGGCCAGCCAGCTTTCAAACGGCGACGCCCCGCTCTTGGCGGAGAAGTACGTGCCGCTGTACGGGTTCATGCCCGGATGGTGGTCGTTGGTCAGTTTGACGGCGTTCGGGTACCATTCGGTGCCGACCAGCCAGCCTGCCAGGTATTTCGACGCGTCGGTGTGGAACGTGCCGTACGCGTGGCCCGGCATCACCGGACGGGTCAAGTCACCGTGCACCGCATGCACGGCGTCGACGATCTCGCTTTTGAACGGGTTCGTGATCGCGGGCGACCATGCGTCGGCTCCGTCGCCGTCCGCGATCATTTCCTCCTCCGGCGACCAGATGCCTTGGAGGAAGTAGAGCGGGTCGGTGCGGCCGTTGTTGAACTCATCGAGCGCTTCGTAGAAATACGGCGGCAAGATCGTGTACACGCGCACGAGGTCGACGTTCATGTCCTTCATCTCTTGGAACCAGCGCAGATAGTCAAGCTTTGACGGCGAGAGTTCGCCCGGATAATGGCCCGGCGTCGTCGCGCCGAGGTTGACGCCGTTCCAGAACTTCGCGTTCCAATTGGAGCCGTCGAAGAGCGCGATGTGGCCGTTTTTGACGGCGGTGATTTGCTTGATGCCGTTGCTCTCTTGGACAGGGTGCGGTTTCTCACTCAGGGCGTTCAAGGTTTTGGAGATCATGTACGCCGCTTCGGCACGGGTGGCGTTGCGGTGCGGCTCAAAGTTGTTGTCGGTGACGTTCGGAAGTGCGCGTTGGTACGCTTGGTAGACGTCCTGGCGCGCCCAGTCGCTGATCGCCGCATCGTCGCTGAATTTATACGAAGTGTCCGGCTTGTCCGACAAATTGCCCCGGCGAACGGCGCGCTCCAGCATGACCGCCATCTCTTCGCGGGTGATGTTGTTGTCCGGGTGGTAGGTGCTGTCCGGGTAGCCGTAGATCAAGTGCGCGTCGACCGCCGCCGAGATGTAGCCCGCTCCCCAGTGCGCGCCGACATCGTGGAACTGCTGCGCGGAGGAGGACTTGGTCAAGTGCAGCGCGTCGGTGATCATCTTGGCGAACTCCGCGCGGGTGACGCTTCCGTTCGGGTTAAAGTAAAGCACGCCGTCCGCACCGGCCGCGCCGTTGATGACCCCCGCCTCTCTCATTTGCAAAATGGCATCGGACGCCCAGTACTTGTCCGGCACGTCCGGGAAATTTGATGTCGTCGCTCCTGCCGCTTCTGCGCCAAGCGAACTCAGCGGAGCAAGCGCCAGCAGAGCGGTCAGAGCGTATGTCCAAATTCGTTGATTTTGCACAAATAATCCCCTTTTGGAAAAATTGGTACTTCTCTCCCATTTTAACCTTCTTACAGCAAAAGAGCCACTGTTCGCCAGAAGCAAACAGTGGCTTTTTTCCTCGGCGATCTTGGCGGGTTCTTAGAGGTCGGAGCTGTCGTCGAGGTCGAAGCGGACGCCGTCTTTGGCTGCCAGCGGCGTGCCGTCGCCGTCGTCGTCGCTGCCGGTGGTGTTGATGCCCATCTGGCTGGCGAGTTCTTCGACTTGGTTTTGCATGCCTTCTTCACGAGCGGCTTGTTTTGCTGCGTTCAGGCCCTTTTGAATCGCGTTGTTTTGATCCATCTGCGGATTCCTCCTCGGCTTGAATTCGTTTGAGTGTGAACGTTTCGTCCGTCCCCGCCTCGAAATCGGCTTGCAGGACGTTGGTGATTCCGTCGCGGTCTTGGTTCATGGGGCCAACCCCCTCTTACGTGAAGTAATCAATCCGCGCCTCTGGGAAGTATTCTCCGATCAGCGCCCGAAGATGCGTGTCCAGCGCCGTCGCGTCATCCGTTTGGTACACCCACTTGCCTCGCCCGTACTTGCCCCATTTGTACTTGCGCTTTTCCTCGTCCATGTCGAGCTTGGTTTTGGGGTAGCGTTCGAGGATGACTTTTTTGGCGGTGGCAGTGAAGCGGTGTTGGATCAGTTCGAACGTGAGGTTTTTCTTCGCCTCGGGGATGAGGACGTGGCTCAAGCGTTCGATCAACTCCGCGTAACCCTCTTGCCAGCCGTCGTAGATCATCAGCGGGGCGAGGATGAAGCCGAGCGGGTAGCCCGCTTTGGCGATCTTGCCCGCCGCTTCGATGCGCTCGTCGAAGCTGGCGACGCCGGGTTCGAAGTTTTTGATCACGTAGCGGGAGTTGATCGAGAAGCGAAAGCGCGTCTTGCCGTTGTGCTTGGCGTCCAGCAGGGAGTCCACGCCGTCGTACTTGGTGACAAACCGCAAACTCCCCAACTCCGACTCTCCAAAAAACTCAATCATCCGCTTCAGATTGCCGGTCAGATACTCCACGGCGATCGGATCGGACGAACAGGCGGCTTCAAACACGGTCGGCTCCGGCGCGCGCTCGTCGATGTATTTCCGGGCGGTGTCGAGGATTTCGTCGATGTTGACGTAGACGCGGACGTAAGGTTTTTTGCCCATCGTGGTTTGCAGATAGCAGTAGTGGCAATGGCCGGGGCAGCCGGTCGAAGGCGGGAGCGAGAAATCGGCGGAGGGTTTGGAGGTCTCCAGTTTCATCGTTTTCTTGATCCCGACAACGAGCGTGTTTTTGGCGTTGCGGTACGCTGCGGCGGGCGTGTCGCCCGGTATGCCGGTCACGCGGTTGTGCGACGGCGTGACCTGAATCGGTTTGCCCTGCTCCTTGAACATCCGGTATAAGCGGTCGCCCACTTCGTAGTCGAGCGCTTTCGGCTCAAAGTAGATAAAGTCCGGCTCAAATTTCGGCATATGTGCACCTCCTCTCGGCAGGCCGTTTGCGAAGATAGGGTTAGTATGTCAAGAAACGGAAAAAACCCTCCTTCCACAGTGCGGTGGAAAGAGGGTTTTCCCGAGTGATTCTCGATTTCGGTGCTTCCAATCTTAGTACAGGTGCAGTTCCTCGACGGTCTTCTTGTCGAGTTTCTTGATCACCGCTGCGATCAGTTCAGCCGCTTGTTCGAAGTCTTTGCGGGACATGATCGCGGTGTGGCTGTGGATGTAACGGGTTGCAAAGCCGATGACGATCGACGGGCAGCCGATGCCGGAGAGGTGGAACTTGCCCGCGTCGGTGCCGCCGCCTGCGAGGGCGTCGGTTTGCAGGTTGATGCCGAGTTCTTTCGCGGTGTCCATGACGAGATTGCGCAGGCCG
Source organism: Tumebacillus flagellatus (assembly GCF_000714935.1). Lineage (GTDB taxonomy): Bacteria > Bacillota > Bacilli > Tumebacillales > Tumebacillaceae > Tumebacillus > Tumebacillus flagellatus. The sequence goes on from NZ_JMIR01000041.1 coordinate 7,060, forward strand.
ACGTGCGGAACCATCGACGCGTCAAAGATCATCATCAGCGGACCGCCGCCGACGCTGCACTCCGCCGGGTACAGCTCGAAGCCCGGGGTGTCGTACGCAAGGCCGACGTCCACCGCGAACGCGATGTCCGGCTGCACGAGGTTGCCCATGACTTGCGCGCCGCGCAGACCGACTTCCTCCTGTACGGAAGCGCCGGAGTAGACGACGTTCGGGTGCTCTTCGTTTTGCAGATGCTTCAGAACTTCGATGGCAACGCCGCAACCCGCACGGTTGTCAAGCGCTTTCGCCGCCCACAGCTCGCCGTCGCGCATCTCGAAAAAGTCCGAGACCGGGATGATCGGGTCGCCGACGCGGATGCCCATGTTCTCTGCGTCCGCTTTGTCGCGGGCGCCGATGTCGATGAACATCGTTTTGATCTCCGTGACTTTGTTGCGCTCTTCCGGCGTCAGGACGTGCGGAGCTTTGGAGCCGATGATCCCGATGACATCGCCCTTGCTGGTTTTGATGCGCACGCGTTGGGAGAGCATGACGGCCGGCCACCAGCCGCCGAGCGATTGAAATTTCAGATACCCTTTTTCAGTGATGTATGTAACCATCCAACCTACCTCATCGAGGTGGCCTGCTACGAGAACTTTCGGGCCGTCTGCCTGCCCGACTTTTTTCCCGAGAATGCCGCCGAGGCGGTCGCGTACGATCTCGTCGGAAAGCGGTTCCAGGTACGCTTGCACTTTTTCGCGCACTTCGCGTTCAAAACCCGGTACGCCGTCAACTTCGGTCAGTTCTTTCATCATTTTTACTACGTCTGACATGTTTGTTACCCCCTTGTTTCTGTGTAGTTTGCCCTGTTTGTAACAACTTACCCTTTACCCCATACCCATAGTACCAAATATTTCGGATTCAGTAAGTATATACTTTGAACGATTTTCGAGTGAAATCACAGGACGTGACGACACTTACATTCGCAATTGAATAAAGCGAAATAAAAATCATTTACGTACCACAACCACTAATTACAACTGATTTTTCCTGTTATACTAGAAATGAAATACACCGTCGATATTGAAAGGAATCTATCCCTGCATGCAAATAGTAACTTCAAAAACATTCCGTATGCTTTCAGTTCTGGTCGCGCTCGCCGCTCTGTGGACGCTGTCCGCCTGCTTCGAAGCCCAAGAAGAATCGGTCGTCCATAGTCCTAATCTACTGGAATCACCACCCCGAATCGGTATCACATCTGCCTCCTATCCGGTTCATCCGGGACAAAAATTTTCTTTTCATTCTACGGGAGGAGAATGGGAGGGTACGCAGGTTACCCTGTTTCTGATTTCAGACGACCCTGTATCCTTGAGTCAAATTTCGGATTATAAAGTCATCCCCCAAAACGCAACCCAAATTGGATCAACGGAACTGAAAAACGGTGCTTGGAGTTTCGATTGGCAACTCCCTGCCGCTGCATCCGTAAACCAGTCCTTCCTCTTGACGGCACGAACAGACCGAGGAACGATACACACGGCTCGGTTCGACTCGCTTCAGTATGATATCTTAGAGGTTTCCCCCTCTATCGCTCATGCTGGAGAATCAGTTCATGTCCACGGTGTCGGTTTCGGTGCGTACCGTTCCATGCAACCTAGGTTGATTCAAGTTCGTCCAGAAACCAATTTTGATTTGCTTCATACGTTTCCTGTCGTCTACTCGAACGATGGTTCGTTTGATTTTTCCTTGACTCTGCCCGCTTCAGCTGAACTAAAACTTGCTCAGCAAGGCCACTACGAACTCAATTTCAAACTCTCACAATCGAATGGACAAGCAGAAACTGTTTCTGCTCAGATCGAAATCCAATAGAAACCTCCCTCGCATCTAAATGCGGGGAGGTTTTTCGCTGGTCATTATCGATAAGAGAACCCGATTAGCGGCTCACCAGTTTCTGCATCAACCACGACGTTGTATTCATGGTGAATCGGGATATCTCCAGTAAAGCCCTGAGGGATATGGCCTGCATAGGACATTCCCTTGAAACTTACGATGTAGACGGGGAGTTTTTCCATATGCCCCGCTGCCTTCAATTTCGGATTCTTGCTGAGGGCTTCCGGTGAAAACATCTGATAATCCGGATTCGTCATCAACTGATACTCCACTGTCGTTTCCGTCGCATCTTCAGCCCATTTCGAAAATTTTTGTTTCGCTTTCGAAATCGCTGCTTTCTCATCAATTTTCGGATTGGAGCTCGGTTTCTCCAGTTGAATGTGCATTTTTTCAAGATGGGCAGCCGCATGAGCGGTGCTCAAGCCGTTTGCACTTGTGTTTGCATACGTCGGTTGCATCAACAAAGAACCAAAAAGTACCGCACTCAGCGCGACTGTAAAAAAAACAGATTTCTTCATACCTGCTCCTCCTCTAGTGACGGGTATCCCACAGATACAAGTAACTGGTCTGATCATTCGATTTGTAATGGGAGTCGTCATACCCGCCGTTTCTGTCAAAATACATCGTCAGAGCAGGAGAATAGATCGTGGAGCCATTCACAAACGCCCGTAAGTTAGAAAACTTGGCTTTGTTTGTATTCGTTCCCGCAAACGAAGTCGAGGTCAGATCGTATCCGTAGATTTCCTCATAATATTGGACTCCATTCCCAACGAAACCAGGGTAACTTGCGATCAGCGCTCCGTCGACCGTGCCGGTGAAGTTGCCGTTCCAATTTGTATTGTCTTTGGCAACGCGATACCCATGCACTCGATTTGCTTGCGGACCTACCGAACTGTACACCTGATAATCGCTGCTGCTTGATCCGTAGTTGATCTCATAAAAGTAATGGACGCCATCCGCTTGGGAGACCTGGCTGTCATCGGTCCATCCGACTTGTACATATTCGGTAGCCCCGTAAATCGAACTGGTGATCATGGGCCATGCGCAAGAGCCGCTCTTCGCGTTAATCGTCGGGTAATCCGGGGTGTAGATGTCTGTATAAACACTTGTAACCCCGGAATCAGCTGTATTGCTGCTCCCCGAATTGTTCACATAAAACGAGGTCTTGCCGCCCACGAAGGAGTTAGACTGCGTTGCTGCGTGTCCTGCAGTTTCAGAGAACAGGGACAGCAACATACCCATTGCAAGGATCGAGATTGTTTTTTTCAAAGCCGGATTCATCTCCTAGGCAAATTTTCCAATCATCTCGATTTAATTTAATACGTCATTACATAAAAGTCAATAGCTATCAACATGATCTGAGGCGAATTATGTAATTTTATTTACACCCTGTCTATGATTAGGAGTGAATAAAAAAACCGCGCCCAGATGGACGCGTTTTTTTATTAGACACGCACCAAACCAAACGCCGACAGCGCGGCATGGAAATACTTCGGTTCCTGCCCTTGGCCCGGCTCGTAGTAGGCGAGCAACAGGTGCGGCTTGGCTTCCAACGTGCCGGGTTCGAACGGGAGGGTTTCCAACAAGCAGTGCTTGTGGATATCCTGTTCGCTCAGTTTCAACGCGGCGAATTGCTCTCCCAGCAACTCCGGGCGCTCGGCAAACAGTTGAATCAGGCGGGACGACGTTTGCTTGTCCAACGTGCGCTCCCACCAGATCGCCCGCGGTTTGTTTTTGAACGCTTTCAGGTAATCGAGTTTCATCAGACCCAAGATGACGTCCATCCCATCGGTTCCCCGTGCTTCGAGGAACTGCTGCAGGCGCTTGAACAGGTCTTCGAGCTGATGCCCGATGCGGTTCCACCCGCGCTCTTCCCAGTAGTCGCCGAACTCTTGGAAGAAGTCGAACGGCGAGTCGAACTCGCGGCTCACCAAGTGCTCCACCGTCAAATCCGCACGATGCGCGTTCCAGTACTTCTCAAGCACGTCTTCCACGCGCTTGATACGGATCACGTCGTCAAACGAAAGCACGTTGTTGGAGAGAATCTCATACGGCGCATTGTCCATGTACTGGTAGCCGTACTGTTCCGCTTGCGCCCGCACGCCGGTGCCGCGCAGCATCTTGAGGAAGCCGAGCTGCAATTCTTCCGGCCGCAGTTCGAACACGTCGTTGAACGTCTTGCGGAACGAGCGGTAGTCTTCCTCCGGCAGCCCTGCGATCAAGTCGAGATGCTGGTCGATCTTGCCGCTGTTCTTGATCCCGAGCACCGTGTTCGTGAGCTTCTCCCAGTTCTGGCGGCGCTGCACGATGTCGTTGGTGATGTCGTTGGTCGACTGCACCCCGATCTCGAAGCGGAACACGCCGGGCGGCGCGTTCTCCGCCAAGTATTGCACCACGTCCGGCTTCAAGATATCCGCCGTGATCTCAAACTGGAAGATCGTGCCGTTGTGGTTTTTGATCAAGAAGTCAAACACCGTCAACGCATAGCGGCGGTGGATGTTAAACGTGCGGTCGACGAACTTCACGGTCTTGACCCCCGCGTCGATCAAGCGCTTTAACTCGGTCAGCGTGCGGTCGAGATCGAAGTAGCGCACGCCGGTCTCGATGGACGAGAGACAGTACGAGCACGAGAACGGACAGCCGCGCGAGCACTCAAAGTAGACGACGCGGTTGACGAGCGTAGGCAGGTCGTCGTCGTCAAACGGAGACGGAATCTCGTCGAGCTTCATCTTCTCGGCGGGGAACGTCTGCTGGACGTTCTCCTCGGCGTCGCGGTACACGATGCCGGGGATGAGGTCGTAGCGCGGACGGTCGCCGGACTCGGACGCTTTTTGCAATTCGGTCAGCACGCGGTGGAACGTCTTCTCGCCTTCGTTGATTACGATCGCGTCGACTTCCGGGATGCGCATAAGCCACATCCGCGAATCGTACGACACTTCCGGACCCCCGAGCACGATCTTGACGTTCGGGTTGGTCTTGCGCAACATCTGGATGATCGGAATCGTCTCTTCGATGTTCCAGATGTAGCAGGAGAACCCGACGACATCCGGCTTGCGCTTGTAGATGTCGGCGGCGACGGAGAGCGCCGGGTCTTTGATCGTGTATTCGCAGAGGTCGATGTCCGGGAAATCGGGACGCGCATACGCGCGCAAGTAGCGCAGCGCGAGCGAAGTGTGTATATATTTGGCGTTCAGTGTTGCCAAGACGATTTTCATAGGTGGCACCCCCAGGTGCATATGGTATGGTGATGTTCCAACAAGTTGAGGAGGAGGAGTTCGATGATCCACGTACTTCCGATCCCGATGGAGGGCAAAGTCGCCCTGGGGATCTCCGTCCAACTGCCCAAAACCAATCTGGTTGTCGTCACCACCGACATCGGATACATCATGTGCGGGGCGCTTGATGTCGGGCTGCTCAACGAGAAACTCGCCTCGCGAGGCATCATCGCCGGCCGCGCCGTCGGGGTGAAAACGCTGGAGGAATTGCTGGACGCTCCTCTTGAATCGGTCACGCACAAAGCAGCCGAGATGGGCATCACGGTCGGCACGATCGGCCGCGACGCCATTCGCCGCATGTTACAAGGATAACCGAATACGAAAACAAACACCCCCGCCAACTGGCCGGGGTGTTTTTTCCGTGTGAAGTTGTCTTCGGAAACGGCCTCGACTAGTTGCTCAATTCGTCGAGACGAATCGCACGGCTGTGCACGGTGTGGCTCCATGTCTTGTTGTTCTTGGTGAAGAACGCCACGACGGTGATCGGGAACCACGTCAGCAAGAAGATCGGATACAACGGCAACGCCAAGTACGAACGCCAGCCGGCTTTCTCCAAGTACATGGAGAGCGGCAATTGCGCGTACAAGAGCAGGTTGACCAGAATCCAGTAGTTCGTCGGCAACATGACGCGCTGCACGTTCGTGACCGCCCACCAATGCGGCATGACCAGTTGGAGGTACAGAACCAGCGACGTGACCAAGATGATCAACAGACGCATCGGTTGGAACAGGTACAAAGCGGCGTCGAGCATGTGCCAGTTGCGGTGTTTGATCGATTTGCCGAGCAACGGCCAGAAGTAGCGGGACGCGCAGTCGAAGTGACCTTGCATCCAGCGCAGGCGTTGACGCCACGACGCTTTCATCGTGTTCGGCTTCTCGTCATAGACGATCGCGTTGTGCGCCCAAGTCGGGTACACGCCGCGCTCGACGCAGCGGGCGGTGAATTCGACGTCCTCGGTGAGCGAGGTTGCGCCCCAGCCCATCTCTTTGAGCAACGGGGTGTCGATGCAAATCCCCGTGCCGCCCAGCGAGTTCGCCAAGCCGAGGTTGTAGCGGGAGAGCTGCCAGCAACGGTTCGTGTAGTAGTACGAAATCGCCATCGAGACGGAAATCCACGAGTCGTTCGGGTTCTTGGTTGCCAAGTAGCCCTGAATGACGCGCGCGCCGTTGATCAGCTTCTCGTTCATCTCCATGAGGAAATTGCGGGCTGCGAGGTTGTCGGCGTCAAACATGACGACCGCATCGTACTCGCGCTCTTGTTCCCACAGGCGCTCCAACATCCACTCGATCGCAAAGCCCTTGCCGCGCTTGGCGTCGTCAAAGCGTTCGAACGCCAACGCACCGGCTTTGCGGGAAATCTCAGCCGTGTTGTCGGTGCAGTTATCGCAGATCACGAAGATATCGTACATGTCGCGCGGATAGTCCAACGTTTGCAGGTTTTCAAGCAACGGTTCAATGACTTCAGCTTCGTTATGAGCCGCCACGAAGATCGCGAACGTCTTCTGGGGAGCATGTGTGATCGTTTCTTGCTTCTGGCGGAGGCCGAACAGCGATACCCCGACCTGGTACGCACTGAGCGCCCCGGTCAGACCTTGCAACCCGATAAAGGCTCCATCCGCTAGAGTTCCAAGAATACTCATTACGTCTTCCCTCACTTTATAGTGGCTTCTCCACATATGGTTCCATAGGATAGCATCTCTTCCTGAGACACATTCTAGTCTACTATAACAAATATGCAATACTCGGACAAGTATACGTCCATGATTCTAATTTTGTGAGAACTATGCCTAGTCTGAACGAATATGAATAAGGGTATCAAATGATGACGAAGAGGTGACAGATATGCAGATTCAAGCTCTCCGGGTGGAAGAACACTGGGGCATCCTCGTGCGTTCCGTACAGCCGCACGGCCCCGTTTTTCAAGTGACCGCCCACGACGGCGTTTACTGTTTCAAACGAGGTAAACACGGCCTCGGTCGCCTCGGGTTCGATCATCACGCCATCGAATGGTTGGCAAAAAACGACTTCCCCGCCACCCCCCGCTTTCTCCCCACGCTGACCGGAAAGCCTTGGGCGATGATCGACGGCGAACCGTGGGTGCTCACCCCGTGGACGGGTCGGCCGCTCGACGCCGGTTCACGCAGAGAATGGCTGCTGGCGGCACGTCAGTTGGCGAAGTTTCACCGCGCGTCGCACGGGATGGAGTTGCCCGACGAAGTAGAACGGGTCGCTTTTTCCGGCAAGTGGTTGGCGCGCTTTGAAGAGCGCAACAAAGAATTGCGCGAGTCCTTGCAGTCGTTCACCTCCCCGCAAAACGGATTTGAAGCCGAAGTGGTCGAGATGTCCGACGAACTGATGGGCTTGGCGACCTCCAGCGCCGATCTGCTGCACGCGTCCGCCTACACCGATCTCGTGCATGAAATCGAGCACCGCGCGACGCTCGTACACGGCAACGTCAAAGCGGAAAACTTCACCGTCGACGACGGCGGGCGCGTGTGCCTCATAGACTTCGACTCGTTCCGGCTTGATGTGTGGGTGCAAGATTTGAGCGACTTCCTCAGCAACGCGCTCCGTTCGCACGGCTGGTCGCGGGAATTCGCCTGCGAATTGTTCGACGCCTACCACGCCGAACGCCCCTTGGAAACGCGGGAAACCCCCGTCCTCCTCGCTCTGCTCTCCTACCCGTACCTCCCCGTGAAAATCATCCGCAAGTACCACCGCGAAGGCCGCTCGCTGGAAAAAACGCTCCGCAAATGGCATCGCGCCCTCCATGAACTGAACCGTCAAAAAGTTTTTGTAAAGGAATGGGCAAGTTGGCTCGAAAAACGTGTACAATAGGTGTGACAAACAAGACAAGCGAGGTACTGTCTCATGTTACACCATCTGCTGGAATGGCTCGCCAGCGTCGCGACCGGCCTGATCGAGACGTTCGGACACTGGGGCGTCTTTCTCGCCATGATCATCGAGAGCGCCTGCATCCCGTTGCCCAGTGAAGTGATCATGCTCTTCGGCGGCTTCCACGCGGAAGAAGGGCTCTTGACGTTCTGGGGCGTGGTCTGGGCAGGCGTGTTCGGCAATCTGGTCGGCTCGTTGCTCACCTATTGGATCGGCGCCACCAAGGGGCGCGAGTGGTTGGAGAAGTACGGCAAGTACGTATTGATCAAAAAAAACCACATCGACAAAGCGGACCGCTGGTTCAAAAAGTACGGCGAATGGGCTGCGTTCTTCGGGCGCAATTTGCCGGTCATCCGCACGTTCATCTCGCTCCCGGCGGGCGTGGCGCGGATGAACTTTTTCAAGTTCGTGATCTTCACATTCCTCGGCTGCCTGCCGTGGAACTACGTGCTGACTTACTTGGGCTTCAAACTCGGCGCCAACTGGGGCGTGGTCGAGCCGTATATCAAGCCGTTCTCCTACGGAATCCTCGGCCTGATCGTGCTCGCGGTGCTGTGGTTTATCTTCCGCAACCTGCGCACCCGCACGGCGACGAAATAAGCGAATGACGCGCAACGAATCAAAAAAGACTCGACTTCCACTGGGGAGTCGAGTCTTTTGTTGCTTACGCCGTTGCTTTCGAGCGGTCGCGCCCTGCAAACACGTAGTAGAGAGCCAGCGCCACCGCGCTCAAGATCACGCCGGAGATGTACGGCAGGCCTTTGCCCGCTGCGTACAGCGCACCGCCGACCACCGGGCCGATGATGCGTCCGAGCGAGTCGAACGACGACAGCAGACCGGATGCGCTGCCCTGCCCCGCCGTCGTGCGCTTGGAGATCAAAGCGGTGACCGACGGACGCATGAAACCGTTGCCAATCCCGAAGATCGAAAGGTACAGCGCCGCCGTCCAGAACGAGGACGTCAGCAAGATCAAGCCGAAGCCGATCGCCGAAATCACGAGACCCATCTGGATCACGGCGCCCTCGCCGAACTTCTTGATCAAACGACCGATCAGTCCGCCCTGTACGAGCGCCCCTGCAAAGCCCATGATCATGAAGATGTAGCCGAGGTGCACAGTGTCGAGCCCGGCTTTGTCCGCGCCGAAGTACGCGAACGTGGTTTCCAGACCCGCCATCGAGACGGAGACGACGAAGTTCATGATGTAGATGACCGAGAGCGAGCCGCCAAACGCGCTCCAGCGCGATTGCTTCGCGGCGCTCTTGCCGCGCTTGTCGGGCGTGTGCGATTCCTTGAGCACAAACAGCACGAACAGGAACGTCACCGCCGACGAGATGCCGGCGATCAAGAACGGAAGACTGTAGCTCGACTTCGACGCGATGCCGCCGACCGCCGGGCCGAAGATGAAGCCGAGGCCGACAGCCGCCCCGATCATGCCCATGCCCTTGCCGCGGTTTTCCGGCGTCGTGATGTCCGCCACGTACGCCGTGACGGTCGGCATGTTCGCCGAAGAGAGGATCCCTGCGACGATGCGGATTGCAAACAGCTCCCAGAGTTGACCTGCCATCGAGAATGCAAAAAACGAAAGCGCCAAGCCCAAGATACCGATCAGCATGACCGGCTTGCGGCCGATTCGGTCGGAGATGCCGCCCCAGACCGGAGCGAACAGGAATTGCATGACCGAGTAAACTGCCATGAGGAATCCGAGCTGCGTCGACGTCGCGCCGAACGACTGCGCGAAGAACGGCAAGACCGGGATGATGATGCCGAAGCCCAACATGACGAGAAACATCACCAAGAAGAGAATCGGCAGTGCTTTTTTGGTTTGATTCTGTTCCATAATTCTCTCTTCCTTCTGTGTGTAGATAGGTCTGGACAAGTTTAAGAACGAGCTTTAAAGGCACGTGCGATCAACACGCCGATCGCGGCCCCGATCACAGCGAAAATCAGATCGACGATCAGCGGCGTTTCATTGGTGCCAAGCCGCAGCATCGGGCCGAAGTTCAGCCCGAGGATGTGCGAACCCAAGAACATGAAACCGTCCGCCAAGATAGCGCCCAGCAAGATTCCGATGCCCTTGCGCGCCGGACGCATCAAAAGCGTCAAGACGATCCCGGCTACGATCGCCGTGATGTAGAGAAACGCTTGCAATTGCCAACTCATACCACCCATGAGTGTAACATCCTCCTGTCTGATTGGTTCCCACTATTATGTACTTCCGATTGCCACACCTTACTATTGTAGACTACTTATTCCCGCGATACCAGTCGACACAGAAAAAACCCCCGGAGCGTTCCGAGGGTTTTTCACAAATTGGACAAAACGCCGCCTAGACGAGACGTTTGCGGATCGCGCCGGAGATGAAGTCGATGACGACGACGGCGATGACGATCCCGATGAAGATGATGCCGACGCGGTTCCACGCTTGCGATTGCAAGGAGAACAGCAACGGCGTACCGATGCCGCCTGCGCCGACCATCCCGAGGACGGAAGCCGCGCGGACGTCGATTTCAAACTTGTACAGCGCAAACGAGAAGAATTCCGGCAACACTTGCGGAAGGACGGCGAAGAACAGCGTCTGGATGCGGTTCGCGCCAACGGCGGTGAGCGCTTCCATCGGGCCTTCGTCCATGTTTTCAATCGCTTCCGAGTACAGCTTGCCGATCATCCCGATCGAGTGGAAGCCGATGGCGAGCATCCCGGCGAACGGACCCGGGCCGACTGCGACGAGGAAGATGATCGCGATGATCAACTCCGGCAACGTCCGGATGATGTTCAAGATGCGCTTGCCGAGCCAGGAAATCCACACGAAGCGCTTGGACATGTTGCGCGCCGCGAGGAAGCCGAACGGAACAGCGAGCAAAGCTGCGATGGAAGTCCCGAAGAATGCGGTTTCCAGCGTGATGATCATGTTGTCGAGAACGCCTTCGTCCTCGTTGAAGAACGACCATTCCGGATGGAAGAGACCTTGGAAGATGCGCTTGACGATCGGCATCGAGTCCAGCGCTTTTTGCCAATCGAAGGACATTCCGGTGCAGGACCAGATGATCAGAGCGAGTACGATCAACCAAGAGATCGTCGAGCTGACTTTTTGGCCGGTGGTCTTTTTCGGTGCGGAAAAAGTCTTCTGTGCTTGGCTCATAGCAGTTTCTCCCGAATTGCCGCACTGACCGAGTCGATGATGACGACGATGATCAGCGTGAACAGAATGATAGAGGTGACGTGCGTGTAGTTGAAGAGGTCGAGGTTGGTTTTCAGCCCCATCCCGATCCCGCCTGCACCGACGAGACCCAAGATAGCAGATGCGCGGACGCAAACCTCAAACGTATACAGAACGTACGCAATAAATGCCGGAAGCGCTTGCGGAACGACGGCAAACCCGATGAACTGCAGCTTGTTCGCGCCGACGGCGGTCATCGACTCCAGCGGACCCGGATCGATGGTTTCCACCGATTCGTACGTCATCTTGGTGATGATCCCGAAGGAGAAGAAGATGAGCGCCGCGATCCCGGCAACCGGACCCAAACCTGCGATGGCGACAAAGACCGACGCGAGCAGCAAGTCCGGAATCGTCCGGATGAAGTTCAAAATCAAACGGGTGATCCCCGTCACCCAACGGTTGAGAAATACGTTGCGGGCAGCCAGCAGCGTAAACGGAATCGACAGCAACGCGCCGATCGTCGTGCCGAGAACCGCCATCTTGACCGTCTCGAACATCGGCTTCAAGATCGACTTGAAGTAGGCGAAGTCCGGCGGCCACAGCTGGGACAGCATGTTGCCGATGTTCGGCAAGCCGGTCCACAGTTCGGAGAAGTCGGCTTTGATCCCGATGTAACTGATCACGTACAGCACCGCAAGGACCAGGAATATCAACGTGTACTTGAGCTTGGACGGTGGCTTGATCGCTTTGGACTGGTTCATGCTTAGGCCTCCACGTTGCCGAGCAGCTCGTCCTTCTGAATCTTGCGGCCGTAGATTTCAGCGAACACTTCGTCGGTCGCTTCTTCCACCGGGCCGTCGAACACGACTTTGCCGGCGCGCAGGCCGATGATGCGGGTGCCGTACTTGCGGGCGAGATCGAGGAAGTGCAAGTTGACGATCGTGGTGATGCCGAGTTCTTGGTTGATGCGCTTCAAGTCATCCATGACTTGAACGGTGGTCAGCGGGTCAAGCGATGCGACCGGCTCGTCGGCGAGGATGATCTTCGCTTCTTGAGCCAGCGCGCGGGCGATCGAGACGCGCTGCTGTTGACCGCCGGACAGTTGGTCGGCGCGGACATACGCTTTGTCCGGAATGTTGACGCGGCGCAGCGCGTCGTGCGCGAGTTCGATGTCGCGCTTCGGCCACAAGCCGAACAGCGTGCGGAACGTGCCGTGGTAGCCGACGCGGCCGGAAAGCACGTTGCGCAGAACGGAAACACGTTTCACGAGATTGAAGTTCTGGAAGATCATGCCGATGTCGCGACGGATGCGGCGAAGATCTGCTCCTTTGGCCTTGGTGATCGATTTGCCGTCGATCAAGATCTCCCCCTCGGAGATCTCATGCAGACGATTCATCGCACGCAGCAGCGTGGATTTGCCCGCCCCAGACAGGCCGACGATGATGACGAATTCCCCCGGATGAATAGTCAAGTTGATATTATCCAGGCCGACGGTGCCATTGGGATACACCTTTTTCACTTGATTGAATTGAATCATCATTCTCCCAACTTTCGTTTCGGTCTAGTTGAACACTTGAACGTCTCGCTTTTTAGGGTATGGATTAGAATACCCAAAAGTAAGGACAGCAACTATCATTGTACTCAAAAGACTACCTGATTGGAAGAGTTCTGACGTAAAATTTTGACTAACCGTGTCGAGCGCTGGTGTCAAAATCATTTTGAGATATAATAGTTCTCAAGAAAGGATGGTAGTGAAGATGGAACTTTCCAAAGTCAGTCTGATCATTTATGATCTCGATGGCACGCTGTATGAAGACACGCACCACTTTGATTATTATGCAAAGGAACTCAAGAAACGCTTGCCCGCCGACGTGCAGGACGCGTTCCAAACCGATTATGAAGCGGCGCGCCGAGATGATCATCCCCTGCGCATCGGACGTACATATGACGCCAACCGCGACCTGATTCTCGTGCAGATCAAGGGCGACGTTTCGGAAGTGTACAAGTGGGACGGCACGGCACTTGCGGAAGCAGAAGTGCGCGAGCTGTACCCGGAGAAAGTAGAAGTCAACCTCACCGACATGTTCTCCGTCGGCGACCTGTGGTGGGTGCCGGGCTGCATCTCCCGTCACTACGGGTTGACCGACGCGCAGACGACGGAAGCGTTCTTGGCGACCCGCGAGTTCATGATGGGGCCGGAGTTCCACATGAACCGCATCGAGGGGTTGGTCGACGCGATCGCCAAGTCCCGCGCGGGCGGCGTCAAGCAGGTGCTCGTCACGAACTCGCCGCAGCCGGACTCGGAGAAAATTCTCGACAAAATCGGGCTGCTGCATTCGTTTGACGAGAAGATTTTCATGGCGAAGAAGCCGTCCGGCACCAAAGGTGTGTTCGAGCGGATCAAGAACCAGTTCGACATCCCGTACGAGCGCATGCTCTCCGTGGGCGACAACTGGGTGAACGAAATCCTCCCGGCGATGGAGCTCGGTTTCCAAACCGTCTACATCGACCCGCATGACATCGGCGTCGAACTCGAATGCACCCAGCGCGTGCACCAAATGACCGAAGTGCTGGAAATCATCGCAGGCGCAGGGAAATAAAAAAAGGACTTGGCTCCGTATGGGCCAAGTCCTCTTCGTTATTTCAAGCGGAATTTGCTGATGTCTTCGCGGAGGTCTTCCGCGAGTTCGGCGAGTTGGTTGGAGTTTTCGGCGATCACTTGCATCGTTTGCAACGATTCTTCGGAGGCTTGCGCGGCGTCGGAAACGCTCGCCGCCATCTCGGAAGTCATCTCGCGGACGCGGACCACGTTGGCCACGCCGGCGGCGGTGCTCTCCGCTTGCTGCCCCGCATCGTCGCGTATCTCGCGAATCTGGCTTTCCACGCTCTCCACATGCTCCAAGATTTCCGCAAACGCATCGGTGGTCGACTGCACCGCCTCCACGCCCGCTTCCAAGCGTTGGCGCAGTTCCCCCGTCGTCTCGCACACGTCCAAGACGCTCGTCGAGATCCGCGACACCAGCGACTCGATCTCTTCCGTCGCCCCCCGCGATTGATCCGACAGCTTCCCGACCTCGTGCGCGACGATCGCAAATCCGCGTCCTTGCTCTCCGGCGCGCGCCGCTTCAATCGAGGCGTTGAGCGCCAACATCCCTGTCTGCTTCGCGATGCCTTTGATGCGGTCGACGATTTCATGGATGCTCTTCGCCACTTCCTGCAACGCCAACACGCGCTGCTCATTCGTGTCGGAACTCTCCTTCATCGCTTCCATCGTGGAAATCGACCGCGCCACTTGCGATTGTCCAACACCCGCGGACTTGCGCATCTTCTCCACAGCGGCGACCGCTTGATCGGAGCGGTCGGCAATTTTGTCCGCCAAACTTTCCAGCGCGTGCAGTTGCTCCGCCGCTTGCTCCATCTGATCAAACGTGCGGTCGACGCTCGACGTGACATCGGCGGACGAGGCCGCGATGAGGTGAAGCGTGCTTTTCGCTTCCTCGGTGGAAGCCGCAAACTCCCGGCTGCGCTCGCTGAGCGCATTGGACTCCTCCTGCAAAACGCCGACGAGATGTTTCAAGCCGGCCGACATCGCGAGAAAAGAGCGGACGATCTCTCCCATCTCATCCTTCGACGCCGTGCGGGAAAGTTTCTGCATCTCTGCGTTCTCCGTCAAATCGCCGCCCGCCACGCGCGCCATTTCCGTGCTCAAGCGGGAGAGCGGACGGGACAAGCGCGTGTAGAGCACATACGCGACCAATGCGCCCAACACCAGCACGAGCACGCCGCCAAGCCCTGCCCGCTGCAACAGATCATGGCGAATCGTCGACCCGGTCTGCGAAACGGTCTCCGTGCCGAGAAACCCGATCGTGCTGCCGAACACGTCGGTCAACTGCCCGAGCGTCATCGTTTCCTGCCCGTTGCCGACTCCGTTTGAAAGCACCAACGGGTCTTTGCGGTTTAGCACCTGTTGGAAGAGACTACCTGCTTGGGAAGCCTCAAATCCATCGTAGGTGGACACGGCGTTTTTTCCGTCGAAGAGAACGATTTGCGTGTTGTTGACCGATTGCACGCTTTTGAGAAACGCGGAGTCGACGCGCTGTGCGAGGAACAGCAAGCCGTTCGGTTCCGCCTCGCCCTTCTCGTCGGTGATTTTGGAATAGCCGAGCAGCATCAGCCCTTGGTCGGTGTGAACCAAGCCCGTATGCCCCGTCTCCGAGCCGACCGATTGCGCCGCGCGGGTCAAAATGTCGGCAAACGCAGCCGGCTGTTCCCCTTCGCGCTGCTGGAGAACGCGGCCCTGCAAATCGGTCACGTAGATGCCGACGATCGACTTGTTGGTGTCCATCAAGTTCAGAACGTTGTTCTCCATCCAGTCTCCGTCACTGTCCGCCAACGCTTGGTGCAGATCGCCCCAGAACGCGTTGGTTTTCACGTACGACGCCCAGTTTTCTCCTATATAGTCCAACATGGCGCGGGCCCCTTGCAGATCGCCGATGCCTCTCTCTCGTTCCATGTCGGCGTAACTTTTTTCAATCCCGGAATAAATCCACGTTCCCAACGCAATCATCGGCAAAAGCAAAAGCAAAAAAATAATCAAGATGATCTTCGTGGTGATTGAGCCCCTCATGCTGCAACCTCTCCCCTTTACCCCATGTAACCCCTTTTTATTCTAACATCTTTTTGCGAATTAAATAAGCCAGTCCATCTTCATCGTTTGTTTTTGTAATCCAGTCGGCGCGGTCTTTTAGAGATTGGTGTGCGTTCCCCATCGCCACACCCAGTCCCGCAAACTCGATCATCTCCCAATCGTTCGTGTTGTCCCCGACCGCGACGATCTCGTGCGGCTTGATGCCGAACGCGTCGGCGAGGTGCTGGATGCCGGACGCTTTGGTCGTGCCGTAGTGGAAGCATTCGAGCAGCGAGAAACCCGGCCAGTCGTGGTCGGAAATCACCATGTTGAAGTCGAACGGGAGTTTTTGCAGGTCTTCATAGAGCGGCAGAATTTTTTCCGTTTTGTCGATCAGGAGGACTTTGATCGGCTTCAGGTGCGCAACGTCCTTCAGACTCGCCACTTGCTGCACCACTTCCGGGATGTGCTTGTGGATGAAGATGTACGCTTCCGGGAAACCGGGGTCTTGGTCGTAGTACGTATCCACCCCTTCAAACGTGTGGACGAACACGCTCGACCAGAGGCCGTGCTCCGCGATCACGTCGAGAATCGCATGCGTCGTCTCCACGTCGAGGGTTTGGTGCAAGTGCGTTTTTTGCTCCAACGGGTCGGCGACGACCGCTCCGTTGCCGAGGATGACCGGCAGGGAGAGGCCGATTTGTTTCACGATCTCCATCACTCCGCGCAGTTGGCGGCCGGTGGCGAGCGTGACGAGGATGCCTCGTTCGTGGGCGTCGCGAATCGCTTGGATCGTTCCTTCTGTCAGTTCCGACTTGGAGTTGAGCAGAGTGCCGTCGATATCGGAAATGAGCATCTTGTATGTCATGAGTGGACCTTCTTTCTTCCTATTAATATATGCTAAATCTTTAAAGCTTCCAGCCAGCCGCGAATCGGCTTGTACGAGCCTTCGCCGCGCAGCACTTCCTTGGGGCAGAAGATGCGGTATTGCGTGAGCGGCTTCAGCGAGCGGACGACGGCGGACGCGTCGGCGATGTCCATCTTATCTCCGTCGTCGTCGACCAGCGTGATGCCTTGGCGGTACATGTGGTACCCGGCGCCGGTGGCGTGTCCAAACGCGATGTAGTAATCCGGATTGAGCCCTTGGGCACGGAACATGTCGCGGACGGTTTGCTTTTCGACTTCCTTCAGTTCGCGGGTGAGAATCGAGCCGAACAGTCGGCGGTTGATGAAGCGGTCGGCGAGGTCGCGCAGAATCGCGTCGTCCGCTTCCGTCCAGCGGTGGAACGTGAACATCATCACGCTTTCGTCGAGGCGGAGGTACTCTTCGACCGTGATTTGCTCGACCGGTTTGTCGAGGAACGGTTGAAGTTCTGCGGGCAGGAACAGGTTTCCGCCGCGCTCGTGAATCGTCTTGGCGCGCAGAAACGCATGGCGCAGCAGCACGTCGGAACTGAGCGTGACCGGGTGCAGATAGACTTGCGAGTACATGAAATAGCGGGCGAGAATGTACTGTTCAACCGTTTGTTGGCCGGAGGTTTTGACGAGGATGTCGTCTCCTTCGGGGCGCATGACGCGAATCAAGCGTTCGAGTTCGAAGCGGCCGTAGGTGACTCCCGTGTTGACGGCGTCGCGCAGCAGGTAGTCCATGCGGTCGACGTCGAGTTGCGAGGAGATCAGGTTGACGACGAGGGGGTGCTTGCTTTTTTTGGCGATCACGTCGGCGACGTCTTGCGGAAATTGATCGTCGACGCGGCGGAGGATTTTGTTCACTTCCGGTTCTTCCAGCAAGATGCGCTGGGAGAATTCTTCGTGATGGAATTTGAACACGCTCTCAATCGTATGGGAAAAAGGCCCGTGGCCGATGTCGTGCAGCAAAGCGGCGCACAGCGCCAGCAAGCGCGTGCGGTCGTCGCCGGGGCCGGGCCAGCTGAATTTGCGTTCAAAGTGCGAGAGAATTTTCCGCATGGTTTCGTAGACGCCAAGCGAGTGCGTGAAGCGGGTGTGTTCCGCGCCGTGATAGGTCAGGTAGGCGGTGCCGAGTTGGCGCACGCGGCGCAGGCGTTGGAACGCACGGGTGTTGATGAGATCCCAAATCAATTTATCAAACACGTAGATGTAATCGTGAACGGGGTCTTTGAATACCTTTTCTTTGTCCACCCATTCTGTCATGGGAGTTCCTCCTTCGATGCTGTCTACTTGAGAGGATATCACAAATTCAGTGTCTGCAAGCGAAGGAATGGTTTTTTTGTACAAAGTTCTCTATAATGGTGGGTGAATGGTACACATTTTGGATGTAAGGGGTTCGACGAGACCTATGAATAGACATGACCGTTTGCTGTATCTGTTTGATCGGCTGCCCGTGCAGAAACAACAGGATCTGATGAATTTGTTGGAAACATGGAACGCGGTTCCGTCGTTGTCGGTGGTCGACGAGAACAGCGAGTTGAATCCGGCGTTGGAAGATTCGATCGGGCGCGAATGGCATTGCTTGAACGCGCTGAAGAAGGTCGTCTCCACGCACTTCCCGCCGCGTCTGGAACTGGCGTATGTGGCGTTCCACCCGTATCTCGATTCCGTCTCCTCCGCCAAATCCCGCCGCGCTGCCGAGCAGATGTACACGCTGGAAGCGGCGTATGAACTGAAGCGCATCTACGAGAACGACCCGGAGTCGGACGTGTTCACCGCGGAAGTGACCGAGCAGTTGCACCGGATGCTGCACGATTGCTCCGTGCCGAATCCTGAACAAAAATAACCAAAAGCCCCGCGGCCGGGAGAGGCACGGGGCTTTTTTGCGTTGTGTTTCGGCCGTTCTTACAGAGACATCTGCAGGATTTGCTTCACATCGGCACGGTCGAGGGTTTGGAAACCGCCGAAGGGGCCGGCGTGCATGGTTTTTTCGACCATGACGTCGAGTTGGGAATCGTCGATGTCGTAGTCGGCGAGGCGCGACGGCGCTTCCATCGACGTCCAGAACGCGCGCAGGCGCTCGATGCCTTCCAGCGCGACTTCGTTGTCGGACTTGCCCGCCGGGTCGACGCCGAAGACGCGCACCGCCAGTTGCACGAAGCGGGAGACGCCGACGCCTTTTTCCACGGCGTACTTCATTTTGTTCGGGACGAGGATCGCGAGGCCCCCGCCGTGCGGGATGTCGTACACCGCAGACACGGCGTGCTCGATGTTGTGCGACGCCCAGTCGCCGTTCATGCCCATGTTGGTCATGCCGTTGAGCGCCATCGTGCCGCTGTAGAGAATCGTCTCGCGAAGTTCATAGCTTTCCAGATTCTCCAGCAGCTTCGGCGCGGTCTCGATCACCGTGCGCAAGATCGATTCGAGGAAGCGCTCTTGCAGCGGCGTGTTCGGGGAGTGCGACATGTAGTTTTCCAACACGTGCGCCATCATGTCGACCATGCCGTAGATCGTGTGGTTGCGCGGCACGGTGAACGTGTTTTGCGGGTCGAGAATCGAGAAACGCGGGTAGGTCGCTTCCGAACCCCAGCCGAGCTTCTCCTTGGTTTCCCAGTTCGTGATGACGGAGCCCGCGTTCATTTCCGAACCGGTCGCCGCCAGCGTCAACACGGTGCCAAACGGCAGCGCGTCGGTCGCCATGACTTTGTGCGAGATGAAGTCCCACGCGTCGCCGTCGTACTTCGCGCCCGCCGCGATCGCTTTGGTGCAGTCAATGACCGAACCGCCGCCGACCGCGAGCAGGAAGTCGATGTTCTCGCGCTTGCAGATTTCAACGCCCTTATGTACGGTGGCAAGACGCGGGTTCGGTTCCACGCCCGGCAGTTCGAACAGGTTGATGTCCAGTTCCTTCAACTGGCTCACGACTTTGTCGTAGAGGCCGCTTTTTTGAATCGAGCCGCCGCCGTAGACGAGCAGCACGTTTTTGCCGTACTTCGGCACTTCGTTTTTCAGCTCGGCAACCGTGTCGCGCCCGAAGATCAGGCGAGTCGGGTTATAAAAAGTGAAGTTTTCCACAAAAATTCCTCCTTCGTGTCTCGAAATAGGCAGTCGACCACAGGATATCATGTTCTTGGCTTTCATTCTGTAAGATACACTGCTTCTTCCCCTGCGTAGTATCTCAAACCGCAAACAAAAACCCGCATCCATCCATGCGGGTCGCAGAAAAAACCAACTTACCCGAGCGCTTTCACGTCTTCCAGCACTTGGTCCACGTGCCCGGCGACTTTGACTTTCGGGTAGATTTTGGCGATGTTGCCGTCCTTGTCGATCAAGAACGTGGTGCGCTCGACGCCCATGTACTTTTTGCCGTACATGTTCTTCTCTTTCCAGACGCCGTATTGTTCGAGGACGGTGTGCTCCTCGTCGGCGAGCAGGATAAACGGCAGTTCGTACTTCGAGATGAACTTCTCGTGTTTCTTCACCGGGTCCGGCGAGACGCCGAGGATGACGGTGTTGAGGTCTGCAAACGCCGCGTGCAAATCGCGGAAGCCGCAAGCCTGTGTCGTGCATCCGGGAGTCCCGCGTTGTCCTAAAGGTAGAAAAATGTATCCTTCTCACAAGTGATGATATACTGGAGGGGAAAATAAATCCAGAGGTGAGAGAGTTGGCAACCATCGAAGTTGGACAAGAAGCACCGGACTTCACCCTTCCGGCAAGCAACGGAGAAAATTTGAAACTGAGCGATCTGCGTGGCAAAAAAGTCGTTCTGTACTTTTACCCAAAGGATAACACTCCTGGATGCTCTAACCAGGCGTGCGCATTCCGTGACCAGCATTCCGCATTCACCGATGCCGATACTGTCATCCTTGGAGTGAGCCCTGATCCGCTGAAAAGCCACGACAAGTTCATCTCTAAGTTCGAGCTCCCGTTCCTGCTCCTTGCAGACGAGGAGCACGAGGTAGCGGAGTTGTACGGGGTATGGAAGGAGAAAAACATGTACGGCAAAAAGTACATGGGCATCGAGCGCACCACGTTCCTTATCGACAAGGACGGAAACATCGCCAAGGTCTATCCGAAGGTGAAAGTTGCAGGTCACATCGATCAACTTCTCGAAGACGTTCGTTCCATATAGGAGACGATGGAGAGCGCCAAACTCATGCGCTCTCTTTTTGTTTTTCTCTCCCGCCCCGATCCGACTTCCTCCGTTCCTTTCGCGCTGCTTCCGCTTCCTCTGCTGCTTCTTGCTCCCGCTGGTACCACTCCGCATCCTTCTTCGCATACTCCATCCGACGGCGCTGGATCTCGTCGGCAACCTCCTTCCACGGACGGCCAAACTGCCGGGCGCACGATTCGCGCCGTGCTGACCGATCTTTCACATCTGCTGGCGGCGGGCACATCTTGGCGATGAACGCTACTTCCTGCTTCGATGGTAGCTTCTTGGTGACCACGGCTTCGTACTGGCCGAGAGACTTCCACGCCTCCACCGGGTCCAGAGGAGCGATGACGGCGGCGAGATCGCGGAACGCCGACACGCCCTTGCTCTTGTACATGGTCACCTGCACGCCGCCGCTCTCGAACGAGTCCCACAGCTTCCCGAGCTGTGCACGGCTGTGTCCGAACATCACCAGCTTGCAGCGGTACTTTCGCAACTCAACCGCTGCGTCCTCGCCGAGTTTGCTTGCCATCTCGCCGCGCATAAAACGGTGCGGCTCATCGAGGAGCACGACGAACGATTTGCGCTTGCCTCGCTCAAGGTCTACCCGGCTGTATGCCGCCTCAAGGAGCACCTTGGCGAGTAGGTAGGTCATGATTGCCTCTTGGCCATCCGCGCCGAACGAGGACTTGTCACAGTAGATCGTGACGCAGTAGCCGTACCCGCCATCGGCGTTGTCGGCGTACTTGCGGAAGTCCAGCGGAACGGCCGGCTCTTGATAGAAGAGATTCGTCCGGAAGCGGTCGGACGAAAGCGCCCGAAGGCGGCTCATGATTCCATCTCGTGAGATGTCTTCGGAGCCGCGCCGTGCTTTGTCCTGCAGCGCCTGCAAATCGAGGGCGATGTCCAGCGCTGAGGAGACTTCCGGGCGAGCCAGCAGTTCCTCGCGGTACGCAGGGCTGTTGAGCGCCAACTCGATGTCGAGCGGCGCCGATCCCGCCGCGCGCGACACGCTCGACAAGTATCGCTCCATGCGGTCGGTGAACGCGTCCGACGCGATGCCGGCCACGAATTGGCGCAGGAACATGCGGCCTGTCTCGCGGGACTTCTCAGCCTCCAGCTCCGCATCTGCACTTGCCTCGTCGTGCTTCGGATCGAACGCCCACCTGAGGGCGACCGGCCACGCTTTGTTCGTCAGGTCAATGTGGATTATCTTCTCTTCTGGGTAGTCCAACGGCAAGGCGTCGTGCAGCTCGCGCACGGCCGAGCCGTCGGCGGTATCGAAAAAGAAAACCGTCTGACCGGCAGTGATCGCGCTGTACGCCCGGTGCTTCGCCTCCGACGACTTGCCGGAGCCCATCTCGCCAAAGCAGAACTCAGGCAGGCAGTAGACGTCGTCGACCTGTTCCTGCGACGTTTTGCCAAACGCCTTCAACAGCACGCGCGCCGTGCGCTGTTTACCGCGTTCCGTGACGGACCCGATGTCGATGCCCGGCACGTCGGACATGAACAACTCGTCGGGCAGGGAGACTTCCGGCTTGGTCACCGCGTCGATCACTGGGTACTCCTCCTGAAGCGC
The DNA here is from genome assembly GCF_000714935.1 of Tumebacillus flagellatus. GTDB lineage: Bacteria > Bacillota > Bacilli > Tumebacillales > Tumebacillaceae > Tumebacillus > Tumebacillus flagellatus. The sequence continues at coordinate 29,517 of NZ_JMIR01000041.1, forward strand.
ACGCTGCGGTAGCTTCACGAAGTGCGCGATCTCCGCGCCGGTCAGAATCTGGCGTTTGCTCATTCGGTGCGGGACGGCGATCCGTCGGCGTTGTAGGTCGAGCAGCCAGCGGGACTTGAACAAAACGCGTTTCTCCTTCAGGTCGTTGTCCTGATCGAGCTGTTTCAGCGCGCACCGCACTCCATTGCCGAGGAAGCGACGGCGGCGCTCGTCGTCGCTGGTGACGACCACGCGGATCACCGTGTCGAAGCCGTAACACGCTGTCTTCATCTTTGTCGCCGCGCTGAGTTCCTCCGGCAACCACTTCGGGCGACGCTTCTTGCCCTTCGCCGCATCGCGCAGTTTTTCCGAGTCCCGCCCCCAGGAGGATTCCGCCGCCTGAAACCCAAATTGGATGACTACGCGGTCTCCTACCGACATGCCACGCGTCAACTCCGCGATCTCAGCGAGCGGCGTTTCCTGCATCCGGCGGTCAGTCTTGAGCGAGAGGAACGGCGGCCGCGTCATTCTCAACTCAAAGAAGAGAGATCGCCCCGGCTCGATCCCGGAGGCCGGGCACGCCGCGTCCGCCAGCGTGACGTTCTTCCATACGGATCGGGCGTGCTGCTGGACCTGTTCATAGAGCGTGGCGTTCGTCGTTATGTAGGTGCGGAAGCTTTGCGGCTCCAGCACGGTTTCGAAGAAAACCCGATCCGGGTCTTCGGCCCGCAAGCCGCCCGCCCATCGCTTCCACAGCTCGCGGTAGGAGTCGGCGATCACCCGGGTGAAGTGCTCGATGTTCTCGTTTTTCAGGTTTGCGTGCGGGATCAGTTGGAAGGTGCGGTATGTCGGCGCGGTTTGCACGGGTTTCTGCGGATCCTCGCTGATAGTCGCCACTTCCTGCGCTTCCTCCGCAACAGCGACTTCCTGCACAACAGCCAGCGAAGAGCTGACGGCAGACATAACGGGCGCATCCAGAGGGCGGCGCGATGGCGGCACGAGGAAGGCGACACTGAGGCCGCCGTCCGTGCACTTGATGCTTGAAAGGAATCGACTCATGAGTTCCACACCTTCCAGAGAAGTTTTGCCAGCCCGATGCCTTTCACGAATTTGCTGTCCGGAATCTGCACCGCATACTGCACACCGTAGAGCGCACCAAAAGCGAAACCGATGAACAACCCGAGGAGGAGCCGCATGTCAGGACACCGCCAATCGAACAGTTTCAAGCCAGTCTGTCAAACGACCATTCAACCAGGTAAAGACAATCGCCACGAGCATCGCTGCTGCCTGCGAACAAAAGAACGCTCCATAGACCAATCCAGAGGCCATTGCAGCAGTCCTCCACCAACTGCGCTTGAAGACGTACAGCCCGACGAGACCTACGATCACGTACTGGACCGAATGGATCATGCCGTCCTCGAACGGATGCGCAGAGGCCGTTGCTTCCTTTGCTCCTGCGGCGAATGCCGGGTGGGCGGCGAGCACGGCAGCAGCCGAAGCCACAGCAACCGCCATATGCGCCGACCAAGTGCCGTTCCGCGATGCCGGAGCCGGGCATTCAATCTTCCAGCCCGCCGCTTTGCACTCAGCAAGCAATTGCTGTTGGGTTGCAAGTTGATGAACTTCCATCACTTGTCGACCAGAAATTTTCACGATCATCTGAAAATCCTCCTCGTTTTGGCATATTTTTAGGTACGCACCGCATACGCTCTCTGCAAAGCGCTTGCGCGGCGCGACGAGCTGAATAGGCGACCTCTAACCGTCGGGGAACCGCGTTTTTTTTATTGCCCGGAGTGGCGCTGTGCGGCACTGTGCTGCGCGGTGCCATGCTGTACGGACTGCTGCATCGCATGTTTGGCACGGAGCTGACGCTCTTGCTCCGCCATGAAATCTTTGAGGAAACCGCTGACGTTTTTTAAGCGTTTGCAGTATTCATTCGCCAGATTGTCGCGTTCCGTGTCGAGGTTGAATTCCAAAGGTCTGCGGATGATCCGCCGTACACTCATGCCCGTTCCCCTCCCTCTTCGATGCGGACGAGCTCTCGTTCAAGCGCGGTCATCATGTCAATCACCTGGTTGCAGTGCTGACCGAGGAACTCCAAATCGGACTTCAACTGCTCTTTCCGTTCCACCCAAGCCCACCTCCATGCTGTGCTGTTCGGCACCGTGCGATGTGGTACGGCGCTGTTCCGCGTGGCACTGTGCCGTGCTGTTGGTAGAGGATATTTGCCTCCGCTTGTCCAAAATGCTAATTGTTTACACACTTTGTTTTTGGGACAGACTGATTTCAGTCAAACAGAAAGGAGGAATGCGCTATTGGACTTGGGAAAGAGCGGTCGAGGCTTGGGACTTATTTGGATACCCATGGGATAAAGCAAAAAACAGTTGTTGAGGAGAGCGGGGTAAGCAGCGTCACTTTGACCAAGCTGTGCAACGTTGATCTGCCGAAGAATAAGATAATCCGCAGTACCGCAGTCAAGATAGTGGATGCTCTTGCGAGGCTAACTGGTGAGCCAGTGAAGATTGAGGATTTCTGGGCATAAAAAAGACGCCATGGCACAACCTGCCATTGGCGTCTTATATTATTTTTGTATTATAACAAGGACCCTACGAATCCGAAGATTCGTAGTCCACGCACTCATTCCTCATCGTCGAGGAATTCATCGACAAGATCGAGCAAGTCACTAATTAACTTGCCAGCCTTTTTGAGTGCGCGAAGTAGCCCTTGTATTTTTTTCATCAAGGATCACCCCTCAAATTGAATATATGCGAGGAATGAGATTTTTTTCACAGGAACGAACATTCACCAAAAGAAAATCAAAATACAACGAGGAAACAAATTGTGGGAAGAACATCGGATGATACTTACGGAGGGCAGGAAGACGATGCTGGAGAAAGAGCTTCATCAGGAGCAGTTTGTAGGAGAGACAAGCGCTTGACGAGGGCGCGTTGGAGGAGATGCAGCGGGCCGCGTAAGAAGCGATGGCGCGCGGGGCGATGATCACGTTGCATGTGTACCACAAGTACGGCATCCGGGAGATCGCCATAGCTCCTAAGTGGTTGGATCACAGTTGCAGGCTCAAGGGGTACACGGTCGATGGAGCGATGAAGGCTGTTGAGCTGGACGACATCGTGGGGATCGGCGGAGAATGAGAAAAGACGCTTGGCCTACTCAGGCTGAGCGTCTTTTTATTCTCCTAATAGTTGTTTGATTTATATTGTCCCTCAACTATCTTCAATAAACTTACATATAAATTGACTGCTTTTTCACTACTAACCGGATATCCTCCACTTAATGACTCCTCAAAAAGGATTCCTTCAATTTCCCTATCCAACTCACGTACAATTTTTCGTACGTCATCACAAAGTACATGAAAGTTTTCATATATAACTGGGCGAACTGTCTTTCTGTACTGTTTTATATGAAAAACTTCAGGATGCTCAAGCCCTGTTTCAAACGTGATCAACTCATTTTCGCCATCAGTCCGTAATATTTCGTTATAAACTCGAAATCTTTTGGATACCTTCTCTTCAAATTCCGCCTTCATTTTGTCTTCAACGGCCCAGATTCGTTTTCTTTCTTCAAGAGCTTTTTGATTCTTTGCATTTACCATGGCTGTAAATAGGCTCCCTAGCCAACCAAATACAGCACCAGATAAAGCTGCACCTGCTGTGATAATTTGACCATAGTATGGATTCAGGTCCAATTTTATTCCCCCAGTATTTTTATACAATAAAAGACGCCATAAAACGGCGCCCTTTATCTTCACAACTTACTACTCATTCTGTCGTAATGCCTCAAAACAACGACGTGCAAGGACCTCAGCAAAAGTACAAGGTAGGGCATTTCCCACTATCATACATGCCTTCTCCATGTAGTCGGTGTCAATAATGTAGTCTGGTGGAAACGTCTGAAGAAGTGCAGCTTCCCGTACTGAAATTGTTCGAAGTTCCTCCGGGTGCCCAAATCTACCTTTACTGAGTGTTGTACACCCACCTGTAATTGTTCCAGAGGGCTTATCCCAAGAAAGACGACCATAAACATTGGGGAATCCCGCCTCAATGTCTTTGTGACAATCAGGTCTAAGCTTTTTGGGGATTTTCCTCCAACTTTCGCCCGGAATGGCTTTTTTAAGGCGTTTGATGTTTTGTGCTGACATATCCCTTACGACATGCCATTTGGCATTCTTCGGACCTCCTAATTTCTTTGTTTGTGACAATGTGACAGGTTCCGGCATATCTGAAATTGCATCTCGTAGAGTTCGCCAAAGAGGAAGATCATTCTCGCCAGTTCGAGAATGTGTAGGTTCTGGAAAGGGGATGTGAAACCCCTTCCCAGCAAGCAAGACTAGACGTCTCCTTGTCTGTGGAACTCCGTAGTCAGCAACTTGTAAAACTCGCCACTCGTACATATATCCAAGTTCCGAAATTCGTCGTAAAAATTCCTCAAACAATTCTTTACCTTTTTGAGCGAGACCAGGAACGTTTTCCATCATAATTATCTTTGGTTTTAATTGTTCAATAACACGATACATTTCGAATATCAGTTCGTTTCTTGGGTCAAAACGACGGTATTTCGAAGTCAGACTAGAAAATCCCTGGCAGGGAGGACAACCAGCTACCAAATCGACCATCCCTGTAGGGGAAGCTTCCAAGAATTTATCACCGGAAATCGTTTTTATGTCTTTATTAAAGACACTTACCTCCGGATGATTTATTTTATACGTATTGAATGCATTTGGCTCTAGCTCTACTGCTGATACAACTGAAAACCCAGCGTTCTTTAACCCAACTGTTAATCCTCCCCCCCCAGAAAATAAATCTACAGCCGTTGATATATTACTCAGTTCTGATGCCATATCTCTTCTGCCTTTCTGCCTCATTCATAAACGCCTCATGCATTTTTCTTGTGTTGAGTAAGAATGTCCTCCAACTAATATGAGTTAAAAAACCATCACTCATCAGACCATTAAGAGCTTTTTGTGCCATCGGTGAAAGGGATAGCCCATCCGCAACAAGTGTGATACGGTATCCATTAAACGTTTTCTTAAACAACGCATTCGAAGGTTCGTTCAAAAAAGCTTCCATTTGATCAGCGTAGTTTATGATACGATTTAATTCTTCATCCTTTATGTTATGCCCCGGCCTTTTTATCTCAATTATTTCAATAAAATTGTCTTGCGTTGAAAGCACGAAATCCATTCTTTTGTTTGGATCAGGGAATGCTTCGAGATTTATCTCCTCACCGGTTGCATCTCTATAAAATTTTTGGAATTCTCGTTTCAAAGTTGTAAAGGTTTGATTCGCGGTAATTGGTGCCCATTGCGGATCAATTAACCATGGAGCACTTTGAATCAACTCTTGAAATTCTTGCTCCAGAGTGCCTGGAGTATCTTTTAATTGCTCGATCTTGTTAATTACACGAATTCGGTCATCGGCAATCTTACCAAAGGAAGACAATTCAGCCACACGTGCAGTTTTTAAAATCTCAGCCATTACACCCAATGAAGTATCGGCGTCTTCAGCTGCCTCTCGTAATTTATTCTCAAGGGTTACATGCGGAGCGAAAATCAAACTTAATTCAACCAGTTTTCCCACGTGCTCTTTATCTTCTAATTCATCTTGACGTATCGTTTGTCCAAACAACTTTGCGATCGTGACTGCCTGCTCTCTTATTTCACGTTGCTCCTCCAACGGAAATGCAGTATTGATAACTTGCTCGTATTTTGAAACCTCTTTAAATACCTCAAGTATTTTCTTTTTCATAGGTTCCCTGGACAACTTGCCTATCTTACTGATCAACGTTTGCCCCCATTGCTCAAAAGCTTTTCCTAATTCATGTGACCATAGAATATCTCTACGGTCAGTCTGAATGAGGTCCTCATCAAGGTCCAAGAAATCAGCATGTAATTCTCCAACTAAATATGAACGAATTGTGTGTTCACCAGTAAAACCAGCCTTCTTGTTAAAAACAGTTGTTTGAGCCGCGATTTTTTTATGAGCATAAATTCGTATTCCTGCCATCAGGTCGTCTTTGTATGGAGTCTCAGAGTATGCAACCCAACCTGTTATGGGATATATTGTATCTTCATACTTGATAAATGATTTGAGATCCGAATACTCATCTCCGTCAGGGTCAAGTGCAGCATATCTAGTTCCACCGCTACCATCGGATATCTCTACAAATCTAATTTCGGTTCCTCGCATTTTTTTCACAGAGAACTCTCCTACAGCAACCTCTTGCTTGTCATCTCCGACCTTTTTGTTCGAATCTTTCAAGACCACAGACCAATCCGATGAATTTATCCCGAAGCGTTGAGCAAGTTGTCTAGAAAAAGCATCGATATCCGGTACTTTACGATGAGCAAACTCAGACATAATGATAGTCGTACCGCTTTTGGGTTGAATCGTATTATTCAATTGTCCAATACGCGGTTTGTAGTCATTATCGTCATCACTTCGAATTTCATTATGATCGAGTATAAGGTGAGCAGTGATATAACCCATGATTTTATTTCCTTCTGTATCCTCCGTTTCAATGATATCACCACCAGAAGTAATGAGTTCTATTTTGTTACAAATACCGAACGGTGCCAGTTTACCAACACCTTTACGACCCATTACTTTTCGCCCGAATTTTTTTGATGTATCTCCACGACGATAATCAGTTCGTCTTTCAGCCCCCACCTTAAGATAGAATTCATTAACTTCTTCTGGAGTCATACCGATACCATTGTCCTTGACTGTAATAGTCAATCCGTGGTCTTGTAATACACCTTGTTGTTTTGTGGCAAGGTAGATTCCCATAGGCGCAGTAACCTCAACACATGTTGCATCTGCGTCGTAACTATTTGATACTAACTCCGCTATTACTGCGGATACTTTGTCGTAAAGTTTGACCCCCAATTTGTCTACCGTCATCCTTGAGATTTTCATTGTATACATTGTTTGTAATCCCCTTCCCCTATTCAACATCACCCTTCATGCAATAAAATATCATTTTCCTTCCATAGCTATCAATTCCTGCTTGACATAAAATAAAAAAACCGCCAAAAGAGGCGGTTAAAAAATCAATTTCTACTCCAACTCCAAGCTCCAATATAGTTTCCTTCATAAACATCATCGACACGATATCTAGACGTTGATCCCCACACATCCAAACTTACACATGAAGGATTATGTACTTCTGTTACAGTTGCTTCTCGATCAATGAACGTAATATCGGTTTCTGTTTCAACCGGTTCTTTGTAAAATACCTTCGATCCTATTCGTGGATGCATATGAATCCTCCTTATCCGCTTTGTATCAGTACTCTCGTAACCAAAGTATTCAGCTTATAGCTTTAGTATTCGAAATACTAGTGTGGATTTCTTAGTGTTATTTTCGCCAAAAAAAAATAAACCCAGCCACTAGGCTGGGGTCTTTTCCTTCTCCATCGCTTGCGCGAGCTGGCGGATCTGCTGAACTCCCGGATGCTGCGACGCCACACCCAAGAGATCGGAGGTCAACATCAGGACGGCGCTCACGTCGTCGCGGGTGCACGACAGTTTGGTGTGCTCCGTGACGAACTGCGCGACCTGCTGCTTCTCCGTCTCGTTCAAATCGTCGATCTCACGCTTGATCGCGAGTGCGCCGGTGATGATCGCGGCGTGCAACTTCTCGTGGCGTTCTTCCGGGTTGTGCTCCTCAACGGCAGCCGCCAACTCTTCCAGCGCCTTCTGCGCTTCGGGGTTTGCCTCATACCGGGTCTTCACCACATCCCACACATGCTGCAGACCAGAGTGTCCACCGACGGCAACTGCAGCGTACAGACCTCCTGCGAACGCTGTTTCGATAAAGCTGGTCACGCTGTGGATCTGCGGGTAGTTGCAGAGTACAGAGAGCACCGCGCCGCCGCCGGCGAGAACGGCAGGGATGTAGCGGTTGTCCAGTTTGGTGGACCGCTTGAGGAACGCGCCAAGCAGCCCCATGACGGAAACGATCAGTGCGTTTGTCGGGTTGGTTACGGCTTGCTCGATCGTGGTGATGTTGATCATTATCGATCTTCCTTTCGGGTTTGAGTTCGCCGCCAGCACGGATGCCACCGGCGCGAGATCAGGTTGATGCTGAGCGACGTGCTACACGGCGGCGCGAAGAGCATCGGCGGCGAAGTGGTAGCAGTCCCGGATGTCTTGTTCGACGGCAGCTTGCCAGTGATCACCCAGAATCTTGTTGGCGACGAGTTCGGCGGCGTCGCGGTCGGGCGTTCCAAGGTCCTGCGTGACCGGCAACCCGACGGCGTGCCGGAGCGCATTCGCGGCGAAGTTGTACGCGACGTCCACCGCATCGCCAGCGGTCTTGGTGAGCGCGCCTAACTCGCTGATCACCGTCTGGACAGCTGCGGGGTTCAACTCAGGCTCCTGCGGTGCCGAAGCGGGCGCGGCCGACAGGATCGGAACCCCGTAAAACTCGCAAATTGCGCGGGCGATAAGCGGTGCGAAGTCGTCGATGTGCGCCTGAATTTTGCCCAGGTCGTCGGAGTCGATGAATCCGATCTCGACGAGCATCGCGTCCATGTTGGTGCCGGTGATCACACGCCAGCAGGCCCCGCCCCGGCCTCCGTCGCGCACGGCCTGCCCATGGGTGCCGCAGATGGTGCCGACGTTCTGCACGATGCCCTTGGCAAGCCCTGCAATCGGACCACCATCGCCGTTAGCGTAGATTTCCGCGCCGTGTCCGCCTCCCGCGTTGACGTGGATGGACAGGAAGACGTCGGCGCGTGCGGAGTTGGCGATGCGGCAGCGCTCGTTGAGGTCCGGGTTGACCGAGGTCGTGTTGCCCGGCGCGATATCGGTTTCCCTCGTCATGACGACGCCGAAGCCCGCCCGTCGGAGCAGGTCGCGTAGCTGGAGGCCGATGTGCAAGGTAATGTCTTTCTCGCGGGCACCGGACGCGCACGCGCCCGGAT
>NZ_JMIR01000042.1 GCF_000714935.1 Tumebacillus flagellatus
CGGCGGTTGTTGACACCCCCGCCGCCACCGCCTCCGCCGTTGATCCCGCCGCCGCCGCCGGAGCCGCCGTTGCCAAGCGAGTCATCCGTGCGGTTGGATACCGTTACGTTGGAAGGATTGACTTTGACGTTGATCACGATGTTAAGCGTCTCCTTTCCGCGGCGAACCCGTTTCTTGACTCGAATCGTTTTGCTTTTTGCCATGGTTATCACCTGCCTTTTTCTAGCTCTTATACTCTACGCAAGTTGCGAGAAACCCGTAACGGACAAGTATCTTCACGGCAATAAAAAAAGCCCGCCGCCCAGTTCGGGTGACAGGCTCGTTGGTTGAAATTCGAATCAGCCTTTGCGCTTGAATTGCCCGCGTTTCTCGGAAAGCATCCGCAAGCCGCCGAGGTGCCAGAGATACTTCACTTTGGTGGCTTCTTTCAGTAAGGCAGCCGACACGCCCTTGGCCGGAATGCCCTTGACGCTCCCTACGCCGACTTCTGCACCGAGCGACGCCAACGTGCCGCGGTTGTTAAAGTGAAACGCCTGCATGCTGCCGCCGTTTTGCAACGCGATCAAGTTGTCCGCCACCAAACTCCCCATCTGCTCCGCCGCTTGCCCGGTCGGCGGCAACGGCTTGCCGTCTTCGCCCGTAAACCATGCCGAGTCGCCGATGACGAACACGTTCTCATAGTCGACCGACTGGCAGAATTCGTTGACTTTGGCGCGTCCCTTCGGGTCGACTTCAAAGCCCGCTTCCTTGATCAGCGGGTTGGCGCGAACGCCGCCCGTCCAGATGATCGTCTTGGCATCGATCGTTTCGCCGGTTTTCAGTTCGACTTGGTTCGGGTTTACTTTCGTGATCGCCGTGCCGGTGCGCAATTGCACGCCCTTGCTCTCCAGCACGCGCCGGGCTTCTTCGCGCAAGCCTTCGTCGAGCATTGGGAGGATCGACGGCGCGGCTTCCAAGTTGATCAGTTCGATTTTTTCCAGCGGCAAGTTGTAGTCGGCGGCCAATTCCGGCATCCACTCCGCCAGTTCGCCGCACAACTCGATGCCGGTCAGACCCGCGCCGCCGACGAGGATGCGAAGTCTCGTGTCGTCATGGTCTTCTTGCCAGGACTTGAACGTGTTCTCGATGTGCTCGTGCACTTGGCGCGCCGTGTCCAGCGAGCGCAGCACAAGCGCGTTGTCCTGCATGCCGGGGATGCCGAAGTACTCCGGCGCGTTGCCAAGCGCGATGACCAAGTACTCGTAGTCCACCTCGCCGCTGTCGGTAACGACTTTGTTCTCCTGCGGGCGCAGCGCGTTGACTGACGCGACGAGAATTTCCGACTCGGCACGGTGCAGCACGTCGCGCAAAGGAACGGAGTAGTTCTCAAATTGGTTGCGGCCCCCTGCCGGTTCGTGCAACAGGGTGGTGAAGTAGTGGTACTCGTGTTTATTGATTATCGTGAAGGGTTGATGGGATTTCTCCAGCGCAACAGCGGTGGCCATGCCGCCGTAACCGGCACCCAAAATGACGGTTTTCGCCATCACGATCACTCCTTTTAGACTTTATGACGTAGGTTTTAGTCTCTCAAGTGTGCGTGGAAGCATGCTTGTGAAGATCTGCACACAGTACCAGTTTACTCGCAACTTGACAGATTGTTCCTAGTTTCACATGCAAGGAGGAGTTTCGGGCTCGGCGTCGAAAGCACTTGGTAATTACTTACAGGATAGGTGATCCAAGGATGGCAGATTGTTGCAAGTTGCGCGTGATGCATTGCGGGGATGTGAACATGGACCGCGCCCTTCCGTATCGGGAGAAGACCTGGCACCCCGCCCCGCACACCGGGCTGTTTCGCTCGAAGTCCAAACGAGTGACAACTCCGGTGTCGGCGTACCTGATCGAACATCCGCAAGGCAGAGTGTTGATCGACACCGGATGGCACGTCGAGATGCGCGACAACATGAAAAAACATATCGGATTCCCCAACTCGTTGGCGTTTCGCGGAACGCTTCCGGAGGGTTCGGCCGTACATGAACAGTTGGAGGCGTTGGGACTAACGCCCCGCGACCTCGACTTTGTGATTCTCACGCACTTGCACGCCGACCACGTCAGCGGGTTGCCGCTGGTGCGGCAGGCGAAAAACATCTTGACCACCCAAGCGGAGTGGGTCGCCGCCAACCGGGAGTTCGGGTACAACAAGAAGATGTGGAACGGAGTGAAAATCGACACGTTCGAGCCGCAGAACATCCCCTTCGGCCCGTACCAAAAAGGGCTCGACCTGTTCGGAGACGGCTTGCTCCACCTCGTGTTCACCCCCGGCCACTCGCGCGGACAGCTCTCTGTGCTGGTGAAAGTGGAAGGCGGCTACGTCTTGCTCGCCACCGATGTCGGGTATTCCACCCGTTCGTGGAACGAGATGATCTTGCCAGGCGTCGTCGTGGATGAGAAACAGGCGCGGGACTCCCTCCAATGGGTGCGCGACTTCTCCCGGCGCCCCGACTGCCTCGCGGTGCTCGCCAACCACGATCCCGACGTGGCGCCTTGTGTGTATTAATTCGAACAAAAAGCCGCCCGACATGGGCGGCTTTCGTAATGAAAATACTTGCAAATTTTACAAACCATGCGTTTCGAGTTCGTTCGACACGTATGCCGCTTACGGGTTCACCTCTTGCAATTTTCCGTCTGTCATCCGCAAGACACGGTCGCACAAGTGCAACATTCGCTCATCGTGCGTGACCATGACGGCCGCTTTGCCCCGGCTTTTCGCTTCGCGAACCAGCATCTCCACCACCTCTTTCCCCCTCGTGGTATCGAGGCTCGCGGTCGGTTCGTCCGCCAAGATCACATCTGGATCGTTCATCAGAGCACGCGCAATCGCGACGCGCTGACGCTCTCCTCCGGACAGATGCTCCGGATAGTGGTCGCGGCGGTGTGCCAACCCGAGTTCCGTCAGCAATTTTTCCGCACGCACCGCCGTTTCCCGGTTGCGGGTGCCGCTCAGTTCAGCCACCAACAGCAGTTGGTCGATCGTTTTCAGATACGGCACCAGATTGGAGGACTGCAAAATAAACCCGATCTGATGCAAGCGCACCTGTGCCAATTTCGCGGGCGAAAAACTCGAAATGTCGACGCCGTTGATCAAAACGTTGCCTGACGACTGTTGCAACAGCGCTCCCGCAATCGCGAGCAACGTGCTTTTGCCGGAACCGGACGGTCCCACAACCGCCACGAACTCTCCCGCCTCCACGCGCATCGACACATCTTGCAACGCATAGACGGTGTTGACGCCCTCGCCGTATCGCTTACCGACTCCTTCCAAAACCAGTTTGCTCATGTTTATTCCACCTTCCCAATCGCTTGCAAAGCGTCAATTTTCGCAATTCGGCGCAAGGAAATCATCGCGCCGAGCATCGACACGATCAACAAGATCACGCTGTACACAACGACTACCCCATTGTCGAGAGCAAAAGGCACTTCGCCAGGCATCACCGCGGCGACCAGATACGTAAGTCCCGCTCCAACGACAATGCTGACCAACGACAACAAGAAGATTTGCCCGAGAAGATTTTTCGCCAAGTACGACGTGCTGGCTCCCAGTGCTTTTAACACCCCGAATTGGTTGGACTTTTGCAGCGTCAACACATAGAAGAACACCGCGAGCACAAACGCGGCGATAACAAACAGAAACGCCAGCATCATCGTGATGGTGCCCATCTCTTCTTTGTACCCCGGAAGGTTTTGCAGCGCGACATCCCGCGTCACCGTTTCCACGCCGGAGAGTTTTTGGTTCAGCATGTCGGTGATTCCGTCTTGTTGAGACTGCACCGCGATGGCGCTGATCGGGTTTTGAATCCCGGAGTCGGAACCCGGTGCGGCAAAGCGAATTTTTTGCCAGAACGGGATGTTGGTGAAGATCACCGGCAAGTGATTGTACGTCTGACCGGTCGTAAATCCGATGACTTTGACTGTCTGATCGGACGATTGAATCTTCAGCTCGTCGCCAAGTTTGACGCCGTGGCGTTTGAACGTCTTGTCCACCACCGCTTCCTGGCCGCTGTTTGCAGCAAGCGCTTGCCCTTCGATCACCTTTGGTGCCAGAAAGGATTCCGGTTGGATCGCCAGCATCGTCGCGTCAATCGACTCAGTGCCGTCGGAATCCTTCGTCGTGACGGTCAGCATCCCAAGCGGTGCTGCATTTGTGACTCCTTGAACGCCTTTGACCTCGTCCAACTTGGACATCGGCAGCAAAGAACGGTGCAGATACAGTTTCACTTCCGATTGAAAGACGATCGCGTCCGCTTTCATATTCTTAAGTGAAGATCCGTTATCGGTGGCTAATCCGTTCGCCAACCCCGACAGCAAGAAGACCAGCCAAGCAATAAGCATCATAATGCCGCCAATCAGGACATACCGCATCTTCGAATGTTTCAATTCGCGCAACGCTAAAAACATGGTCTACCTCCGATTAGTTAGTTTCAATTAGTCACGCTCGACTAATCTATCGTGATTATAGTCCTGCTTGCCCATCTAGTCAAGCATGACTATAATTAAGGCTAACCGTTACTTGGAAAGGAGGGTCTCTGCATGGACGAACGCGTGTTGCTGTTATTGGGCATTCTCATGCACGAGAGCCTGCACGGATATCAAATCAACGAGTTTATCGAGCGCAACCTGAGTCGTGTAACCGATATGAAAAAAGCGACTGCCTATTCGCTGCTCGAACGCCTCGCCAAAAACGAAATGATCACCGTCCGCACGGAGCAGGAAGGCAACCGCCCGCCGCGCAAAGTGTACACGATCACGAAACGCGGGGTGGAGGAATTCCACCGCTTGTTGCAAGAGAGCCTGTCTACAGCCGAATCATATCAATTCCGCGGCGATATCGGCCTGATGTTCCTCGACCACCTGCCGCGCGAGCAGGTGGCAGAGCTTTTGCAACAGCGTTTGGAACAAGTGAAACAGCGATTGGAAATTCTCGAACGCGCTCCCAAGCACGGTTTCGGTCAAGGGGTGGACTTGGCGATGGAGCACCATGCCTTCATGCTGCGGTCAGAACACGAATGGCTGCATTCCATCGTTCAACGCTTTCAGAAATAGGTTTCCGCATCCTTGATCACGTGCTGCAACGTATGGCGAACTCGTCCGGTCTGCGCTTCTCCGTATATTTAAAGCCCTGTGAGCAAGGATAATCTTAGGATTTTCCCACGAGGAAAAACGGAACGTATCTTCACAATGGCTTGGAGGAACGCTCATGAAAATCCGTGTCGGATTCGTCGCGATGTCTGTGCACCTCAAAAACGCATCGCCCTCCTCGACGATGACCGTAACCAACTTCAACAAAATCATCGACCGCGAGGCCGGCCTGCGCAAATTGACCAGCATCGCGGCCAAAAATTTGCAAAACACCCTGCGCATCCTCCGTCACGCCCACGCCCACGACATCCACGTCTATCGCTTCACCTCCAAGCTCATCCCGTTGATCGGCCACGAACTGACGGAGGGCTGGAACTTTTGGAGCAAGCTCGGCCCGGAGTTTGAGGAAGTCGGAAAGTTCGTGCAGGATCACAACATGCGCGTCTCGTTTCATCCCGACCATTTCGCCATCCTCAATTCCAAAAGCGACGAGGTCGTTGCCAACTCCATCCTCGATCTCGAACGACACGTGAAAATGTTTGAGCTGATGGGCCTCGACGAGCGCGCCAAACTCGTCATGCACGTCGGCGGCAGTTTCAAGGACAAGCAGGAGTCGCTCCAGCGCTTTGAGGAAAACTGGAGCCGCGTTCCTGATAAAGTCAAACGCCGCCTCACCTTGGAGAACGACGACAAGACCTACACCGCGCGGGAAACGCTACAGCTCTGTGAAAAACTGAACATCCCGATGGTGCTCGACATCCACCACCACCGCTGCAACCCCGGCGAAGAAGAGCTGCGCGACTTGGTGCCGCGCGTGTTCGCGACGTGGGACGCCACCGGCTTGGTGCCGAAAATCCACGTCTCGTCGCCGAAGAGCTTGGAAGCCCTCACCCATCACGCCGACTACATCGACATCGACGATCTGCTGCCCTTCCTCAACCTCGTGCGCGAGATCGACAACCAAGACTTCGACATCATGGTCGAAGCCAAGCAGAAGGACGACTCCGCGTTCCGCCTCTGCGCCGACCTCGCCGCTGTGGACGGCATGAAGAAGGTCGACGGCGGAACCTTCGAGTACTAGCCCCTCAGAGAAAATAAAAAAACGCAACCGGTTGCCGGTTGCGTTTTCTGCTGTTTTTTCCAAAGTTCTGGCTTAGTTCGGTTCGATCTGGATGATCTGACAGGTGTTCTCCGTCTGCGTGCAGTCTTGGCAATGCGAGTTCATGTCGACCACCGTGTGGAAGCACGTCGCGCACGACGACGTTTCCAACTGGATCGTGACGTGGTGGATGCCGAACTCCTCCAGCATCGCCTTCTGCACGTGGCGGATGATCGTCTCCCCTTCACCGATCGTCGTGACGTCGACGGCGAGATGGCAACTCATGAAGTGCTGCGTCGGCGTCAAACTCCACAAGTGCAAGTCGGTGACGTCGGAAACGTCCGGCAAGCGCAACAGAGCCTTCTCCACGAGTTCCGGGTCGATCTGCTCCGGCGCGAACTGCAAGAGGATATGCGCGCCCTCCCACGCCATCTTGGCGGCGCCGATGCCGATGACGAGGCCGACCAAACCGCCGAGCACCGGGTCCACCCAATACCAGCCGGTGAAGTAGATGATGCCTGCGCCAATCAAGATCGCCAGCGACGAAAGCGCGTCGCCGAGGAAGTGCAGCCAAGCGGACTTGGCGTTCATGTTGTCTTTTTCCTTGCTGAGCATATAGGTCAGGGCGGTGTAGATCACCAAGCCCGCGAGCGTCAACCAAAACATCCAAGAACTTGAGACCGGCTCAGGGTGCGAAAGGCTCTTCATCGCTTCGATGATGATGTAGCCGCCGACGCCGACCAAGATCAAGTTTGCCGTGAACGCGCTGAGAATTTCCGCACGGTATCTCCCAAACGATTGCCGCTTGCTCGGCGGTTTCAGGGACTGCTTCACGCCCCACCACGAGAGTGCCAGCGTCAACAAATCCCCCGCGAGATGCCAACCGTCCGACACCAAAGCCAGAGATCCTGTCCAGTAACCGCCGATGATCTTGATCAGAAACACCACAAACGTGAGCATCATCCCGTAGCGGATCAAACGCTCCGAGTTGGAGGATGTCTGCGCGTGACCGTGGTGATGATGATGGTGATGCCCCAGACCGTGGTGATGTTGCTGTGTCTGCATCTGGATTCCGTCCCTCCCTTGTTTCATTCATGTCTTGGTTTATAGTATCACGAGAAACCGCGTATGGCTATAAAAAACGGAGAAAATCCGCGATTTTCCGTTGAGAATGAATGTCATCGTCATTTCTGGGACTTTTCCAAAAAAGAACAAAAAAAAGAGCCCCGCTGTAAAGGGGGCTCTTTTTCTACGCTACAATTAGTAGCATTGGGTGGTCGTGGTTTGCACCGGGTAGCAGTTGGGAACCAGCAGGAAGAACAGAACGAAGATGATCAAGAATACTACTGCCCAACGAGTGAAGTAACCGAATACGCCGTCCATGAAGAACACTCCTTTTGAGAAAGTTTGGTTGTCGTCTTGACACTCCTATAGAATGCAGAAGGACGATTTGCGGGAAAGGCTCCTGTCCCGATGGGCAAGAAATTGGGCTGTCCGCGGCACTTGCCTGCATACCCTAAAGCAAATCTGAAGCCAGAGAGGTGAATGGCCATGCCCACACCGATCTTGGGGCAGCCGGTTGCGACGATGTTTCAACTGCGCAACTATCTGCACCAAATCAATCCCGATGCGCCCGACTATTCCTCATGGTATATCACCATCGGGCGCAAATACGGCGTGCGCGGGGACATCGCGTTTTGCCAATCGATTTTGGAGACGAATACTTGGCGGTACGGCAATCTCGTGCTGCCGGAGCAGAACAACTTCGCGGGAATCGGGGCGACCGGCGGAACGAACCGGGGGTCGTACTTTTCGACACCGCAAGCCGGGATTGAGGCGCAAATTCAGCATTTGTACGCGTACGCCACCTCCCTGCCGCTGCCGGCGAACACCGTGCAGCTCGACCCGCGCTTTACGTTGGTCACGCGGGGCGTCGCTCCGAATTGGGAAGATCTCTCCGGCCGCTGGGCGACAGATCCGACGTACGGCGCGAAGGTCATCGCGCTGTACCAAGATCTGATGAAGACGCAAAGCGCGCTGAATCCGCCAACCGGCGGTTCAACCGGCGGCACGACGACGGGTCAGCCTTCCACAGGCACGGGAACGACGCCGACGCCGCCGGTCGTCTCGGTTCCGGTAAGCCAGCAGTTTGCCGACATCGATTCGAACGCTTGGTACACTCCGTACGTGCAACGCATCGTCGATCTCGGCATCATGCGCGGCGAAGACGACAACCGCTTCCACCCCAATGACACCGCCACGCGCGCCGAACTCGCCGCGGCCCTCTATAGGCTCTACCAATCCCTGAACAAACCGAACGCCTGATACCCAAAAAAGAGCCTGCACGCCTTTTTCCGCGTGCACGCTCTTATTTAATGGACGTAGCGGCCGCTGGCCGGTTTGCCCACCGTATCAAATTCGCGCGCCAACAGCTCCAATCCTTGCGCCAACACCTCACCGGACATCGGCCACCCGTGCCCCGTGTACGCAACGGCAGGCTTCAACTCCGCGAGACGGCGCACCGACTCCTTGGCCGCGTCCCAATCCGGCGTGAAGTACCACGGCGGCCCGTGCAGTGTCGGCTCCTGAGACAACACCGAAAGCAGAGACTCCTGCTTCACGGTGATAAACGCATCTCCCGCCAGCACCGTCCGGTCCTCTTCGCGGAAAAACGAGACGTGCCCCTTGGTATGACCCGGCGTGTGAATCCACTCCCAGCCGTCCAGAAACGGTACGCTGCCGTCCTCGGGCAACGCTTGCACGCGGTTTCCCAGATCAATCGCGCCATGCGGGAACAGAAACGAAATCCCCGCCACCATGCCGCCGCCCACCGTCGGGTCCGGAGGCGGGTAGTCTTCTTGCCCGGTCAAGTACGGCAACTCGAGGGGATGGGCGTAGACGGGCACATCCCATGTTTCGAACACCTCGGGAAAAGCTCCGACATGGTCGAAATGGCCGTGTGTCAGCAGTATCGCTTTCGGCGGCGCATCCGTCCCGAACCGCTCCTGTGCCGCTTCGACGATTCGATCCCTCGACCCCGGCATCCCCGCGTCGATCAATACCCAATCCTTCGTTCCCGGCATGCCGATCAGGTGCACGTTGACGATCGGCAAAGTCAAATTCAAGATGTCCGGCACCAAATTCTCGCCCAACATCCCCGCCGATCTCGGCTGTGCGATATCTTGCGGCTCTGATTGTTGCTCTTGCATGAGGGCACCTCCTCCAAAAAAACACATCTGCCGTTAGTGTGTGCCCCGCCGGATCGATTCAACCTGAAATTCCTTGGCACACTACCACCATGTAAGAAAAAAAGCCCTGCTGTCTTCGCGGCAGCAAGGCTTTTCCCTACATCTCTTCTTCCAACTCGTTGTACCCGTTCTCTCCATAAGGCTGCAACTTCTCCAACCACTTCGCTTCCAGCAACTTCGCTTGCTCGCCTTCCGCCACGGTGTCCTGCGGCCCTTCGGATTCCGGTTTGACCAGTTCCAACACTTCAAACACGAACTGATCCGCGCCGTACTTGTCGTAATCCGCCTGCAGCTTCGGCAGGCGGTTCATTTTGGTCTTCAACTCGAACTTGATGCGGTTGATCATCCCGTCCACATTCGGAGAGCTGCCCACGTATACCTTGCCGTTTGCCAAGCATTTCACTTGGTAGACCCCGACCGGGCGGCGGGTGTTTTTGTACTCCCATTTCATTTGCGCTTTCTTGTCCATCTCCGTCTCCCCTTTCCTCCAATACGCGCGGCCGTCCGCCTCGCGCTCCAACCCGCCTTGCTCAATCAACAGCCGACGCACCAGCACATGATCGGTGTACAACTCGCCAAGCAACTCATTGACTTCCGCCTCTGTGTAAAAGCGCCCCGGCTGAAATCGTTTGATCGCTTCCTCCAGCGCTTCTTGGCGCTTTTTCCCCTTCGCGGGGAACTCGCTCGGAACGCGCGCCTCCCGGTTCGCCGCCTCCCGGGTGCGTGGCGGCGCGAGGGAATCGAGCTGCCCCATGATCGCGAGAAACACGCGGGCTTGCCGCTCCTTCTCCCGCAGCGCAAACCGATGGTTGCGCACGGTGGACAAACTGGAGCCCGTCTTGCTCGCAATTTCCGCATCGCTGTACCCTGCCGCGAAATATTCGAGCAACGTGCGCTGCGTCTCGGTGAGGCCCGTTTCCTTTTTGCCTAGTCCAAGAAGGGCGGTCAGCACGGATCCGTGCTCCCGCTCGATGTGGCGCTTCATCGCTTTCTGTGCATCGTACAGCACCCCGTCTTCCGGGTAGATCACGCCCTGTTCAGACGACGCCTCGCAAAACATGCAGAAATACTGCTCGTCTTCATAACGATACCCACGATCATACATAGACGAAACCTCCAAACGTCTGTTATTTTATAGACATATTACGATATCATCTAGAAAGTGTCAATCACAAGCTCTCATTTGAGCACAAAAAAAGAGCACTCGGGAATGCACCCGAATGCTCTTTTTTCGAACGTTGTCCTTACAGTACGCGTTTTGCGCCGAGGTAGCGCGCGCCCCAATAGCCGGAACTGAGCGAGTCGATCTTGACGCCGGAAGAAGAGGTCGCCGAGATGAACTGCGAGCCGCCAAGCGAGATGCCGACGTGCGAGACGCCGGAGCCGGAGGTGTTGAAGAACACGAGGTCTCCCGGTTGCAGGTTCGCTTTGGAAACCGGCGCTCCGCTTTGGTACATTTGACGCGACGTGCGGGGTACTGTGACATGGTTTTGGTTGAAGACGTAGCCGACCAAGCCGGAGCAATCAAATCCCTTCGGCGTGGTGCCGCCCCAAACGTACGGGACGCCCATGTATTGCTTGGCGCTTTCTACGATCTTCGTGCCAAGTGCAGGTCCTGCCAAAGCTTGAAGTGGTTGGGCCACCGGTGCGTAGCTCTTGCCGTCTGTGGACAAGAGGGCGGAACTCGTTTGTCCGTCCCAATTCACCGCGCCGCCCAGCGACTCCGTGACAAAGCGCAGCGGCACATAGGTACGATCGCCGATCAATTCCGAGGTCGTATCCATGCCCACCGGCTGACCGTTGACCACACCGATCGCCGTGCCGGTTTGGACGCTGACGGTCTGAGAGCCTTTGACGATGCTGACTTTGACTTCATCGCCGACCGCTTTCCAAGACACCTCGTAGCCCATCGACTCCGAGACGAATCGAAGCGGTACCTGAATGCGGTCGTTGTCGTCGAGAAACGGCTGCGCGTCCGGGAAGTTGACCAATTGGTCGTTCACCTGAACATTCACACCGTACTCCGGGGCTGCCTGTGCCGCCGTTCCCCACAACGACGAAATTCCGGCCGCCAAGGCCGTGGCGGTGATCACGTGTCTCCAGTACTTGTTCAATGATTTGCCCTCCTAAATGCCTCCGAGGTTAGTTGACGGGTTCGGGAAGAGGTTCCCTAGTCAAGTGCCGGCTCCCTGCGTTGCGGGCATGCCGGGTCTTGCACATTCACCCCATAAGTGTTGCGTCCCCCGTACCATAGGTTGAATCTATGGATTCGGCTTTGATTCATCTAGATAAAGGGTAGCATGTTCAGCGAATCCTCTCAATATATTCAGGCAAATTCAAGTCGTGGTAATTTAGACCAGACTCAAGACGGAAAAAAGAGGTGAACCCGCCGGAGCGGGTTCACCTCTTTTGGATTTCTTACAGATCGGTCAATGCGGGAGCTGTTTGCTGAATCGTATCGAGGTACGGAGATTCGCCGCCTTCGAGATGGCGCTTCCAGTCAGCGAACGCTTCCGCCTCCAGGCCGAGTTCCAGCAGGCAAGCGCCTCGTTGGAAGTAAATCTCCTGCTCATCCGCAGAACCCGCTTGCAGAGCTTGTGTGTAATCCTCCACCGCCTCTTCAAATCGTTCCAGCGATTGCAACGCCCACGCGCGGTTAAAGTAGAGCACGTCTGCTTGCGGGTGGTGCCCGATGGCGGTGGTGAGCAGCTCCACGGAGCCGTGTACGTCCCCTTTTTCAAAGAGGAGCACGGAGAGGTTGGCGTAGGCTTCCAGCAGGGTTGCATCTGCGGCGAGGGCGGCACGAAGAGCCGTTTCTGCCGCTTCCATCTGCTCTTGCGCCATCTCGATCAGGCCCAGCGTGCAGAGAAGTTGCGCGTGCTGCGGGTCTTGGGCAAGCCCTTCGGCCACGTCCAGACGGGCGGCTTCCGGTTCTCCCGCTTCCAGATAGAGTGCGGCGCGGTTCAGACGTCCGTCTACGTGAGTCGGCTCGATCTCCAAGAGATAGGAGTAGTCGGCGAACGCTTTTTCCGTTTCGCCGAGACGGTTGTAGGCACCGGCGCGGTTGTAGTAGAGCTCCGGGAACGGCGGCGAAATTTCGATGGCGTGCGTGTAATCGGCGACGGCTTCTGGGAGCCGGTCCATCTTGCTGAACAGGTTGCCCCGGTCAAAGTAATACTCCGGGTAGTTCGGGTCGATGGCAATCACGCGGTTTAATTCGGCGAGCGCTTCGTCGTAGCGTTTCAGGAGGACGAGGATTTGCGATTTGTTGTTCATGAGCACGGAGCGGTGCAACATCTGTTCGTTTTCACCGAGGAGCGCGTCGAGCCGCGCTTGCCCTTCCGATACGAGGCGCAGCGCTTCTTCGATGTTTCCGAGGTGCATTTCGACGAGGGCGAGGCCGTTGTTGTAGAAAACGGTCCGGAAGGTGCGGTCTTTTTCGTCGGAAACTTTCTGGACGAGTTCCAACGCTTGATCAATCCAGTACCGGGCGGTCGCGTGATCGCGGTCTTTGCGGTGGCGGGTGTAAAGCATCGACGTTGCATAGGCGGCTTGCATATGAATCACAAAGCTGTCGGTGTTGGCGCGGGCTTCGTTGTAGAGGGCTTCCGCTTCATCAGCACGGCCCAGAGCGGAGAGCGAGTTCGTCGCCTTGGTCGTGAACGCCCACATCATCTCCAAGTTCTCGTGCGACCAATCCACAAGTTTGCGGCCTCGCAAGCCGAAGTCCAGACACGCTTCGTAGAACCCCATGTTGAGGCAGTAGTCCAAGGAAGTGCGCAACGCCTGAATCGCCGCTTGCGTGGAGCTCCCCCGTTCACGATGCCACGGGATGGCACCGAGTGTCAGCGTAACCTCACCCCGCGCCTCCAACTCATCCGCTCGTTGATCGTGCAGAGCTTGGCGTTGTTCCGCCGCGAGAGACTCGTACGCCGCGATCTCGTCCGCAAGATCGGACGTGCCGTCGGATTGGACGAAGCGTTTGGCGAGTTCAAGCGGGTCTGGTTCCGCGGTCGCCGCTGGGTGAGTCGAGAGAGTCGCCGGAGCCTCGAAACGCTCGGCGTATCTCTCCAACGCGTCGCGAACCAACGGTTGCTCCACCTCTTGCTTCGTGCCGAGTATGACTTCCATCTGCGCAGGCTGGACACGGCGCAACATCGTCGCGAAGAACTCGCCGTCGGTCTGTTCGCAGTCCCCCGCGTTTTCAAAGACGAGTTTCAAGGGACCCATGCGCTCCGGGACGGTGAGTTTTTTGAACAACTCGATCACGCCGTGGGTCAAGCGCAGCGTGCGGGCACGCGAGTAAAACCGCGTCCGCTCATGGGGAATGGCGATCGACGTCAGCGTCTCCCGGGAGGTCGGCACAATTTCGCGCAACTCCGGCGCAAAGCTTAAAATTTCGATGACGTGACGGTCCACGAGATCCGGCCAGTGTTGCAACACGGTCGGAATCAGTTGGCGCATCAATTCCCCGGCCGCCGTATACGGCCCGCGCAGGTTCCGATGCGCGTCGATGACAAAAATCCCCTTCCCCGCGTCCGCTGCCGGAAGCAAAACTTCACGGTCGGCACGAGTTTGTCCTGTGATCCAGCGATGTTTCGGCGTCTGTGTCATACTCATTTCCCCTCATCCCTCTTGGACAATTGATTGTTGTTGACGGCGTCGCGCCAAGCGCTGCCGGATGTACAGCCACACCACAACCCCGTATTGGAGGCCGTTGAAGACGATGAACAGCACGGAATCCAGCATCTGATCGGTGGAGCCGTGCAGCAGATTGAGAAAGACCGAGGACAAAAACCTGTACGCGATCGGCAGCATGATGAAGACGAGCACGAACAGGAAAAACGCGTACCCCGCGCTGTAGAACGGCCCGTACCACCGCGCCGCTTTGGCGTCCTTCTCCGCCCAACGCGACGGGTCATACCGTTTGTGATCGGCGCGAATCAAGCGGTACCAGACGTTCGCAATCCGCTGCCTTGCCGTCTCTTGCAAGTTGACGCAGCCGAGCAGCGTGACGATGACGTAGTAGATATCGGTTTGCAGATGGAAGTAGAATTGCCAGAGGAACCGCAAAATCGTGGTGAAACAGAGCGCCAAGCAAAACCTTGCGAAGACGTTCAGTTCGCCTGTGAGAAGTTGCACACCCCCTGCGATCAGGACCAGCGCCGAAAAAAACAACACGTCGCCAAACATCCCCGACAAAAACGGCAGATACCGCACCTTGCGCGGCAAACCGGCAATTCCCGGCATCGACGTTTGGAACACCAGCATGTACATCCGCCGCCCGACGCTCAGTTTGGACGGCAGCCCCAACCGCCAGCCGGCGAGCAAGTGCATGCTTTCATGAACCAGGATGCCGAGCATCTGCCCGAGAAACAGCCCGATGATGATCACCGTTGAATAATCGGTGAAAAAGACGTGCTGTCGCGTAGGTCGTAACTCCGGGTACTTCCATAGAAACGCAACGCCCGCCCCGATCAACACCGCATAGAGCACCCAAGCCACGGGAGTGAACGCCCATTTCCCAAGCGCTTGGCGTCGCAGCGGAGGGCTGTCCGAGCGGGACGCAGCGGGATCATGCGGATGTGCTGCTAAGCCTTCAGGTTCCTCCATGACGAACGTGAGGTCGCGCAAGGTCTCCAAGAAATCTTCGATGTCGATTTCTTCGTGATACGTCTCTTGGTACCAGCGGGCCGCTTCGCCCACGGTGAGACCCGCTTGGAATTGCTTGACCAACTCCGCGCCGTCCTCAGGAAACACGGCAAATGTATCCGTTCCAAACCGCCCGATCGACACCCCTTCCGCGTCGGGGAGGAAGGTCAACGGGTGCAGGTGAATTTTTCGTCGGTCTTGTTGCTCCTCCATGTGTACACCTCAATTCCTCGAGAGATCATGAAAAAGCGGGGCCGCGCTGTGCCCCGCTTTTTTTCTCCGAAGAGGGTTCTTATGCCCAAACCGGGCCGCACGGCTCGCCGTACAGGGAAGCCGTCGTGGTGAGTTTTACCGCTTCGGTTTTCTTGACGATTACTTTTTTCATGCTAGATTCCTCCGCTTCAATTGTGATTTTGTAGTTGGTATGTAAGTTACCCTCTACACAATTAGGTATATGAGATGAGGTAACGAAGTATTCAAAAAATAAAAAGGAGATATGCTCGTGGCATATCTCCTTATCACCTGTTTACAGATGGGTCAAAGCGGGAGCGAGTTGCTGGATCGTGTCGAGGTACGGGGACTCGCCGTCCGCGAGATGGAGCTTCCAGTCGGCAAACGCCTCTTCCTCACGGCCCAGCTCCATCAGGCAAGCGCCGCGTTGGTAGAAAATCTCCTGCGCATCTCCGGAGCCTGCTTGCAGTGCTTGGGTGTAATCCTCCACCGCCTCTTCAAATCGTTCCAGCGATTGCATCGCCCACGCGCGGTTGAAATAAAGCACGTCTGCTTGCGGGTGGTGCCCGATGGCGGTGGTCAGAATCTCCACGGAGCCGTGTACGTCCTCTTTTTCAAAGAGGAGCACGGAGAGGTTGACGTAGGCTTCCAGCAGGGTTTCGTCTGCGGCGAGGGCGGCGCGAAGGGCTTTTTCTGCCGCTTCCATTTGCTCTTCCGCCATCTCGATCAGACCCAGCGTGCAGAGAAGTTGCGCGTGTTGCGGTTCTAGGGCAAGCCCTTCCAGGACGTCCAGTCGGGCCGCTTCCGTGTCCCCCGCTTCCAAATAAAGAGTGGCGCGGTTCAAACGCCCGTCGATGTGGGTCGGCTCGATCTCCAAGAGATAGGAATAGTCGGCCATCGCTTTTTCCGTTTCGCCCAAGCGGTTGTAGGCGGAGGCGCGGTTGTAGTGCAGTTCCGGGAACGGCGGCGAAATTTCGATGCCGCGCGTGTAATTGGCGATCGCTTCCTCAAGACGGCCGATCTTGCTGTACACGTTGCCGCGGTCGAAGTGATATTCCGGGTAGTTCGGGTCGATCTCGATGACTTGGTTTAATTCCTCCAGCGCTTCTTCGTAGCGTTTGAGCGCACTCAAGATGTGCGATTTGTTGTTCATGAGCACGGAACGGTGCAACTTGTGCTGCTCCAAGCCGTGCGTCTCCACGAGCCGGTCATACCCTTCCATGACGAGGCGCAACGCTTCTTCATGGTTGCCGACGTGCATTTCGATGAGCGCGAGGCCGTTGTTGTAGAAGACGGTGCGGAAGTTGCGCATCTTCTCTTCGGAAATGTTCGCGGCGAGTTCCAGCGCTTGGTTAATCCAGTAGCGGGCGGTATCGTGGTTGCGCACCTGGTGGTGGCGGGTATGAAGCATCGACGTGGCGTAGGCGGCTTGCATGAGCGCGCCGGGGTTGTCGGTGTTTTCGCGTGCCCAGTTGTAGAGCTCTTCCGCTTCCTCGGTGCGGCCCAGCGCCGCCAGCGAGTTGGTCGATTTGGTCATGAACGCCCACATATACTCCAAGTTTTCCTTCGACCAATCCACGAATTTGCGGCCGCGAATGCCGAGATCCAAGCACGCTTCATAGAACCCCATGTTGAGGCAATAGTCCATCGGAACTTTCAGCCCCTGCAGCATCGCTTCTCTGGAACTCCCCCGCTCGCGGTGCCAAGGAATCGCACCCAGTGTCAAGCTGAACTGGTCCAGCGCCTCCAACTCTTCCGCCCGTTGATCGTGCAGGGCTTGGCGCTGCTCGTCCGCGATGGATTCGTACGCGGCGATTTCTTCAGCAACATCGGACGTGCCGTCCGATTGGACGAAGCGTTTGGCGAGTTCGAGCGGGTCTGCACCGCTCGGTGCCGTGCGCTGGATCACCGGAGCTTCGATACGCTCGGCGTATTTGTCCAGCGCCTCGCGGACCATCGGCCACTCCATCTCGGGCTTCGAGCTGAGCGTGACTTCAATCTGCGCGGGATGGATGCGGCGCAAAATCGTCGCGAAAAACTCGTTGTCGGTGTGTTCGCAGTCCCCTGCGTTTTCAAAAACGAATTGCAAACGGCCCATGCGCTCCGGGACCGCGATTTTTTGCAACAGCTCGATCACGCCGTGGGTCAAGCGCTGCGTGCGCACGCGTGCGTAGAAACGAGTCCGCTCTTCGGGAATGGCGAGGGACGTCAGCGTTTCGCGGGACGCCTGTACGACATCGCGCAACTCCGGCGCAAAGCTCAACACTTCGACGACGTGACGTTCCACCAGCTCCGGCCAGTGCTTTTGCACCGTCGGAATCAATTGACGCAGCAGTTCGCCGGCCGCCGTATACGGCCCGCGCAGGTTCCGATGCGCATCAATGACGAAAATCCCTTGCCCCGCGTCCGCTGCCGGATGCAACGCCTCGCGGTCGGCACGTGTTTGTCCTACGATCCAGCGATGTTTTTGCGTCTGTGTCATACTCATTATCCCCCTTGGACAATTGACTTTTGACGGCGGTGCCGCACGAAACGCTCCCGCACGAACAGCCAGATCACCGTTCCGTATTGGACACCGTTGATGACCATGAACACCAACGAATCCAACATCTTATCGATGGAGCCGTGCACCAAATTCATAACGACGGTGACCATGAAGTTAAACCCGATCGGCAGCATGATAAAAATCAACATGACCAGAAACACCGTATACCCGAAGACAAACACCGGGCCGTAAAACCGCGCCGCTTTGACGTCCTGCTCCGCCCATTGCGACGGGTCGTGTTGTTTGTGCTCGGCGCGAATCAGGCGGTACCAGAAGTTGGCGATGATCTGACGGGTGGTCTGCTGCAAATTGACACAGCCGAGCATCGTGACGATGACGTAGTAGATGTCCGTTTGCAGATGGAAGTAAAACTGCCAGACAAACCGCAACATCGTGGTGAACGAGAGCGCCAAGCAAAACTTGACAAAGAAATTGGTTTCCCCTGTGTAGATCAGCGCGACTCCTGCGAGCAGGACCAGCGCCGAAAAAAACATCACATCTCCAAACATCCCCGCCAAAAACGGCAGATACCGCAGTTTGCGCGGCAGTCCGGCGATGCCCGGCATCGACGTTTGGAATACCAGCATGTACATCCGACGTCCGACACTCAGTTTGGTCGGCAGCCCTAACCGCCGGCCGGCAAGCCAGTGCATGCTTTCATGGAACAAAATGCCGGGCATCTGCCCGAGAAATACCCCGACGACCACCAACGTCGAATAGTCGGTGAAAAAGATATGCTTTCGCGCAGGTCGTAACTCCGGGAACTTCCATAGAAACGCAATGCCCGCGCCGATCAGCGCCGCGTAGAGCACCCAAGCCACGGGAGAGAACGCCCATTTCCCAAACGCTTGACCTCGAAGCGTCGAGTTGTCCGTACGGGGAGTTGCGAGATCATTCGCGAGTGGTGCGGCGCCTTCGGTGATCGCCATGATGAATGTGAGATCGCGCAAGATCTCCAAGAAATCCTCCATGTCGAGTTCTTCTTGATAGGTCTCTTCGTACCAGCGGGCCGCTTCACCCACGGTGAGACCCGCTTGCAACTGCTTGATCAACTCCGCGCCGTCCTCTGGAAACACGGCGAAAGTATCCGTTCCAAACCGCCCGATCGACACTCCCGCCGCATCGGGGAGGAAGGTCAGCGGGTGCAGGTGGATGATTCGTTGCTCTAGTTGGTCGTCCATTTGCGGTTCACCTCAATTCCTCCCTTTCGGCATGTATTATGTAGGAGGAGACTCATGCTCCACAAAGTAGCTGGAAAGCATGAAAAAAGCGAAGCCTGCAACGACCTCGCTTTTTTCACAAAAATACTTATGCCGGGAGGCAGTTCCACCAGTCTTGGTACAGGTTAGCAGCCGTGGTCAGTTTAACAGCCTCGGTTTTCTTAACCATCATTTTTTTCATGTTAATTCCTCCCTTTCGATTTATTATGTAGTTGGAAGTTGTTGACTCCTTCTACACTTTTAATGTTATAACACTAGTAATCAGAAGTCAATAGTTAATTATCGAAAAATTGAGATTGGTGTATACAATTATAAACCCAGGTCGCTGAGGTACACCCTCTGCTTAGTTCATGAACGGCCAGCAGTCGTCCGGTACGTACAAGGAAGTTGCGAAGAGTCTTGCGGCTTCCACTTTTTTGATGTGCGCTTTTTTCACGGGGACCCCTCCTTTCAAGTTGAATGACTTACAGCAGCGGCCACGTGCTCGGATCGCAGATCTGACCTTGGTACAAGGAACTTGCGACGCTCGTAAGTTTTACGATCTCAGTTTTCTTAATCATCAGTTTTTTCATGTTCGATTCCTCCCTTCTGTCCGTTGTCCACTCCTTACCACGGGGTGCCGCCCGGACCGCAAGCCGTTCCCGGTCCGTACAGGGAACCTGCGGAGGTGGTGAGTTTTACAATCTCGGTTTTCTTGATTGTCATTTTCTTCATTTTTAACACCTCCTTTCTGTGGTTTGTATTTATAATATAAGTTACTGTGTGTCAAATGATAAATTCCGTCAAAAAACGGGGCCGTCAGATGACGGCCCCGCTGCATGAATGAATGTATTTCTTACTCGATCTAACACTTGCTGAACCCGCACGCTTCACACTCGTTGCACCCGCCCTGTCTGACCAGGCTGTGCTGGTGGCAGTTGGGGCAGAAGTCTTTGCCGGTGTTGTAGTCGCGCAGGGATTTGTGTTCGTGGTGCGCGTGGTCGTCGGCGCACGCCGCTTCCTTGTCTTTCAGGAAGTCAAGATGACGCAGCGGGAACGTTTCGCTGTGTTCGATCAACGACTTGGCGATCGCATCCGGAACGGACGTGATGCGGCGGTCGCCGAACCCGACGGAGCCGGAGCCGCCGATGCCGGAGAGGTTTTTCACCAGCACCGCTTCCTTATCCGGGTTTTGCGAGTCGGACAGGTACAGCGAAATCGCACGGCCAAGCGCCACGTTCGACGCGTACACGTCCGAACCCGCTTTGCCGATGTTCACAAACACTTCACGCGCCAACCCGTCCTGCGGGTCGTCGTTGATCGTGATGTACGCCGAACCCAGCGGGGTGTCTTTTTTGTACGTCGCGCCGTAGAGAACGTCCGGGCGCTGCTTCTTGTAGGCCGGTTTGTTGTCGACAACCGGGAGAGCTTCCGCCGTCGCCGCTTCTTGCGCGACCGCGTCTTCCTGCTTGTCCTCTTCCTTCAGCGACAGCACTTGCTCGGAGCGCGAACCGTCGCGGTAGATCGTCACACCCTTGCAACCGAGCTCATACGCGAGGTCATAGAGGCGCTTCGTGTCTTCCACGGTGTACGAGTTCGGCGCGTTGCAGGTCTTCGAGATCGACGAGTCGATCCACTTCTGCAGCGACGCTTGCACCATCACGTGCTCTTCCGGGGTCAAGTCCATCGCCGTCACGAAGTATTCCGGCAGCTCCGTCACGCCCGGATGCGCTTGGTAGAAGTCGTCCACGATCTTCGCGTTCTCTTCAAACAATCCGAGGCGCGAATTGCGGTAGTAGCTCCACGCGTAGTACGGCTCGCAACCCGTCGAGCAGCCGACCATCGTGCCGGTCGTGCCCGTCGGCGCGATCGTCATCGTCGTGACGTTGCGCACGCCGTGTTCGCGAATCGCCGCGACGACGTGCGGTTTTTCTTGCGCCATGATCTGCATGTAGCCCGATTGCAGGTACTGTTCGGCGTCAAACATCGGGAACGGGCCGTTTTCTTTCGCCAGTTCCACCGATTCCAAGTAGCACCACTCCGCGATCATGCCGAGCAGCACGTCGATCAGCGACGTCGCCGCTTCCGACCCGTAGCGGATGCCGCAGAACAGCATCAGGTCATGCAGACCCATGATCCCAAGCCCGACACGGCGCTCGGTGAGTTGGTTTTTGCGGTTCTCTTCAAACGGGTAGTACGTCGCGTCGATGACCGCGTCTTGGAAACGCAGGCCGGTGCGGACGGCGGTTTCGAGTTCTTCCCATTTAATATGATGCAAGAGGAAGTCCGCGCTGGACTCTGCAAAATGCTTGCCCAACTCGGCGCGGATTTGTTTTTTCAAATCGGCGTTTGCGAACTCCGCCTTCTCTTCCGTGCCGACAAAGCCGACGGCAAAACGGCTCAACACGACCGCGCCGAGGTTGCAGATGCCGTACGCCGGCAGACCTTGCTCGCCGCACGGGTTCGTCGCGATGATCGGGTTGAAGTAGTTCGAGTTCGACATGTGGTTGTAGCGGCCGAGGAAGACAACGCCCGGCTCTGCCGATTTCCACGCCGACAGCATCATCTCGTCCCACAGCACTTCCGCGTCAAACTCTTCCGCCACGACGAGTTCGCGGCCTTCGCGCTCCCATTTGTGGAAGTCGCCGTCGAAGTTGTTCATAGACTCCAGAGCCGGATACCCGATGCTCCACTTCGCACCCGCCGCGCGCGCCGCCATGAATTCCTCGGACACGCCGACAGACAGGTTCGCGCCGGTGATCACGCCGTCGACTTGTTTGCAGGTGATGAACTTGCGGATGTCCGCATGCTTGTCGTTCAAGATCAACATCAGCGCCCCGCGTCGGGAACCGCCTTGCAAGGTGAGTTGGCAACCCACGCTCATGATCTCGCCGACGCCGACCGGCCCAAACCCGTTGGCAAAAACGGCATTGCCTTTGTCGTACAGATTGCCCCAGGAATAGGCGCCGGAACTGCGGCCGTTGACGCCGCGCACGTAGCTGTAGCGCGGACGCAGAGAGGACAGCACCACGGAGACGCGCTTGCCTTTGAGCAGGGCTTCCCACATATCGGCGAGCGTCTCGGCGATCGTGCCGCGCGAATCGCCCGGCGTCAGGCTCAATCCGATCACGTCCTGCACCACCAGCGCGCCGCTTACAACGATCTTCTCGTACAGGTCGGCCGCTTTCACCGTCTCGCCTTTGTGCACCGGAAGACCCTGTTCCAGCCAATCGGTCAAGCTCCCGTCCCAGATCTCGTCATACGATTCGACGGAGGTGTCCGGGAAGAGGAACGTCCACTCGCTGTCTTCTTCCACGGCGCGCAGGAATTGACGGGAAACGCGGATGACTTTGGTCGTGTGCTTGTAGTCTTCGTTCAAGAAATCGACCACGTCGCCGTGCCACACGTCCAACACCAACTGCACGTCGGAGCGCTTCAACTCCTTCACCGGTGTCAGGCTCCCTTGCGGCGGAACTTGCGAGAGGTTCATGCCGACGCCGCCGGAACGCGCTTGAATTTCCAACGTTTGTCCGAACGAGAACGCGTAGTCGCGCGGCGACGGGCCGACGTTCGGGATGACGAAGCAGTTGTACGACGTCGTCTGGATGCCGGTGCCCATCGAAGCGTTGATGCGGCCGCCCGGCACGTACTTCCAGCCTGCCTGCAAGTGATAGAAACGCTGTTCCCACAGCTGCGGGTCGTTCGTCACACCCGCCGCGCCGCGGGCAATCCGGGCCCACATCTCGCGCGGCGACGATTCTTTCAACACATCGATTTGATCCAAGGGGAGTTCCAAGCGATATCCGTCACGCAGTTCCACTTGCACTTGCTGTTTCGCGTCATCCAAGGCAACCACGCGGGCCAACTCGTGGAAAGCGCGTTTTTTATCGATGACGGCGACGACGAGAGAGCCGACGCCGAGGGTGACTTTCTGGGTGTCTTTCAGCAAGTAACGGTCCGAAACGATCCGTTCACCGGTCGGCGCGAGGTAATCTTCTTCGGTAAAAGGCAAGATGCTGGTCTGCAGTTGTTGAGTCATCACTGGTCCCCCTTGTGTGTAAGCAATCCAAGAACTTCCTTCGCAAACGTCTCCACGTCCTTAAACTGACGGTACACGCTTGCAAAACGTACATACGCCACGCCGTCGAGGTCGCGCAGCCGGTCCATCACCTGTTCGCCCACGGCTTCCACAGGGACTTCCTTGTCATATTCTCTGCGCAACGCCTTCTCCACGTGATCGGTCAACGATTCGATCTCATCGACGGCGATGGGGCGTTTCTCGCACGCGCGCAAGACCCCCCGCAACAATTTCTCCCGCGAGAATTCCTCGCGTTTCTTGTCCTTCTTGATCACCATCAGCGGTGCCATCTCGACTTTCTCATAGGTCGTGAACCGTCGTTGACAGTCGGAGTTTTCACACTCCCGGCGGCGGCGCACCGCTTCATCGGTCGCTCGCGATTCGATCACACGCGAGCTCGCATGGGAACAATACGGGCATTTCATCGGTTTGGGGTCCTCGCTTTCTACGTGCGTTCCGAAACACCATATGTAGTGTTCGTTGACTGACGAAAGTGATTATACCCACTAGATTTGGACAGGGTCAAGAGCCTGAAAGTCTATGAAATATGTACCAGCACAGCGATAGAGACGTGCTCAAACGCCTAGAATCGCCTACAATCGCCAAGGGGGGCGAGAAACGGGAGAGGACTCGGTTGACGGAGACGAGCCCTTGATCGACCGTAACGTTTTTGCAGAAGTTGGGTCAGAAGACCTAGAATGTTTTTTTGAAAAAGGGGTGTTGAAGAAGATGGAAGCTGTATTTCCCCGCGTGGAGACGGAGCGCTTGGTCTTGCGCCGGGTGACGCAAGAGGATGCGGACGATGTGTTCGCGTTTCTCTCCGACCCGGAAGTGATGGAATACTACGGAAACGACCCGTTTCCCCGCGAGAAAGTCCCCACCACGATTCAGAACTACGACAGCATGTTTGAAGACAAGCGCGGCATCCGCTTCGGGATTGAAGAAAAAGCCACCGGACGCATCATCGGCACCTGCGGGCTGCAATTTTGGGACCACCGCGACCGCTGTGCCGAACTGGTCTACATCTTGCGCAAAGACTCTTGGAGCCAAGGGGTTATGACGGAAGCGCTCGGCGCTTTGATCCAGTACGGATTCGAGCAGATGGATCTCTACCGCGTGCAGGCCAAGATCGAAGTCCCGAACATCGGGTCGCACCGCGTCGTCGAGAAGGTCGGACTGAAGCGCGAAGGCGTTCTGCGCGGCGCGGCGTACACCTTCGGGGAGTTCCGCGATCTCGTCATCTATGGAAAACTCCGGACGGATGAGTAAAAAATGACCTGTGCAAAAAAGTGTAACCAGCCCTGCGGCACACTCCAAATCGATGCAACAGACAAAAGACCCGTTACCGCACTCACAGGAGGCGCAACGGGTCTTTTTCTCTACTTACTTGTCTGTGCCTTCCACATGACGGCGAAGGTCGGTCAACGAGCGCAGGACGACGGTGGGACGTCCCTGTGCTGTGGCGACGTGCTCTTCCTTGGAGAAGCCCGTCAGCACCAAGACGGTGCGCACGCCGGCGTTCACGCCCGCGAGGATGTCGGTTTCCAAGTTGTCGCCGACGACGACAGAGCGCTCCTTGCTCACGCCGAGGCGCTCCACCGCAAAGTCGATCATCCTCGCCGCCGGTTTGCCCATCACGAGCGGCTCTTCGCCGGATGCGGTGCGAATGGCGGCCGCCAGCGACCCGGAGCCTGGCAGGAGGCCCTCTTCGGTCGGCAGGGCTTTGTCCACGTTCGTCGAAATGAACGTTGCGCCGCTCTGGATGAGCAGCGAGGCTTTTTTCAGCTTCTCATAGGAGAATCCGCGGTCGATGCCCTGCACCACATAGTCTGCCGGACCGTCCTCCACGATTTCGCAGCCCGCCTCCGTCAGCGAAGTGCAGAGGCCCTCTTCACCGACCGGAAAGACGCGCTTGCCGGAACGACCGTCCGTTTTGATGTATTCTGCCGCGACTTGGCTCGACGTAAAAACATCCTCGGGACGCGCCGGGATGCCCAAGTGCCGCAAGTGTTCCGCCACCTGCTCCGGCGTGCGCGAAGAGTTGTTGGTGACGTATAAGTATCGCCGGCCCGATGTTTGCAGCCATTTCACAAACTCCGGGGCGTCGTCGATCACTTCCTTGCCCCGGTAGAGCGTGCCGTCGAGGTCGATCAGGAACGCTTCGATGTCTTGCAGCCAAGTGGTGTCCATCTCGTGTACAAGTCCTCCTAGAAGGTGAAATTCACTTCCGGTTCGTTCGTCCCCGCCCGATGGTTGATGGCGCGTGCCACGACGAACAGGTAGTCGGAGAGGCGGTTCAGATAGCGTTGCACCTCCGGGTTGACCGTCTCGTTCTTGCCAAGCGTCACCGCCACGCGCTCCGCACGGCGGGCGATCGTGCGCGCCGTCTGCAGCGCGGCGGCTGCTTTGTGCCCGCCCGGCAGGATGAAGCGGGTCAGCGGCGGCACTTCCGCGTCAAACCCGTCGATGAAGCTCTCCAGTTGCTCAACGTGCTTGCTTTGGACGTGGTAACCGTTCTCTTGGATCTTCTCAACCGGCGTCGCGAGGTCGCGTCCGAGGTCGAACAGGTCGCGCTGGATGGTCAGCAACTGCTGCTGCAAATCGTCCGTGCGAAACGTCACCTCGCGCAGATACGACATCCCAAGCCCGATCATCGAGTTCGCTTCGTCGATCGTCCCGTACGTTTCCACGCGCACGGCGTCCTTGGGAACACGGTGGCCGTAGATCAGCGAGGTTTCGCCCTTGTCTCCCGATTTGGTATAGATTTTCACTCTTACCATCTCCTTTCCGGTCTCATCTTATCATATCTGATACAAGACGAAAGAGGCCACTCTCGCGAGGGCCTCCTGCCGTTTGTGTTCATTGGACTAGCACCTGCGCTGTTTCCCCAAACAACGCAGCTCTCATTATTTCCCCATGTCAGAATTATAAGATATTTTTCCACTCTTGTAAACACCGTTATACTAAAAACGAGGCAGCTTTTAGCAGAGGAGGTTCGTACTTTGAAAGTCACCCCGCATGTCCATCAACTGCCGGTCACCACGCCGACGCTGTTCCCGGCGACGACGACCAACGTTTATCTGGTGGTCGACGGAGACCGTGCCGTTTTGATTGATGCCGGATATGAACATGAAGACGCCCATCGCAAAGTGGCGGAGTATGTGCAAGAGATCGGAGCCCCGAAAGTGGAGGCGATCTTGATGACGCACTACCACCATGACCATACGCCGGGCGCGAAGTTTTTTTCGAAGCATTTTGATTGCCCGGTGTACGCGCATCCGCTGGAAGTGGAGCATGTGGAGCGGGAAATCGCGCCGGTCAAAGTCGACGGGACGCTGGAAGAAGGCGATATCGTCGAGGTGGGGAGCTTGAAGTTGCACGTGCTGCACGCGCCGGGACACACGCACGGCTGCTTGAACTTCTGGCTGCCGGAAGACCGCGTGCTGTTCACGGCGGACAACGTCGTCGGCGCGGGCACGACGTGGATCGGCCCGCCGGACGGGGATTTGCGCGTGTACTTGGACACCTTGCGCCGGTTGAAAACGTTCGACGCCGCGTGGATGGCGCCGGGGCACGGCGGGATGATCGCCGACGTCGAGGAGAAAATCGACTTCTTCATCGGCCGCCGCTTGGAGCGCGAAGAGCAGGTCTACCAGCTGTTGCGGCAACAGCCGCGCACCGAGGCGGAACTGGTGGATGCGGTGTACAAAGGAAGCGTCCACCCGAGCGTGATGTGGGTGGCGGAGAGAACCATCCAAGGCATCCTCGTGAAGCTGGTCGAGGACGGGCGCGCTGTGGAGAAAGATGGGACGTACCACGCACAGTAAGTTAAGAAAAAAGACCTGTCGCCGGATGCAAAGCCAATTCGGGACAGGTCTTTTTTTGAAAAAAGAAGCCTGTCGCCGCGTGCAAAGCCAATTCTGGACAGGTCTTTTTTCCCTTATTTACGGTTGATGTTGAAAGCTGTTCAGGAGTTGTTGGAACTCCTCCGCCGGGACCGGGCGGCTGAACAGGAAGCCTTGGGCCTCGTCGCACAGTTTCTCGCGAAGGTAGTCGAGCTGTTCGACCGTCTCGACTCCCTCGGCGGTCACTTGCAAGTGGAGGTTGTGCGCCATCGAGATGATCGTGGGCACAATCGCCGACTCGTGCGTCAACATCAGCGTGTCGCGCACGAAGGACTGGTCGATTTTCAACCGATCCAGCGGGAACTTCTGCAAGTAGCTCAGCGACGAATACCCCGTGCCGAAATCGTCCATGCCGATGCGCAAGCGGTGACCTTGCTCTTGCCACGTTTTGCACTGCCGGCTCGCCATACGCATCACCTGTTCGCCGATCGGCACGATCAAGCCGGTCTCTTCGGCTAAAGGGATAAACTGTAACGCGGGCACCAACCTGCGGGCGCGAAACCCGAGAAGTTTTTCCGCGGCGGGATTCACTTCCACGAAGTAGCCCTGCAAGTCGATGGTGAAGATCGCGTTCGGATTGTGCTCGAACAGCGACTTATACCGCAACTCGCTGAGTTCCAACTTCGTCGATTGCACCGACAACCGACGGTCGACCACGGCGCTGACGATAACAAACCCCAAGATGACCAACGTGCCAAGCCCGATGGCATACGCCATCCCCCACGAATTCATCGAACCCGATTCATCCATTCCCGCCATGTCCATCAACTGAAACTTGGCGGCCGCCATGCCGGTGTAGTGCATGCCGGATATCGCAAATCCCATGATCACGGCGCTGCCGATTTTGCGGGCCCAAAACCGTCCGTCCAACGTCTCACTTCGCAGGCGGAACAGCAAAAACAGCGCCGCCCACGACGCCCCCGCGGCGATCGCGACCGACAACAAGAACAAAGGCGGTTGGTAGGTGATCTCCGCAGGCATCCGCATCGCTTTCATGCCCGTGTAGTGCATCGCCACGAAGTGCATCGACCAAACACCGGTGCCCATCGTGATCGCGCCGGCCCCCAACCAGATGCGCCGCGCCACTCCCCGCGAAGCGGTCACCCGGCTCGCCAAGTCGAACGCCGTATAGGAAGCAATGATGGCGATGAGAATCGACAATGTCACCAGCGGCATGTGGTACGTACGCTGGATCACGTCCATCAAGAGCTCCCCCTCTTCACCCTATTTGTACTTCCCCCCGGCAATTACGCCAACTCTTCCGGTGTCGGCGTCCCCACTCCGACGGTAGAGTTCCACAGGTCCTGCGCCCGCTGAAAACGCCCGATCGCCCGCAACGAATCGAGAGTGGGCGGCACCATGTCCATCTCGCCCTGCGAAGCGCCTGCCAACGCGGAGGTTACGTCATACCAGCCGTCTTCCTCAACTTCGCCCGCATGAGGCTCCGGCGTCTGACCTTCCGGCAAAATCGTCAAAAAGTACCGTGTGTCGAAACGTTTTTTGGAAACTTTGCGAGGAGTCAGTCGGTGACCGAAGTAGCGCATGGAGTCGGTGGCAAGCGTCAGACCCGCCTGCTCCACCACATCATAAAAAGAAATCTCGCCCGCGAGCATCTTCTGCCGCACGTCGCGATAGTTCCTCGACTGAATCAATTGCCCGGACGCGTCACGCGCCAAGAGGATGCCGACTTCCTCAAACGCTTCCCGCAGCGCGCACACCCAGTACGAAAGCGGCAGCCCTTCCGGATTCAGTTCCGGGGTCAGCGGCGCCGCAAGAGCCGCAAAGCGCGGGTCCTGATCTTCTTCGTCCATCTGGCCGCCCGGATACACATAATGGCTTGCCAAAAAACGCATCGTCTGAGGTCGTTTCGTCATGTATACTTCCAGCCGCTCCGGCGTCGTCTGTTGCCGAACCAGCAAGATCGTCGCCGCTTGTTGGATCAATTCCGGCTGTTCCGATTGTCCCGGTGTCTCCGTCAAGAGGAGTCCCTCCGTTTCAGTTCCTGTTATTCTTCTTGTTGCTGTTGATTTCTGAGTAGTAATAAGCCAAGTGCCAAATCATCGTAACACGTAAATACGAATTCTTTCAACTGTAAGTAGAATCTGTCCTCCTGCTCAGGTAAACTAAAGTAGGTATAAACGAGAGGACGTGACACAGATGTGGAAAGAGCAGGTATTTGAGGGGGAAAATTTCAATCACGAGGGGTTTGCAAACGAAGAATGGCAAGACTGCCAGTTTGTCGCCTGCTCGTTTCGAGATGCGGATTTGCGGGAATTGGTGACACGCGGATGCGTGTTTACAGAGTGTGATTTCAGCGGAGCGCAGTTCAATGCGTCGGAGCATGCCAACAGCGCTTTTTTGAACTGCAAGTTTGATCATGCGAATTTCTTGGTGGCTACATTTCGGTCGTGCAAGATGACCGGTTCCAGTTTTGTCAAAACGAACTTCAGCGGCTTCTCGATTGAGGGCGGCGATTGGTCGTTTGCCAACTTGCGCCTGCAAGACTTGCGCGGACAAACCTTGAAACACGTTCGCTTCACCGAAAGCGACCTCTACGGCGCCAATTTGGAAAAAACCGACCTGCGCGGCGCCGACCTCTCCCGCGCCGTCCTCACCAACGCCAAACTCGCCAAAGCAGACCTGCGCGGCGCTGTCTTGGAGGCGGTGGACTTGCGTACGTTGGACTTGCGCGGCACGCGCATCGACTTGGAGCATGCGATTCAGTTGGCGAAATCATTCGGCGCGAAAGTGGAGTAAGCGGATGTCGTGGAGGGAGACGTCCCTTTTGTTTATAGAAGAAAAAAGGAGTGTGCCTGTACGCAGGCTCACTCCTTTTTGTCTTTGGGCAAGAGGACGGTCAACGTCGTGCCTTGGTGAAGCGTGCTCTCGGCACGAATTTTGCCGTGATGCGCTTCGGCGATCCATTCGGCGATCGACAGCCCCAGTCCGGAACCGCCCTCGGCCCGCGTGCGGGCTTTGTCTCCCCGGTAGAATCGGTCGAAGATCCGCGCCACATCGTCCGGCGCGATGCCGATTCCGGTATCCGCTACTATTAACTCGATCATGCCGCCGCCCGCGTTGCGGCAGGTGAGGCGGATGCGCCCGCCCTCGGGGGTGTATTTCAAAGCGTTGTCGAGCAAGATCAACAGCAATTGCCGAATGCGGTTGGCGTCGCCGATCATCTCCAGCTCGTCTTCGATGTTCGTTTGCAACTCAATCTCTTGCAGTTCCGCCATCAACGTGTAGTCTTCCGCGACGTCGCGCACCACCTCGTCCAGACGAAACGGACGAAGTTCGAGCAGTGCTTGGTTGGAATCGGTGCGGGCGAGTGTCAGCAAGTCGCTGACCAGTTTGGTCATGCGCTTCGTCTCTTTGAGCACGACGGCGACGTTGCGGCTCTGCTCTTGAATCGTCTCGTCGGGATGGCGAAGCATCAGTTCGGAGTGCGACTGCACGACGGCGAGCGGCGTGCGCAGTTCGTGAGAGGCATCGGCGACGAATTGCTGCTGCCGCTCCCATGCCTGACGAATCGGGACGAGAGCCCGTCCGGCGAGGAAGAACCCCGCCCCGACGATCAGCCCGCCGCCCACCACGATGACAAGGACGGTGACGACCAGCAGCGTCTCCAGCACGTCCTGCTCCGCGTCGATGTTGCGCACGACTTGCACGGTGTTCTGCACCTTTTGCACCGGCTGCCCCGCCATCCCCGTTTGTGGAAGTCCGGAAAAAAACGGCGTGTTCTGCGGGAACTGATACTGGGTGACCGGCGCGGTCAGCACGCGGTAGTAATGGTTGTCGAGGTGCAGCGTCTGCGGCACGTCGGAGATCTGCAAGTCGCGCAGAGTTTCGAGATCCGATTCCCCAAACTGCACATCGGTTTGGTTCAGCACGTCGCCCTGCTTGTCATAGATGATCGTCACCGCCGGACGGTCGAGGGGCCGGCCTCCGGGGTGCAACAGCGGTTGCATCGGGATGGCGGCGATTTCGCGCAGGCCGTCGTCCACGCGGTCGAGCAAGCGATGCTCGATGTAGACGTACAGCCCGATGCCGCACGTAATCAGCATGACGAGAAACACCACGGCGTTGAGAGTTGCCAATTGGACGCGAATCTTCTGGAACATCTCAAGCGTTCCCTCTCAGCATGCAGCCGACGCCGCGCACGGTTTGGATGTAGTGGTCGCAACCGTGGACGGCGAGTTTTTTTCGAAGGTAGTGGAGATAGACGTCGACGACGGACGTATTGGTATCGACTTCAAATCCCCAGACCCGGTCGAAGATCTGCTCGCGGGTGAGTATCTGCTCGGCGTTGATCAGCAGGAATTCCAGCAGTTTGTATTCCTTGGCGGTCAGTTTCAGCGGCTGGTTGTCCACATAGCCGTCGCGGGATTTCGAGCGAATCGAAAGCGGCCCGTACGTGATGTCGCCGTCCGGGTTGACTGAGCTGTTGCGGCGAAGCAATGCACGGGCGCGGGCGAGCAATTCGGCGACGGCAAACGGTTTGACGAGGTAGTCGTCCGCCCCCGCGTCCAGTCCGCGCACGCGGTCTTCCACCGAATCGCGCGCGGTGAGCAGCAAAATCGGCGTGGCGAGGCCGCGTTTGCGCAGGTGTTGGACGATCTCCAGCCCCGTCGTGCCGGGCAACATGATGTCGAGCACGATCAGGTCGTAGATGCCCTGGGTGGCGAGCATCTCGCCGTCATCTCCGTTTTCAGCCGTGTCGACGGCGTATGATTCCTCTTCGAACATCTGCCGGATGGCGTCCAACAGCGGACGGTCGTCTTCCACGAGCAAGATGCGCATGCGGAGGCCTCCTTTTTTGGATTCCTTGATTTTTTACTCCTTCTATTGTAACAAGAACAACAGGCAACGTCTCGTGTGCCTGTTGTTCTTGTGTGTGTTGTGTAGGTATGTGTAGGCTCTTGAACGGAACTCCTTTCAAGAGAGTATGGTCGTTGCCTACAGATTCAGTATGTAGGAACGTTCTTAGAAAAGCCTTAAAAAACGATGTGCAATTCGTGACAATCACGCTACAATATAATGGTAATTGGAAAATTTGTTTTTTTACGACAAGGAGGGCTTCCCCATGGCGACGGCAGACCTTTTGACCGCATCGAAACACTTTACTCTGGAGCGCCTCGCAGACGGTGTCTACGCGGCGATTGAAAACACCGGATTCGGAGCGTTCAGCAACGCCGGCTTCGTGGATTTGGGAGATCGCACGCTAGTGTTTGATTCGTTCCAGACCCCGCAAGCAGCGCAAGACTTGCGGGCGGCGGCGGAGCAATTGACGGGCAAGCCGGTCTCGATTCTGGTCAACAGCCACCGACACGGCGACCATGTGCGCGGAAACCAAGTGTTTCGCGACGCGGTGATTCTCTCGACGGAGTTGACCCGCGAGTTGATCGGACAAGACCGTGCCCGCGTGGCTCAACAACGGGATGGCATTCACGGGTACCATGCGAGTTTGCCCGCCAAAGTGGAGGCTGCACAGACGGAAGAAGAGCGTCGCGCCTTGGAAATGCAACTGTCGCAGATCGGGGAGATCTGCGAGACGATCGACACGTTGGAGTTGACGTTGCCGACGGTGACGTTTTCCGAACAACTTGTGATTCACGGCACGAAGCGTCGGGCGGAGTTGTTCTGTTTTGGCGGCGGTCACTCCCCGAGTGACACGTTCCTCTACCTGCCCGAGGAGAAGATCGTTTTTTTCGCAGACTTGTTGTTTACGAGCGGTCATCTGGCGGTCTGGGAAGATGCGCGGGAGTGGCATCGGATCTTGACCCGCGTGCAGGAAGAGTTTGCGATGGACGTGTTGGTGCCGGGGCACGGTTCAGTAGGGACTCGGGAGGATTTGGCGAAAAACCTGCGCTATTTGGAGGTGTTTTTGCAAACGATCGAGGAAGGCAAGGCACGAGGGCTTTCCGAAGACGAATTGCAAAAGCTGCCGATCCCGGAGGAGTTGGCAGGTCTTGCCTATCCGAACAACTGGGCGTCTTCGCTGCGCGTTCAGGCCGTTAAGTAAAAGAGTGAGGACTTTGACCACATCTTCCGCCGATGTGGTCTTTTTGAACCATGACTTTTTACACCCACACGCTGAGTTGAAAAACATGAAGGACGACAGATGAAGATCTGTGAAAGGCTGGTTACAATGAATTCGTAAACGATACTTACTGACGAATGGAGATTGGTCATATGTTGACAAAAGAACAGTGGGATTTGATTGGCTATGGTGTTTGGGCCATCATCATCTACATGACGCTCAAACAATTCTTGGAAACCCGCCGTCCGGTCAAAGGCAACGGACTGCGCATCCTGTTAAGCGATATCTTGTTGGTTGCTCCGCTGCCTTGGATCATTGAGGTTTGGTACAAGCGCGGTGTGCAAGAAGACATCCTCCTGTGCTTCCTGTACGGTGTGCTGCTGGCGATTCCCTACATCCTGTTCTCAAACTACGCGGTGAACAAGGACGGCAAAATTCAGTTTAAGTCGAACATCATCTTCTACATCATCTTGTTCGCCTTCCCGATTCTGCGGTACGAAGTGCGGACCTACATCTTCAACCACCATCCGATCTTCTTCCAACAATATCTTCCGAAAGCGTACGTTCCGGACATCGAGATCATGCTCTCGTACTACATCATGGTGTTGGTCGTCTCCACGTTCGTATGGCGTCTGTGGTGCTACTTCCGATTCCGTGCCGTGGCAGCCAAAGCGCAAGCCAATCGTTCGATGAACGCGTAAGAACAGAAGGGACGTCACTTGTACGTCCCTTTCTTTATCCGCTGGAAGGATGGAGAACATCATGGAAAGTAAAAACTTCAACCAAGTGACCGACTTGTTCCTGACGATGGGGTACTTGGAGATGGAGCAGGAGATTGCGCAAGGCCAGAATTCGTGGCAAGGGATCAAGAAATTGAACCAAGACTTCTTCAGCGTTGTGGAGTTGGTCGTCTTCCGCCATGATCCGGAGAATGTCATCCAGAACTCCGTGGTCATCAACCGGCAGCATTTCTTGAGCGTACTGGAGTCGATTGAATAAGCAAGAAATGAGTAACCAAAAAGCCCGTCCTTCGCGTTGAAGGACGGGCTTTTCTATGATCGGTTTGGTGCGGTCAAGAGGACTTGAACCTCCACGGGGTTGCCCCCACAAGAACCTGAATCTTGCGC
>NZ_JMIR01000043.1 GCF_000714935.1 Tumebacillus flagellatus
ACAAGCTGACGCCTCGTGAGTACAGGCGCCAGCTTGCGGTTTAAGGTCTTTTTTCACTGTCTACAAAATGGGGTCTTGACCAGTTGAGACGGCCGGTCTTTTCGTTTTTTTACAAGTTCCCGACGGCGATGGCCTCGATCTCAATCAGCAGGTCATCTCGGATGAGCTTGCGGATTTCCACCGCGGAGCTGGCAGGCGGGTTCGCCGTGTTGATGTACTGATCCCGAATCTCCCGCACCACCGGCATCTGTGCAATGTCGGTCATGAAGAACGTCAGCTTCACCACATCGTGAAACTGAACATCTGCCGCTTCCAAGGCGGATTGGATGTTTTCGAATACCTGTTTCGTCTGCGCGGCGAGATCGCCTGCTCCGACCAATTCTCCCTCCTGATTCAGGGCGACCTGTCCGGATACGTAAATCGTCCGTGCGTTTCGGACTTCCACCACGTGCGTGTACCCGAACGTGGGAGGCATGGTCTCGGGGTTGATGTATTTGACGCGTTTTTCCTGTTGCATCTGATCCACTCCCTTAGGCTGGCTTCCAATCGTTTAAACCTTTGCCTTCGAAGATCGGCTGCATGTATTTTCCAATTCTTGACACTCGAGCAGTCGAGAACGATCGCTCTCAACGTCTCATCATCCTCAAGGTGCACCTCTGCAAGATTC
The DNA here is from genome assembly GCF_000714935.1 of Tumebacillus flagellatus. Taxonomy (GTDB): domain Bacteria; phylum Bacillota; class Bacilli; order Tumebacillales; family Tumebacillaceae; genus Tumebacillus; species Tumebacillus flagellatus. The sequence goes on from NZ_JMIR01000043.1 coordinate 668, forward strand.
TCGATCATCGGATATCGAGGTACGATTCAAGCCTTTCATTTGACATTACAACAAAATGATTTGAAGATCAATTTTTCTAGATAAACGTGGAAAGAGAACCCTTGCTACGCAAGCGACTTGATCATAATCAGGTCCGTCTGCTCTTCGTCCCCCATGTAGAAGGAATGCGCTCCGTGCAGCACAAAGCCCATCCCCTTGTAGAATCGGATGGCCTTCTCGTTCTTCTCCCACACCCCGAGCCACATGTTCTGTTTGTTTTTCTCCCGGGCGATGTCGATGCTCTTTTGGATCAAGACTTTTCCCAGCCCGTGTCTCTGATAGGCACTGCGGATATAGATGCGTTCGATCTCCAGGGCATCGTCAATGACTTTATCGGATTGTGCCCCGTTGATGTTGACTTTTAGATACCCCGCCAGTTCTTCGTTGACATACGCAAAGTAGAAAAACGAATCCGGATTCGCAAGCTCTTTCTCCAGCTTTTCCAGAGTGAATGCCTTCTCCAAGTACGCATCCAAGCTCTCAGGATCATTGGTTGCGCGAAACGTCTCATCGAACGTCTCCATACTGATCGTTTGAAGCGCATGCACATCCGCCACCGTACAAGATTTCAACTGTATGGTCATGGTACTCTCTCCTTTGATTTTGTGGTCAGTACTTACGCTTGTGTCCCTTCTTCACCAATTCCCAGTCCACTTCTACATTTTTTCTGACTTTCACAAGCAGGTCGTGGATCGTGTCGATCTCCTCTGGAGACAGCCCGGACAAGGCCATCCGGTTGGAGTGCTCCCCTTCTCGTTGCAGCGAAGGATAGATCGCATACCCCTGCTCGGTGGCAAACAGCTTCTTGATTTTTTTGTTGTGGTCGTCCTTTTCCTTATAGATGAGCCCCTGTTCCTCCAGTTTGGCGATGGCACGGGCTGCCGTTGTACGATCCACTTTGATCATCTCGGCCACTTTTTCTTGAATGATACCGGGGTTCTCGCAGATGCGCACCAGATACAAATATTGCCCCTTTGCCAAGTCAAACTCTTTAAACTCGATGTTGCTGATCGAGTCCAAGGCGCGGGCGATCATGCCGATCTCACGCAGGATCTCTTTCATCGGCACCCCTCCTTCTCGCTCAACTTTTTGTTGTATTTGCAACAATTCTGTGCGTAGACTATTATAAAACGATCCAAAGCATTTGGCTAGGGAGGGTGGAAAATGAAGAACAAGGGCTGTCCAAAACGGTCGGACTTACGGTAGGCAGTTGGGAAATCCTCATTGCGCTGATTCTGGTAGGCGGCAACGCCCTGCTCAGGAGAAAAAAGCCTGAGTATTTGGGCATGCTGACCGTCTGCTTCGGGGGTATCCTGCTGAACGTCTTGATGCCGCGTATGGAACGTTTTCTCCACACGAAAAAAGAGACCCCTTGCTAGACAAGGGATCTCTCACATTCAGCTTGAGCCAAATCCTCGGCAGCGGATTCCTCCACTAACTCAGCTTCCTCTTCACACGTGCAAGCATTTCAGTTTCCCTCGCCAATGCTTCCGGGTCCTGAGTGAATTCCGCCGCCCCATACACTTGGCGCAGCTCGATTTCTCCTTCGCCATTGCCGTGCGGGTCCGGCATCCGCATCGCCCACTGGATCGCCTCTTCTCTTGAGTTCACCTCGATCAACGTGAAGCCCGCGATCAGCTCTTTTGCTTCCGTGAAGGGTCCGTCTACCACCTTCGGTTTCCCACCGGGTTCCGGATACGAGATGCGAATCGCGTTCGAGCTTGGGTGGAGTCCTTGAGCAGCAATAAATGCGCCTGCCTGCTTCAGCTCGTCGTTGAACTTCCGCATCGCGTCAAAATGCGCTTGATCGGGAATGAAGCCGTTCTCGGAGTCTTTTGTTGCTTTGACAACCAACATGAAAATCATCGAAAACCTACTCCTTTGTGTTTATGATTTGCCTCTATATACACAACGAACGGGGGACACCAAAATCGACAGGGTAAAAAAATTTTTCCTACTATCTTTTTCAATGTGATTTAGTGATTCCCTTCCTGCTCCAAGTTCCATGTTGTCCCTCCTTCCATCGTACACACCCGTGCACAGTTCTAAAACAAAGAGACCCCTTGATAGGCAAGGGGTCTCTCCTATTTCTTGCTATGCAATTCGTGCTGGTGTCCTAGAACGGCAAATCATCATCCGAAATATCAATCGGCTTGCCGTCATCGGAGAACGGATCGTCGTTGCGTTTGCCGCCGCCTCCGCCAAAACCGCCTTGATTTCCGCCGCCAAAGCCACCGCCCTGGTTGCCTCCACCAAAACCGCCGCCTTGATTTCCGCCGCCAAAGCCGCCCTGATTGCCTCCACCAAAGCCGCCGCCTTGGTTTCCGCCGCCATAACCGCCCTGGTTGCCTCCACCAAAGCCGCCGCCTTGATTTCCGCCGCCGTAACCGCCCTGGTTGCCTCCGCCAAAGCCGCCGCCTTGGTTTCCGCCGCCGTAGCCGCCTCCGCCAAAGTCACCGCCTCCACCGCCGGCATTATCTCCGCGGTCGAGGAAGCGAACGCTCTCCGCGACAACTTCTGCCACGCGAACTTTCTGCCCTTCCTTGTTGTCATACGAGCGGATTTGCAAACGGCCGTCCACAGCGGCCATCCGGCCTTTGCGCAAGTATTGCGCGCACAGCTCCGCTTGCTTCTGCCAGACGACGATGTTGATGAAGTCGGTCTCGCGCTCGCCGTTTTGGTTCGAACGTTGACGGTCGACTGCCAGCGAGAACTGGGCGACCGCCGTGCCGGACGGGGTGTAGCGCAGTTCCGGGTCGGCCGTCAGACGACCGATCAAAATGATGCGGTTCAACATGGTTTCTCTCCCCCTCTTGATAAAAAGTATCGCGCCCGCAAACGGGGCACGTATCGTTCAACTCGCGGTCCACGCAATCAGAAATTAAACGTTGAAGCGGAAATGCATGATGTCGCCGTCGTTGACGACGTACTCCTTGCCTTCCAGACGCACTTTGCCCGCTTCCTTCGCGGCGTTCATCGAGCCGTAGTGCACGAGGTCGTCGTACGCCACAGTCTCCGCGCGGATGAAGCCCTTCTCAAAGTCGGTGTGAATCACACCCGCCGCACCCGGAGCTTTCGTGCCTTGGCGAATCGTCCACGCGCGAACTTCCTGCACGCCCGCCGTGAAGTAGGTGATCAGGCCGAGCAGCTTGTACGCTTGCTTGATCAGACGGTCGAGGCCGGATTCCGCCAAGCCGAGCTCTTCGAGGAACATCTGCTTGTCCTCGCCCTCAAGTTCCGCGATCTCCGATTCCACTTTCGCCGAGATCACGACCACTTCGGCGCCTTCCAGAGCCGCGTGTTCGCGAACTTTTTGAACATATTGGTTCTCTTCCGCGTTCGCCACTTCGTCTTCCGCGACGTTGGCAACGTAGAGCACCGGTTTGATCGTCAGCAAGTGCAGGTCGCGCACGACCAGCTTCTCTTCGTCGTCGAGCTCCACAGAGCGCGCCGGTTTGCCGTTCTCAAACGCTTCCTTGAGGCGGTCCAAAACAGACGCTTCGAGGATCGCTTCCTTCACGCCCGCTTTCGCTGCTTTGCGGGTGCGGTCGATGCGGCGCTCCACCGAATCAAGGTCGGAGAAGATCAATTCGAGGTCGATCGTCTCAATATCGCTGAGCGGGTCGACTTTGCCCGCGACGTGGGTGATGTTCGAGTCCTCGAAGCAGCGGACCACGTGCGCGATCGCGTTGACTTCCCGGATGTGGCCGAGGAATTTGTTGCCGAGGCCCTCGCCCTTGGACGCTCCGGCTACGAGGCCTGCGATGTCCACAAATTCAAACGCGGTCGGAACCACGCGGTTCGGAACCACGATCTCCGTCAACTTGACCAGACGCTCGTCCGGAACTTCGACGACCCCCACGTTCGGGTCGATCGTGCAGAACGGATAGTTTGCCGCTTCTGCGCCCGCTTTCGTGATTGCATTAAAAAGAGTGGATTTACCGACGTTCGGCAACCCAACGATCCCTACGGATAAAGCCATTTGGCTAGCACCTCCAAAAATAGTCCACTATTCATTATATCAAAATCCACAAGGGAAAAAAACGAATGTTCCACGTGAAAAAAGGGCTCGGCACCACCGCGCCGGAACCCTCCTCCCTAGCCCTCCAGGTTGTCCTCGTGCATCGCTTGTTCAAACGACGGCAGCATGTCGAGATTGCCTCCCGCCTCCGGTTCGCCGTCGCCGGTGCTGGACTTGATGTACCAGTTGCCTTCCCGGTCGATCGCGTCGAGGCTGTCAAAGTTGCCGTCACGGGCTTCCTGCATCGCTTGCTCGATCGAAATCACACGCCCGGTGTGGGTCATCACCTCGGCGATGTCTCCGTTGCGGTCCTTGCGAACCGCGATGATCTTCTCGCCCATTCGTCGTCCCTCCTGTTGCCCATACTCCTGCTGTTAGAGGTAGAATGTGCGCGAACTTCCCTCTCTATCCGCGCCAAGCGCATCATCCGTATCGGTGCAGAGCGGACGACTGAGACCCGCGGGGAACTTGCAAAGACACCGCCAGAATCTGTTCATGCAAAAACGTCCGCGGCTGGCGGCGCTTGTAACAGTACGCTTGGATGCCGTCCTCCGTGAAGCCGCGCACTTGGACGACGCGCTGGGAGATCTCGCCGTTTCGATCCATATAGATGAGAGAAACCGGGCGGTGTTCCCGGTAGGCAATCTGCAGTTCCTTGCTGTGGTTCATGTCGTCACCTCCGATTTTTTGAAAAAAAATCAAGAATCACTCTTGCGAACATCTGTTCTGTTGGTTATATTATATACGAACATATGTTCTTTATGCCAGTCCAAAATAAAAAAGTCCCCCGGCCCGCCGAGGCGAGGGAGGACTGTGACTCTGCACAGAAAGCAGAGCCTGGGAGCCATTTCTGAAATACAGTTTTTGCTACGCTTTGGCGAGGTTGACGAGGCAGTCGTACTGCGCCGACCCGATCCCCAAGTCGCTGCGGCGGTTGGAGGTCAGGGCGTTCAGCATCGTGCCTTTGATTCCCCACCAACCTTCTTCGATCTTGATCGTCCTCGCGTGCTGTCCGTCGACGATCTTGATCGAGCCGAGAATTTCGCCCCTGTCGTTGTAGACGCGGGCGAGGTCTCCTTCGGCAAGCCCCGTTTCCCGTGCGATCAACGGCGAAATTTCCACCACCGGACGCTCCGGCATCTTCACCACATGATAGTATTGCGAATTCAACGATCGACGCGGGTGAATCGTCAACAGATGATACGGGAACCGCTCCGCACGCTTGCGGTCTCGGAGCGGACTCTCCATCGGTTCCTCATACACGGGAATCGGCGAGGCCCCGTCCTCCTCCGCCTGTTCCGAATAGAACTCATACTTCCCGCTCGGCGTGGCGAACCGATAGTCCGCCCACGCCACCGGCTGCTCCTCGGCCGCGAGGACGCCCGTCTCTTGCAGCTTCTCACGGGTGATGCCGAACTGCTCTTCGAGCGGTTTCAATGCGATCTCCATCCACCGGTGCACGTGATCCCCCGCACCGAACTCTTCCACAAACCCCAACTCTCTCGCCAAGCCCTGCAGAATTGCCCAGTCCGGTTTGGTGTTTCCGCGCGGTTCCACCGCCCGGTTCACATAGGTCATGTACGGATGCCACATCGACGTGTACATGATGTCTTCTTCCTCAAACACCGTCGTGCAAGGCAGGAAGTAATCGGCGATCATGCCCGTATCGTGCAGGAACATATCGATCACAACCACGCAGTCCACCGCTTCATACGCCCGCAGGGTCTTGCCGGTCTCCGGCAGCTGCGCGATCGGATTGGCGCGCGTCACGAACAGCACTTGCACCGGTTCTTCCGTCTCTTGCACCGCCAGAATTTCATCCGCTTCCGTGATTTTGGTGAACGCGCGATACGCGTTGCGCTTGTCGCTTGCCATCAGCGCGGGATAGTCGAACTTGTGAATCTGGTTGCCGTAGTGCACACCCCCGCCGGAACGCCCGACATTGCCGCTCATCGCCGCCAACGCGTCGATCAAGCGAATCGTGTTGCCGCCGTTGGCGTAGCGCTGCATGCCAAGCCCCAGCAACGTGGCTGTCGCTTGCCCGGAGCCATAGCCTTCCGCCAGCCAGCGAATGTCGTCGGCGTCCACACCGGTCACTTCCGCCGCCCGCTCCACCGTCCACTCGCGCTGTACATACTCGGCAAACGCCGCGAACCCGATCGCCTGCTTCCGCACGAACGTCTCGTCCACCAAGCCGCGGTCCAAGAGATGTCGCGCCATGCCAAGCGCCAGGGCGCCGTCCGAACCCGGGCGGGGATGCAGTTGTTTGACCGCTTTGTCGCTCAAGTCAGTCATCAACGGGTCCACGATCACCAATTCAGTCCCCCGCTTGAGCGCGGCTTTGAGATAGGGCATCATGTGCATGTTCGTCACCGACACGTTGCGTCCCCAGACGACGATACGGTCGGCGTGTGCCGCCAAATCGTCCGGGTGGTGGCTCTTCGCGTAGCCGAAGTCGTACTTCTGCGCTTCCAAGCCCGCCCCCCAGCAGATCGAGCCCACCGTGTCGGTAAACCCGCCGAACAAATTGAAGAAGCGCTGCTCCAGCACTTTCAAGAGCCCCGACGACCCGTAATCATAGTGATGCATCACGGCGGTCGGGCCGTACTGATCGCGGGCGCGCTTCATCTTCCCGGCGATCTCGCGAAACGCCTGCTCCCACGAGATCGGCTGCCATTCCCCGTCCACTTTCTTCAGCGGCTCCAAGACGCGCTCCGCGTGGTGATACCGGTCGACGAGCTTGCGTCCCTTGCCGCAGAGCGTGCCTTGCGTGATCGGGTGATCCGGGTCGCCTTCGACTTTGATCAAGCGGCCGTCCTCCACGTGGGCGACCATGCCGCAGCAATCCCAGCAGTCCAGCGGACAGGCAGTTTTGATCAACTCCACCGCCATCAGCTTTCCCCTCCCTTGCGGCGCAACACTTTGCGCATGTTGCGCTCAAAATCACGACGTGGGAGAAGCACGCTTCTCCCACAGTTCACACATTTGATTCGTATGTCCATCCCCAAGCGGAGCACTTCCCACTCGTTCGTTCCGCAGGGGTGCGGTTTTTTCATCTGTACAACGTCACCCAGTTCAAAGTGCTTCGGTTCCATGTCGCGTACCCCTTTGCTCTCATCTCAAACTGATCTCGATGCCTTACGCCTTGTCCGGCTGTCCGGCGGGATTCGCCGCTTTCGGCTTCTCTTGTTCCTGCTGACGGACCGCGGCGTTTTTTTCACCTTCGCCGTGGAACAGGTTCACTTGCTTCGGATACGGAATCTCGATGTTCTCGCGTTCAAACGCCGCCTTGATGCGCTGTCGCAGTTCGCGCCCGACGCCGTAGTGCTCCATCGGTTTGCACTCCACCGTCATGCGCACGACGACCTCATGCGCGACGAAGTTCTGCACGCCGAGCACTTGCGGGTCTCCCGTAATGCGCTCGTCCTCCGCTTTCAACGCTTCGCCCACCTCGCGCAACACCTGATACACGTGCTCCAAATTCTCTTCAAACGCAACCGAGATGTCGAGCACCGCCAGCGAGTTGGTTTTCGAATAGTTGGTGACTTGCTGAATTTGCGAGTTCGGCAAGATGTGCATCTCGCCTTGGAACGCGCGAATCTTCGTCACGCGCAAGCCCAATTCTTCAACGTTGCCGCGGATGTTGACGTTGTTGTTGATCATCACGTTGTCACCCACGCCGAACTGGTCTTCAAATATGATAAAAAACCCGGTGATCACGTCTTTGACGAGGCTCTGCGCCCCGAAACCGACGGCAAGCCCGATGACGCCGGCCCCGGCGATCAGCGACGTGATGTTCAGGCCTAAGTTCGACAGCACGGTCAAGATGACCATGAAATACACCACATAATGCGCCACGTTCAACAGCAAGGTGGTCATCGTCTTGCTGCGGCGCTCGTCCATTCGTATTGCGCGCCCGCTGAAGATCTTGGTCACCGTCTTATCCAAGACTTTCATCATCACCTTCGCGATGACGAGAATCAACGCGATCTTGAGCACCACCCAGCCGATGTTGATCCAGAACTGAGCGTCAAGCAGTTTCTCTATGAACTTGTCATAGACCTGCACATAGTACATCATAGCCAACAAACCTCCGGTTTCTCTCTATTCTATCATGCTTGCAGGAGTTCGTAGCCTTCCCCCTGCGGCTTGAAATACCCGCGCACGACAATTTCCCGGTCCTCGATGATCGCACGTACCGCGTCGAAATCGTCCGGCTCAAAGTCGATGGCGAGCGCGCAGCCCGCCGTCACCGATTTCGGCGTCGGTCGGATGTCGATCTCAAGACCGGCCCCCTCCAACTCCGCTTCTGCCCGCAACGCATGATGCGTCGAGTCGAAAGCCACCAACCAATATGCCATTCTCTGCACTCCGCTTCTCTCTATAGATTTCGAAACCTCACCAGAATATCAAGCGGTACAAGCCCCGCACAAACATCGAATGCACCAATTCTCCGTCCAGCCACTGCATGCCGTTTAACCAGCACACGAGGCCGAGGACGCTGACCATATAAGTAGACACTGTCGCTCCGATGCAAAGCCCGACGGCAGAGCCCGCCAGCCGCGACTGCCACACCCCCCGCGCCTGGCGCCAGAGCGTTTCATACACGCGCAAGATCATCTGCAGCCCGACAAACAGCGCGGTGCTCATGAGACCCAGCAACAGCAGATCATACAACCGCTCCACGATCACCGACACGTCCGGTCCGAGACCCTGCACGACCGGCGTTGCTTTCGTAACGTTCAAAAAGCCGCTCGATTGCGGCGACGTATGCACGAGATGTCCGGCCATCCACTTGGCGAGCGCAAAACTCCAGCTCTTGTCCACGAGCACGCCCTTGAGAAACGGGATGGAGATCGTCAGCAAGAACATCGGCAACAGCAACGCCATCGCGTCCATGCACGACCGCCAGAACCCCCGAAGCCAACCGAACCAGACACACCATGATAGTACCACGGCGATGCACAGATCGACCATCTCTACCCTTCCCCCTCCGCAGGTTGTCCTCTAGAGACTGTATGCGGGAGGAGTTCGGAAAATTAGACGACCTGACCTGTATGGAACGCCCTTCCCATGCATATACTATTAAAACTCAATATGCTTGCGGAGGGGTCTATGTTGAAAGATAACAATTCGAGGGTCGGCGGTGCGCCGCTCAAGGTCGATCATACCGAAGCACGTGCAGCGGAAGTTCTCGCCGAACGACTCCTCTGCCATGTTTCGGAGTATGGAACGGATCGTCAAATCGTAATCGTCTGCATTGGAACGGATCGCTCGACCGGCGACGCGCTGGGTCCGCTGGTCGGGTCAAAACTGTCGGCACGCTGGGCCGAACGACCGTATGTTACAGTCTATGGTACGCTGGAATCGCCCGTCCATGCGGTCAATCTCAAGGACACGATTCAAGAGATTCAGCAGCGTTTCCAAGACCCGTTTGTGATCGCCGTCGACGCGTGCCTCGGTCAGATTCAAAGCGTGGGCTTGGTGACGCTCGCCCACGGTCCGCTGCGACCGGGAGCGGGCGTGAACAAAATTCTGCCCGAAGTCGGCAACATCCACATCACCGGCATCGTCAACGTCGGCGGGTTCATGGAATACTTCGTCCTGCAGAACACGCGCCTCTCCATGGTCATGCGCATGGCGGACTGCATCGCCGACGGATTGTACTCCGCTGTGCAAGCTGCGCAAGAGCTGTCGCAAAGCGCCGTGAACGACCTGAACACCCCGCGCCTCGACACCAAAACGACTTTCTCCGAACGGATTTCGTCGGTGCGCTCCTCGCTGTTTCCGTTTCTGTAAAGTTTCGCCTCGCATAGCACGCTCCCTCACGCACATACTAGGAGAGGTTCCACCAAACCATCTCGAAGGGGGCTTGGTATCATGACGAACAAAAAAGTGGCGGTTGAGCAGAACTTGAGCACGGTGCGTGACTACCTGAGCCAAGAAGGCTATCAAGTCGTCAATCTGGACAATCAAAACCAGAACGGCCAAGGTTGCGACGCCATCATCATCTCCGGCGCCGACAACAACGTCATGGGCGTCTCCAACGCGACGACCCAAGCGCCGGTCATCAACGCTCACGGCATGACGCCGGAAGACGTCTCGAAACGCCTCAAACAGATTCAGCAACAGTAAGCACAACCCGAACGAGAACGACAAACACCCTGGGTGCACATCACGTATGCGCCCAGGGTGTTTTTTTCAAATCCTCCCGCAACACCGCTTTACGAAAAAAGCACCCTGCAAGAGGGTGCTATCGTTTCATCTGGGCGATGGCTTTTTGCAGAGCTTCTTGTTCCTCTTCGCTGAGCTTGTAGGTGGAAGCTCCGGCGAGGATCGGTTTGGCATAGGTGCGCGATTCTTCGCGGCCGAAGATGCTGGAGAGCACAACACCGTCCGCTTCCCGGTTCAGGAGCGCGATGCTGTAGCTCAAGTCGCTCCCCGCATCGGGAAACGCGTTGTAGCGCAGAACGCCGACCGGACCGACAGACAAATCGATCTCGCGCTGTAAGCGCTCATGCGTCGCTGCGACGTCTTCCACTTGTGCTTGCAGACGTTGCACGTCTGCCGCGTATTGGAACAGAATCTCTTCCAAGTTCGCGTGCTTCAAGCCCTTCATCAGATTTCGGTATCGCTTGCGAATTTGGGCTGTGCGTATGATATTGACCACATACAAGATCAACAGCAGCACCACAAGTCCGGATAACAACGCTATCACGAGGTCAATGTTTTGCAACATCCACTGCTTCGAATCGACCAACGTATGTACCTCCTCTCGACCTCGTACCCCTCTCAGGACACAACTGCTATTGTACCATAGCGTGCGCGGATGTGAAGGTTTTTAGTAGCCCCTTTTAGTAGCCCCAGTTCATCGCAATCCACTTGATGATCCCTGCGAAGAAGATCGCCGGCAACAAGTTGCCGACGTTGATTTTTTTGATCTCCAAAACGTTCAGCGCGATGCCCATGATCAGGAGACCGCCGCAGCCGGACATGACGGAGATGACTTGGCTGGAGAGTACAGACGCGAGCAGCCCCGCCATCAGCGCGATGCTGCCTTGGTAGAGGAACACGGGGATCGCCGAGAGCGCGATGCCGATGCCCATCGCCGAGGTGAAGAAGATGCCGGAGAAACCGTCGAGCATCGCTTTGGTGTAGAGAATTTTATGATTGCCTTCCAACCCCGATTGCAGCGACCCGACGATCGCCATCGCGCCGACGCAATACACGAGCGAGGAAAAAACGAACGCTTCCGATACCTTGCCGTTGCCGAACTTGCTCATCTTGCGTTCGATGAAGCGGCCGAGCGCGTGCAGTTTGCCTTCGATGTCGAGCATCTCGCCAAGCAGACCGCCGAAGACGAGCGACGCGATGACGTAGAACAGATCGTACCCGTCGGCATACGCGGTTTTCAGCGCCATCGAAAGACCGATGACGAACACCGCCATGCCGAGACCTTGCAGGATGGTCGTTTTCATGCGATCCGGGATGCGGTTGAGAAACATCCCGATCACCGACCCGACGATGATGGCGAGCGAATTGACGATCGTGCCAAGCAGTGCCATGAGTGTTTCGCTGTCTCCTCTCTCCTCCGAAACCCCGCTTACATCGCGATGTCGCGCACCGCTTCAAGCAAAGCCTCGATCTCCGCTTCTGTATTGAAAAAACCAATCGACACGCGAACGAGCCCGTGCTCGATGCTGCCGACCGTTTCATGCGCCAGAGGAGCGCAGTGCAACCCCGTACGGACGCAGATGTTGTAGTTTTTGTCGAGGATGAAGCCGATTTCGTGCGACTCGAATCCCTCCACGGTAAACGAGACGATCGGTACGCGCGGCTCTCCGAGCGGCGGTCCGTAGACGGTGACGCCGGCGATCTCCCGCAAGCCTTGGTGCAAGCGCGTCGTCAACGCTTCCTCGTGCTCGCGGATCGTCTCCCGCCCCGTCGCTTCAATGAAATTCAACCCTGCAAGCAACCCGGCAAACCCGACGGTGTTCGGCGTGCCCGCTTCATACCGATCCGGACGGGTCGGCGGCATCTCGATCAGTTCGGAATAGCCTCCGGAACCGCCTTGCATCAGCGGCACGAGCTCGACGTCGGGGTGGATGTAGAGCCCGCCCGTTCCCTGCGGGCCGTAGAGGCTCTTGTGCCCGGTGAACGCGAGCAAGGAGATGTTCATCGCCTCCACGTCGATCGGGTACACCCCGGCGGTCTGACAGGCATCGACGAGCAAGAGAATCCCGTGCTCTTTGGCGATCTGCCCGATTTCTGCAATCGGCATCAACGTGCCGGTCAAGTTCGAGCCGTGCGTCATGGCGATCAAGCGGGTGTTCTCGCGAATCGCCGGCCGAATCGACTCGGCGTGGAAGCGTCCCCGTTCGTCCGCTTGGATATAGGTCAACTCGATGACGCCCTGCTGCCGGAGGAATTCCAGCGGACGGCGCACGGAATTGTGCTCAAGCGACGACGTGATCACATGATCGCCCGGTTTCAGCAACCCGTGGATGGCGAGGTTCAGCGCTTCTGTCGCGTTCTTCGTAAACGCGATGTTGTCGCAGTTTTTCACCCCGAACAGTTTTGCCGCTTTGGAGCGAGCTTCAAACAGCACGCGGGACGCTTTCATCGAGAGCTGGTGCGTGCCGCGACCCGGATTGGCGGCATACTCCCGCATGACCGTCTCCATCGCGGTGATCACATCCGGTGGTTTGGGAAAGCTGGATGCAGCATTGTCTAAATAGATCACACAGCCACCTCCTGTTGTTCAGTCTGCCTTGGTGAACCTGTCTCTCTGAAGTTTACTTTATGCCACTCGAATTGTCATTATCGTGCTCTCTTCCTCTTTTTCCTTTCCCAAACACCCCTGTTTCCCTCTCCCCCCTCCTCCGATGACTCCTTTTTCAAAAAAACGCCCATCCGCGAATGTTTCGACGCTTCTCGACGGCAAAAATCTCCACACTTCGACCTCTGTAAAAACCGCGTACCCCAGCACGTACATACACACTTGTACACCATACAAAAACAGCGAGACCTCGCATTTAACTTCATGCGCAGTCTCGCTTATCCGGCAATTCATTCATTTTATTTCGAGTTCATTAAACCCAAGATGCGTTCCAAATCATCTTGTGAAAAATACTCGATCTCAATCTTCCCGCGCTTTTTGCCCTGGTGGATTTTCACACCTGTGCCCAAACGGAAGCGAAACTCCTCTTCATATTGCTTAAGCACGGGGTTTTCCTTGGGCTGACGCTTCGGTTTTTCCGACTCGCGCTGGGTCAAATTCTGCAAGCGGTTGACCATGTGTTCGACTTCGCGAACGGAAAGTTCCTCGTCGATCGCCTTCTCCGCGAGCTGAATCTGCGTTTTCTTGTCACTGAGTCCCAAAAGCGCTCTTGCATGTCCCATCGAGAGCGTGCCCCGCGAGACGTGCTCGCGAATCTCGCCCGGCAGGTTCAAGAGGCGCAACGTATTCGCCACATGTGAACGGCTCTGGCCGACTTTCTTCGCCAGGATATCTTGCGTCATGTTGAACTTCTCCATGAGGCTCTGATACGCTTCGGCGACTTCGATCGGGTTGAGGTCTTCGCGCTGCAAGTTCTCGATCAGCGCGATCTCGTTCATCTGCGCATCTGTAAAATTGCGGACGACCACCGGAACTTGTTCCAGACCCGCGCCTTGCGCCGCCCGCCAACGGCGTTCCCCGGCGACGATCTCGTAACCGCGCACCGCTTGGCGCACGACGATCGGCTGGATGATGCCGTGTTCCTTGACCGAATCCACCAACTCCGCCATCTTCTCTTCGTCAAAGACGCGGCGGGGCTGGTAGGGGTTCGGGCGCATCTCTTTCACCGATGCTTTGGCCACTTGCTCGTCCGCTTTCGGGCTCGTTTGGAAGATCGCATCAAGCCCTCGTCCCAGACCGCCGGATCGCTTGTTCATGCGCCCACCACTTCCTTCGCGAGCTCCAAATACACCTCAGCGCCACGCGAGCGCGGGTCGTACTGGATGATCGACTGTCCGTGCGACGGTGCTTCTCCCAAGCGCACGTTGCGCGGGATGACCGTGGTGTAGACTTTTTCCCGGAAGTACTTTTTCACTTCTTCGATGACTTGCAAGCCCAGATTCGTCCGTGCATCGAGCATCGTGAGCAGCACGCCTTCGATTTCCAAGTGCGTGTTCAGATGCTTCTGCACCATCCGAATCGTATTCAAAAGCTGGCTCAGACCCTCCAGCGCATAATACTCACACTGAATCGGGATCAACACCGAATCAGAAGCCGTCAGCGAATTGACCGTCAAAAGTCCCAGCGACGGCGGGCAATCGATCAGCATGTAATCGTATTGGCTTTTGATCGGTTGCAACGCTTGACGCAAGCGCACTTCGCGCGACATCGTCGGCACCAACTCAATCTCCGCGCCGGCCAGTTGAATCGTCGCCGGCAAGATGTTGAGATTTGGAACCTCCGTCGGCAAAATCGCTTCCACCGCGTTGACCTCGTTGATGATCACATCGTAAATATCGTAACGCACATCCGCCTTGTTGATGCCAATCCCGCTCGTGGTGTTGCCCTGCGGGTCGATGTCAATTAACAGGACGCGCTTCCCCAGACTCGCCAGACAGGCGCCCAGATTGACGGCGGTTGTGGTTTTTCCAACGCCACCCTTCTGGTTCGCCACTGCGATGACTCTCGCCATGAGCATCCACCTCTTTCAAAACTGTAAGCACGCAATCTCCATTTTACAAGATATCGCAGAAAAAGAATAGAACAGAAAAAGCAGGCAAACGCCTGCTAGGAAAACAATGCATGGTAGATCAACCAAATGATCGCACAAACGAAAGATTTTACGATTTCGTCTTCGGAACTCGGATCACGAATTGGTAATACTCTTCGTGGTCTTCCTCTTCCTTCTCACAATGAATGCCGCTTTGCACAATCATGTCCAGCGACTGGCGAATCGTGTTGACCGCCAAGCGAATGTCGCGGGAGAACGAGATCTTGCGCGGTTTCTTGACCGGAGTTTCCGCTTCGATCAACGCTTTGATCCGCGCTTCGGTCTGCTTGACGTTCATCTCCTTGGTCGTGATTTCGGAGAGAACTTTCAATTGCAATTCTTCTGACGGCAACGCCAGCAACGCCCGGGCGTGACGCTCCGAGACTTTGCGCGCCATCAGCGCCATTTGAACTTCCTGCGGCAGGTTCAACAAGCGCAGTTTGTTGGCAATGGTGGACTGACCCTTGCCCAGTCGCTGCGCCAAGCTCTCTTGCGTCAGCCCGTGCAACTCCAGAAGTTGCTGATAGGCGACCGCTTCTTCGATGGCCGTCAACCCTTCGCGTTGCAAGTTCTCAATCAGCGCCACAGAAGCTGCTTGCGAATCGTTAAGATCGCGAATGATAGCAGGAATCGTCTCAAAGCCCAATTTCGTGCACGCGCGCCAACGGCGCTCACCGGCGATCAATTCATAAGTATCGCCGACTTTGCGTACGACGATGGGTTGAATCATCCCGTGAGTTCGAATCGTCTGTGCCAACTCTTCGATGCGTTCGTCGTCGAAGATTGTCCGGGGCTGATAGGGGCTCGACACAATCTGGCCAATCGGAATCTGCAAGACTTCTTCCTGACTTGTACCGTTTTCGTTATCCGACTCCCGATCCCCGCGACCGAAGAAACGAGACAATGGTTTATTCATCACCGACTCACCCACCTACTCCGTAAAAAACTCAGGTAAAAACAAGTCACCCTCTATTTCGTCAATCCTTGCGGTTTTTCCTGCTAATCGGTCAAATATAACAAATGTTCCTACGGTTTTACAAGACTCGACGCGCTCTACAGCGGCGTTTTCGACGGAGTCCCCGCTTTGCGCGGATATTGTTTCGGCGTTTCCTTCACTTTTTCCACAACGACGATGTTGCGCGTGCCAAGATTGTCCGGCAGATCCATTTTCAGCAGGTCGACCACTTTGCCGCCGAGCACTTGCAGCGCTTTGGCAGACTCGGACACCTCATTGTCCGCTTCCGGCCCTTTCATCGCAAAAAAATGACCTCCCACGCGCACATACGGCAAGCACAACTCCAACAGCACGTTCAAACGGGCGACGGCGCGGGCGGTGACTTGATCAAAATTTCCTCGGAAATTTTTTTCCGGCTTCGCGAAGTCTTCGGCGCGCCCGTGCAGCGCTTTGTAGTTCGGCGTTCCGAGCGCCGCCGACAATTCGTTCAGGAACCCGATGCGCTTGTTCAGCGAATCGACCACCGTGCAGACGGTGTCGGGAGCGGCGATGTGCATCGGCAGAGACGGGAAGCCCGCCCCGGCGCCGACGTCGAGCAGCGTGCCCTCGCGGCGGAACTGCTTCAGTTTCAACAGCATCATCGAGTCATAGAAGTGTTTGAAAAAAACACCCTCTTCGTCGGTGATCGCCGTCAAGTTCATTTTTTCATTCCATTCGACCAGCCACTTGAAATACATTTCGTACTGCCCCATCTGGCGGTCGGTCAATTCCACGCCGAGGCCCTCTGCCACAGCCGCACGAAAACGCGTTTGCACCTCACTCATGAACGGCACTCCTTCTCTGCAAGCCTTCCAAGTAGACCATCAGAATCGAAATGTCTGCCGGGTTGACGCCGGAGATGCGCGAGGCTTGGCCGATGGAGATCGGCTTGATCTTGATCAGCTTTTCGCGCGATTCGCTGGAAAGGCCCTTGATTTCGTTGTAGTCGATGTCGTCGGGGATTTTTTTCTCCTCGAGCTTGCGTTGTTTTTCGATCTGCTGGTTCGATTTTTCGATGTAGCCCGCGTACTTGATCTGGATTTCCACCTGCTCTTTGACTTCCCAATGCAGATCTTCCGCGGACGGCGCGACGTCTTCGATGACGTTGTAGCCGACTTCCGGACGGCGCAGCAGTTGGTCGAGCGTCACGGCGTCGTGGATTTCCTTGGAGCCGAGCTCCACCAGTTTCGGGTTGATCTCGTCCGCTTTGAGGCGGGTTTTGGCGAGGCGCGCTTTTTCCTGCTCGATCGCTTCCCGCTTCTTCATGAAGCGCACGAAGCGCTCTTCCGGCAAGAGGCCGATCTTATAACCGATTTCACAGAGGCGCAGGTCGGCGTTGTCGTTGCGCAGGATCAGGCGGTACTCGGCGCGCGACGTCAGCAGGCGGTACGGCTCCAGCGTCCCTTTGGTGACGAGGTCGTCGATCATGACGGCGATGTACGCGTCGGAGCGCTCCAAGATCACCGGCTCGCGGTTCAAGGCGTTCATCGCGGCGTTGATGCCGGCGATCAGGCCTTGTCCCGCCGCTTCCTCGTACCCGGACGTGCCGTTGATTTGCCCGGCGGTGAACAGACCCGCCACTTGCTTTGTCTCCAACGTCAACTGCAATTGCGTCGGGACCACCGCGTCGTACTCGATCGCATAGCCGGGGCGCATCATTTCGACGTTCTCAAGGCCCGGAATCGTGCGCAAGACGCGCATCTGGACTTCTTCCGGCAGCGAGGTGGAGAGCCCTTGGACATAGTATTCCGCCGTGTAGCGGCCTTCCGGTTCGAGGAAGACTTGGTGGTTCGGACGCTCCGAGAAGCGCACGACTTTGTCTTCGATCGACGGGCAATAGCGCGGACCGGTGCCTTCGATCAGGCCGGAGAACATCGGAGCGCGGTGCAGGTTTTCTTGAATGATCCGGTGCGTGTCCGGGTTGGTGTACGTCAGCCAGCACGGCATCTGCTCGCGGGGCATGATGTCGTCGGCAAACTGGAAATGCAGCGGGTCGCGGTCGCCCGGCTGGATTTCACACTTCGTGAAGTCGATGGAGTCGCGGTGGACGCGCGGCGGCGTGCCGGTTTTAAAGCGCACGAGTTGGAAGCCGAGGTCGAGCAGCGAGTCGGTCAGCTTCACCGACGGCAACTGCCCGTTCGGGCCGCCGGAGTATTGCACTTCGCCCATGATGAT
This sequence comes from Tumebacillus flagellatus, assembly GCF_000714935.1. Lineage (GTDB taxonomy): Bacteria > Bacillota > Bacilli > Tumebacillales > Tumebacillaceae > Tumebacillus > Tumebacillus flagellatus. The sequence goes on from NZ_JMIR01000043.1 coordinate 18,666, forward strand.
CTTGCCGCGCAAGTACGTGCCGGTCGTGACGACGACCGATTGCGCGGTGTAGGTGGCGCCGGTATTGGTGACGACCGCTTTGATCCGTCCGTTTTCGGTCAACAGCTCTTCGGCCATGCCTTGTCTTACGGTCAAGTTCGGCGTGTTCTCGACCGTCTCTTTCATTTTGTGCGAGTAGAAAAATTTATCGGCCTGCGCGCGCAGAGCATGCACAGCCGGGCCCTTGCCGGTGTTCAGCAAGCGCAGTTGCAAGTAGGTAAGGTCGGTGTTGCGGCCCATCTCGCCGCCCAGCGCGTCGATTTCACGCACCACGTTGCCCTTGGCCGGGCCCCCGACGGACGGGTTGCAGGGCATGTGGGCGATCATGTCGAGGTTGATCGTGAGCAGCAGCGTTTTGCAGCCGAGTCGCGCTGACGCCAAAGCCGCTTCGACCCCGGCATGTCCCGCCCCGATCACGATGACCTGGTAGTCTCCAGCATGGTATTGCATGGTTGTCTCCCCTTTCTCTTATTTCCCGAGGCAGAACTGCGAGAAGATCTGGTCGAGCAGATCGTCCGCCACCGCTTCGCCGACGACTTCGCCAAGCGACATCCAGCAGTTGCGCACATCGACCGCGACCAGATCGAGCGTCAACCCGACGCGGGCGCTCTCCAGCGCTTCGCCCATCTCGCGTTTGGCCTTCTCCAGCAGCGCCACATGGCGGGCGTTCGAGAGATAGGTGCTCTCTTGGCCTTCGATCCCGCCGGAGAGGAACAAGTCTTCCACCGCGCGCTCCAACTGCTCCATGCCTTCCCCTGTCGCCACCGAGGTCTCGACGATTTTGAAATCTCCGGCGAGAGCGCGCAGTTCGTCGAGGTCGGCGCGGCGCGGCAGGTCGGTTTTGTTCAAAATCACGATGGTCGGGCGAATCTTCACCGCCTCGGCGAGCTCGCGGTCGATTTCATGGAGCGGACGCGAGGCGTCGATCATGAACAGCACGAGGTCGGCTGCTTCGAGCGCTTCCCGGGAACGCTCCACGCCGAGCTTCTCGACGATGTCTTCCGTTTCGCGAATGCCCGCCGTGTCGATGATGTTCAGCGGAATTCCGCGCAAGTTGATGTGCTCTTCCAAAATGTCGCGGGTCGTGCCCTCGATGTCGGTGACGATGGCGCGGTTGGTGCGCGAGAGGGCGTTGAGCAGCGACGATTTGCCGACGTTGGGCTTGCCGATGATCACCGTCTTGAGCCCTTCGCGCAGAATTTTGCCGGTCGTCGCTCCGCCGAGCAGCCGGTCAATCTCGTCGACGATCCGGTCGCCCTCCGAGATCACGTGCTGGATCGTCACATCCTCGACGTCGTGCTCCGGGTAGTCGATCGTCACTTCGATATGAGCGAGCATCTCGACCATCTTCTGCCGCAGTTCGCGGATCTTCTTGGAGAGACCGCCCTCGACTTGGCGAAACGCGACTTTCATCGCGGCGTCCGTTTTCGAGCGGATCACGTCGATGACCGCTTCCGCTTGCGAGAGGTCGATCCGCCCGTTCAGAAACGCGCGTTTCGTAAACTCGCCCGGCTCCGCAAGACGCGCTCCGTGGTTGAGCACGAGGCGCATCACGCGCTGCACCGCGACGATGCCGCCGTGACCCTGAATTTCCACGACCTGCTCGCCCGTATAGGTGCGCGGCGCGTGAAACACCGCGCAAAAAACTTCATCGACACGCTCGTCGGTCTGTGGATCCACGATATAGCCGTAGTTCATCGTATGGCTGTCCACAGCGGCCAGAGGTTTTTTTCCTTGGTAGATCTTATCCACAACGCGTACCGCATCGCTGCCGCTCACCCGGATCACGCTGATGCTGCCTTCTCCCAGTGCGGTGGCGATGGCGGCAATCGTGTCAAATTCCTTCATTAGACCTCGCTCCTGTCTTCCTTCTTCCAACCAGTTTGCCCGTTCCTTCCCTTGTGCATAACCATTCTATCATAGCGCAAAACATTGGCAAGAACTATCCACATGTGGATACATTTCCGTGAAACTCGTCCATAAAAAAACGAACCTGTTATCCACAGATTCGCTTCCACACCTACGAAAAAGACATACAAAAAAGCGGCCCTCGCGAGGCCGCTTCGTTTGCGTACGATCAAATTGCTTAGGCGTTCGGTGCCGGATCGCGATCCGATCGGTTGGTCGATTTCGCTGCTGCTTTGTTGCCGCGGCCTTGACCCTGGCGGCGCGGATTGCTTTTGCGCGGCGGGTTTGCGCCTTCGCTCTTGCGCGGATGGCGCGGCTTGTGCGAGTGCGACGGCGTGACTCCGCGCGGCGTGATCACGACTTTGCGATACGGTTCCTCGCCAAGTGAATGCGTCGTCACATCGGAGCGATGCTGCAAGTAGGCGTGAATCACTTTGCGCTCCGAGTTGCCCATCGGCTCCAACACGACTTCGCGGCGGGTTTGCACCGCTTTCTTCGCGAGCCGATCGGCCAGTCGTTCGAGCGTTTCCTTGCGTCGGGATCGGTAATCTTCGGCGTCGAGCTGCACGCGCAGGAACTTCTCGCTGTGCTTGTTCGCCACCAAATTCACCAGCGTTTGCAACGAATCGAGCGTCGCTCCGCGGCGGCCGATCAGCATGCCGATCGATTCACCATGGAGACGGAAGAGATGCGTGTGGTCTTGCTCTTCCTCGACGGTGACGGCGATGTCCGAGAGGTTCATCGCCGCCAGCACTTCGTCGAGAAACTTGCGCGCTTCGAGGATCGGGTCGCGAGTCGTAGCGGGAGCCGGCGTTTTTGTCACGATCGGTTGTTTTGCCGTCGGTGCGACGGTCGCCACAACCGGCGGTGCTGCCACAACTGCCGGCGCTTCTTCGATCACTTCCACCTCGATCTCGGCGTCGCGCTTGCCAAACAAGCCGAAAAGACCGCGACTGGGCTGCGTCAAAATGGTGATGTTTACGCGATCACGAGAGACCCCGAGCTTGTTCAGCGCGAGTTCGGTTGCGAGTTCAACCGTCTTCCCCGTTGTGATCACTTTCTTCATTTAGACTTCCCTCCGGTTTTCGCGGCCTTGGGTTCCGGCGGCGCGGCGTTGCGGATGCCCTTGGTGAAGTACGTTTGGATGATCGTCAGGATGTTGCCGAAGATCCAGTACAGACCGAGTGCGGCCGGGAACTGCCAGGTGAAGAACGCGATCATCGCCGGCATGAAGAACAACATCATCTTGGCGTTGGCATCTTTGGAGGAAGCCATCGACATCTTGGACTGCAGGAACGTCGTCCCCGCCGAGAGAATCGCCAAAATCAAGTTCGCGATGCCTTGCTTCTCGGAGAGCGCGAGGATTCCGAGGAACATGTGTTCCTTCAGATGCGGATTCAAGTTGATCGATTGGTAGAGCGCGAACAGGATCGGCATCTGCACGATGATCGGCAGGCAGCCGGAGAACGGGTTCGCTCCGTATTGTTGGAAGATCTTCATCGTTTCTTGGTTGATCTTCTCTTTGTCGTCCTTGTACTTCTCGCGGATCTTCGCAAGTTCCGGTTGGATCGACTGCATGACTTTTTGGTAACGGATCTGCTTCATCATCAACGGGAAGACGATGATGCGGACGATCAGCGTGACGATGAGGATCGCCACCCCGTAGTCGCCGATGGCGTTGTAGAAGAAGTCGAGGCCGTCAGAGACGAAGCCGACGAACTTGCCCCAGATTCCGCTGCGATCGATCTCACCGGTATTGGTCGTATGAGCCGTACAACCCGTGAGCGTCATCGCGAGGACGACCAGCAGCATGAAGATGCTCAGTCGTGATTGTTTACGCAACACGCAGAGTTCCCCTCCTTGGTGTGAGCATCAGGATGTGTATGTAGTCGGTCCGGCACCGGGTCGTAACCACCGGGATGCCAAGGTCCGCACTTCACCAAACGTACGGCAGTCAAAAAAAGACCCCGCGCCGCTCCGTGCTTCTGCACAGCTTCCACGCCGTAAGCAGAGCAAGTCGGATAAAACCGACAGGTCGGAGGCTTGAGCGGAGAGATGAACTTCCGGTAGAAGCGAAAAAACGCGAGGATTCCGCGCTTCATGAGGAAGTCCTTCCCTTAGAAGCGGCGGCCGGGTTGGATTGCCCCGGTTTGCCCTCGCCGCGCTTGTTGCTTGCGCTCCGCCGTGCGGATGCGTTCGCTTTGCGCTGGTTTGCGTCCACGCCGTTCTCCATGTTGCGCAAGAGATGCTGGACGTTTTGCCGGATCGTATGAAAATCAAGCTCCGCTGCCGACGGCCGCGCGATCACCACGAAGTCGTAGGATTCCGTGACTTTTTCCTTCTCCAAGCGGAAGGCTTCCCGCAGCAATCGCTTGACGCGGTTGCGGGTGACCGCCTTGCCGACTTTCTTGGAAACGGAAAAGCCCACGCGAAAAGCGGGGTTCGTCGGAGTCTTCAAATAGTAGAGAACGAGATAGCGATTGGCAAACGAATGACCGTGATGGAACACCCGTTGAAAATCTCGTTTGTCTGTCAGTCTGTGAATACGCTGCAACATGAGTCTGGCCCCCATTCCATCTCTAGTATCGGAAGCAAGGGTGCCGTTTAACCGCCTCATTTTCGGCCTGTAAACCCACCTATTATGTAGAAAAAAGGCCACAAAAATGTGGCCTTATGCGGAAAGAACCTTTCTGCCTTTAGCACGGCGGCGAGCCAGCACGCGGCGGCCGTTTTTGGACGCCATGCGAGCGCGGAAACCGTGGACTTTTTTACGCTTGCGTACATTCGGACGGTAAGTCGGTCCCATCATTACACCTCCCTACAACTTGTCTATTGTCAAGGACGCGAAGTCACTTGTTAGAGACAATATTCCTCATCATTATAGCCGAGACGGACAAATGACGCAAGTGCAAAGCCCGGAGGAAGGTCATTCCTTTTTTTCAAAGAGCCCGAAAAACGCCTGTGGATAACGCATTCGACAGGAGGGAAAGTTTTCGACAGGGTTAGCAACACCCTTATCCACAATCCACACGGGTGTGAACAAACGTTCTTGCCTACTGTTCTCTATGTGGATAAGTTCCAAAAGTCCCGTTGTCATGAGGGTTTGCAATCTGGTAGAATGGAAAAGCCGCTTGTGGAGAAAAGTTTCCGATCCACATAGTTACTCACAGCTGTGGATAAGTTTGTGGATAGTTATCCTCCCCCTGTGTACGGCTTGTCCACACGGTTGGGGATACGGTTTACATCGTTTGTCAAATCGTATAAAATATCGACATCTTTTGCCTACATTATTATCCACAGTTCTTGTTGATGAAGAAACACTGTGGGTTTTTATTTGTGCACTTTTTGAGGAGGTTCTCGTCTTCTATGGACCGGCAAGCAGTTGACCTGTGGCAGAAAACCTTGGCCACTCTCGAGACGAAGCTCTCCAAGCCGAGTTTTGAGACCTGGTTCAAGGCGACGAAGCCCGTCTCCTTTGAATCGAATACCCTGATCGTCAGCGTCCCGAACGATTTTGCACGCGACTGGCTGGAATCTCGGTACTCCCACATCATCAAAGATACACTCGCCGCGTTAACGATGTCAGAGGTTGCGGTCAAGTTCGTCATTCCCCAGGTCTTCGATGAATCTCTCTATGAGAACTCGCCCAAGCCTGTGCCGGCGAACGCGACGCAAAACGGAACCTCCGGCGAAGAATTCGTGCCGTCCGCCCTGAATCCGAAGTACACCTTCGACACGTTTGTCATCGGGGCCGGCAATCGATTCGCGCACGCGGCGTCTCTCGCGGTGGCGGAAGCTCCGGCCAAAGCGTACAACCCGCTGTTCATCTACGGGGGGGTCGGTCTTGGCAAAACGCACTTGATGCACGCGATCGGTCATTATGTACTCGATACGAACCCGGCGGCGAAAGTGGTCTACATCTCGTCCGAAAAGTTCACCAACGAGTTCATCAACGCCATCCGCGACAACCGGCCGATCGATTTTCGCAACAAGTACCGCAACGTCGATGTCCTCTTGATTGACGATATTCAATTTCTGGCCGGCAAAGAACAAACCCAAGAGGAATTCTTCCATACATTCAACGCGCTGCACGAGGAGAACAAGCAGATCATCATCTCCTCCGACCGCCCGCCGAAGGAAATTCCCACGCTGGAAGACCGGTTGCGCTCGCGCTTTGAATGGGGTTTGATCACCGACATCCAACCGCCGGACTATGAAACCCGGATTGCGATCTTGCGCAAGAAAGCCAAGGCTGAAGCCCTGGACATTCCCAACGATGTCATCTCGCACATCGCCAACAAGATCGACACCAACATCCGGGAACTCGAAGGCGCGCTGATCCGCGTCGTCGCGTATTCGTCGCTGATCAACCGCGATCTCTCGGCGGAACTGGCGGCGGAAGCGCTCAAGGACATCATCCCGTCGAACAAGCCGAAGCAGATCACGATCCACGACATTCAAAAAGCGGTCGGCGAGCACTTCGATATGAAACTCGACGACTTCAAAGCCAAAAAGCGCACGAAGGCCATCGCCTTCCCGCGCCAGATCGCCATGTACCTCGCCCGCGAGCTGACCGATTTCTCGCTGCCCAAAATCGGCGATGAATTCGGCGGCCGCGACCACACCACCGTCATCCATGCGCACGAGAAGATCGCCAAGGAACTGCAAACCGACTTCACGCTGCGCCAGACGGTCGAATCATTAAAAGAGAAGCTCGGGCACAACTAACAAGTGTGGATATCCGTTGTGACCAAACTGTGCATAACTTTTAGGTGAAATGTGAGCTTGGATATGTGGATAAGTCTGTCGAACATGCTCACATTTTGTCCACACCGAGAAAACCCGGCTGCCGCTGGGGTTTTCGGCGTTATCCACATATTCAGGGCGCCTACTAGTATTAGTACTAAAAAAGATCTTTATCTATCACCTACAACAATATGCGTTGCAGAGCTGTTATAGTACACCTAAGAGATGCCAGCGAGGGGGCTGCTTCATGAAAATCACCATTCTAAAAAACCAATTGGTGCAGGCTATACAAAACGTGCACAAAGCGGTTTCCAGCAAGTCGACGATTCCCGTTTTGTCGGGCATCAAGATGCTTGCGGACGACCAAGGTCTGCACTTCACCGCCACCGACTTGGAGATCGGGATTGAAACGTTGGTGCCGACTCTCATAGACGATGAAGAAATCGTCCAAGTTAAAGAGGCAGGCGCGATCGTGCTGTCCGCCCGCTTCTTCGGCGAGATCGTGCGCAAACTTCCCGGCAAAACCGTTGAGATCGAAGTCAAGCAAAACTACCTCACGATCATCCGCTCCGGCAAAACGGAATACAATTTGCACGGTTTGGATCACGAAGAATTCCCGCGACTGCCGCAAGTGGCCGACAACCGCGTGTTTTCCGTGCAATCGGATATTTTGAAAGACATGATTCGTCAAACCTCTCTCGCCGTCTCCACCGAAGAGATTCGTCCGGTGCTGACCGGCGTTGTGTTCTCGCTGAAAAACGGCAACTTGAAGTTCGTCGCCACCGACTCGCACCGACTCGCCACCCGTGAATCCGTGGTGGAAGCACCCCCGGAGCTGGAATTTGCCAACGTCATCGTGCCGGGCAAATCCCTGAATGAACTGGGCCGGCTGCTTGCGGACGACGATTCGCTGGTCGATGTGCTCGTCGCCGAAAACCAAGTGCTGGTCAAGATGGGCCACACGAAGTTCTACACCCGCTTGATCGACGGCCAATACCCGGACATCTCGCGGATCATTCCGAGCACGTTTAAAACCGGCATGACCGTCAACACCAAGGAACTGCAAGGCGCCATCGAGCGTGCGGCGCTCGTCGCCAAAGAGAACGACAACAACCTCGTTCGCTTCAACATCAAGCAAAACCGCCTCGAAATCTCTTCGAACTCGCCGGACGCGGGCAAGATGTCCGAACCGATCGACGAGATCGAAGTGACCGGCGACGACTTGGTGATCGCGTTTAACTCGAAGTATTTCCTCGATGCGCTGCGCGTGATCGACAGCCCGGACATCTTGATCGAGTTCACGGGCTCGATGAGCCCGTTCCTGATCAAACTGCCGGACAACCCGCGCTACCTGCACTTGATTTTGCCGGTTCGCATTTACTAATTTCCTGAAGGAGTCGAACAGCATGGCTGCACATGAGGTATACCTGTCCAAGGACGAGATCACGCTCGGACAATTCTTGAAGTTCGCCGACATCATCGACTCGGGCGGCATGACCAAGTGGTTTTTGGAAGAGCATGACATTACCGTCAACGGCGAAGTCGAGTCCCGCCGCGGCCGCAAACTGCACCCGGGCGATCTCGTCCATATCGCAGGCGTGGGCACGTACAAGCTGGAAAAGGAACAAGGGTAGATGTGGCTCAAAGCACTGGAACTTCGTGATTTTCGCAATTACGAGTCTCTGCAACTGTTTGACCTCTCGCCGCGGGTGAACATCTTCGTCGGCCAGAACGCCCAGGGCAAGACCAACGTCATCGAATCGGTGCTGATGCTTGCCGTTGCCAAAAGCCACCGCACGAACCGCGACGCCGAGATGATCCGCTTCGGCGGCGAGACGGCGCTTTTGCAAGGGATGGTCGAACGGGACAACCGCACGTACAAACTGGACTTGCACCTGTTGCAAAAAGGCAAGAAAAGCCGCGTCAACGGCGTGGAGAAACGCAAGATGAGCGACTTTGTCGGGCATTTGAACGTGGTGTTGTTCGCACCGGAAGACCTGCAATTGATCAAAGGCGGCCCGCAAACGCGGCGCCGCTTTCTCGACGTGGAAATCGGGCAGGTCTCCCCGCAATACCTCTACAACCTCTCCCAGTATCAAAAAGTCCTCCTCCAGCGCAACACTCTGCTCAAAGAGATCGCCAAGAAGGAAAAAACCGAAGAGTTGCTCTCGATTTGGGACGAGCAGCTCTGCGTGTACGGCGCCAAAGTGCTGCAAAAGCGCTTTGAGTTTGTGGACAAACTCGAAGGTTTTGCCCGCGACATCCACAGCCGGATCTCCGGCGGCAAAGAGCTGCTCTCGTTTCGTTATGTCAACTCGTTTGATTGGACGGAAGGCCAAGACGCGGCAGATCGTTTTTTCCAAACCTTGCAATCGAAGCGCAGATTGGATATCCTACGAGGAACTACGTCTGTCGGTCCGCACCGCGACGATTTGGAAGTGCGGATCGACGAGCGAGAGGTGCATACGTACGGGTCTCAAGGTCAGCAACGCACGGCGTCGCTGTCGATGAAACTGGCGGAGATCGAATTGATCAAGGCCGAAGTCGGCGAATATCCGGTGTTGTTGCTCGACGACGTGCTTTCGGAGTTGGACAGTGAACGGCAGCTGCATCTGGTCGAGAGCATGGGCGAACGCGTGCAGACTTTGATCACCACGACCAGCACGTACGGATTGGAGCAGTTCATGCAGGAAGAGGCGCACGTGTACCGCGTGGATCACGGCGCGATGTCCAGGGAAGGGTAGGTGTGGCTAGATGTTCATCCACTTGGGTGGAGACGTCATGGTGCAGAGCAAGGAAGTCATCGCGATTTTTGACCTCAAGATGAAATACTCGGCAGACGCGACCAAGGAGTTTCTCGACGTGGCAGACGAGGAAGGCTTTGTGGTGGTGATCGACGAGAACGAAAGCAAATCGTTCGTCGTGACGACCCGCAAAGTGTTTTACTCGCCGATTTCTTCGCTGACGTTGAAGAAAAGAGCCGGGTTCGTCTCCGAATTGGAATAGGACTACCAGGTGTTCACCGGGACTTCTGACCCGGTGGACTTTTAATTTGTGCGTTGAAATGATAGAATTTTATAGATTGGCGGTTCTCTACCAATCGCTTTTTTGGTTTTCATGAAACTTGGTTAGACTGGATACATATTCATTTTTCCTCTGGAGGGTTCAGACATTGACTCAGGAACAGAACGCCCACGTCTACGATGAGAATTCGATCCAGGTCCTCGAAGGACTCGAAGCCGTCCGCAAGCGTCCGGGCATGTATATTGGTTCCACCACTTCCCGGGGTCTCCATCATCTCGTCTGGGAAATCGTCGACAATGCGATCGACGAGGCACTGGCCGGTTACTGCGATCATGTTCAGGTGATGATTCACGAGGACAACTCCATCACCGTCATCGACAACGGCCGCGGCATTCCGACCGGTATCCATCCGAAGATGGGCATTCCGACGGTGGAGGTCGTCTATACCATTCTCCATGCCGGCGGGAAGTTCGGCGACGGCGGCTACAAAGTCTCCGGCGGTCTGCACGGCGTCGGGGCGTCTGTTGTCAACGCGCTGTCAGAATGGCTGAAAGTGGAAGTTCGCCAAAACGGCCAGATCTTCCGCCAGGACTACGAGCGAGGAACACCGCAAAACTCGTTGACTGTCGTGGGCCAAATGGAAGAGGGCATGCGCTCCGGCACGATCGTCACGTTTAAGCCGGACGCTGAGATTTTCCAAGAGACCACCGTGTATGAATACGACATTCTCGAAGGGCGTCTGCGCGAGTTGGCGTTCTTGAATGCAGGTCTTCGCATCACGCTGACCGACGAGCGCTCCGAACGGGAAAAAACCGACGAATTTCACTACGAAGGGGGCATCGCCTCTTTCGTCGAGTATTTGAATAAAGGCAAAGAAGTGCTGTTCACCCCGCCGGTCTTCACCTCCGGCGAGAAGGAAGGCATCACCGCGGAAGTCGCGCTGCAATACAACGACTCCTACTCCAAAGACAGCATCTATTCGTTTGCCAACAACATCAACACGCATGAGGGCGGCACGCACGAATCCGGCTTCAAGTCGGCCTTGACCCGCGTGATCAACGACTATGCCCGCCGTTACAACTTGCTCAAGGAAAGCGAGAGCAACTTGACGGGCGACGACGTGCGCGAAGGCATCTGCGCCGTCGTCTCGGTCAAAATCCCTGAGCCGCAGTTTGAGGGACAGACCAAGACGAAACTTGGCAACTCCGAAGTGCGGGGGATCGTCGAGACCCTTTTTGCGGAGAAGTTCATGCAGTTTCTCGAAGAGAACCCGTCGACGGGCAAGAAGATCGTCGAGAAGTCGCTGCTGGCGTTCCGCGCCCGTGAAGCGGCCCGCAAAGCACGTGAATTGACCCGCCGCAAATCGGCGCTGGAAGTGTCGTCGTTGCCGGGGAAACTTGCCGATTGCGCGTCCCGCGACCCGGCGGAATCGGAAGTCTTCATCGTCGAAGGCGACTCGGCGGGCGGTTCGGCGAAGCAAGGGCGCGACCGTCACCGCCAAGCGATCTTGCCGCTGCGCGGGAAGATCATCAACGTGGAGAAAGCCCGCCTGGACAAAATTCTGTCCAACAACGAGATCCGTACGATCATCACCGCGCTTGGCACGGGGATCGGCGATGATTTCAACATCGAGAAAGCCCGCTACCACAAGATCATCATCATGACCGACGCGGACGTTGACGGCTCGCACATCCGCATCTTGCTTTTGACGTTCTTCTACCGCTACATGCGTGAATTGATCAAAGTCGGCTACGTCTACATGGCGCAACCGCCGCTCTTCAAGATCTCCAAGGGCAAGAACGTCTCGTACGCCTACAGCGACAAGCAACTCGAAGAACGACTGAACGAGATTGGACGTCAGGGCGTCAACATCCAGCGCTATAAGGGTTTGGGCGAGATGAACCCGGAACAGCTCTGGGAGACGACGATGGACCCGGAGAGCCGCACCTTGCTGCAAGTCAGCATCGAAGACGCGGCGAAGGCGGAAATTCTGTTCGACCAACTGATGGGCGACCGCGTCGAACCGCGCCGCGATTACATCGAGCAGAACGCGCGCTTCGCGAACCTCGATATCTAATCTTGAACAGGTAAGGGGATACCCAATGGCAGACATCGATCGCAACCCGACGATAGACATCGCGAGCGAACTGAAAAGCTCTTTCATCGACTACGCGATGTCGGTTATCGTCTCCCGTGCACTGCCGGACGTGCGCGACGGCTTGAAGCCGGTGCACCGCCGGATTTTGTACGCAATGTTTGAAGCCGGGATGACGCCGGATAAACCGTACAAGAAATCGGCACGCGTTGTCGGCGACGTGCTGGCAAAATACCACCCGCACGGGGACTCTTCCGTGTACGATGCGCTCGTGCGGATGGCGCAGGACTTCAACACCCGCTACTTGCTGGTCGACGGCCACGGCAACTTCGGTTCCGTGGACGGCGACGCGGCGGCGGCGATGCGTTACACCGAGTCGCGCATGTCGCAGATCGCAATGGAATTGCTGCGTGACATCAACAAGGAAACTGTCGATTTCGTCCCGAACTACGACGGTTCGGAAAAGCAGCCGGACGTGTTGCCGTCGCGCTTCCCGAACCTGCTCGTCAACGGCTCCAACGGGATCGCCGTCGGGATGGCGACGAACATTCCGCCGCACAACTTGACCGAAGTCATCAACGGCGTGCTCGCGATGATCGAGAACCCGGAGATCACGGTGCAAGACCTCATGAAGATCATCACCGCGCCGGACTTCCCGACCGCCGGCTTGATTCTCGGCCGTTCCGGGATTCGCCAAGCGTATGAAACCGGGCGCGGCTCGATCATCATGCGCGCGAAAACGCACATCGAAGAAGCGAACAACGGCAAAGCGCGGATCATCGTCACCGAACTTCCGTACCAAGTCAACAAAGCCCGCCTCGTCGAAAAAATCGCGGAGCTCGTCCGCGATAAGAAGATCGACGGCATCACCGACCTGCGCGACGAATCGGACCGCACCGGGATGCGCGTCGTCATCGAGTTGCGCCGCGATGTGAAGCCGCAAGTGGTGCTGATGAACCTCTTCAAGCACACGCAGCTGCAATCGACGTTCGGCGTGAACATGCTGGCGCTCGTGAACAAGGAACCGCGCGTTCTGAACTTGCGCGAGGTGATCTACTACTACCTCGAACATCAGAAGGACGTCATCACCCGCCGCACCCAGTTCGAGCTGAAAAAGGCGCGTGCCCGCGCGCACATCCTCGAAGGTCTGCGTATCGCGCTCGACCACATCGACGAAGTGATCGCTCTGATTCGCGCCAATCGCACGACGGAAGATGCGCGCAACGCGTTGATGGAGCGCTTCGGCCTCTCCGAAGAGCAATCGCAAGCGATCCTCGACATGCGTCTGCAACGACTGACCGGCCTCGAACGCGACAAGATCGAGAACGAGTACAAAGAATTGATGGCGCTGATTGCCGAGCTTGAATCGATCTTGGCGGACCAGTCGAAACTCATGGGAGTCATCCGCGACGAGATCACCGAAATTCGCGACAAGTTCGGCGACGAGCGTCGCACGGTGGTCACTGCGGCGGAAGGCGACATCGACGAAGCAGACCTGATCCCGGTGGAAGACGTGGTCATCACGATCACGCACCAAGGGTATATCAAGCGTCTGCCGGCCAACACCTATCGCAGCCAGAAGCGCGGCGGGCGCGGCGTGACGGCGACGGGGATGAAAGAGGAGGACTTTGTCGAGCACCTCTTCACCACGTCTTCGCACAACTACCTGCTGTTCTTCACGAATCGCGGCAAAGCGTACCGGATCAAAGCGTACGAAGTGCCGGAGTTCGGACGCGCTGCCAAGGGGACGCCGATCATCAATGTGCTGAACATCGAACAGGGTGAGATGGTGTCGGCGGTGATTCCGCTTGAAAACCTCTCCGATTCGGCCGAAGTGGACGTCGATCATGATGATGTGCACGAGGAATCGGAAGCGGCGAACGGGCCGTTCTTGTTCTTGGCGACCCGTCGCGGGATCGTCAAGAAGACGCCGCTCACCGCGTACCAGAACATCCGCAAAGCCGGTCTGATCGCGTTGACGCTGAAGGACGAAGACGAATTGATCGGCGTCAAGTTGACCGACGGCAACCGCAACATCATCCTCGGCACTCGCAACGGCATGTCGGTGCATTTCCCGGAGAACGATGTTCGTTCGATGGGCCGCAACGCGGCCGGCGTGAAAGGGATCGAGTTGGATGCAGGCGACTACGTGATCGACATGGACGTCACCAACGACAACTGCCATGTGCTCGTCGTCTCCAGCAAAGGCTACGGCAAGCGTTCGCCGATCGATTCGTACCGCATCCAAGGCCGCGGCGGCCGTGGTCTGAAGACGATCGACCGCACGGAGAAGACCGGACATATCGCGGGGCTGAAAGTGGTCACCGAGGAAGACGACATCATGGTCATCACCAACACCGGCGTGGTCATCCGCATGGCGGTCAACACGATCTCCGAACTCAGCCGTATCACGCAGGGCGTCAAGTTGATCACCCTGCATGACGAGGAAGAGGAAGTCTCGACCGTCGCTCGCGTTCCGAAGAGCGATGAGGAAGAAACGCATACGAAAGACGAAGAATAGGAAAGTGAAAACCGTGTCTGCCGAAAGCAGGCACGGTTTTTTTGTGTTCTGTGAAAAGAGTGTTGACAGATTCATAGGGATATGATAGATTAGTTGAGTAGCCGCTGAGCTACAGCATTGATCCTTGAAAACTAAACGAGTGATAGATGAAGATCGATTCGAGCCAGAAGCTCTTCGGAG
>NZ_JMIR01000044.1 GCF_000714935.1 Tumebacillus flagellatus
CAAGCGGTAAGGCAACGGACTTTGACTCCGTCATGCGAAGGTTCGATCCCTTCCTCCCCAGCCAATTTCTTTCAAATGGTAAATCCTCGCTCTCGGGCGAGGATTTTTTGCATGTGTTTGAAAGTTGGTCTGTTTGTGTTATAATGTGATGGTCTATCCAATCAAAATACAACTCGTGGAGCCACGACCTACATATGGACGAGCTTTCGCACGGTATTTTTAAGGAGGAAACATTCAGATGGCAGTTGCTGTTAAGAACTGGGAAAAAGTTGAAAAGAACGTCGGCGTTCTCGAATTCGAGGTAGGCGCAGACGAAGTGAACCAAGCGCTGGATCAAGCGTTCAAGAAAGTTGTGAAGACCGTCGCGATGCCGGGCTTCCGCAAAGGCAAAGTGCCGCGCAACATCTTCGAAAACCGTTACGGCGTTGAGGTATTATACCAAGACGCGCTGGACATCCTGTTACCGATTGCCTACTCCCAAGCAGTTCGCGAAGCGAACATCATCCCGGTCGACCGTCCGGAAATCGATGTTGTTCAATTCGGCAAAGGCGAAACCGCGGTCATCAAAGCGACCGTCACCGTCAAGCCGGAAGTTGAACTCGGCGAGTACAAAGGTCTCGAAGTTGAGAAGAAAGACTTCGCGGTGACCGCAGAAGCTGTAGAAGCGGAACTCTCCAACCTGCAAAAATCCCACGCGGAAATCGTGGTTGCAGGCGACGACGCAACCGTTGAGAACGGCGACATCGTCTTCATGGACTTCAAAGGCTTCGTAAACGGCGAAGCGTTCGAAGGCGGCGAAGCGGACAACTACCAACTGGAGATCGGTTCCGGTCTGTTCATCCCGGGCTTCGAAGAACAACTCGTCGGCATGAAGAAGGGCGAAGAGAAGGACATCAACGTCAACTTCCCGGAAGAGTACCATGTGAAAGCGCTGGCTGGCCAACCGGCTGTCTTCAAGATCAAACTCAACGACGTGAAGCGCAAGCAACTGCCGACCCTCGATGACGAGTTCGCGAAAGACATCTCCGAGTTCAACACCCTCGACGAATTGAAGGGTGACATCTCGAATAAACTTCAAGAGAAATCCGAGCAAGACGCGAAGAACTACATCGAGGAAGCTGTGATCTCCAAAGCGGTTGAGAACGCGACGATCGACATCCCGCAAGCGATGATCGAAAACGAAATCGAAGTTCTCATGAACGACTTCAAACAACGCCTGCAAATGCAAGGCATTCCGTTTGATGCGTACGTTCAATTCACCGGCGCGTCCGAAGAGTCGCTCAAGGACGAATTCCGCGGCCAAGCGGAATCCCGCGTCCGCACCGGTCTCGTTCTCGAAGCGATCACCGATGCAGAAGGAATTCAAGCATCCGACGACGAAGTACAAGCAGAACTGGCGAAAATCGCAGAATCTGCGAAAATGGAAGTGGAGCGCGTGAAGTCGATTCTCGAATCCCGCGACCCGGAACTCTCCAACCTCAAAAACGACATCAAGACCCGCAAAACGGTCGAGCTGCTCGTTGCTTCCGCGAAGTAATTCCTGCAATCACATAGCTTGTTGGATCGAAAACAAGGCACTTTGCAAAAGTGCCTTGTTTTTCCAAACATACATAACCCAACCCATTCCCCACAGTGAAGGAGGATCTCACACATGAACTTGGTACCGATGGTAGTTGAACAGACGAGCCGCGGGGAGCGCGCGTACGACATCTACTCCCGCCTGCTGAAGGACCGCATTATTTTCATCGGCACGCCGATCGACGACATGGTGGCCAATGTGGCGGTGGCCCAGCTTCTGTTCCTCGCAGCCGAGGATCCGGAGAAGGACATTCACCTGTACATCAACTCGCCGGGCGGTTCGGTGACCGCCGGGATGGCGATCTATGACACGATGCAATACATCAAGCCGGACGTCTCCACGATCTGCATCGGTCTTGCTGCAAGCATGGGTGCATTTCTCCTGAACGCCGGGGCCAAAGGCAAGCGCTACGCGCTGCCGAACGCCGAGATCATGATCCATCAGCCGCTGGGCGGCGCACGCGGCCAAGCGTCCGACATCAAAATCCACGCTGATTGGATCTTGAAGACTCGCGAGAAGCTCAACCAGATCATGGCGGAGCGCACCGGCCAACCGCTGGAGCGAATCGAGCGAGACACCGACCGCGACAACTTCATGTCGGCGGCGGAAGCAAAAGACTACGGTTTGATCGACTCCGTGATCGAGCGGATCGACCAGATGTAATGTAAGGGGGGAATCCGATGTTCAAATTCAACGACGACAAGGGCCAGCTCAAGTGCTCGTTCTGCGGCAAAACGCAGGATCAAGTCCGCAAGCTGGTCGCCGGTCCGGGCGTCTACATTTGCGACGAGTGCATCGAACTCTGCAACGAGATTGTAGAGGAGGAGCTCGGGGAAGAGGAAGAGTTTGAAATGAAGGATGTCCCGAAACCTCGGGAGATCCGTGAAATCCTCGACCAATATGTCATCGGCCAAGACGCGGCGAAAAAAGCGTTGGCGGTCGCTGTTTACAACCATTACAAGCGCATCAACACCGGCGCGACGAAAAACAGCGAAGATGTGGAACTGTCCAAGTCGAACATCTTGCTGATCGGCCCGACCGGTTCCGGCAAGACTTTGCTCGCGCAAACGCTCGCCCGCATCTTGAACGTACCGTTCGCGATTGCGGACGCAACGTCGCTGACCGAAGCGGGTTACGTGGGCGAGGACGTCGAGAACGTGCTGCTGCGTCTCATTCAAGCGGCCGACTACGATGTGGAGAAAGCACAGAAGGGCATCATCTACATCGACGAAATCGACAAGATCGCCCGCAAGTCGGAGAACCCGTCGATCACCCGCGACGTGTCCGGCGAAGGCGTGCAGCAAGCTCTGCTGAAAATCCTCGAAGGCACCACCGCTTCCGTTCCGCCGCAAGGCGGCCGCAAGCACCCGCATCAGGAGTTCATCCAGATCGACACCAAGGACATCCTGTTCATCTGCGGCGGTGCATTCGACGGCATGGAGCAAATCATCAAACGCCGCATGGGGGACAAGGTCATCGGCTTTGGCACCGACCCGGCGAAGAAGAAGGAAGACTTCGTGTTGACCAAGCTGATGCCGGAAGACCTCCAGCGCTACGGCTTGATCCCGGAGTTCGTCGGTCGTCTGCCGGTTCTGACGTCGCTTGAACCGCTCGACACCGACGCGCTGATCCGCATCTTGACCGAGCCGAAGAACGCCATCGTGAAGCAGTACCAACGTCTGCTGAACATGGACTCGATCGAGCTTGAGTTCACGGAGGAATCGCTTAAAGCGATCGCCGATGAAGCGATCAAGCGCAAAACCGGCGCTCGCGGCCTGCGCGCGATCATCGAGTCGACGATGCTCGACGTGATGTTCGACCTGCCGTCCCGCGAGGAGGTCACGAAGTGCGTGATCACCAAGGAGAGCGTCGACGGCGAAGAGAAGCCGCGCCTCTACACCGCCGAGGGTCAACAGATCCTCACCGAATCCGCGTAACAGAATCGACAAAAAAAGAACCGATCCTCGTCTGAGGGTCGGTTCTTTTTTTGCTTCAAACTGGACATACTACAACCATTACTGGGAACGTGAACATGAGGGGGTTACGGCAGTGTTTACTTTTACGTCCATTCTCAGCCTCGTGCAAGTGTTCTTTGCTGTGGTGATTGGCTTGTATTTTTGGAACCAGTTAAAAGCCCAGCAAGGCAACCGCTCTGCCATCGAGTCTGAATCGAAAAAGGAACTGGAAAAGCTTCGCAAGATGCGCGCCGTCTCTCTGACCGAACCGTTGGCGGAAAAAACCCGCCCGAGCAAGTTTGAAGAGATCGTCGGTCAAGCGGACGGGTTGCGCGCCCTGCGCGCCGCTCTCTGCGGCCCGAATCCGCAGCATGTGATCATCTACGGCCCGCCTGGCGTGGGCAAGACGGCAGCCGCCCGCTTGGTGCTTAATGAAGCCAAACGCAACGCGACGTCGCCGTTTGGACAAGAAGCGAAGTTTATCGAGCTCGATGCCACCACGGCGCGCTTTGACGAGCGGGGCATCGCCGACCCGCTGATCGGCTCCGTTCATGACCCGATCTACCAAGGGGCAGGGGCGATGGGCATGGCGGGCATCCCGCAGCCGAAACCCGGCGCTGTGACGAAAGCGCACGGAGGCGTGTTGTTCATCGACGAAATCGGCGAGCTGCATTCGATTCAGATGAACAAACTGTTGAAAGTGTTGGAAGACCGCAAAGTGTTCTTGGAGAGCGCTTATTACTCCTCCGAGGACAACCAGATTCCCAGCCACATTCACGACATCTTCCAAAACGGCTTGCCTGCCGACTTCCGCTTGATCGGAGCGACCACCCGCACGCCGGATGAAATTCCGCCGGCGATCCGCTCGCGGTGCGTGGAAATCTTCTTCCGCTCGTTGAAGCCGGAGGAAATCATGTCGATCGTGCGCACCGCCGTGAAGAAGATCTTCTTCGACATCGACGAAGGCGCGGTCGAGACGATTTCGAAGTACGCGACCAACGGCCGCGAAGCGGTCAACGTCGTGCAAATCGCCGCCGGTGTCGCGCTCGGGGAAGCCCGCAAGCGCATCATCACCGCGGACGTGGAATGGGTGATCAACTCGTCGCAGATCTCCCCGCGCCCCGAGAAGCGCGTGCCCGACAAGCCGCAAGTCGGCTTCGTCAACGGCCTCGCCGTCTACGGTCCGAATCTCGGGATGCTCTTGGAGATCGAAGTCACCGCGCAACCGGCGTGGGAGAAAGGCAAAGGCACGATCAACATCACCGGCGTCGTCGAGGAAGAACAGACGAACGGCGGCGCGCGCAGCACCCGCCGCAAGTCGATGGCGAAAGGTTCGGTGGAGAACGTGATGACCGTTCTGCGCCGGATTATGGATGAGGACCCGCTCGATTACAACTTGCACGTCAACTTTCCCGGCGGCATTCCGGTCGACGGACCGTCTGCCGGTGTGACGATGGCGACGGCGATCTACTCGGCGATCAAGGGCGTTCCGGTCGACAACTGCGTGGCGATGACCGGCGAAGTTTCCATTCGCGGTTACGTCAAACCGATCGGCGGCGTCGTTGCCAAGATCGAAGCGGCGCAGCAAGCGGGCGCCACCCGCGTGATCATCCCGAAGGACAACTGGCAAGACATGTTCAAGTCCTTTGAGAACATCGAGATCATCCCGGTGGAGCGCATCGAACAGGTGCTGGAATTGTCGCTGCAACCGGAGACGCAAGAAGAGACCTCCCGCGTGGCAGCTCCGGCGACCGGACTGCTCTCGGCAAGTTCCCTCCCGGCGCAAGCGTAAGGGTTGCCAACGGCAAATTCAAAAAGCAGGGAGAGCGACTCTCCCTGCTTTTTGACTGCCGTGACTCCCTTAATGCACAGCTAAACGTTTGAATTAGTCAGGATTAGACAAAGCGAATTCGGTAGGGTACAATGAAAAAACATATGGACCCTGCGCTCTGGGAATCCTAAGCAGGGCTAGTTGTTGAAGGTAGTGGAGGTGAACTTGATGGGAATCGCTCGTACGAATCGCAGACTGCCTTTGCTCCCGTTGCGCGGGCTGTTGATCTATCCGACGATGGTGATGCACCTGGACGTCGGCCGTGAGAAATCGGTCAAAGCGCTGGAGAAGGCGATGGTCGGCGACAACCTGATCCTGCTCGTATCCCAAGTGGAAACCCATATTGACGACCCCGAGCCGGATGAGATTTTCGAAATGGGTACGATCGCCCGCGTCAAGCAGATGCTCAAACTCCCGAACGGGACGATGCGCGTGCTGATCGAGGGCCTGAACCGCGCGAAGATCTTGGAATATCTCGATTCCGACGAGTACTACTTCGTAGAAGTCGAAGAGTTGCCGGAAAAGGAAGAACATGATCCGGAGATTGACGCCCTGATGCGCGCCATCCTCCATCAGTTTGAACAGTATATCAAGATCTCCAAGAAGATCACGCAAGAAACGCTTGCGGCGGTCACCGACATCGACGATCCGGGTCGCTTGGCGGACGCCATCGCGTCGCACTTGACCTTGAAGATCAAGGACAAACAGCTCATACTCGAAGCGGTCGATGTGAAAGAGCGCTTGGAGAAATTGCTGAAGATCCTCTCCGACGAGCGTGAAGTGATCGAGCTGGAGCGCAAGATCAACCAGCGCGTGCGCAAACAGATGGAGAAGACGCAGAAGGAATACTACCTGCGCGAACAGCTCAAAGCCATTCAGAAGGAACTGGGCGAGAAGGAAGGCCGTGCCGGCGAAGCAGACGAGTTGCGCGAGCAGCTCGCCGCAAAGCAACTGCCGGACGAAGTCCGCGCCAAGGTTGAGAAAGAAATTGAACGCCTGGAGAAGATGCCCTCCACTTCGGCGGAAGGCTCCGTCATTCGTACATACATCGACTGGATGCTCGCTCTCCCGTGGAGCGAAGAATCCGAGTCGGAAATCGACATCAAGCGTGCGGAAGAAGTGCTCGACGAAGAGCACTACGGCTTGGAGAAAGTCAAGGAGCGCATCCTCGAATACCTCGCCGTCCAAGCGCTCGTCAAGAAACTCAAAGGCCCGATCCTCTGCTTGGCGGGACCGCCCGGCGTGGGCAAAACCTCGCTGGCCCGCTCGATCGCCAAAGCGCTGAACCGCAAGTTCGTGCGCGTGTCGCTTGGCGGCGTGCGCGATGAAGCGGAAATTCGCGGCCACCGCCGAACGTACGTCGGCGCGATGCCGGGCCGGATCATCCAAGGGATGAAGACGGCGGGCGAAAGCAACCCGCTGTTCCTGCTCGACGAAATTGACAAAATGACGTCCGATTTCCGCGGCGACCCGTCGTCGGCGCTGCTCGAAGTGCTCGACCCGGAGCAAAACTCCACGTTCAGCGACCATTACATCGAGACGCCGTTCGATCTCTCCAACGTGTTGTTCATCACCACGGCGAACGTGTTGCACAACATCCCGGGTCCGCTGATGGACCGGATGGAAGTGATCAACCTCTCCGGCTACACGGAAGTCGAGAAGTTGCACATCGCCAAGAACCACCTGTTGAAGAAGCAAGTTGAAAACCACGGCCTGACGATGGAGCAAGTCGAGATCTCGGACGACTCGCTGTACAAAGTCATCCGCGGCTACACCCGCGAAGCGGGCGTGCGGAGCTTGGAGCGGCAAATCGCCGCACTCTGCCGCAAAGCCGCGAAGCAAGTCGTCTCAGGCGTTGCACAGAAAGTTGTGATTACGCCGGAGACAGTCGAGGAATACCTCGGCGGCGAACGCTTCCGCTTCGGCATGGCGGAGAAGGAAAACCAAGTCGGCGTCGTGACCGGTCTTGCTTGGACCTCCGTCGGCGGCGACACGCTCTCCATCGAAGCGGCGCTCTATCCGGGCAAGGGCAAACTGACCCTCACCGGACAGCTCGGCGACGTGATGAAAGAGTCGGCGCAAGCGGCGTTCACGTACATCAGAAGCCGGTCGGACAGCCTCGGCATCGACCCGGACTTCTTGGAGAAAAACGACATTCACCTGCACATCCCGGAAGGCGCGATTCCCAAGGACGGTCCGTCGGCGGGCATCTCGATGTGCACGGCGCTGATTTCGGCGATGACCGGCATTCCGGTCAAGCGCGAAGTGGCGATGACCGGCGAGATTACTTTGCGCGGTCACGTGTTGCCGATCGGCGGCGTCAAAGAGAAGTCGATGTCGGCGCACCGCGCGGGCATCACGACGATCCTCTTGCCGATCGACAACAAGAAAGACATCGAAGACATCCCGGAATCGGTTCGCGATGAATTGACCATTCATCTCGTCGAGCACATGGACCAAGTGTTGGAACATGCGCTGACCCGCCTGCCTGTACCCCAAACCGCTAAAGAATAGAAGTGATACACCATGATCATTAGAGACGTAGAATTTATCATCTCCGCCGTCAAACCGGACCAATACCCGGTCACGACGATGCCGGAAGTGGCGATGGCCGGCCGATCGAACGTCGGCAAGTCCTCGCTGATCAACAAACTGCTCAACCGCCGCAGCGTCGCGCGCGTTTCCGCGACGCCCGGCAAGACGCAGCAGATCAACTATTTCCTGATCAACAACGACTTCCATCTGGTCGACTTGCCGGGCTACGGCTTTGCCAAAGTTCCGCTCGACGTCAAGCGCCAGTGGGGCAAGATGGTGGAGACGTACCTCAGCCGCCGCGAGAACTTGCGTCTCGTGCTGCTGTTGATCGACATCCGCCACGCGCCGTCCAAAGAAGACGTGGAGATGTACCAGTACCTCGCGCACTACAACCGCCCGCACGCCATCCTCGTGACCAAAGCGGATAAGATCTCGCGCGGGAACTATCCGAAGCATCTCAAAATTATCAAACAAACTTTAAACGTGCTCCCGAACACGCCGATCATCGTCACCTCGTCAGAAACCGGCCTTGGCCGCGACGAAGTGTGGGATCTCGTCGAGAAGCACTTGGTTCCGCTCCCGGAACCAGAATTGGCCGCAGAAGCAGACATTCCCTCCGAATAACGGAGGGAATTTTTTTACTCGTAGGCATTTATTTTTTTGAAAAAAGTGAAGGGCTCGCAGCGGTCGCAACGTCTATAGGGGCAAATGACGGAAACCAACAGGGGGCGTGAAGAATAGATGAACAAGAGAACGGCAATCGGGTGGACGGTGATCGCGCTGGGCGTGATCGGATTGATTGGGGCGGGAGTCACGTACTTCAAACCCCAGAACGTGATTGCACAGAAGGTCGCGGGCAACTTGCTGTCTAAACTGGACCATCTGGGCGAACACATCGGCGAGGATGCGGGGTCGAACCTCGGCAGCACCGTCACCGACTGGTCCTCGGAGGGCATCGACACCAAAAGCGAGGAAGGCGACCTCGCGCTTGACGTGCAAAACGCCAAACAGCTCCTCGTGACAAGCGAAGTCGGCACCATCCACATCGTCGGCAGCACCGGCACTGCCGACGGCAACCTGCATTACAAAAAAGGGTATCAAGGAAACGACAACGAGGGTGCCCAAGCCCTCCAAGACATCCGCATCGATGTCAAGCGCGACGGGGACACCGTGCGTGTCAACGTGCACAACTCGAAATCGGGCTGGCTCAACCTCATGCATGCAGACCTCGACATCTCCATCCCGGACGCGCTGGCGGTGGAGGTGTCGAATAAAGTCGGAGCGATCAAAACGGAAAACCTCCAAAACACCGTGAACGCCACCAGCGATGTCGGCTCCATCCACATCCAAGGCTACAAAGGTTCCTGTGAGGCTCATTCCAAAACCGGGCAATTGGAGATCAGCGGCGGGCAGGACATCCAATCGATCCAAGCCGACACCAACGTGGGCCGCGTGCGCCTCAGTCTTCCGGCGAGCGCAAGCCTCAGCGTGACGGCTTCGACCAACACGGGGCGTGTCACCAACGCGTTGACGCTCGCAGACGCCAAGATCGAAAAACAACGGGTCAGCGGACGTCTCGGCGACGGCAAAGGCAAGGTGAGCCTTCGCAGCAACGTCGGCTCCATCGAAATCACGCAGGAATAAACCCCAAGGCGGAACACCAAAAAGACCGAACCCGCGCGACAGACACGGGTTCGGTCTTTTTTTGAAGTCAGGAGGAACTGGGTACCGGTTCGGATTGCGGCTTGTCATCGTGACCTCCGAGTTCCGCAAACAGCGTGCCGGCCAAGATCAGGAGGCAGCCGACCACTTGCTGCAGATCGAGCCGCTCGCCCGCCCAGAAGAAAGCGGTGAGGGCGGCAAACACCGGCTCCGTGGAAAAAATCAACGCGGTGCGCGTCGGGGTGGTGAACTTCTGGAACTGGTTTTGCGCCACAAACGCCACGGCGGTGGCGAGCACGGAGCAGATCAACAGCGCCCAGAGCACCCAGGGATCGAACAGCACGTCCGGTGAGAACACGACGGAGATGTCTTCGAACAGCAAGGAACCGATCAAGTTGAACACGCCGCAGAAGAAAATTTGCAACAGCGCCAGAGTAAACGCGTGATAGCGCGGCGCATAGCGTCCGACCAGCACGATCTGCAACGCGTAGGAGATCGCGCACAACAGCACGAGCAAATCGCCGATGTTGACGCTCAAATCGCGGGTTAACGACAGCAGGGCGAGGCCGACTGTGGCGACTCCGGAGCCGAGCAGGGCGTTGCGCTTGAGTTTTTGCCGCAACATCCACAACGCCAGAAACGGCACGAACACGACCGACAACCCGGTGATGAAGCCCGCTTTGGACGAAGTGGTGAACTCCAAGCCGAACGTCTGGAACGCATACCCGGCAAACAGCCACAGCCCCAAGGCCGCGCCGCTGAACCACAACCGGCGGTCGATGCCGCGCAGGGCGTCGCGGGCGAAGAAGAGCATGAACAAGAACAACAGCAACGCCGCGAACAAGAAGCGCACCGCCAGGAACGTGAACGGAGGCATGGTGTTGATCGCTTCCTTCACCAACACGAACGTGGCACCCCATACGAACGTCACGCCGAGCAGGATGGAGTCTGCCAGGATTGTTTTTTTCATCGATGTTGAGTCCTCCGAAAAATATTCTGACTCATTCTTTCATAAAAGAGTTGTCCGCGTCAAGTCCATGAATATACATGAATCGACAACGGAGCACGACTGGCGGAAGGGGGCGGTGAAGTGGAGGTCTTGGGCCTTCTGTTTCTGGCGTCTTTCTTGTACGTGATCGTCAAGATTTGGCAAAAGCAAGAGCAATGAAAAACGAGGGAAACCGCGTCGGGCGGTCTCCCTCGTTTTCTCTTCGTGTTCTAAAATGTGTAGTTCCCGCCGCTCCTGCTGCCGTCCACCACAATGCCGATAATCACGATGACCGTCATCAAGATGGCGATCAAGAGCCCGATGATGCTCGTCACGAGACCGGCCACCGCCATGCCTCGCTCGCGGGATTTCATGCCGAACGAGGAGAGGATGAGTCCTGTCAAGTTGACGAGAAAACCGAAGAAAGGAATCCAGCTGAGCACCAGTCCCACGATCCCGACAATCATGCCGGCGATGGCGAGACCGCCGCCGCCTCGTTTCTGTTCATTGGGATCTTCCATGTCGTACAAACCATTCACCTCAATTTGCTTTCGTGGATAGCTCCATTGTAATCGCCTAATCCTTCCATTTCAATGCGCGTTTTTCAAGCAGAGAGACGGCGTGGTACATCACGGTGGAGACGAGCAGCACGAGGATCAGCGAAAGCATGACCAGCGTGAGGTTGAACACTTGGAACCCGTAGATGATCAGATAACCCAGACCCGCTTTGGCGACGAGGAATTCGCCGACGACGACGCCGATCCAGGAGAGGCCGACATTGACTTTCAGCGTGGAGAGAATCGCGGGCAGGGTGGACGGAAACACGACTTTGCGAAACACTTGCCAGCGCGTGCCGCCGTACGTGCGGACGAGCTTGATCAAGTTCGGATCGACGTCGCGAAACGCCGTGTAGACGACGATGGTGGTGATCACGACCGAAATCGCCAGCGCCATCATCAAGATCGACAGAAAGCCTTGCCCGAACGCCACGATGAAGATCGGGCCGAGCGCCACTTTCGGCATCGAGTTGAAGATGACGATGTACGGATCGAGCACGCGGGCGAGAAACGGCGACGCCCAGAGCAAGATCGAAAGCAGTGTTCCGGCGATCGTGCCGAGCAGAAAACCGGCCAACGTTTCGTAGACGGTGATCCACGTGTGATGGAGCAGCGAACCGTCGTGGAGCATGGAGAGAAATTGCGCCCAGATCTTCGAGGGCATCGAGAAGAGAAACGGGTTGATCCAGTTCAGCCGCGCTCCGATCTCCCAGACGGCGAGGAGCAAGACGGCGATCAGCACTTGGACGGCGAACACCAGCCGCGTGTCCCGACGCTGGCGGCGCAGGTAGCGGCGGTATTCGGGCGTATGCTTAGTACTCATCTTGAAGATCCCCCCAAATCGTGCGGAAGAGGCTGTGGAACTCCGGCGTCTCCCGTGCCGCCAGCGGAGAGAGCGAGCGCAGCGATTCCGGGACGGAGAGCACGCGCTTGATGCGGCCGGGGCGGTTGCGGAGCACGACGATGCGGTCGCACATCGCCACCGCTTCGCCGAGGTCGTGCGTGACGAGCACGCCGGTCAGACGTCGCGCTTTCAGCGTGTCGGCGATCAGCTCTTCAAGCTGCAATTTGATCTGGTAGTCGAGGGCGGAAAACGGTTCGTCGAGCAACACGATGCGCGGCTCCGTCAACAGCGTGCGCCCGAGCGCCACGCGCTGGCGCATGCCGCCGGAGAGTTGGTGCGGGTGTTTGTGTGCCGTGCCGGAAAGCCCGAGTTCGTCGAGCAACGCCAGCGCCCGATGTTTCAGGGCGGGGGTGACGGTGCTGGTGATTTCCGCGCCGATCAGCACGTTGTCGAGGATCGTGCGCCACGGCAACAGATAGTCCTGTTGAAACATATAGCCGCAGTCCGGCGACGGACCGGTACCTTTTTGGCCAAACACTTCGACGGTGCCGCTGGTCGGGGGGAGCAGTCCCGCCGCCAGCGAGAGCAGCGTGGATTTGCCGCAGCCGCTCGGCCCGACGAGGCCGATCAGTTCGCCTTCTTCGATGTCCAGCCAGATCTCTTGCAAGGCGGTGGTCTCGCCGGACTTGGTCATGTAGGTTTGGTTGACGCCTTCAAACGAGATGGCCGTCATGATTTTTCACCTGCCCGAAGGAGATGGGTATAAAGAGGAGAGCGGGAGGAGAAGATAGGGATGAAAACCCATATTTCTCCTCTCCTTTTTCTTTTGAAGCCCCTGTGCGAAGTTGTGCGCAGGGGTTCTTTTTTGTGCCGGTTTTTTGTGACGCAGCTTCTAGTTTTGCTTGGCTTTTTCTGCGAAGCTTGGTTGGACGACTTTTTCATACGGGACGTCTTGCTGGAGCTGACCGGCGTCTTTCATGATTTTTTTCATGTTGTCGAATTCCTGTTGGTCGATCAGCGTGTCGGTCGGCCAGGAATCGGATTGTTGGTAGCGTTTGATGACGTTGACGAGGATGTCTTGGTCAACGTCGGTGAAGTACGGCTTGATGACGGTTGCCGCTTCTTCGGGCGACGCCGTGTGCAAGTAGGTTTGGGCTTTTTGCACCGCGTTGGTGAATTTTTGCGCGGTTTGCGGATGAGACTTCAAATAACTGTCTTTCGCCATGAACACGGTGTACGGCAGTTTGCCGCCGTCTTGGCCGAACGACGCGACGACGCGGCCTTGGCCTTGCTTCTCCAAGAGCGACGCGGCCGGTTCAAACGCTTGGAAGAAATCGCCCGTGCCGGACGCAAACGCCGCGGCTTGGTTGTCGAACGCGATGTTCTGGATGATCTCGTTGTCGGTCAGCGGCTTGATGCCGTGTTGCTTTTGCACGTATTCGGAGACCATCTCCGGCATCGAACCGGCGCGGGAGCCGAGCAGCGACTTGCCTTTGAGCATAGACCAATCGAAGTTCGTGACGTTTTGGCGGGCGACGAGGAAGGAGCCGTCGCGCTGCGTGCACTGCGCAAACGAGACGAGCGCGTCCGGCGAGCCTTGCTGCTGGACGAAGATCGTGGTTTCCGCCCCGACGAGCGCGACTTCGTCTTGGCCCGCGAGCACGCGGGTCGCCGCTTTGTCGCCTCCCCAAGCGGTGTCGAGTTTGACGTCGAGCCCTTCATCGCGGAAGTAGCCTTTTTCAATCGCCACGTATTGGGGCGCGTAGAAGATCGAACGGATCACTTCGGTCACCCGGACGGTTTCTGCTTTTTGCGCAGGGTCTGCGGTGTTTGGAGCGGTGGAACTCTCACCTCCGCAAGCGGTCAAGGTGAACAGCATCGCGCCAAGGGACGTTGACATCGCAACTTTTTTCCAATGCAACATGTGGTTTCCCCCTTGGAAAGTTGTGGTGGGGACTGCTGGTGGTGTTACAGGGTATGCATGGGCTTTTGCCACGGTGAATCGGGCGCTCTTCGCGATCTGTGTGTCGAGGAAAGACATACTCTTGTCAAATTTCGTCGCCTGATTCTGGACAGGCTATGGTATAATGAATATGTTTGACCGTTCGGATTTCGTTTTTTACGCAATCTTTGCTTGACATAGAGGGCGGAAACTTTGAGATGGGTTCTGAGTAGATGGGGGAGTGAGAAGGGATGTACATCATGGTCGTGGGTCTGAATTACCGTTCGGCCCCTGTCGAGATCCGCGAACGATTCGCCCTGCAGGAATCTCAATTGGAAGAGGCGCTTTCGAAGTTGCGCGCATCGGGTGCTCTGCACGAAGTCGTGCTGGTGTCCACGTGCAACCGTACAGAAATTTACGCGGTGGCGCAAGACCGCCAGCTCGGGGAAGACACCATTCACGGCTTCCTGTCCAAACTGTCCGGTGTGCCGCGTGAATCGTTTGTGCCGCATCTGTATCAGTACGGAGAGAATGCGGCCATTCGTCACCTGTTCCGCGTGACGGCAGGTCTGGACTCGATGGTGCTCGGGGAAACGCAAATTCTCGGACAAGTCCGCACCGGCTTCTTGCTGTCGCAAGAGATCGGCGCGACGGGTACTGTGTTCAATAACCTGTTTAAGCGCTCCGTCACCGTGGCGAAGCGCGCGCACAACGAAACCAAGATCGGCGAGAACGCCGTGTCGGTTTCTTATGCGGCGGTGGAGCTCGCGAAGAAGATCTTCGAGTCGCTCGACCACAAGACGGTGCTCGTCATCGGGGCGGGCAAAATGTCGGAGTTGACCGCGAAACACTTGAACGCCAACGGCGCAACCCGCGTCCTCGTGGTCAACCGCACGTACCAGCGCGCCAAGGAGTTGGCCGACAAGTTCAACGGCAAAGCGCTCGACATGAACTCGCTGGACTTGGCGCTCAAGGAAGCGGACATCGTCGTGTCCTCGACGGGGGCGGACGGCTATGTCGTGACCAAAGCGCACGTCCAAGCGACGATGAAGACGCGCCGTCACCGCCCGCTGTTCTTGATCGACATCGCCGTGCCGCGCGACCTCGACCCGGAGATGTCGAAAGTGGACAACGTGTTCCTCTACGACATTGACGACCTTGAGGGCGTCATCGCGGTGAACATGAAGGAACGCGCCAAGGAAGCGGAAAAAGTCGAAGGCATTATTGCCGAGGAAATGATCGCGTTCCGTCAATGGCAAAACGAGCAAAACGCCAAGCCGCTGATCATGAAATTGCGAGAGACGGCGATGGCGCAACAAGCGCAACTCGTGCAGAACTTGATCAACAAAGTGCCGGGCTTGACGGAGAAGGACGTGCACACGGTCAACAAACTGACGTCGGCGATGGTCAACCAGATGATTCACGGCCCGATCAAGCATGTGAAGGAAATGGCCGCCGAGAAGGAAGCCGAGATGTACTTGGAAGTGTTCGCCCGCATCTTCGACCTTGACCTCGACGTAAGTGTCGAGCAACAGGATGCCAAGGGAGGGCGCAAGGACGCTGACCAGCAGGGTCCTTCGAACTCCGGGAGCGAGGGCGGCCAAGGAATATCGCTGGAAACGGCAGCTGCGGCGAAAGAGTCCGCTCCGAAAGTGCAGTCGATCGGTCTGGGCGAGGGCGTCGTCACCAAGATCGCCGTCACCAAACAACTGGAGCAAACCCGCCAAGAGGAAGCGCCGGCTGCAGCACGCACTCTCGGTCTGCGCGGACGCTGGGGAACGCACTAAAGCTCCGGAAGTTTCGGTTCGTGGAAAGGAGGAACGTGCACCATGCCAAGGAGTCTCTTCTTATATGACCTCATGACGTTTCTGTATGCGGTCTGCATCGTCTTGTACTTTGCCGATTTTGTTACGCACAAACGGGTTCTCAACCGCATCGCGTACGGGCTCTTAGCGATCGTATGGGGGTTGCAAACGTCCTTCTTCCTCACGAGGATGACAGAAGTGAATTACGTGCCGCTCTTGACCACATTTGAGACCACGTTGTTTTTTTCGTGGTTGTTAATCACGTTCTCCTTGGTCATCAACTACTTCTACAAGCTCGATCTGTTTGCGTTTTTTACGAACGTGATCGGGTTTTCGATGGTCGTGTTTGACTTGTTTACCGGCGAAGGGGCTTCCAGCGTGGTCAGGGAAGGGTTGCAGGGGAACTTGCTGATCATCCACATCACGCTCGCGTTCTTGAGCTATGCGGCGTTCTCGCTGTCGTTTATCTTCTCGGTCATGTATTTGATCCAGTCGAAGATGCTCAAGGAAAAGCGGTGGAATTCGTGGTTCCGCCGGTTGCCCGCGCTCGACAAGCTCGACGCGTTCACGTACCGCTTGATCATCGTCGGCTTCCCGATGCTGCTCTTGGCGCTGATCTTGGGCGTGAACTGGTATTACAAAGTGTTTGGCTCGATCTTGGTGTTTGACGCGAAGCCGCTCGTCTCGATCGTGCTGCTCGGGTTCTATGTCGCGTGGCTGTACCTGCGCAACTCCACCGGCTGGTCCGGGCGGAAACTGGCGTGGTGGAACGTGGCGTCGTTCTCGCTGGTCGTGGTCAACTATCTGTTTGTCGGGACGTTTTTCTCCGGCTTCCACCGTTGGTAGGAGGCGCGCGGCATGGCGTCCTATGGTGTTTTTTTGAATCTGACAGGACGGCGGTGTCTCGTCGTCGGTGGGGGCCCGGTGGCGGAACGCAAGATCACCGGGCTTCTCGATTGTGCGGGCGAGGTGACCGTCGTGTCGCCCGCTGTGACCGATGTCATAGCGGCGCTCGCAGAATCTGGTAGACTCAAGTGGGAAAAGCGGGCGTACCGCACAGGGGACGCCGCTTCTTTCTTTTTGGTGATGGCTGCGACCGACTCGCGGGAGTTGAACGCCGAGGTGTACGCCGAAGCGGAGCGCGCGGGACGGCTGTGCAACGTCGTCAACGACCAAAGCCTCGGGAATTTTACGGTGCCTGCGGTTGTGCGGCGGGGCCGTTTGCAAGTGGCCGTCTCGACCGGCGGAGCGTCGCCTGCTGTTGCCAAACGCATCCGCCGGGAGTTGGAGGAACATTTTGGAGGGGAATACGCCGCTTTTTTGGATCAAATGGCAGAGATTCGCCATGACTTGCTGGGCACAGTAAGGGATGAGAAGCGGCGAACGAAGATCTTGCAGAGATTGGCCGAATCGGAGCTTTTGACTTTGTTGCGCGAAGGGCGCGAGGAGGAAGCCCGGCGGCTGGTGGCTGACTGCATAGGAGGACAAGAGACATGAAGCGAATCGTCGTCGGGACCCGCAAGAGCCCGCTTGCATTGACGCAGACGGAATGGGTGTTGAACAAACTGCGCACCGCGTATCCGGAGCTTACGATCGGCATGGAACAGATCGTCACGAAGGGAGACCGCATCCTCGACGTGACGCTCTCGAAAGTCGGGGGCAAGGGCCTGTTCACGAAGGAATTGGAGCAAGCGATGTATGACGGCACGGTGGATTTCGCCGTGCACTCGCTGAAAGACATGCCCAATGAGATGCCGGAAGGGTTGATGATCGTGGCGATCACGGAGCGCGAAGACCCGCGTGACGTGCTGATCTCCCGCAACGGCTCGAAGTTTGAAGACTTGCCGATCGGAGCGCGCGTCGGCACGTCGTCGCTGCGCCGTTCCGCGCAATTGCGCGCGGCTCGTCCGGACTTGGAGATCGTCTCTCTGCGCGGCAACATCAACACGCGCTTGGCGAAGTTGGAAGAGCAAGAGCTCGACGCCATCGTGTTGGCGGCGGCGGGGCTTCTGCGCATGGGCTGGGGCGATAAGATCACCGAGCGCCTCTCTCCGGAACTCTGCATCCCGGCGGTCGGCCAAGGGGCGCTGGCGATCGAATGCCGCGCCGCAGACGAGGAAGTTCGCAAACTGCTCTCCGTGCTCGATAACCCGGCGACCCGCAAGATCGTCACGGCGGAGCGCACGGTGCTCGGCAAGCTCAACGGCGGCTGCCAGATTCCGATCGGCGCGTATGCCGAGTCGATCGGCGACGACGAACTTCGTTTGACGGGGATCGTCGGTTCGGCGGACGGCTCGGTGCTGCTCCGTGAGACCGCGACCGGCCGTGATCCGGTGGAACTCGGCACGCTGGTTGCCGACCGCCTGATCGAGAAGGGCGCGGGCGCGATCCTCGCGCAAGTTCGCGAGGAGCTGAACGCGTAATGGAGCCGCATGCGCACCGGGAGTGCGAGCAGGCGGGACGTTCGGAACAAGCGCGCAGGGAAAGCGCAAGCGGGCGGGACGTTTGCACCGGGCCGGGGCTTCCTCTGGACGGCCGCTGCATCGTCGTCACGCGCTCGCGGGCGCAGGCAAGCGAACTGTGCCGTCAACTGGAAGACCTCGGGGGCTCCGCGTACGAGTTCCCCGTGATCCGTATCGAGTGGCCGGAAGACCTCGGGCCGCTCGATACCGCCATACATACGATGGAAAGTTTTGATTGGGTGGCGTTCACGTCCCCCAACGGGGTGGAGATGTTTTTTGAACGGGTGCAGGCGCTGGGGCGGGACGTTCAAGCGTTGCAAGATGTGAAAGTCGCCGCCGTCGGCCCGAAGACCGCCGCTCTCTTGGAGCGCCGCGGGCTGACCGTCCACGCCCTCGCCGGAGAGTTTGTCGGCGAAGGCTTGGCGGATACGCTGGCGACCCAGACAAATCCTGGGCAAAAAATTCTCCTGCCGCGGGCGAATCTTGCCCGCA
Organism: Tumebacillus flagellatus; assembly: GCF_000714935.1. Taxonomy (GTDB): domain Bacteria; phylum Bacillota; class Bacilli; order Tumebacillales; family Tumebacillaceae; genus Tumebacillus; species Tumebacillus flagellatus. Next base: position 18,653 of record NZ_JMIR01000044.1, read on the forward strand.
AGCAACTTCCGCAAGCGCTCCGTGCGATGGGGTTGCAGGTGGAAGAAGCGGAAGCGTACCGCACGCTTCCGGTGACGGAGGACGCGTCCGATTTGGCGAGGAAGTTGCAAGCCAAGCAGATCGACGCGGTGACGTTCACGTCTTCGTCCACGGTGACCAATTTCGTGGAAGCGTTGAAGGAGTTCCCGCTGTCCGACCTGCTCGCGGGCGTCACGCTCGCCGCCATCGGTCCGATTACCGCCGAGACGGTGGAGAAACACGGTTTCGCCGTGGACGTCATGCCCGCAGACTATACCATCCCCGGACTGGTCGAAGCGCTGGTCCGCCACTTTCAGAAGGGACTGACATCATGAACATGAACTTGTTTGATTTCCAACGTCATCGTCGCCTGCGCCGCAGCGCCGGCATCCGCGCGATGGTGCGCGAAAACCAACTGTCTGTCAACGATATGCTCTATCCGGTGTTTGCGGTTGAGGGCGAAGGCATCAAGGAAGAAATCCGCTCCATGCCGGGCGTGTACCACTTCTCGCTCGACACGCTGAAAGTGGAAATCCAAGAGGTAGTCGACCTCGGCATCCCGTCTGTGATCCTGTTCGGCGTACCGATGCATAAGGACGAGTGCTCCTCCCAAGCCTATGCGGAGAACGGCATCGTGCAACAAGCGATCCGCATGATCAAAGCGGAGCATCCGGACCTCGTCGTCATCACCGACGTTTGCCTCTGCCAATACAACCCGGCGGGCCATTGCGGCGTCGTCGACCAAGCGACCGGCAACATCTTGAACGACCCGTCGCTCGAACTGATCGCGAAAACCGCTCTGTCGCACGTGCAAGCGGGCGCTGACATCGTGGCGCCGTCCGACATGATGGACGGCCGCATCGCGGCGATCCGCCACATCCTCGACGAGCACGGCTACACCGACATTCCGATCATGTCGTACTCCGTCAAGTACGCGTCGGCGTACTACGGTCCGTTCCGCGAAGCGGCGCACTCCGCTCCGGCGTTCGGCGACCGCAAAACGTACCAGATGGACCCGGCAAACGCCCGCGAAGCTCTGCGTGAAGCGGATTCCGACGTGATCGAAGGCGCGGACTTCCTGATGGTCAAACCGGCGCTGGCGTACCTCGATGTGCTCCGTCAACTGCGCGACCGCTACGACCTGCCGATCGTGGCGTACAACGTCTCCGGCGAGTACGCGATGATCAAAGCGGCGGCGTTGAACGGCTGGGTCGATGAAAAAGCGATCGTCATGGAGACGATGCTCGGCTTCAAGCGCGCAGGCGCGGACATCATCATGACCTATTTCGCCAAAGACGTGGCGCGTTACTTGAAAGAAGGCAACTAATCCCCGCGAGGTGACTCCGATGCACAAAGGCTACACTTCTTCCGAAGCGGCATTTGCCGAAGCGAAAAAACTCATTCCGGGCGGCGTCAACTCCCCGGTCCGCGCCTTCCGCGCTGTCGGCGGCACGCCGGTGTTCATCGAGCGCGGTTCCGGCTCGAAGATGTACGACATCGACGGAAATTCCTACATCGACTACTGCTTGTCCTGGGGTCCGCTGATCTTGGGACACGCCCATCCGGAAGTCGTGCATGCGATCAACGACTACGCCCTGCGCGGCACGTCGTTCGGCGCTCCGACCTTGCTGGAGACGGAAATGGCGAAACTGGTCACCGAACTGGTGCCGTCCGTCGAAGTCGTCCGCATGGTCAATTCCGGCACGGAAGCGACGATGTCGGCGCTGCGTCTGGCACGCGGCTACACCAAGCGCTCGAAGATCGTCAAGTTTGAAGGCTGCTACCACGGCCACGCCGACTCGCTTTTGATCAAAGCGGGTTCCGGCGTCGCCACGCTCGGCCTTCCGGATTCGCCGGGCGTGCCGGAGTCGGTGGCGACGAACACGCTGACCGTCCCGTACAACGACGTTGAGTCGCTGAAGCTGGCGTTCGAGAAGTTCGGCGACGACATCGCGGCGGTGATTCTCGAACCGATCGCCGGCAACATGGGCCTCGTCAAGCCGCGTGAAGGCTACCTGCAAGCGGTTCGCGAGATCACCCGCCAATACGGCGCGCTGTTGATCTTTGACGAAGTCATGACCGGCTTCCGTGCGGCGCTCGGCGGCGCACAAGCGATTTACAACATCGACCCGGACCTGACGACGCTCGGCAAAGTCATCGGCGGCGGCCTTCCGGTCGGCGCGTACGGCGGCAAGCGCGAGATCATGGAGATGATCGCACCTGCCGGCCCGATCTACCAAGCGGGCACGCTGTCCGGCAACCCGCTGGCGATGATCGCGGGCTACACCACGCTGAAGATGCTCAGCGAACCGGGCGCGTACGACCGTTTGGAAGCGATGGGCAAACGCCTCGTCGAAGGCTTCCTCGCGGCCGGCAAGGAATTCGGTCTTCCCGTCACCGGCTCGTACGTCGGCGGCATGATGGGCATGTTCTTCGCGGAGCAAGAAGTGGTCGACTACGACACGGCAAAACTTGCGAACTTGGAGCGCTATGCGAAGTATTTCTCGCTGATGCTGGAGCGCGGCGTCTATCTTGCGCCTTCGCAGTTGGAAGCGGGCTTCCTGTCTCTGGCGCACACCGATGCGGACATCGACCGCACGCTCGAAGCGGCGCGCGATTCGATGAAACTGCTGTAAACTGATCAGCAGCGAGAACTCCAGAGAGGCCGTCGGAGCGGAAGCGACCGGCGGCTTTTTTGGCAAAAAAGGGGGAGCCGCGCATGGCGTTGCAAGCGATTCTGTTTGACCTCGACGACACGCTGATCGACCGCATGGCGACGATGCCGTTTTATGCAAGGAAGTTCCAAGACGATTTTGCGGACCAATTGCCGGAGCTGCACGTCGACGAAATCGCGCGGGCAATCGTCGAGACGGACGGCGGCGGCTACCGAGGCCGCGACAAGTACCACGATCTCTTGGAGGCGTTGCCGTGGAAGGAGCGCCCCGCCGTCGAGACGCTGATTCAACATTGGAACGAGGTTTTCCCCGCCGTGGCACAGGGGATGGACGGCCTGTTCACGCTGCTGAACACGCTCACAGGCCGAGGATTGCGGCTCGGGTTGATCACCAACGGGCAAAGCAAACGGCAAAACGCCAAAATCGACCTGCTCGGCATCCGGGATTTTTTTGAGGTGGTTTTGATCTCGGAAGAAGTCGGCTATGAGAAACCCGACCCGCTGATTTTCCTGCTGGCGCTCGAATCGCTCGGGTTGCAGGCGGAAGAAGTGATTTACGTCGGCGACCACCCGCGAAACGACGTGGGCGGAGCGGAGTTTGCCGGCATCACGCCGGTGTGGCGGCGCGGGTGCCATCCGTGGCCGGACGACCAACCGGAGCCGCGCCACCAGTTTGTCACGTTGCCGGAATTTCTTACGTGGCTCGAAACATATGGTTCCTAAGGCAGAGATCTTAGGAGCGAGAAACAAGAAGGGGGACTCCTGATGAAAGACAACGTAGAACTACACCCCCGAGGCGCATTGCTTGGGTTGCAGAGTTTGCAGTGGATGATCTTCTTGCTCGCCAACACGATTGCGGCGCCGATCGTCGTGGGCGCGGCGTTTGACTTGCCGCCGTCCGACGTGTCGTCGCTGGTGCAGCGGATGCTGTTCGTGTCCGGAGGCGTTACGCTCTTGCAGGTGTTCTTCGGGCACCGCTTGCCGCTCTTGGAAGGTGCGGCGGGGATGTGGTGGGCGCTGTTTCTGACGCTGGCGGCGGTCGCCACGGGGGGCGACAAAGGCGCGGTGTTGCAGCAGTTGGAGATGGGCTTGCTCGCGGCGGGCGTCGTGCTCGTGATCTTGAGCCTCTTGCCGATCATGGCGCGTCTGCGCGATCTGTTCACGCCGCTGGTTACCGGCGTGTATCTGGTTCTGCTGGTGGTTTCGCTGACAGGGTCGTTTTTTAAAGGGATGCTGGGCGTGACCCGCACGGGGGAGATCGACGGCACGGTGGCGTTGCTCTCGCTGGTCGTGATCTTGCTGGTGTTGATTCTCTCGCTGAAGGGACGCGGGCTCTGGCGGAGCATGGGGCCGCTGATCGGCATCGCGACGGGCTGGATTCTGTTCGCCGTCTGCGGTTTTATCCCGAAGGAAACGAACGCAGACCCGACGCCGATCTTCGCGCTGCCGAAATTCTTCGCATGGGGCGCTCCCGTCTGGGATACGGGGATCGTGCTGACGTCGGTGCTGACCGGACTGATTCTCATCTCGAACGTCGTCGCGTCGATCCTCGTCATCGCGCGGACGCTGAACGTCGACGTCACGGCGGACACGTATCGCCGCGGGCTGTTCGGCAACGGCGTCGGCGCGTTGCTTTCCGGGGTGCTGTCGTGCATCGGCCCGGTGCCGCTGTCCGTCTCGGCGGGCTTCATCTCGACGACGGGCATCCGCTCGAAGCGGCCGTTTTGGATCGGGGCGCTGTTGGTGTTCCTAAGCGGGCTGTTCCCGCTGGTCGGGAACTTTTTTGCCACGTTGCCGTCGGAAGTGGCGTATGCGGCGCTGTTCGTGCCGTTTGCGCAGATGATGGGCTTTGGCATCCGCGACTTGATGGCGCTCGTCCCGAGCCAGCGGAATTTGCTCGTCATCGGGCTGTCGCTGATGGTCGGCATCGGCGTGATGTTCTTGCCGCCGGCGGCGTTTGCGTCGCTCGCCCCGTGGCTGCGAAGCGTCGTCGCCAACGGGTTGCTCGTCGGGTTGATCCTCTGCCTGTTGCTTGAACACGTGATTTTCCGTGAGAATGAAAAAAACAATCCTGCCTCGGAGTGAGGGCAGGATTGTTTTTTTGTGTATGGCAGGAGGGCTTACCAGTAGTAGCCGTAACCGCCGTAACCGTAACCGCCCCAGTACCACGGGGAGAACGCCGCGAGGGCAACAAACGGGAGGAAGAGCAACGGCCAGAACACCGTTTCCCCGTCGACTTGTTGGTCGCCGTCCGCGTGGTGAACCGTCAGTTCATCGGCGCGGCCGGACGCTCCGCCATACGGAGCGCGTCGGAGATAGACGCCGTCGCGGGTGACGCTGTGCAACACGCCGTAGTGGCGGGTGCCGTCATGGCAAGTGAGGCAGACGTGACGGCCGATGTGTTTTTTGAGTTGGCAGGACATGCAGGCCATAGGTGTGGAAGTCTCCTTTCTCGCAGGTTTTTTCTATATCCTACGAGTGAAGGGACGGACATGTCCTCCGCGCTTTCCTCAATTTGCTAGTCAGAACCTTCCGTGCCGCGCAAACGGGCCAACATCCGCTGTTGAACACCCAGCATCAAGTTCAGATCTTCTTCGGGCAACTCCAGCGCGTACGACATGCGCTGCAAAAACAGGGAGCGCTCCGGGTGGAACGCTTCCCGATACTTGGAGAGCCCTTCCGCAGAGAGATGCAGCTCCAAGTTGCGCCGGTCGCGCTCGGAGCGCTCGCGCACGAGCAACCCCGACTTGACCAAGCGGTCGACGATGCCGCTGAGCGTGCTCGGCGAGAGTTGCATGCGATCGGACAGCTGTTCCAGACCGCCCGTCGGGTTGGTGGCGATTTCGAGCAGCACGATCAACTGCTGGGTCGTCACGCCGACGCGCTCGGCGTCTTGGCGGACGAGGTTCATCAATTCCTTCTGAATGTCGCGAAACGGCAAGGAGACGGCTTTGATCTTCTCTAAGTTGGGAATGTGATTCATGGGGCTTAGCCTCCAGAGTTTCATGAAGAGCGATTATACGGTGAGGGGGTCTGCCCCCTGTTCAGCCGCCGCCGGAGTTGCATTCGGCGCGGACGGAGTGGTCGCAGCCGCTTTGCGGCGGCGGATGAAGAACGCGAAGAACAGCGCCACCGCCGTCAACACCGTGCCGACGACAAACGCGTCGTTGATGCCGGAGATCGTGGAATCTTTCATGGCGAGTCCGTACACCAGTTGCGTGACCAGCCCGTTGCCCGTTTGCGGGGAGAGCCCGGTCATCGCCGCCACGCCGCTGCCCAAACGCTCGAACTGTTGGTACAACAGCGGGTTGGTCGACGTGATGTCGTTGGAATACGACGCGACGTGGAAGAGGCTGCGGTTCGACATGACGGTGACGAGCAGCGCCGTGCCGAGCGACCCCGCGACCTGTTGCAACGTGTTGGAAATTGCCGTGCCGTGGGAGTTGAGGCGCGCCGGAAGCTGGTTCAAGCCTTCGGTGGTGCCCGTCATCATCATCAGCGCCAACCCCGCCATCCGCACGCAGTTGATCAAGAGCACGGTCGAGTACGACGTGTCGTTGCTCAAGTGCGCGAACTGCCACGTGGTGATCACGTTGATCAAAAGCCCCGTGACGACGAGCGGACGGGCTCCCAGTTTGTTCAGCAGGCCCCCGGCGATCGGCGAGAACACACCCATCAACAGCGCGCCGGGCAGGAGGAGCAGGCCGGATTCCACAGGCGAGAACCCGCGAATGTTTTGCAGATAGATCGGAAGCAGCACCATCGCCGCCATCATCGACATGTACATCAGCGACGAGACGAAGACGGTCAGCGAGAACACGCTGTAGCGAAACGCCCGCAAGTCGAGCATCGGTTGTTCGGCGGTCAACTCCCGCCATACGAACAAGATCAGGGACAGCACCCCGACGGTGATCGGCAGGGTGACTTCAAGGCTCGACCATCCGGCGGAACCGGCTTTCGAGAAGCCGTAGAGCAGCCCGCCGAAGCCGAGCGTCGAGAACAGCAAGCCCGGTATGTCGAGCTTATCCTTGGCGCGTTCCGTGACGTCGCGCAGCCACGCAAACGCGAGGAACAGGTCGATCAGCCCGATCGGGATGACGAGGATGAACAACAGACGCCAAGAGTAGTTCTGGACGAGCCAACCGGCGAGGGTCGGGCCGATCGCCGGAGCGAAGATCATCACGATCCCCATGACGCCCATCGCCACGCCGCGGCGTTCCGGCGGGAAGACGGTGAGAAACACGGTCATCATCAGCGGCATGATGCAGCCGGCGCCCGCCGCTTGGACGAAGCGTCCGATCAGCATGATCGTGAAGCTCGGCGACGCGGCGCAGATCAGCGCGCCGAGCGTGAACAGCGAAATCGCCGTCAAAAACAGATTGCGCGTGCCGAAGCGGCGGATCAAGAAGGACGTCAGCGGAATCGTGACGCCGTTCATCAGCATGTAGCCGGTGATCAGCCATTGAATCGTCGTGGCGGAAACGCCCAAGTCGTTCATCATGTGCGGCAGTGCGATGTTGAGCAGGGATTGGTTCAAGATCGAGACGAAGCCCCCGAGCAGAAGCACGGCGAGAATTTTCCCGATGGACAGGTTCGCCACGTGAGGAGCGGGGGTGCTTGACGGTTCCGTTTTTTTAGAAGCGGCCGGAAGAGGTTCCGGCGAGTTCAGCGTTCCCGGTGCGGCAGCAAGCGCGGCGGAAGCGGTGCGGCGGCGGGCGATCAGCAGGTTCGCCGCCAAGAGCAGCACCACCGCAAACACGCCGTAGCCGAGGAGGAAAAGCGACATGGAGTTCACTCTCCTCTTATTTGTGGATGCGGACGGTGGTGTTCATGCCGGGAGCAAGTTCGAGACCTTTGTACTCGTCGATTGCGATGGTGACCGGGATGACTTGCGTGACTTTGGTGTAGTTGCCCGTTGCGTTCGAAGTCGGGAGCAGCGAGAACGTGTTGGCGGTTGCCAGGCCGATCGTGGTGACTTTGCCCTTGAGCGTGGTGCCGTTGAACGCGTCGACGTAGATGTCGACGTCCTGACCTGCTTTGACGTCGTTGATGTCGGTTTCCTTGACGTTGGCGGTGACGCGCAGGTGGTTCATGTCAAACGCGTAGCCCAGCGGCATGCCCGCTGCTACGAACGAGTTTTTCACCGCGCTTTGCGCGACGAGGGTGGCGGCGGCCGGAACGGTGATGTCGACTGCGCCTTGCGCGGTTTCGACGGTGCCGATCTTTTGACCGGCTGCGTACGTTTTGCCGATCTCGCCGTTCCATTCTACCAGTTTGCCCGATGCAGGCGGCGCGATCGAGATCGATTGGCCGTCGATCTTGGCGTTGTCGGTGGACAGGTAGCTGACAGATTGGTTGTAGAAGTAGTACCCGGCGAACCCGCCGCCGATCAGGACGATCAGCAAGACGATGTTTAGGATGATGATGCGACGAAAGTTTTGAGCGGTCATCTGTTTTCTCTCTCCTCTTGATAAGAACGTTTCGAATGTAAATGATTCTCGTGCGAATCCTTCGCATACGAAATATTAAACGTTTCAGAGGGCTCTGTCAACAAAAACAGCCGGTTCTTCTTAGGAGAAGAATCGGCTATCTGCAGAGCGGTTTTGAAAGCGTTTTTTCAGAGGGTTCTACAGGTCCATCAGCGAGCCGACGTTGACGCTGGTGTAGGAGCTGGTCATGTATTTGGAATCGTCGCTGGCGAGGAAGGCGATCACTTTCGAGAGGTCGTCCGGTTGGCCGAGGCGGCCGAACGTCGCGAGGGTTTCGTCGACGAGCTTTTGCACGTCGGCTTCCACAGTGACGTTGGCTTGGACGGCGTGCGCTTGCCCGCCGGCTTTTTGGATTTCTGCCACGACGGAGGCTGCCGCTTCCGCATTGCCGACATAGTTGACGATGACGTTGGCGCCTTGGGCGCCCAGTTCGAGGGCGGTCGCTGCGCCGATGCCGCGCCCGCCGCCGGTGACGATGGCGGTTTTGCCTTGCAGTTTCATTTTTGATCTACTTCTTTATCTTCCGTGTCTCTCACTTTTTATCATAGTTCAGGACAAGAGGAGATTGCAAGCGATTCCCAGCAGCAGGGTGGAGAGCAGCGCCATGACGAACGTCCGCACCGTAACCCAACGGGGGAAGACGCGCGGCAGGAGCAACAGGTTGCGGGCGTCGACCATCTGGCCGATCACGAGAAAACTCAGCACGCCGCCCGTCGTGCTGAGCGGGGCGAGCGAACGGGCGATAAACGAATCCGCTTCCGAGCAGAGGGAGAGCAGAATGGCGAGCACCATCATCCCGACAACGGAAAAAATGGAATGGTCCGACAGCAGGGAAAGCGCCGATTTCGGCAGCCACGTTTGCAAACAGGCCGCGACGGCGGCGGAGAACACGACGAACCCGCCGACTTCAAAAAGTTCGAGGACGGCGTGTTCGAGAACGGAGCCGACCACTTGGCGGAAGGAACGTCGGGAGTGGTGGGCGTGTGCGCCGTGATCGTGATGATGTCCATGGTGCTCATGGTGCTCATGGTGCTCATGGTGCTCATGGTGCTCATGGTGCTCATGGTGCTCATGGTGCTCGCGGGCCGCCGCCATTTCGATCATTGGCAAGTGCAGATGTGCAGGCGGGCGGGGAATGCTGCGTTTTTTCCGCCGTTCGACGGAGAGCAGGGTCCACCCGATGGCGATGGAAATCACCAACGTGGCGAAGACGCGCATCCACATCATCTTGGCGTTCAACCCAAACGCCGCATACGTCGCCGCCATCGTCAGCGGATTGACGACCGGCGCGGACAAAGTAAACGTCATCGCCGCCGAGAGCGGCACGCCCTTGGAAATCAAAGCACGCGCCACCGGCACCGTCCCGCAATCACACACCGGGAGCACAAATCCGAGCAGAGAAGAGACGACGACAGCGAAGGCTTGGTTTTTTGGCAGGAGGCGCATCAGCACCTCTTGGGAGATCAACTCTTGGATCAGAGAGGAAATCAGCACGCCGAGCAGGACGAACGGCAACGATTCCAACACGATGGAGAGAAACAGGGTCTGTGCGGATTGCCACATGAGAGAGGTCGCCTCACTTTGATACGGGTTTGCCCAGATACGGGATTTTCGGTTCGTCAATCGGCTTGACGTTTTTGGCGATGACGGCAGGCTTTTTCTTGGACATCTGGTACCATGCGATCGGCACAATTTCATCGGCGTCCGCAATCTCGCGCAACGACAGCGTGCCTTCCACCGTCAGCCACTGGTCGTTTTTGTACTTGTCGGCGTCCTTCCACTCCACCGTCACGCCAAGGGGGGTGGCGTCGGCGGTGCAACAGGAGATCATGTAGCGCAGAAGCACCAGACGATTTTGGGGCCAGCCCGGCGGATGGTAGACGAAGCCGGTATATTGGTAGGTTTGGTTGTAGTAGTACTCCGGCGCAACCAAGATGTTGAACATCAGCTCATCAAGCGGCAGATCGGACCCAACTGGGCGGTGAACCGGTTTTTCATACTCGCCGCCGTCCGCGTGGGGGACGGTCGAGAGGTCGACAAGGTCGTCGGAGGGAGCAGATTCCTGGGCTGCGGGTTGTGTTGCTTTTTGCGAAACGGCTTCCACAGGCGGGCGCGGGGTGTTTTTCAAGGCGGTCGTGAGCATGGCGGTGCCCAGCGCGTGTGTCGGCAGCACGAGGCCGACCACGACGGGAGCGGTCAGGACGAGCCAGCGCAAACCCGGTTTGACGCTGTGTGAATGCCCGTGATGGTCATGCTCCTGAACAGGACGAAAGATCCGGCTCAACGTAAAAAACGTAAGCACTCCGAAGACGCCTGCCGTGATCCACAACAGAACAACTAGGTAAGGGGCGACGAGCGCGTACACACCGCCCGTCACCAAGAACTTCAGCAGAAAAATCGTAAACCCTAAGAGAATCACGCCTTGCACAAAAGTCCCCGCTTCAAACTTTGGGCTTTTCATCGCGCTCATCTCGCCTCACTTCGCCGGAACCAAGAGTGATTTTTTCAATGCTTCCAAGTTGCGCTCCATCACCGACACGTAATCGAGATGTTGTGCTTGCTCTTCGTCCGACAGCCCTTCCAGCGGATCGAGGACTTCGGTGGTGCAGCCGATTTCCTGCGCTACCCTCTCCGCAACTTTCGGAGAGACCAGCGATTCAAAGTAGATCACGGGCGTCGCATGGCTTTTGGCGAGTTTCACGACGTCGGCGACTTGCGCGGTGGTCGGTTCCACTTCGGGGTTGAGGCCGGAGATCGGAATTTGTTGCAGGCCGTAGCGCTTCGCCAAATAGCCGAACGCGGCGTGCGACGTAACGAATTCCTTGCGCGGGGCCGTGGAAGTGACAGCGCGGTAGGACTTGTCGAGGTTCTGCAACCGTTGCTGATACGCTTCGCCGGACGCTTGGTACGCGGCGGCATGGGCAGGGTCGACTTCGGCGAGCGCTTTTTCAATCGTGCTCACTTGCTGTTCGGCGAGCACAGGGTCCAGCCAGACGTGCGGGTCGAGCTGAGCCTCGCCCGGATGCGCGGACGATCCTTCCTCCTCAAATTCCCCTTCCAGCAACGGCAGCCCCTTCGAGGCTTCGACGATTTTCAAGTGGTTGAGGTTCAAGCTTTGCAGGGTTTTGTCCACCCAGCCTTCCAGCCCGGCACCGTTATAGATGAAGACATCCGCTTTTTGAATCTTGATCAAATCTTGCGGCGTCGGCTCCCAGTCGTGCGGTTCAACGTTCGACGGGATCAAGAGGGTCACGTCCGCTTGATCGCCCGCGATCTGCTTGGCAAAGTCGTACATCGGGTAGAAAGTGGTGACGATCTGCAATTTGCGGTCCTCTGAGCCTGTCGCGGACGAAGCGGCGGACGTGGTTGCGGCATCCGATTTCGGCACCAGTTTGGATGCGGAGCCGCACCCGGTCGCGGTCGTCAAGATCACGGCCAGCGCCAAGAGGCTGCTTGTTTTTTTCCAGGTAGGCATGTATGGAGAACCTCCTAAATCAGAATAATTTCGTTTTATGTGTTGTCACCAGCATACAGAAAGTGCACCCGTATGTAAATAGTAATATTTCTGATTTGTGGATTCTTGTGCAAGAAGCGAAGTTCGGATAAGCTAGAACGAGGAAAAAAAGTACGCACGCTGAGGTGACTGCATCCATGGCACACTTGCAATGGCATTTGGTACATACGCTCGTTTCCGCGCTGGAAGCGGCGAGCATTTCTTATATGTTGGTGGAAGAGTCGGCGCTGTGGGCGCAAGGGGTCGACGGGATTGAGCCTGCGACGTTGAAGGTGGAGATTCAGTGGGACCAGTTTCCGGACGCGCGGGATCTGTTTGCGAAGTATGACCCGCAGGAGGACGAGGGCAAGGGCTGGTCGAGCCTCGCTTTTGCGGTGGAGGGCATGCCGGTCGAGGTGATCTGCCGCTACAACACCGTGATCGTAACGAACGTCGACCGCTGGAGTGTCCTGCACGACGAGCGCAAGGTCTACGTGAAGTCGTTTGACTTTTACCGCCGCGAATGGGGGGCGGACGACCCGCGCACGGTGTTGATCACGGCGTTTCTGCGCAAACTTCAGCGCGAGCACAGCCGGATCAACGAAGCCGCGTGGAACCAGAGCACGTACGACGCGTGGGTGCATCGCTACGGCATGCCTGCGGAATCGGCGGAATGGATTCGAAGAGACCCACATGCGCGGCTGGCCCCGCTGAATCCCTATCTGGGCGATCTGCGCGGGAAGAAAGCGGTCAACCTGTTGGGCTCGCACGGAGCGAAGGGGATCGCGATGGCGCTGCTCGGAGCGGACGCCGCCGTCGTGGACATTTCGATGGAGAACGCCGCGTATGCCAAGGACGTGGCACGGGAAGCGGGCGTGGAGTTGCATTACATCGTGTCGGACGTGCTGGAGATGCCGCCGGAAGAGTTGAGCGGGGATTATGATCTGGTGTTGATGGAGCTTGGGATCTTGCATTACTTCATCGACCTGTTTCCGCTCGGGGACGTGGTGCGCAAGTTGTTGAAGCCGGGTGGGCGGTTTGTGCTGCACGACTTCCATCCGATTTCCACGAAGCTGATCACGTCGAAAGGCAAGAAGCACAAAGTGACGGGCAACTACTTCGAGAGCGGCTTCGAGGAAGCGGACGTGGCGTACGGCAAGCACTTCCCGGACAACCGCGATCTGAAAAAAGTACGCCATCGCAAATGGACTCTCGGGGAGATCGTCACGGCGTTTGCACAGTCGGGGTTGGTGATTCGGCTGCTGAGCGAGGAAGCGAACACGAAGGTGGACGATATCGGGCTGCCGAAGACGTTTACGCTTGTGGCGGAGAAGGCGGGAGAGTAAGGAAGGATGCGAATGAAAGTTGCGACGTCCTCGTTGGGAGTCGGAGGGGGAGCGAATCTGCGATGAAGAGGGAGACGATGATCTCCGCACGGGAAGAACGGACGCTGCGGCAGATGTTTGACGAGATTGCGGAGAGCTTCCGCGTGCCGGACTTGCTCCCGGACAGCGCCCGCATGGTTTTTTTATTGGAGAGCCCGCACACGCAAGAGTTGGCGCACGGCGTGCCGGTCGCAGGACTGTCGGGCGGCTCGATGGCGAAACATCTCTTGGGAACGGGCGGCAAGCTCGGGCCGGTGGTTGGGCAGGACCCGGAGCGGTACGGAATCGGGCTGATGAACGTCTGCCCGATCCCGATGCAGACGGCGGCGTATGCGAACGATGCACAGCTTAGGCCGGAGGAGTACGGTGATTTTTTTCCGCTGCTGGAAGGGCTTCGGGCGAGCCGGAAAAAAGGCTTGGAGCCGTCGCGGTGGAGTGAACTCCAAGCGTTGATCATGGACCACCTCCGCGAACGACTGCAAACGCTCGTCAACCGCCGCATCACCCTCGTCCCGTGCGGAGCGTTCGCGCAGAAGTATTTCCAACTCGCGGGGGTGACGTCCCCGAACTGGAACGTGCTGACGGACGTGCCGCATCCTTCGTTTAACAACTGGGATAAGGAGCGCTACCAAGGGAAGATTGCGGAAGTGGTGGCGACGTATCGCGGAGAGGCATGAAGGTATAAAGTCATAAAGTCATGAAGGCATGAAGGCATGAAAAAAGCCAGTACCCTTGAGGGCTGGCTTTTTCCCTTACTCTTCTATTCGTAAAAACGCCTCCACCAACACATCGGCTCGTTCCAATTCCTCGCGAATCCGCAGCGCACGAATCCTGCGAGGGTTCATGCGTCCTTTGTTCATTCCGGTGTTACCCCTTCCGAATCGGCACCCAAATCTCGTACGCATTCTCCGCGCGTTCCTTCTCGTGGAGAGTCGGGTTGTAGCGTTCATCGTACCGCTCAAAGCGCAGCACCGACGTATCTTGCGCATACCCGTTCTGCGCCAACCAGCCGAAGACCGCTTGGTACGTGGCAGGCACGGTCGACATCGGGCCTTGGTGGGTGAAGACGGCGTACTCGGTGGACGGGAGCGTGAAGCCGACCATGCCGACGGGGATGGCCGTGAACGCTTCCACTTCGACGGCGAGGAACTCCGTGTACATGCGGTGCTCGAAATTCTCATCGCTCACGCCGTACTGCACCGACGGAGCGATCACGCCCGGAATTTCCTCGATCCGCGGCATGTACTTCTCCCACAGCTTCGGCATCTCCACCCCCAACAGCTGGAACGGGCCGGAGAAGTACATGCCGATCAAATGCTTCTGCCGCATCGTTTTCAATTCGGGTTGCATGAAAAAAAACACCCTTTCTCCTTGGTAATCGCTTGGCAACCATTCCCAATATAACACAAATGAGGATGTTTTTTGACAGAATCATTCAAATCCTTGTTCGACTTGTAATTGGAAGGTAAGATGAGGGTGAAACTTCCATTTTAAGGAGGACTCTCCCATGTACGAAACGGAACTGCTCTCCGATGTGCAATACGGGGAAGGCGACGGCCATCCCTTGTTTCTCGATATCGTCCGCCCGCTCGGTGCGCCGGCGCACCCCCTGCCGGTCATCGTCTACATTCACGGCGGCGGCTGGATGTTTGGCGACAAAGCGGCAAGCGGCGGCAAGCTGAACAGCCTGTACGCGAAGCAGGGGTTTTTTACCGTCAGCCTCAACCACCGCCCTTCCAAAGTCGCGCCGTTCCCCGCGCAAATCCATGATGTGAAAGCGGCGATCCGCTGGCTGCGAGCCAACGCGGACACGTACGGCATCGACCCGAACGCCATCGGCGTCTGGGGGCATTCCTCCGGCGGACATCTGGCGGCGCTCTTGGCGACGTCCGGCGATGTGCCGGAACTCGAAGGCAACAGCGGCTCGCCGGGCTACTCGTCCCGCGTCCAAGCCGCCTGCGTCTCGGCAGGCCCCGTCGACTTGCTGCGGATGGGCGGCTGGCACGACCTGCCCGATTCGCCGGAAGCGGTGCTCTTGAACGCCAAGTACGCCCAAGACAACCCGGATCTCGCCAAAGTTGCCAACCCGATCACCTATATCAACGGTGACGAGCCGCCCGTCCTGATCCTGCACGGCGACCAAGACTGCATCGTTCCGGTCAACCAAGCGGAACTGCTCTTCCACGCCCTGACCGACGTCTCGCTCGTCCGCATCAAAGGCGGCGATCATGATGATTACAACGGCGGCAACCTCGTCATGGACGACGTTTTGCATCTGGTGCTGAGTTTCATGAAACGCAACCTCCTCGGCCCGAAGCCGACGCCGGAGGAAGTCCAAGCCCGCCGCGAACCGATGGAGCGCGCCGTGCAGTCGATGTATGAAAAAGCGGAGCAAGACCTCAAGCGCGTGATCGAAAACTAAGTGCACAAAAAAAGAAGCCCGCTCACTGGGGCTTCTTTTTTCCTTGTCTCGACGCGGGCGGCATCGGACGCTCTGGTTGCGGTTGGTTCACGGCGTCAAGCGTTTTGCGCAACACGCGCATGACCAAGAGCGTGAACAGCGCGCCGACGAACCCGACCACCGACAACAGCGTCGCCGTCGTCAGCGTATGGTTGTAAAAAACGCCGTACTGCTTAAACGTCCCCCACTGCAACCCGAGCGACAGAAACGAGTACAAAAACGTCACGACCATGCCCCAATACATCGCCCGCTGTTGATAGAGCAACATCCCCACGATCCCGCCCAGCACGGCGATCGTCGCCGGATTGACGAGCAGAGCTTTGATCAGCGGCAGATTCTTGGGCGGTGCATCGGAGTAGTAGTTGTAGCCGAGAAGCGAGAACAGGACGGGGAGAAGAACGATGAGCAGCAAGAGGAGATAGCGTTTTTTCATGGGCCTTTCACCTTTCGTAGCAAGTCGGAAAAATCGGGTGGTTCCGGAGCTTCAATTTCCAAGTCTTCGCCGGTGATCGGATGCGTAAAGCGGAGGAACTTGGCGTGCAAAGCTTGTCTGTGCATCCAATTCGTCGGGCCGCCGTACAGCTCGTCGCCGAGCAGCGGGTGTCCGAGATGGGCGAAGTGCACGCGGATTTGGTGCGTGCGGCCGGTGCGAAGCGTCGCTTGCACCAGGGTCGCCTGTGCGCCAAAGCGCTCGACGACGCGAAAGTCGGTCTGCGCGGGCTTGCCCGTCCCCGACACGCGTCGGCGTGTGGCATGGTTGCGGTCGCGTCCGATCGGCGCGTCGATCGTGCCGTGCGCGACGCGTATGTATCCCTGCACCAACGCCCAATATTCGCGCTTGATCTTGCGCTCTTGGAGCATTGCGTCCAACAGCTTTTGCGCCACGGCGTGCTTCGGGAAGAGGATCGCGCCCGACGTCTCTTGGTCCAGGCGGTGCAGCAAGCGCACGCGCGTCTCCAAGCCCTGCATCTGGTAATGCCACGCCAACGCGTTGAGCAACGCGCCGGTCTCGCCCTCGTCGTTGGCGTGAACCTTCTGACCGGCCGGTTTGTTGACGACGAGGAGATGATCGTCTTCGTAGAGCACGTCCAAATCGAGCATCTCCGGTTCCACGCCGTAGGGCTCGTCCGGGAACAGTTCCATCCGCACGCGGTCGCCCGTTTTGACAGAGTCGTGCAGCGAAGCGGTCTCCTTATTCAGCGCGAGATGACCAACGCGTTCAAGTTGTTCGATCAGCGGGGAAGGCAGCCCGACTTCGCTCTCCAAAAACGAAAGCACCGTGCGGGTGTCCCCGTCGCTTTTGCCCTTGGCGCGAATTTCCCACCACGGGCCGATCTTCTCTCCATGCATCTTGCATTCCCCGACTTTCATCATATCGTGTTTAGACTCTATTGTACTCGAAATAGTTTTTGAACACAAAACAGTTCCGCGTTTTGTGATATGCTGGAAACAGAAGCAGGAAGAGGAGGAGATCTCCATGCAAGTCGTGTTTGACGGACACTGCGGCATCTGCACCGCCGCGATGGTGCGCTTGGTCGAGATGTACGGCACGCGCATCGAACCGGTCGATTTCCGCAGCTACGGCGACGTTTCCGAAATTCACCCGAGCCTGCGCGAAGACGCGTGCAAAGCCCGCATGCACGTGATCCGCGACGGGCGCGTCTACGGCGGAGCGGAAGCGGCGGTGCAGCTGATGCAGTTGCACAAATTCTACCGCTGGCCGACCAAACTGTATTACGTGCCGCCGATCGGCTGGTTGTCGGAACGCCTCTACGACTGGGTTTCCCGCAACCGCTTCAAACTCTCCAAGCTGTTCGGCTTGAAAGTCCCGGCGTGTACCGACGCCTGCAGCGTCCACCCGCCGTCTCCCTCCAAATCCAAGTCGAAACAAAAAAGGGACTAGCGATTCTGCAAGTCCCCCGGCCGGATCACGCGGTACCGCCGCCCTTTGATGTGGATGGCGACGTACAAATCGTCGCCCACGCTCTGCGACATGCGGATCGCATCAATCGTATGTTGAAAAAAATACCACGGCAACTTCTCGCCGTCCTGCTCGACGAGGGACAAAAACTGCGGCAGTTCCTCTTGGGTGAGGTAGCCGTAGCGAATCATCGTCAGCGGCGAAATCGCGTGGTCGAACAAGTAGCGACCGTGCGTGAGATAGCTCCAGTAGCGCTTGAGCAGGCTTTTTTTCGGCAAGCGGAGCAGGGCGTCGTGGTAGTCGATCTGGTAGTCTTTGTCGTCAAAAAAGTTCCGGCAGCTCGGCAACGCCCGCACGATATGGTTGAGGGCGTCGTTGTAGAGGTCTTCGGCAAACAGTTCGTGATACAGCAACCCGTCTTGGAGGACGGCGCGGCAGACGGTCAGCAGTTCCGGGTCGTGCTCCAGCATCTCTTGCAGTTTGTGCAGCAGGCCTTTGTCGTCCGACCCGATCGCTTCGTACAACTCGCCGATCTGAAACGAGTAATAATAGATGCTCACCGCTCGTCACCCCCTTCCATCCAGTATGGTCAAAAAGCCCCTGCTCAAAAATTCAACTTTGGGCGGGGGCTTTTCTGCGTTCAGGCGGGCGAGTGAGGGCGCCTTAGTACGAAGTCAACTCGCGAAGGCGGTGCGTCAGTTGCTCCAATTCGGTAAACGACGCCACCACTTGCGCGACATGGCGGTTTTGTTCCTCGATGTTGGCGAGAATCTCTTCGACCGACGCGGCGTTCTGCTCGGTCATGTCGGCAATCGCGCCGATCTCGCCGGCGATTTGCACGGACGATTGCTGCAGATGTTGGTTCATGTTCTCGACGTGGCTGGCTTGTTGCACGACGCGGGTCGTGTTGTCTTGAATCTGGCCGAAGAATTGCGCCACGCGCTTCATCGCGGCTTGCGACGTGGAGACGGCCGTTTGACCGCTTTGGACTTGGTGTGCCACTTCGGCGGTCTTGCTTTGGATTTCGTGCAGGACGGCGGCGATCTCCTTGGTCGATTCCAGCGAGTTCTCCGCCAGCACGCGGACTTCGTGGGCGACGACGGAGAAGCTGCGTCCTTGTTCGCCCGCGCGGGCGGCTTCGATGGCGGCGTTCAGTGCCAGCAGGTTGGTTTGGGCGGCGATTTTGTCGATCGATTCCACGATGTTCGAGATGCGTTCCGTTTGCTTGTTGAGGTCGTTCGTGATCTGCACGGTGACGTCGATGATGAAGTCGACGTTCTGCATCTCTTGGGAGAGCGTCGTCATCTCGCGGGAGCCCTGTTCGGTGACGGAGGCGGTTTCCGCGGAGAGTTCGCGCATCGTCAGCGACGCTTGGTTTGCCGAATCGACGCGTTCGCGTACCGCTTTCATCGTTTCGGAGATGTCGGTGACGCTTTCCGCTTCCAGTTCCACGGAGCGGGCGATGTCGGAGAACGTCGCGGCCACTTCGTCGGAGATGGTGCGGGTGACAGCGATGTTTTCGCGCAGGTTGTCGGAGAATTGGGTGACGATCTGCACGGAGTCTTTGATTTGGTGGAACAGCTCTTCGATGCGGGACTTGATTTCCAGCGCTTCTTGATGCTTTTGGTCGACCTGTTTGCGCAGGCGTTCGGAGAAGACGCAAGAGAAGACGAGCAGGCAGGTGACGAGCAAAACGAACATGTGCAAGGTCTGGAGGTCGGTGTCGACGAACGCTTTGAACATCGTGTCGCGGTAGTTCATCCAGAAGTATTGCGTCATGCCCATGCCGAGCGCGCCGGAGACGATCAGCGGACGCCAGTTTTGGTAGAGCGCGACGGCGGCGAGGTTGTAGAAGATCAGAAAATAGTTCGTGAAGCCCTCGGTGAGGAAGACCATCGTGAACGTGACGGACGCGCACATCAGCGCGACGAGGTACATGATCTTCGTCGTGAACACGCGGCGCCAGTTCAAGGTCGTCAGCAACACGGAGTTGAAGCCGCCGACGGCGAGCAGGATCAGCGTGGGTTTGAGCGGCATGTGCGCCGCAAAAGAACTGCCGACGCCCAAGACGAGCGAAAACCACATGAGGTTCGCCAGCAGTTTGTTGCGCTTATGAATGATTTCCAGGTGTTCCATTCAGGGGTTACCTCTTTCTGTCGTGGAATGTATACTCGACGATATAAGGACTATTCCTTATCAGGGAGGGGGTTTTCCTGCTAGCCGTTCAATAAAGAAGAAAAATTTTTGGGAGAGAAGGGTTCTATATGATTACATATATTGAAATTCAAGATCGTGAGAACGCGGAGAAGATGTTGGGTTTGCAGATTCCTTCTTATAAAGTAGAAGCAAAGTTGATCGGCTTCGACGGCATCCCGCCGCTCCACGAGACGGTGGAGGAGTTGCAAGGGTGCGGGGAGAGGTTTTGGGTGTATGAGATCGACGGACGGTGGGCCGGGGCGATTGCGTATGAGGTGGAAAAAAGTGCAGGAGAGCGAGAAGCGAGCGGGGTTGGCGGGCCTGGGGGTGACGGCGGGAGCGCCGTGGTGATTTCCCGCATGATGGTGCACCCAGACTACTTCCGGCGAGGGATTGCTCGTGCGCTGTTGCGGCATGTCCTTCAAGTCGCGGAACCGTCCGCGCAGCTCTATCGGGTCTCGACCGGCTCCCTCAACGAACCCGCGCTGCAACTCTATCGAAGCGAGGGCTTCCACGAAACCCGCCGCTTAGAAGTTGCCCCGGGCGTGGAGATTACGTTTTTGGAAAAAGGCTCTTGCACTTGAATGTGCAGGAGTCTTTTTTATTTGCTTCAGATTAATGGAATCAAAATATTGTTGTCGAGATAATTATTTCTATTTTGTAATTGTTTTGACTACTTAGCATCGGGGTGATACGATGGATTTGTTTGCGGACATTTATGAAGTAATAAATTATGGAAATGGTGATAATTGATGAAAAAGAAAATGGCTTGGCTGATACTTAGTGCATTCGCCTTCTCCATGTTTCCAAGCGCAGCACAAGCAACGACTGGTTACACGTACATCTACGACAAAAACAACAGGCTGACCCGCATTGATGTGAACGGAGTGGCGACCTACAGCTTTACGTACGACAAAAACGGCAACCTGCTGAAAATCGAGCAAGTCACGGGACGGGTCTCGAACTTAACCGTGACGACCGGAAACGGCACCGCGACCCTCCAGTGGGCACCGCCTCAGACCGGAACGGTCACAGGGTATCGCGTTTATAGAAAAGGGGTGCTCGTAACCACACTCTCCGCAGTCACCAGCTACACTTTCACAGGTTTGGTTACCGGGCAATACACCTTCTCAATAACTCCTGTATTTGATTACGGGGACGGTGTGACGACGACCACGGAACCGATCCAAGTCTATCAAACGCTTCCCAATTCGGGCGGCGGCATGACGCCGGGCGACCCGACGCCTGCCAGTTGATCAGAAAGGAAGACGATCATGAGACGAAAACTTCGATCGATCGCGGCTGTCACCGCAGTCACCTTGTTCACATCCCTTGTAAGTCCCGCGTTCGGGGCGCTAGACAAACGAGGGCAGGTTACGACTGATGAGTTGGCGATTCTCAGTGCAGAGTTTGGATTTCCCCTAGAAGTCTTACAAAAAGAGTTCGACCACGGCTACACGGCATCAGAGCTCCGCAACGCGCTTTCCGTTGCCAACAGTTCCAAACAAGAACTCCACAAACAGTTAAAATTCCAAAAACAAAAACCGGCAACCGCCGTGCAAGCAACAGCTCCCGCGCTCGTGAACGAGATTGGCGAGACCACGAGACCGTTTTTGAAAGACCAATCCGAGGCCCAAAGTCTTACAGCCGCGACGGATACGTCCTTGGACCCGACGCAAAAGCCGCCTTCTGTTCAAACCCAGATGGATAAAGCGCCCTATCAAGTCATCCTTTCCACATCCAACGTGTCCCCCCTGTATGGGGAGGTTACCGTGAAAGAAACCGACATGACGCTGATCGGTCGCAACGGGTTGGATTTTACCCTCACACGCACCTATCAAAGCGGGGAGTCTCAGTACTTTGGAACGTTTTATCAAGACAATGCACAGAGTGTCTATAAGTACTATGTAAATTTTAGTAGTACAGTCACCAACGAAGCACTTGGATATCGAAAGACGTGGACCAAGGTTGAAGACATTGAAAAAGACTTCAACGGAGACGGCATCGCCGATGAAGGGTACACCGGCGGGGCACATGTTGCGTCTGTTACGGATACATCCGAAATCCTGTACACGGATGATGACAGTGCCAATCTCGACAAGAAATTGGCCTCCAAAACGTACTACCCCCGCACAGACGCTTGGAAGTGGCAGGAACCCTATACGATCCAAACTCCCAATGGTCCTCAGAGCTACCCAGGCTATTACTGGCGGTACTACTGGACGGTCGACACCTCCACCATCGTGGACAACCCCCCTGCTGAGAACGCACCGATTCGAATCATCCAACAATACAACACCTCGGATCGCAAGGGTCCATACGATCAACAAAAAGCAACAGATACTCTACACTCGTTGACCGCCGGAACCACGTATTCGCTTAGTTCGGTCTATTCGTGGAACGGGTACAAGGCTGTTCGCAGTCGATATCAGTATGCGACCCCGCTTCAAGCGACGATCAGCACAGAGTCGGCAGGCTCTACACACAACGCCACGAAGACAACGTATCAAGAGCAAATGTTCCCGATAGGAACGGGGTGGTCCTGGAACATCCCTTCGATTGAATGGGATACAGACGTAGGGACGAAATACCTTCACCTTGGCGAACAGGGTACCTACGTGTTTGCTGGCGACTATGACATTTCCGGATTCAAAGGCGACCAACCGGTAATCAATTACAGCGACTATTCTCCGGAGCTTCTAGACACGTGGCCGAATTTCTCCATCAAGTTCCCGCGCGAAGGGAAGAAGTACTTTTTTGACAAAAAAGGGAAAATCCAAGAAATTCAGGATGACTACGGCAATTACATCTTGTTCAAATTTTCGGAAGTGGCGCCGTATGGCAATGTACTGACTCAAGTAACCAATTCCATCGGCAACACGATGAACATCTCGTACTCCACATCAGAAGTCAGGCTGACACAAGGTGCTAGAACGGTTGTCTACAGCAAAGGCATCACAACCGATATCTACAAAAAAGAGTACCTTGCCAGCGTCAAAGATGAAGCGGGGCGGGTGGAAAAGTATGGATACGACTTCAAGCCGGCATTGTTCAGTATGGAGGGATACATTCCCACAACCTCAAACCCCTATGCTTTGTTAACGCAAGTCAACCATCCTACGGGGGCGCAAACCCTTTTCCAATATGAGGACTCCCCTGTCACACGTTCGTATTACGACCGGGTGAACCAAGCGTACCGGGTTCATGCCGTCTCCAACCAGATCTCCTATCTAGATGGCAGCACGCAAACGTTTAACCAAAATACCCTGACGTACACCGGGGATATCGGTCAAAGTTCCAAAGTGTCGACCACATTGAGCAATGGGTTGACGAACACGACCTATGACTATGAACGAGTCGGCGGCGCAGTTCTGGGGAGCGGACAGATTTACAACAAAAAAATCACGACAACGGATACCTCTGCTTCGCCAACGGTCACGGTCATCACGAATGAATTCGACCAAGCAAACGACATTCCGATTCCGACAAAAGAAACCAAGCAAGTCACCCAAGGCGGACGGAATTCGGAACCCGTCACGATCTCGCGCACCTTCGACAAAAACGAAAATTTGCTGACTGAGACGGACCCTTTTGGAAAAACAACCACCAACACGTATGACACCAAGACCCATCGGTTGAAAACGACGAAAGAGCAAATCTCAAGCACGCAAACCATCACCACGACCTTTGAGCGCAACGAATTTGGAAAACCGACCAAAATTACAACCCGCGCAGACGCCGACCAGAGACTGCTGAAGCAAGAGATCTACGACTACGACAGTTTCGGGAACATCACAGCCGTTCACCAGACGGACGGCACCCGGGATCTCCGTGTTGCATCGTATGAATATTCATCGGCAGCCCCGTACTTCAGCGCGTTTGTCACGAAAAAAACGCAGGACGTAACAGATGTGGACGGGGTCAAGTCCAAGCTCACCGAGACGTACGAGTACGATACGGCGCTTGGCAAAATGACCAAGAGCACAGATGGAAGATCCAATTCAACGACCTACCAATACGACATCTTGGGCAGATTGAAAAAACAAACCAACCCGGACCTGAGCACCGTTACACTCACCTACGACGATCTCAACAACAACATCGAAATGGTGAACGAAACAGGTCTGAAAACCCGCATCCGATGGAACCAGCTGGGGCAAAAAGCAGGAACCGACGTATTCCAAAACGGAGCCTACCAAACCACCGTCGCCAACGCGTACGACTCCTACGGACGGCTCGTCAGCACGGAGGATGCAAACCACAACATCACACAAACCGCGTACGACCTGTACGGCAGACCTGAGCTCGTCACCTTGCCCGATCGCAACGCGTTTCGTTACACGTATGATGACGTGGCGCATACGAAGACCACGATCGATCCTGAGCAAAACAAATTTCGCGAGACGTATGACAAACAAGATCGCCTGACGAAGAAAGAACTTCTCAAAGCGACCGATGCTGTTCTTCTGACACAAAACTCGTATGACTGGGCTGGAAATTTGGTTTCCGTTACGGATGCGAACCAACGAACAACCAAGTATCAATACGATGCTCTGAAACAACTCACAGCGGTTACGGACGCAAGTAATACAACCACCAATTATTCTTACGACGTACTCGGTCACATGACCCTTCTTACTTATGCGGACAACAGCACCGTTCAGAAGAAATACGACGAAGCGGGTCGCTTACTTCAACAAACCGACTCGCTTGGCCAAGTGCAAAAGTACTACTACGACGCCAACGGAAACCTGATCCGTCAAGTAGACCGCAACGGGAAGACGACCACGCTCACGTACAATTCCCGGAACCAACTGATGACAAAAACGCCGGACGCTGCAACGAGCACGACCCCGATCTTGTACGAATACGACTTGAGTGGTCGCCGTACCAAAATGACGGATGAAACAGGGACGACGAGCTACAGCTATAATGCTGTCGGCAAACTCGACACCGTTACGTATCCGGACGCCAAGACGCTCAAGTACACGTATGACGCCAACGGCAACGTCGTCACTCTGCAAGAACCGTTTGGCAAAACGATCACGAACGACATCGACAACAGAAACCGACTCCAAGATGTCAAAATCGGTCCTGCTTCCGCAACGCCCGAAGTACAGTACACCTACAAAAAAAACGGCGCTGTTGCCACGCTGCAACTGCAAAACGGCATGACGACTTCCTATGATTACAACGAATTCAATTTCGTGAAGTCCGAAGTGCAGAAAAAAGCCGACAGCACCGTCACGAGCACGTTCGCCTACACCTACGATCTAAACAACAACCAAACGAGCAAAACGGAAAACGCGGCACAGTACAACTTCGGATACGATGCGTTGAACAGAATTTCGACGTCCTCCCAGTTCAACGAAGCGTATACCTACGACTCCCGCGGCAACCGTCAAACACAGCAATCCGACAAGCTCAATCTCCCAAGTTTGAACGTCTACGAGTACGACGGCTACAACCAATTGAAAAAAGTGACCACTCCCGAAGGAAAAGTGGTCACCTACAAGTACAACGGAGACGGCCTGATGACCGAACGTACGGAGAACGGGGTTACGACGCGTTACTATTACGACGGCAGCAACATCATCGCCGAAGCGACGGTCACCAACGGAACCTCGTCCCTGAAAGCCCGCTACTACCGCGGCCAAGCAGGTCAACTGATCTCCCGCGAAGACGCCAACGGAACCAAAGCCTTCTACTCCCTCAACGGTCACGGCGACGTCACGGAACTGCGCGACAGCACCGGAAACGTCCTGAACACCTACACCTACGACATCTGGGGCAACCCGCAAACCGCGCAAGAGTCGGTCTCCAACCCTTTCCGCTACTCCGGTGAGTTTTGGGACGATGTGACCCAGTTACAGTATCTTCGTGCACGTTGGTACAACCCGCAATCAGGTAGGTTTGTTAATGAGGATGGGTACGAGGGTCAGCTTAAAGATCCTATGAGTCTGAATCTCTACACATACGTTGAAAGTAATCCTTTGACCTACTGGGACCCGTCAGGAAATACTCAAGTTGTGACAGATACTGCGAGTGACGGATGGCATCCAGATTCCTCTTATGACTGGCTGTTAGACACACCGAATCAAATTTTGATACATTCCTATCAGACGTATTGGCAGTATTATGATTCAATTGGGGATATTGTACAAAGGGACAGCTATGCTACTCTTGCTGGAAAAATTCGTTCCAATCCATGTAGTTATGCCCCTGGCGGATGTAATAATATTGATACAGTGGTGGCACAAGCCAGTTTCATTCACAACCCTGACGGAGCGTTTGCAGTAGTAGTTCTATATACAGGCTATACTGTCGTGGTGAATTCTGTTGGGCAAATCCACCATTTGCTTTCAAATAAAATTATGAAAGCATTGAATGATCATGCGAAACTAAGAGGCATATTCAATCGTAATGACCCAGATCTGATGTACCGTGCGGCTGATGAGGATTCCCATAAGGGATATCAGTCCTGGCACAGAGAGTATGATGAAGAGGTTGTAAAATGGTTGACCAACAATCCCGGTGCTACTAAAGATGATTTTCTGGATTTTTTACAAAGTTTATATGAGAGGCCTGAAATCAAAGCGCGTATTCCAGGTGTCAATGTGAAGAAGGTTCCTGGTGATTCTGATCACTAAGTAGTTTTTGTGGAGGAGATAATATGGAGTTTTTCATTCTTGATTCAAAATTGTTTGATGATAGAGACTTTGCCTATGGAGAACAAGTAGATCAGAAAACGGCTGAACCAGAAAAAAAAGACATTTGCTCCGCATGTGGTGTAGCAATGGGTCCTAGGAAATGGTTATCTCCACGTCGAGTTAAATTATCAAAACCAAGTTATGGAGATGTAGTTCATGGATCTTTCTCAAAGTTCCTCGTTTCCAGCCGTTTTAAGGAGCTGTATGAAAAGTCTGGTCTCCAAGGTATAAATCGTTTTGACTCTGTCGAAATAGCCAAGGTCTTGCGGAAGAAAGTTTCCTCTCCTGAACCACCTGATTATTTTCAGGTTCAGGTCGATCATGGGGAAACGTTGATGATTCCAGAGCGGTCTCCTGGCTTTATTTTTACTAGAAAACCTTCTTGCTCCGCTTGCAGGATCGGCACCATCGCAACGTATGATGGAATTTTTTTAGATCCAGACACATGGGATGGAAAACATATCTTCATACCAAATGGATTGCCAGGGACAATTGCAGTGACTGAAGAGTTTCTGGCTTTTCTAAATGAAAGCCAACTGACTAACATGGTGTTCGAACCTGCCATCTCTTACAAAGCACCGTGGTCTCGGAACAGAGCATCGAAATAATTGCGCGAATCAAAACAGAAAAATCTCGTTTACACCA
Source organism: Tumebacillus flagellatus (assembly GCF_000714935.1). Lineage (GTDB taxonomy): Bacteria > Bacillota > Bacilli > Tumebacillales > Tumebacillaceae > Tumebacillus > Tumebacillus flagellatus. Next base: position 45,645 of record NZ_JMIR01000044.1, read on the forward strand.
TAAACTGACGATGAAATTATTAAGGAATCAGTTTATTTGTAAGCGTAAAACAGCCTCGCAACGCGAGACAAGGTGAGGGTTGTTTTACGCTTACTTAATGTTCGGAGGGTATTCAACAATAAAGGCTGGAGTTCGATACTCTACAAGTTCTGCATTAGAATTTTTAATGGGAGGAGGAAAACTTGCTTTCAGCGGTGGTACGTCAGCGGAGCTTTTCCTCGCGACATTGTTTGATGTATCTACCGAGAATACAGGAAAGTATTTCTCTACTTCACTAGGCGGTAGGTATGTTGATGTATACAAAGATGGGATCGCTCATGAATCAAAGGTAGGGTATACATACCTTACGGATTTTGTAAAAAAACAAGTATTGAAAGATTACGAATTAAAACAAGATGGAGTAATTGACGGAGTAGTTTGTCATTTTTTCAGAAGTGCGGATACAGGTAAGGTAGGAGCTTCCGAACCTTTATTGAGATTATTGGATAGCTGTGGCATCAAGTATATTATTCATGATTGAGGTGAAGCACAGATGGAGTACAGAATGATGGCACCTCCTTTTGAGGTCAAAGCGTTTGAAGAAATGAGTAAAAAGGAAGCGCAAAAAAATTTTGATTGGTTTGTAAATGAAATCCCTGATCGAATCGGACAACTTGATAGATATTACAAATTGACCAATGGTGCTGGAAGTTTAGATTATGAGCCTGAATCTCTTAAAAACCTTTGGGAGTGGTTTGTGCAACATCTCGAACTGGTGAAAAAATCCAAGGAAGAAATGAAAGAGGAAAAAAGACACCTACCTGAACAATTCCGGAACATCATTAAGGTAGAAGATGTCAAACTAAGTTTGCAGACACAAATGCTAGTAGTAGATGTAGCCATATACTTCGGTGAAGTTTTTGCGATAAAACATAATTTAAAATGGGGATTTGTGACCCAACCCAAGCAATTGGTGTATTTGAACAAACCAGTAATTATTGGGTTTGGGTTAAAGCATCTGGAACCCATTATGATTGTTCAAAATCTGGTCAGGAAAACTCTCCGAGGAGAAAGTAGCCCCAAACTACTTTTAGAGATTTATGAAGTTTGGAGAGGCCACATTAGTAATTGAGAGATATTCGGGTCACCCCCCTAAAACTTGAGTTGAGCAACCTTATTTTCTTGTCTTTTGTTGCTCAGATGTGTTTCGCAACTGAAAAGTGCAGAGTATCGCGGCAAGGGAATATTTTCCTTGCGGTATAAAAATTCGTACTTTACATGGAGCCTCTATGGGCGTGATTG
>NZ_JMIR01000045.1 GCF_000714935.1 Tumebacillus flagellatus
TAAACATCGGCCCTCACCTCGCTTTCACTCTTGGTCGGCCCACCTTTCAGGCCGTCGATCTGTCGGGACGCGACTCACGGGCAATGCATGGCTCCCTGCGCTTGAAACAAAAGCGATTTTTATGCTGCTTCGTCGAACTCGACAACCTGGCGCTGCGACATCCAGTTATAGAAGGCCATGCGGTTTACCCGAACGGAGCCGCCGATCCAGATGGCGGGGAAGTCGTCTCGGTGCGCAAGCTCATATGCGCGCCGGTCACCGATGCCAAGGATTTTAGCAACGTCCTTCATTGTGATGGTGTCTTGCTGTGCCATGATGTTCAGGAAGCCAGTAGCAGCGTTCAGCAAGTCAGTCAGTTCAGTGTGGCTTGCGGTTTGCATCGCTTTTTCGATCCGGTCGAACAGACCGTCAGCGAGTTTAGATGCGTCTTTCATTTGGTTCACCTCACTTTTTGAATTCGTCTTCCGAAACGCCCAACTTCGCAGCGATCCGCTGGATCACATAAGCAGACGTTCTGGCCTTGCCCGTCTCGATCTGCGAGATCATGGACGCAGTGCAGATGCCCTCTGCCAGCTCCTTTTGAATCCAGCCGCGCTGCTTGCGTAACTTGCGCACTTTCTTTCCGTTGATCTCCATCGGTTTCACCTCCGGGTGATCTTAACTTTCTAAACGCTTCCTATTCTCGAAACTAGAAATGTTTGCTAGAATTAAGAGAATAGTTGTCATCTACGCCGATGTTGCAGCGTGCCCATCAACTACGCGAAATGCGTCATTTACCTTAAAAAAAAGAGACATATCAAATTCAAGGAAACTCGCAATAGAAAACGCTGCGGAACCGCTAGGTTTCTTGCCATTCTCGATTTCGCTGTAGTAAGTGCGAGAGATACCTGCACCTTCAGCTACCTGCAACTGAGATAAACCACGGCTGTGGCGGCGTTCTACTAGCCAATCTCGTTTCATATTATCACCTCCACTACGCGAAATGCGTCATCTCTGTGACTTCATACTACTACGCATATTGCGTCGTGTCAATAAAAATAGACGCTTTTTGCGTCATTTATTTTTCTGACGCGTATTGCGTCGTATAATGAGCAATGAAAGGGGCGACCAAAGTGGAAATTCTGCGTCAAGAACGCTTAAAAAGAGGATGGAAACAAGACGATGTAGCCGATAAGATAGGTGTAAGCAGAACGACTTACGCAAGCTGGGAACAAGGGCATAGGTCGCCCGACTTAGACACATTTGAAGCCCTTGCTGATTTATTCGGTTGTACGATGGATTATTTAAAGGGACGATCTAAGAAGCGTGAGTTGACAGAGGAAGAAGATCGGGAGCGATCTGAAAAGTTATATCTACAGATGATCGAGGACTTTGAGAACTGCCGCGTCTACGGATGGAGTCCGGAGCGCTCGAAACACATGGCCGAACAGTTGCGCTTCCAACTCGAACAAACCAAGAAAGAGATGCAAAACGAAAAATAATACTTCGCCGTTCGCCGGTCAGACAAAGCCACGGTATAAACCGTGGCTTTGTGCTTCTATTGGATATTCACAATCACTAGGAATTTAGATAAGAAAAGACCCACTAGGCATAGTGGGTCTTTGTTGTTTTGACTTATGCTGTTTGTGCATCCACGCCGTTCTGGTTTGCAGCAGAAAGAGCAATATTGTATAGGGTTTGATGTTCTTCACGAAGATCATCAAACGAAGGATGGAAGTCTTCGGGTATTGCAAGTTTATTCTTTTCGGACATAAGAAAAACCTCCGCAAATTTTCGTTCGATCTATTAACTAGATCATAAACGATGCAGAGGTTTTTTTACACGAGTTCAGCACAACTCACTTTACAGTTGGGTCTATTTTGGTGCTTGACTTTACAGATTTGTTGAAAAGGTGATACTTTGCGGCCCGGGCGGCGCCTGTTCCGCTACCTTAGAGCCATTGCCAACACCAACAAACAGAGTTGTTACTAATGCAGACGCGATGAGAAGCGCAGCGATCTTTCTCATTTCATCACCCCACTAAATCTTTTGTATGATATTGATGCAATTTTATAATACCGCAACGCTGACTCCACGTCACCTTCATCATGATAAATGCTCGCTAATTCCAAGCTAATATCATGAATTAACGAGTGGTCATCAGACATCTTAACTACATCAAATGCCGTTTTTAAAAACTTAGCTCTTCGCTTGTGGTCTTCTTCTGCTGTTGCAAGTTTCAGGAACAACGCCGCTAACAAAGGAACGGGAGCTCTGTTGCCTACGATTTTTATGGCCTTTTCTAGTAAGTCTTTAGCAATGTCAGAATTACCTTGCATTAAGTACCCGGAAGATAAGTCATTGGCAGTTCTACAAATCATGTCATAATGATTCACTTCGTACGCTATGGAAAGCGCCTCTTCATACCGATTGATTGCTTCTAAAGGATTCCCTAGTTTCATGTCAATATCTGCGAGGTTATGAAGTGATTCTATGATATGCTCATGCAAATTATGTGCACGATAAATCTCAAGAACCGAAGAATGCAATGATAGGGATGATTCAAAATCATTTTGGTTTGCATAGATATTCGCTTTCAATTGCAACGCAAGAGGCCGAGACATTTCAGGACAATTTTCCACTACAATTTCCAGCATATCCAGCGCTTTATCATACTCATGCAAATGATAATGGCACAACGCAATATTGAACAATACAGAAAATGTCATATCACTATCATTCACATCTAGCAAAAAAGTTTTAGCCTTTTGCCAGCATTCTAACGCCAATTTCCTTTGCCCTAACTGCAAATACACTCTACCTTTTAGGTTCAATGAGTTAATGAGCTGAAGTGAGCCTTTCGATTCGGAGATCAAAACATCCGCCTTGTCCAAAGCGCGATCTAAGTCCCCACGACCAGAAAGTGAGTCTTCGATATACTGGATAAGATCTTCTTGGTCTCCGTTTGCTGCAGACCAGAATGCTATTGGAATTCTGAATGCCTTTGAAACACGCTTGAGATAAGAATGGGTAGCATCCGTTATTCCCTTCTCAACATCGCTAATATGAGTGTGGGAATAACCAACTGCATCTGCAAAGCGTCTCAACGACAATTTATTACGTTCTCTAAATTTTTTTAGATTATCCCGAATTATTGATTGCGATTTTTCGTACTCACTTTGTTCAGTCACACTTCTCACCTCCATGATAGATTCGAACAGTTCAGCAACCATTATTTTACCATCACGAAATAATCGAGGCAATTTTCATTTAATTTTTATGGTAAACAAAAAGAAGAGGCCGCCGTTTCCGGCAGCCTCTTCTTTACCAATCAAATCTCCTAACCATTCTACCACGAAATTGGTAAAATAGGAGTACCAATCAAATCTCAAAATTAGGAGGCGCAACATGCAAGGTAGCTTCCAAAAGAAAGGAAACAGATGGTACTTTGTTCTTCGGGTCGGCGAGATCGATCCCAAGACAGGCCAGAAGAAGCCTAAGTGGTTTCCGGGTGGTACGACTAAGAAAGAAGCTCAGAAGAAATGCGCGGAGTTCTTGGCCAAGTACAACGCCGAAGGTTCGTATGTTGAGCCCACCAACATGACTCTCGGTGAATACCTGGACTACTGGCTAGAGAACTACGTGAAGCCGAATTGGTCTGATATGACGATCGAGAGCAAGCGATACGCGATCAACGGCAGCATCAAACCGGCACTGGGGCATATCAAACTAAAGAATCTAAAACCCTCTGTCATTCAGGAATTTTACACTTCGCTGATCAATAAAGGGTTGATGGCTTCTACAGTTCAAAACTACCACACTACGCTGAAAACGGCTCTGAAGTATGCGGTGACATGGAAGTTCATCGGAAGCAACCCCGTTCTGGCTACCCAGCCTCCGAAGAACAAAAAAGCGCCGTTCGAGGTAATGACACCTGCCGATCTCAAAAGAATCCTTGACGTGTTCAAAGAACTTCCGGACGACAAGGACATCATCCTTTTTACCTCAATGACAGGTATGCGGATCGGAGAGGTGCTGGGGCTCAAATGGAGTAACGTAAATCTTGAGTCGAAAACGGCTTCTGTAAGGCACATAGTGCTTCGAGTGACGGGTCAGGGTCTGATTATCAAGGATTCACCCAAAACGGACTCTAGCAGGCGCACAGTGGCCCTTCCAGACGCGATTGTCGCTCTTTTGAAACGCCGGAAGAAACAGCTCCTAGAAAGTAAGATGAGGTTGCGATCCTCCTATCAAGATAATGACCTCGTCTTCCCCTCTGGAGACGGGCGACCAATGTGCCCACAGGCTGTGTCAAGGAGATTCACAAAGGCAACAAAAAAACTTGGGATGGATTTCAATTTCCATGGCCTTCGTCACTTCTACGCTAGTCAGCTCCTTGCCAATGGCGAGAACATAAAAATCGTTCAGGAGTCATTAGGTCATAAAGATGCGTCGATGACTTTGAACATTTACAGCCACGTCATGCCCGAAGCTCACGCAGGAGCCGCGAAACGCTTAGAAGATTCGTTGAGAAATCTTATTTGAGCATCCAACGTTAGAAGAATGTTAGAAGTTTCTCTCGATCCAGTCCAGAAAACGTTGGTATCAAAAGGGTTTTCAGGATTCGTTCGCATTATACAACAAACTCTGACAAGTTACGATTCAACTCGATTGAGAGTCAAAACTATGATACAATGCAACTCTGACTAGTAACGTGCAGGAGGGACTTCGATGTCGTCAACCCAGTTCATCACAGTTGAAGGACCGATCGGGATCGGAAAAACGTCTTTGGCGCGCGCCATCAGCGCACGGTACGGTTTTCAACTGCTGCAAGAGATCGTCGAGGAAAACCCGTTCCTCGGACGTTTTTACGAAAACATCGAGGAGTGGAGCTTCCAAACCGAGATGTTTTTTCTGTGCAACCGGTACAAGCAGTTAGCCGATATCTCGAACGATTACCTCAAGCAAGACCGCTCCGTTGTGTCAGACTACAACATTTTCAAGAACACGATCTTCGCGCACCGCACTTTGCATATGGGTGAATTGGACAAGTATCTGAAAATTTACGACATCCTCACATCCGACATGCCCAAAGCGACGTTGATCATTCATCTGTCGGCAAGCGTGGAGACGATCATGTCCCGCATTGCCAAGCGCAACCGCGAATTTGAGACCAATATGGACCCCAACTACATTCGCCATCTGCGCGATGATTACGAATTGTTCCTCTCCCGCTACAAGCTCCAGAACCCGGACGTTCCGGTGCTGCAGCTCGATGGGGACAAACTGGATTTTGTAAAAAATCCGGGGGATCTTCAATACATCTTTGACCAAATCGATTCGATTCTCGCAAAGGAGCAGCGCTCACATGCCTAACATTGATGTACTCGACCGCTTCGGGATTCCCCGCGACGCGGTGATCACGATCGGCGGCACGGTTGGCGTCGGCAAGTCCACGATCACGATGGCGCTTGCGGAGACGCTCGGTTTTCGCACGTCGCTTGAGAAAGTGGACACCAACCCGTACCTCGATCTGTTCTACAACGATTTTGAGAAGTGGAGTTTCCACCTGCAAATCTACTTCCTCGCCGAGCGTTTCAAGGAGCAAAAGCGCATCTTCGAATACGGCGGCGGGTTTGTGCAAGACCGTTCGATCTACGAGGACACCGGCATTTTTGCCAAGATGCTCTATGAGCAAGGCAAGATGAGCGAAACTGATTACGAAACGTACACTTCACTGTTTGAAGCGATGGTGATGACGCCGTACTTCCCGCATCCGGACGTGCTGATCTACTTGGAAGGCAGCTTCGAGGACGTCATCAACCGCATCCACGAGCGCGGCCGCCCGATGGAGCAGAACACCGACATCGCGTACTGGCAAGAGATGTACCGCCGCTACGAGGACTGGATCAACAACTTCACCGCTTGCCCGGTGATCCGCATCAACATCAACGAGTACGATGTGGTGCAAGACCGCGACTCGATCCACCACGTGCTGGAGAAGATCTCGCAACGCATCTCGCAAAACAACCGCCGCGTGCGCGCGTAGTTTTTTTCATTCTTGAACTCATCAAAAAAGCATCGGAGCCTGTGAGGGCGGGCCGATGCTTTTTTATGCTTGTGCAGGCTTGGCTGGTTGGTTTTAGGCAGCATGAGCTTTGCGTCCGACGAACGCGCTGAGCACGGGCAGGGCGATCGAGGAGAGCAGGAAGATCAGGTACACACCAGCAAAAAGGAAGATGCCGCCGCAGTTTTCGTCCTCCGCCCCCGGCAAGAGTTTCACCCACGTGGAGTAGCCGAGCCAGAGGTAGAGGTTGGGGAGCACGCCGATCAGCGAGATGAGGAACGCTTTCGGGCGGTGGAAGCGGCAGGTGTACCTCAGCCAGCCGTAGAGATACGCGATGCCGGCAACCGCAAACAGCACCAGCGCCAACATCAGCGCCAAGCTGAACCAGATCCCCCTCAGATACAAACCTGCCAACAACATCGTTCCGACAACGACCGCAACACTGAGCGCGATGTACCCCGCATTCAGCCCCGCCAGCCGGATTCCTTCGATGAGTGTACGCATACTGGATATCCCTCCCAGTTCTATCATACGCCGCTCACCTCCCGCTGACCAGAGCTCCTCCCTCACAACTTCCTCATAAAATAGGCTCCTGCCCTCACGGGAAGGAGCCTTCGCATCGATCGGACCAGATTGTGGTATTTGATCTCGACCATGGACCAGAGCATATCATCGTCAGTATTTCGCGAGTGTCTTTGTCGTTTGGAAGGAACTTCGAGTACAGACCGTGGGTGACCGCGTTGCGGTTGTACCTCGGCGCTCCATGTCCTCGCGCACGATCGTTTCTAAACTGACCGCCACTGCTGCGCGGAGGCGGCACCCTAACTGGGCGCTTTTTCTATTTCACGCACCCGCCCACAATTCGCAGACAGGTGATCTTCCCGACTCCGTCTACTCCATTCTGTTCGTCAACAACTCTACCTCCCACCAAACGGTCTGCAACTTGCATTTTTAATCGAAAACTGAATATAATATTTTTAACAAAAAGGAGGTGATACTATGTCCAAGAAAATCAAAATGATCTTGTTGGCAAGCGTGTTTGCTGCTGTTGCAGCTGTAGGCTTCTTCAGCCTTGATACCCAACCTGCATCTGCATCCTCGGGAGTTTGCCCATACGATAACGATATCGATTGCCTTGATTATTAACCTCCATACCAAAAGAGAGAAGGCTCAGACCACGCCCTCTCTCTTTTTCTATCGCTTTTATTCTTATTGATAGATGTTACCCGCAGTATAGGCAAAGGCATAGTCGATGGTTTCCTTTTCTTGAAGGATGCTCCTCGCGTCATAAGCAGCAAGTTCACACGCTACTTCCAGCGGTACCACCAACCCATTCCAGACTACAGCCTCACCGCCGAACGCGCGCGCTTATTTCAGCAAGAAGAAAAAGAACAGCGCCGCGATCACGAAGCGGTAGACCGCAAACCATTCGAGTTTCAAGCGCTTGATCAAGTTCAAGAACGTTACAACGGCGATCATCGCAACGACAAACGCGGCGATGAACCCGATTCCAAACAACAGCATCGCGTCGGAGGTCAGGTATTCCCGGCTGTCCCACAGGTCGAGCGCCGTCGCCCCAAGCATGACCGGAACCGAGATGATGAACGTGAAGTCGGCCGCCGCTTTCTGGCTTGTCCCAAGCAACATCCCACCGGAGATCGTCGAACCGGAGCGCGAAAAGCCCGGCCAGAGCGCGAGGCATTGGAACAGGCCGATGCCAAACGCCTGCTTGTAGGAGATGTCGTCCGTGTCTTCCGCCGTCACGTTGCGTTTGGCGCGCGCTGCGATGATCATCAGAACGCCGCCGATCACCAACCCGATCAGAACGGTGGCGGGGCTGAACAGCACGTCTTTGATAAAGTCTTTGAGCAGCAGGTACACGATGAGCGCCGGGATCATCGCCAGAATCATGTGCACGGCGTTCAGTTTGTTTTTTTCCCGGAAGTTGAGGGTGACCAGACCTTTCAAGATGTCCATGTACCGCTTCCAGTAGAGAATCAGCACGGCGAGCACCGCGCCCAGCTGGATGACGATCTTGAACGTCGTCGCCACATCGCCTTCGAAGTCGAACAGGCTTCCCACCAAGATCAGGTGCCCGGTGGAGGAGACCGGAAGAAATTCCGTCAAACCTTCCACAATCCCTAACAGGATCGCAATCAGGATGTCGTTCATGTGCAGAAATCCTCGCCTTTCGTCTGTCGTTGTCGGAAGAGTATTCCTCTAGTAGAGTATGCCTATTTGAGATAAATTTCAACGTACATCATGTAAAGAAATAAAACCCCTCTTCCGCGAATTTGGAAGAGGGGTTTTGGCTTTAAGCTAGGCGGCAGTTACTTTTTGCCGTGCTCGTTTCTGTTTCCTGGGTCGTTGTTCCCTTGGCTGTTGTTGTCTTGGTGGTGCGGGTTTTGCGGAACGTTCCAGCCGTAGTGGTTGCCGTTGTCGTGATGCGCTTGGTGTTTTTGTTCTTGCGGTTGCGTCGTGGTGGCGGTTTTCGCTTCCTCGTTCAGCGGAATCGTGACGACCGGAGCCGGAGCCTGGTTCGGTGCCGGAGTTGCGGCAGCGTCCGAAGTTGGTGCCGTCGGCGCGGTCGAAGTGCTGTCCGTGGACGGCGTGCCGGTCGCCGGAGTGCTTGCCGTGCCGGTGGTATTCGTCGTACCTGCGGAGTCGGTTGCGGAACCGGTGCCGGTTTGGTCAGTGGTGGTGCCGGATTTCGCATCATCGCCTTGGGAGTCGTTATCGCCTTGAGCATCTTCATCATCTTGATGCTTGTGCTTGTTGTGCTTTTCGAGGTTCTTCTCCAAGTGCTTGATCGCGTTCTCGACACCCTTGCGGCCGGATTCCGGCAGCTTGTCCAACAGCGACTTCAGAATGGCGATGGCTTGTTCCGGGCTCATCTTGCCGACTTTTTGATCGTCCGTCGTCGTGTTCGTGGTGCTCGACGACGTTGCGGTGGAATCGGTCGAGGTCGTCGACGTTGCGGTTCCGGTCTTTTCCGTCCCGGTTGTCACCGTGCCCGTTGCGTCCGTGGTGCTCGGCGTATCGGTCGAAGTCGTGGTGCCCGCTTCCGTTTTTTCCGTGCTGTCGGTTTGAGTTTGATCGGCGTCGTCTTGCTTGTCTGCCGTGTCAGCGCCGTCCTTTTTTTCCAGCAGGTCGTTGGCTTGGGTGAGCAGGACTTCGATTTCTTTCATTTGCTCTTCGTCGTACTTGTTGTTGCCTTTGGCCGCGAGAGCTTTCAGTTCCGCCGCTTTTTCGTTGGCGTATTGGAGGAGCAGGTCTGCTTTTTTGTCATCGTTGAAGGTCACGAGCAAGTTGATGTCGCGAGCCAGCTGTTTGAAGAAGTAGAAGAACGAATCCGGCGTCATGCCCGGCTGAACGTCTTCCACCGTCGAAGTCGCAGTGGCCGTTCCGTCCGTCGAGGTCGTCGTGCTCGTTGTCGTGGTTCCTGCCGTCGTCGTGCCCGTCACGCCGTCTGCATACGCGGCGACCGGCGCCAGCGCCAGAGCGGCGATCAGAGTGGAAGAAGTCAGGAGTTTTTTTGTCATTTTCATCTTGGTTGGCATCCCCTTTGTCTGTGTAGCTTTTTCTGTTTAGAGACAATACGTCCCCCACCCGCCCCTTATGGGTGTCCTTGTCGAAAAAAACAAAAAAACCCTCCGCTTACCGCGAAGGGTTTTTCCTGACAAACACATACGCCCCGTACAAAAAAACAAACGGCAACAGCGGCAATGCGTAACGCGGACTCGTCACGTACACCATGTGCAACGCCGTGAAATACGCCATCCACAGCGCCATCATCCAGGCGTACCGCTCCCGTCGCACAAACGCCCAAATCATCCCGAGCAACGAGATCCCGAGCATCACGCGGTGCACGTTGTGCAGCGTCCCTCGCCACTCCTTCAACACGTCCGCCCAGTCAAACGTGCCGTCCCAGTACGCTTTGAACTTGCCCCACGTGTACCACTTCACCATCGCCCACGGGTCGCTCTCGAACTGTTCCTTCAAATGCTGCTTGCCAAGCGACATCAGCAAGTCGTCGGTGGCCACCAGATTGCCGGGGACTTTCTTCCACCCCTTGGGGTAGTCGGGAAACTCCTCGTCATGCCCGTTCGCCCACACGTCGTGGTTGATGTACGTCCCGGTCAAAAACGGATTCCCGCTCGCCTTGGTCAGCGGAATAATCCGATGGAAGTCCAGATAGTTGCGCACAATCCACGGCGAAAGCACCGCGAACAGCATCGCCACCAACACCGTGCCGACGAGAAACGCCTGCTTGAAGCGAAAATCACGCCGGAACCACAAGTACACGCCCACCGCGATCGGCAACAGCGCAATCGTCGGCCGCGCATACGTCGCGAGTCCGAGCAAGAGCCCCGCCCACACGAAATCCCGCCATTCCTTCGACTCCACCGCCCGGAACAGCTGGATAAAAAACCACAGCACCAACAGCGTGAACATCGTCTCCGTCAGCAGCGCGCAGTTGACGAGCATATACGGCGGATACACCGCCAGCGCGCCCGCCGCGATCAGTCCGGCGTTAATGCCGCTCTTCGAACTCTTCGCTTCCACGACCGTCCGCGAACCGAACCACTCGCCGGACGCCTGCACCGTCATGCGCCCGAACAGCATCCCGCCCAGACGCACCACGAGCAAAAGCGATCCCGTGCCCATCAGCGCCACGACGATCCTCGCCGCCTGCAACCCCGTCTCGCCGGAGCCGAAGATCGCAAACAGCCCGCTCAACAAGAGCGGAAACAGCGGCGGGATGAACACCGTCGGCTGGTCGATGTAACTGCCGAACGTAAAAACCCCCGCTTCCAGCAGCCGTCTGGCGCTCTGCACGTACATTTTGTCATCGTAATCGGTCATCAACTTGTCGCCGAGCGCCAAGATCATCCACAGCCGCAACCCGAACCCCACGGCGAGGATGGTCCCCAAGACGATCCCCTGTCTCCTCGTCATCTGTGCATATCCCTCTCCTCTGTCTCCTGCCAAAAAACCCCCTCGGCAGGGAGGGGGTTCATTTTTTCTCCGATTTCAGGGTACTGCGTTCTAGGGCTTCACGATCCGGGTCATTCCGCCCATGTACGGCACGAGCGCGTCCGGAATCTTCACCGAACCGTCCGCTTGCTGGTAGTTCTCCAGAATCGCCGCCACGGTGCGTCCGATCGCGAGACCGGAACCGTTGATCGTGTGCACAAACTCCGGCTTGGCACCTGCTTCCGGACGGAAGCGGATGTTGGCGCGGCGCGCTTGGAAATCTTCGAAGTTCGAGCACGACGAAATCTCGCGGTACGTGTTCGCCTCCGGAAGCCACACTTCGAGGTCGTTTTTCTTCGCGGCGCCGAAGCCGAGGTCGCCAAAGCACATGTCGAGCTTGCGGTACGGCAGTTCCAGACGCTGCAGGATCGTCTCGGCATCCCGCACCAGTTTCGCCCACTCGTCGTAGGACGTTTCCGGCGAGACGAACTTGACCATCTCGACTTTGTTGAACTGGTGCTGGCGGATCAGACCGCGGGTGTCGCGGCCCGCCGAGCCCGCTTCGGAGCGGAAGCACGGGGTGTACGCGACAAAGTACACCGGCAGTTGCTCGGCGGTGAGAATGTCGTCGCGGTAGTAGTTCGTCACCGGAACTTCTGCCGTCGGCGCGAGGAAGAAGTCGGTGTCGACCAACTTGAACGCGTCTTCCTCAAACTTCGGCAAGTTGCCCGTGCCGGTCATCGACGCGCGGTTGACGATAAACGGCGGCAGCACTTCGGTGTAGCCGTGCTCGGTGGTGTGAATGTCGAGCATGAAAGAGATCAGCGCGCGCTCCAGACGAGCCCCCGCCCCTTTGTAGAAAGCGAACCGGGCGCCGGTGATCTTGGCAGCCGCTTCAAAGTCGATAATGCCAAGGTCGGCCGCCAATTCCCAGTGCGGCTTCGGCTCGAAATCGAACTGGCGCGGTTCGCCCCAGCGTGCGATCTCGACGTTCTCGTCCTCGGTCAGACCTTGCGGGACGGATTCGTGCGGCATGTTCGGGATGACGAGCAGCAGGTGGTTGGCACGCTCTTCGACGGTGCGCAGCTCTTCGTCCAATTCCTTGATGCGGTCGCCGACTTCGCGCATTTCAGCGATGATGGCGTCGGCGTTCTCGCCGGCTTTCTTCATCTTGGCGACTTCTTGGGAGACCGCGTTGCGGCGCGCTTTCAGTTGCTCGACTTCGACGAGCAGTTCGCGGCGGCGCTTGTCCAGATCGAGGAATTCATCGAGAGCCGCGGTCGATTCCCCGCGGTTGTTCAGCGCCTGACGAACGCGTTCCGGTTCGTTGCGCAAAAGTTTCGGGTCCAACATGGGAGAGTCATCCTTCCTGTATGTAAACGTGTCGTTTTTTATAAGACAAACTGTTACTAGTGTATCACACAGTCTCCCCCAAATTCAAACGCGCACTCATGAAAAAAGGAGCGCCGCCAAGGACGCTCCTCATTTCGTGAACCTCTTACTTCTTCGCTTCCTCCACCATCGAGAGGAAGTACTTGTGCAGGCGCACATCGTCGGTCAATTCCGGGTGGAACGACGCGCCGAGGATGTGACCTTGGCGGGCGGTGACGACGCGGTCGTGAAACGTGGACAGCACGTCGACTTTGTCGCCCACTTCCATGATGTGCGGTGCGCGGATGAACACGGCGCGGTACTTCTCGTCACCCTCCAAGCCTTTCACATCGAGATCGGTCTCGAAAGAATCGACTTGGCGGCCGAACGAATTGCGGTCGACGAGCACGTCGAACACGCCGAGATGCGACCAATCTTGGCCGTGAATGCGTTCCGCAAGCAAGATCAAACCTGCGCAGGTGCCAAACATCGGCACGCCGTTTTTCGCCATCTCGCGGACCGGTTCCATCAGTTCGTATTTGTTCATGAGCTTGCCGATCGTGGTGGACTCCCCGCCCGGCAGGACGAGGCCGTCGAGCCCTTCGAGGTCGGCCGGCCATTTGACCGCCACGACTTCGTCAGCACCCGCTTGCTCCAAGCTCTTGATATGTTCTGCGACAGCGCCTTGCAGGGCCAGTACGCCGATTTTCATTCCGGGTTCCTTCTTTCTTACCAGCCGCGTTCCGCCATGCGGTCAGCTTGCGACAGGGTGGAAAGCTCGATCCCTTTCATGGCGATGCCGAGGTTTTTGGAGAGTTCGCCGATCAGTTTGAAGTCGTTGTAGTGGGTGGTCGCTTGGACGATCGCACGAGCAAACTTCTCCGGGTTCTCCGATTTGAAGATACCGGAACCGACGAAGACACCGTCTGCGCCGAGGTGCATCATCAGCGCTGCGTCAGCCGGAGTTGCCACGCCGCCTGCCGCGAAGTTGACGACCGGCAGTTTGCCGTCTTTGCGAACTTGCAGGAGGAGCTCAACCGGCGCGCCGATGTTCTTCGCTTCTGCGATGATTTCGTCCTCGGACATGGAGGTGACTTTGCGGATTTGCGCTTGCACGGTGCGCATGTGCTTCACCGCTTCCACGATGTTGCCGGTACCCGGTTCGCCCTTGGTACGGAGCATCGACGCGCCTTCTGCGATGCGGCGGAGCGCTTCGCCGAGGTCGCGGCAGCCGCAAACGAACGGCACGGTGAACTCGCGCTTGTTGATGTGGAATTTGTCGTCCGCCGGGGTGAGAACTTCGGACTCGTCGAGGTAGTCGACGCCGAGCGCTTCGAGGACGCGCGCTTCTACGAAGTGACCGATACGAGCTTTTGCCATAACCGGGATGGAGACCGCGTTCATGACTTCCTCGATGATGGTCGGGTCGGCCATACGAGCAACGCCGCCGGCGGAACGGATGTCAGCCGGAACGCGTTCCAGCGCCATGACGGCAACTGCGCCCGCTTCTTCGGCGATTTTCGCCTGCTCCGCGTTGATGACGTCCATGATAACGCCGCCCTTTTGCATTTCCGCCATACCGCGTTTGACACGAGTAGTACCAGTTTCGATCATTGGGTAATTGCGCCTCCTGTATATGGAAAGTGAGTGGTGAACGTATGTCCTTGCCTTTCAAGTATCCATTGTAACCTAGTACACCTAACGTGACAAGAATAGGCAAAAAACCAGGGGGTTATCCCTGGTTTCTGGTATTCTCTTGATTCTCCGGGGCCATACGCCGCAAAAAAGCGCGGAACATGAAAAAGCCGCCGGGGATCAAGATGACGAACAGCACGATCGAAGAAATCAGATACCATGCGGGTGCATTCAAAGAGATTCCCTCACTTCGACTTATTTAAACAGGTTTCCAATCGAGGAGAACAGGTTGCCGAAGAAATTGCCGATGCCGCGGAACATCAGGCGAATCCACGAGCCTTTCTCCACGTCTTGAGCCGCCACGAGCGGAACGGACGCGATCGTCTTGCCGTCTTGGACCGCATCGAGTTCGCCGATGACTTGTCCCTTTTTCACCGGAGCGGTGACGTCTTGGTAGACAGCTTTCTTGGTGATGTCCGGAGCGCCGTTCTTCGTTGCGATGATCAGGTCGTCCTTGGCGACAGCGCCGATTTCTTTCTCCACACCGGAGGTGATCGGGGCGAGGTCGGATACGGACTCGTCCTTTTTGATCACGGTCGTCGGTTTGTAGTTCGCGAAGCCGTACTCCAAGATCTTGATCGAGTCGTTGACGCGCATGTTGTCGTCCTTGGCACCCAGTTCCACGCCAAGCAAGCGCATGCCGTTACGCTGTGCCGTGCCGACGAGGTTGTTGCCCGCTTCGTCGGTGAAGCCGGTCTTCAGACCGTCCATGCCCTCAATCTTGCCGAGCACGTGGTTGGTGTTCTCCAACTTAAACTTGCCGTCGCGGATCGTCTTGCTCTGGATCTTCGTGATGTCGAGCACTTGCGGGTATTTCGTGATCAGTTCGCGCGCCATCAGTGCGATGTCGTACGCGGAGCTGTAGTGGTTCGGGTCGTGCAAGCCGTTGGAGTCGGCGAAGTGCGTGTCTTTCATGCCGAGCTCTTGGGCTTTTTTGTTCATGCGGTCGACGAAAGCTTGTTCGCTGCCGCCGATAAATTCTGCGGTCGCGACGCAGGCGTCGTTGGCCGACGGGATCGCGATAAATTCAATCATGTCTTGCAGGGTCCATTTTTCCTTCGGGTCCAACCAGACGCTGGAGCCTTCGACACCGTACGCGTTGTTGGAGATCGGCACGACGTCGGTCAGTTTCTTCTCGCCTTTTTCCACCGCTTCATAGGTGAGCAAGAGCGTCATGATCTTCGTGACAGATGCCGGGTAACGCTTGGCATGCTCGTTTTTCGTCCAGAGCAGTTGCCCGGTTTTCACGTCCATCAAGAGGCCGGCCGGAGAGTCGATTTGCAGATCGGCCGCCGCCGGTTTGTTGTCTTCCGCATACGCCGCGATCGCCCCGAGGTGCACCGGACCAACTTGCACGCTCGGTGCCGCGACGGCCATCAACAGCGCCGCGACCAAGGCGCCAGAGGCGGTTTTCGTCCAGAAACGTTTCTTCATTGTGTCTACACTCCTCCAGTCCCTTGGAATTTATCGCACAATTGCGTGATTGTTTGTCCTGAACAGACATATGAGATTATACCATAGTTAGACAGCACAAGTACGGCTTCCATGTATGACAGAAAAAAGACAAATGCCGCGAGTTGGAAACATAAGTATTACCGACCCGTCAATTTTTTGTCCGATTCGAGCCAAACTGTGATCATGATGACTTTTTTCCGACATGTTCGTGTTTCATCCTATATATTTAGGAACACGAACGATTGTCAGCCACTATTTTCTCTTCTTTTGATAAGTTTTCATCTTTCCTCGGTATACTGCTGGTTTAGGAACGAGAGAAACAGGAAGAGGGGGATGAAGGATGTCTGCTCGTGTTTTGATCTTAACCAGTGATTTCGGCGAAGGCCATCAACAAGTCGCGGAGGCGATGCAACGGGTGTTGGCGGAACACTACCCCGGCCTGCACGCCCGCGTCGTCAACGTGATGGAATGCCTGCACCCTCGCCTGCACCCGATTTCGCGAACGGTGTTCTTGCAAGCGCTCAAAAAGCTGCCTTCCCTCTACGGCTTCCTGTATCGGAAAACGTACGGACCCACGATCTCCTCGCACTTTTTGAACGAACTGACCAACTTCGGGCTTAAACGTCTGGAACATCTCTTGCAAGCCGAACAACCGGATGTCGTGGTTTCCACGTTTCCGTTTGCGTCCGCCGCGATGTCGCATCTTCGCAAACAACACGTCACCGACGTGCCGCTCGTGACGATCATCACCGACCATACGGTTCACCATTCTTGGATTCACCCCGGCACGGATCTCTACCTCGTCGGCTCCAAACGCGTCCAAGACGGTCTGGTCGCCTCGGGCGTCCCGCACGAGTGCATTGAGGTCACCGGCATCCCGGTGCGTCCCGCTTTTGGAAAAAACTACTCCAAGCACCATTTGCGCATGGTGCACGGACTACGCCCCACCACACCGGTCGTGTTGATCCTCGGCGGCGGGTTCGGGCTGTTTGGCGAAGACCTGTTTGATGAGGCACTGCTCGACACGCTGCCGACGCCCGTGCAACTCGTCATCGTCTGCGGGCACAACGAAAAAGCCAGAGCGCAGATCGAACGAGTGCTGGGCGGACACCGCGAACGGGTGAAGGTGCTCGGTTTCGTCGACAATATGCAGGAATGGATGGCGATGGCCGACCTCGTGCTGACCAAACCCGGCGGTGTGACCACATCGGAAGCGATGGCGCTGGAAATCCCGATGCTGCTCTACAAACCGATCCCGGGCCAGGAAGAAGACAACCTGCGCTACCTCGTCGGGTCCGGCGTCGCGCTCGCCGCCGCCTCGAAAGCACGGCTCCTCGAAAACCTGCGCCTGCTCCTGCAAGACGACGCGTTGCGCTTGCAGATGAAACACGCCGCCGCCCGGGAAGGGCACAAAGACTCCGCCCGAGAAGCGGCGCGGCTGTTGGAGCGTTTTTTTGCTCCGGTGCCGGTGTCTCTCTACCAATAGGAAAGGAGCCTCGACATGCAGCCGCGAGACCCAGTCGTTCTACTCCTCTACGCCCGCTACGGGGCGGGGCACATCCAAGTCGCCGAAGCGTTGCGGACCGCTTTTGAAGAAGCGGGCGTTGCGCAGGTCGTGCTCTTGGATCTGTTCCATGAAGCGCACCCGTGGGTGGATTCGCTCTCGAAGTTTTTGTACCGGAAATCGTTCACGCTGTTCCCGACGTTGTACGGCTGGAGTTACTACCGCACGCGGAACATGACGCACGAAGGAGTTCTGTCGCGCCAGTTCAATTCCTTCGGGCTCCACACCTTGAAGAAAACGATCGACGCGCTCCAGCCCGATCTCGTCATCAACACGTTTCCGATGCTGGCGATGCCGGAATTTCGCCGGCAGACCGGGCATCGCATTCCGACGTTTGCCGTGCTGACCGACTTCGTGCTGCACAACCGCTGGATTCACCCGGAGATCGACAAGTATTACGTCGCCACGCACGACTTGGCGCACGAACTCGTGCAGGCGGGGATTCACCCCGACCAAGTCGTCGTCAGCGGCATTCCGATTCGCTCGGGATTTGCTCTGGCAGAAGACCCGCAAGCCGAGAAGCGCGAACTTCAGAAGCGCTACCGCCTCCACCCGGAGAAGAAAAAAATCCTCCTCTCCGCAGGCGGGTACGGCGTCTCGTGGAACTGGCTGGAGATCATACGCACGTTCGCCGAACAGGGCTGGGAAGTGCTCGTTGCCTGCGGGCAGAATGAAGCGGTCCGCGCAGAGTTGCAAGCGGTGGCGGCGAACCTGCCCGACGTGCAGGTGTTCGGGTATGTCAAACGGATGGAAGAGTTGATGAAGAGCGCGGACTTGCTCGTCACCAAGGCGGGCGGGATCACGTTGGCCGAGGCGCTCAGCCTTCACTTGCCGATTCTGATCCTCTCGCCGGTGCCGGGACAGGAGTTGGAGAACGCGCGCTATCTGGAAGCCAAGGGAGCGGCGCGCGTCATTCGCGACCGCCGCGACTTGGATGACGTGTTCCGGCTGCTGCGCGACGGCTCGCTGCTCTCCCGCATGCAAGGCCGATCCACACTCGGCCAATCGCGTTCCGCCGAGCGGGTGGCGGCCGACATCAAAACCTCTTGGAAAGAAGGGATCGCACATCGTGGCTCCCGCGAAGCAGTCGAAGAACTTGTTCAACATCCCTAACTTGATGCTCCCGATGTTGCTGATGCTGTTTCTCGTGGAATTTGTGCGGGCGGCTGTCTTGATGAGTTACTTGCCCGCGTACGGCGTCACGAAACTCGGGTTTTCCGTGTCGATGGTCGGCGTGGCGGTCACCGCGCACTACGCCGCCGACACGCTGTTGAAACTGGTCAGCGGATATTTGCTCGACCGGTTTTCGTTTCGTTGGATTCTTCCCGCCGGACTGGCCCTCGGACTGCTCAGTTTGCTTTCCATGCAGCTGTTTTCAAGTTCCTGGTGGCTCGTCATCGCCACGACGCTCTACGGCGTCGGGCTCTCTCCCGTGTGGCTCGTCTGCGTGTCCTATCTGCAAGAAAACCAGCGCGGAACGCAGTTGGGCGCCATCTACACCGCATGGATGGGCGGGATGGGCGGAGGGCTTTTTTTGACGAACTTCATGCTCGACCGCAACGCGCCCTTGGCGTTTTGGCTGTTGCTCGGATTGGCAGGCGCGGCTCTCGTGTTGTCGCTTTTTTTACCGAAGCCGACGGAGCATCACGCGCTGTCCGCTCCTCTGCGCGACCAGCTCGCCGACCTCGCGCTTCGTCTGAAGGCGATGGGGCCGCTCCTGCCCGGCATGATCTTGCAAACGCTTGCGGCGGGGATGCTCGTCCCGATCTTGCCGTCGTTTGTGACGTCGCTGATGGGCTTGACCTATTCGCAGTACTCCCTGCTGTTGCTGTTCGGCGGGGTATGCGCGGTGGCGGGCTTGATTCCAATGGGCAGACTCTCCGACCATTTCGGGCAACGCTGGTTTCTCGTCGGCGGCTTTGCGGTGTTTGCCGTCTCGCTTTCATGTCTCTCCGGCAGTCGCTCGTTTGTCAGCGGATTGCTCTGGGCGATCGTGCTCGGACTTTCGTACTCGGCGGTGCTGCCCGCATGGAACGCGCTGCTGGCGTCGCAGGTGTCGCAAGAACAGCAAGGGGTGTCTTGGGCGGTGTTCTCCAGCGTCGAGGGCATCGGCGTGATGTTCGGCCCGATTCTCGGCGGCTGGATCGGCGATTTGCTGTCGGCGAGGGCGACGTTGATCATGAGCGCGATCGTGATGGCGGCGATTGCGTTGTTCTATGGATTTTATCCGCTGCAACATCTCTTTCGCGGCAAAAGCAAGACCGTATCGTAGAAGCAAGACAGTTTCGTAGAAGGAAGTGGAATCAATGGCGAAATGGGTTCTGGAAGCAGCGCTCGCCTTGGTCATTCTCTACTGCCTGCTTCCGTTTCTTCTGAGCCGGGTTGCCGGAATCGGCGTCATGCGCAAGGAGAACAGAAGCACAACTGTTGCCTTGACGTTTGACGACGGGCCCAACCCTGACTATACGCCGCGTGTGTTGGATCTCCTCAAAGAGTTCGGGGTGCGGGCGACGTTTTTTGTCGTCGGTACGCAAGCCAAGCAGCATCCGGAGTTGATCGAGCGCATGCACCGCGAGGGGCACAGCATCGGCATTCACGGGTACGTGCATCATCCGCACTGGCTGCAATCCCCGCGGCTCGTGCTGCGCAACGCGGAAAAAACGGCCGACATCGTCGAGGAGATCACCGGCGTGCGCCCGACGCTTTTGCGACCGCCGTGGGGGCTTTTGAACGGGCTGGACTACCTGTTCCTGCGCAAGTTTCGCATCGTCCTCTGGTCGGTGATGGTCGGCGACTGGCGCAAGCAAGACGTGAACCGGCTGTCGGGGCGTCTGCGACGGGGCTTGAAGCCGGGCGCGGTGATCGTCTTGCACGATTCGGATCACACGCCGGGCGCAGAGCGGGGAGCGCCGCTCGTGATGCTGCAAGCGTTGCGAAGTTTGCTGGAGGAATCGGCGGCGCAAAACCTGCACTGGGCGCGAGTTGAGGAGATGGACATGGACAGACAACGAGTGGGCACGCGGCTGTGGCTGATGTGGGAGCACCTGTTCCAACGCTTGTACGGCGTGCAAAAACTGCGCTCCGACGAAGACCTGCTGATGGTGAAGCCGATCGCGTTCAAGGGTCATGAGGCGATCCGACTGGAGGACGGCACCGTCATTCAGCGGGGCGACCGCTTGCTGGAAATCCATATGAACAACGACCGCTTGTTGGTCTTGCATGAGCAAGCGAATTCCGAAATGCAATTGGCAAAAATGCTGGTCAAAGAGACGAGAAAGGTCCTCAAGGAAGCGGCGGTCTATCTCAACGACCCGCAGAACGAAGGCATCAAAGCGCTGTACGGCATCTCGTTCATCCACCGCGGGGTGGAGCCGCTCGGGTTCAAGACGCTCTCGATGTCGCGCGGCCTGTTCGCCTCTGCGACGAAGTGGTACTTGCGGGTGCTGCTTTTCTTCCTGCACCCCGCCGGCGGCGACCGTCTCAAACTGCGCACCGACCAACTGGTCCCGTACCACGTGGTGCTCTCGCGCCAAGAACTTTTTTCTCGTTATCTGTAGGTTTTTTGAGGTAAAAAAAAGACCAAGTCCGCGTGTGGTGGACTTGGTCTTTTAACGTATCGTAGCTAGGAAAGGAATTACACGCTGTAGTTCGGCGCTTCCTTGGCGATTTGCACATCATGCGGATGGCTTTCTTTCAAGCCCGCACCCGTGATGCGGATGAATTGCGTGTTGGACTGCAGTTCCGCGATCGTCGCGACGCCGCAGTAGCCCATGCCGGCGCGGATGCCGCCGACGTTTTGGTAGATGATGTCGGCCAGGGACCCACGGTACGGGACGCGGCCTTCGATGCCTTCCGGAACCAATTTCTTGGCGCTGTCGGTGTTCTCTTGGAAGTAACGGTCGCTCGACCCTTCCTTCATCGCTCCGATCGAGCCCATGCCGCGATACACCTTGAAATAGCGGCCTTGGTGGATTTCCATCTCGCCCGGCGATTCCTCGGTGCCCGCCAAGAGCGAGCCGACCATGACGCAATCGGCACCCGCCGCCAGCGCCTTCACGATGTCGCCGGAGTACTTGATCCCGCCGTCTGCGATGATCGGGATGTTGTACTCGCGCGCCACCGTCGCGCAGTCGTAGATCGCCGTGATCTGCGGCACGCCGATCCCTGCCACAACGCGGGTCGTGCAGATCGAACCCGGCCCGATGCCGACCTTGACGGCCGATGCTCCCGCTTCGATCAGATCGCGGGTCGCCTCTCCCGTCGCGACGTTGCCCGCCACGATGTCGAGGTCCGGATACTTCGCGCGAATTTCGCTCACGGTGTTGATGACGCCCAGCGAATGTCCGTGTGCAGTGTCCACAACGATCAGGTCGACCCCTGCGTTCACCAGCGCTTCCACGCGCTCAAACGTGTCTTTGGAGACACCGACGGCAGCGCCGACGATCAGGCGGCCCTTCTCATCCTTGGCGGCGTTCGGGAAGCGGATCGCTTTCTCGATGTCCTTGATCGTGATCAAGCCCTTGAGATGGTAGTTCTCGTCGACGAGCGGGAGTTTCTCGATCTTGGCGCTTTGCAGAATCTCCTGCGCCTCTTCCAGGGTCGTGCCCACCGGCGCGGTGACGAGGTTTTCCTTGGTCATCACGTCGCCTATTTTGCGGCCGAAGTTTTTCTCAAAGCGCAGGTCGCGGTTGGTGATGATCCCGACCAGTTTTCCGTCCGCTTCGATGATCGGGACGCCGGAGATGCGGTATTTCGCCATCATCTCTTCGGCGTGGTAGAGCTGGTGTTCCGGTGTGAGGTAGATCGGGTTGGTGATGACGCCGGACTCCGAACGCTTGACGCGGTCGACTTCCTCGGCTTGGCGCTCGATCGGCATGTTCTTGTGAATGATGCCGATGCCCCCCTCGCGCGCCATCGCGATTGCCATCTTCGACTCGGTGACAGTGTCCATCCCCGCCGACACGATCGGCGTGTTGAGTTTGACTTTGCGCGTGATGCGGGACGCGACGGAGACGTCGCGCGGCAAGATCTCCGATTTCGCAGGAATCAACAAGACGTCGTCAAACGTGAGCCCTTCCTTGGCAAATTTGTTCTGCCACATAACCGATATTCCCCCCAAGTTGTTAGGTATAGATTGTCCCTTGACCGTGGATATTAGTGACTAGTTTAGCAATAGGCTCTAGGCAGGTCAAGCACGTTGTGAAAGAGGGGTGTGAAGCTCGATGCAAGCGCAAGTTCGCATTCCGTCGGAACAACC
This sequence comes from Tumebacillus flagellatus, assembly GCF_000714935.1. Classification (GTDB taxonomy): domain Bacteria; phylum Bacillota; class Bacilli; order Tumebacillales; family Tumebacillaceae; genus Tumebacillus; species Tumebacillus flagellatus. The sequence goes on from NZ_JMIR01000045.1 coordinate 22,366, forward strand.
GTACCGCAAGCTCTGGGATACGTTTGTCTACTACGAAAACGAGCAGACGACCAGCGAGTTCCTGCGCCGGCAATACGAAGCCCAAGGCTTGGAGTCGGTGTCGAAGTGGGTGTACCAAGCGACGCCCAAGTTTATTTTTTCGATCAAGCAAGCGCGGGAGTACTATCGCGCAGCTGAAGCCTGTGATATTTTGACCAAACCGCTCTTGCTCTATTACGGGATGATGGCGCTCTCCAAAGCCCTGATCACTTCGCGCACTCCCGACTATCCCTCCACCACGTCGGTCCTCAAACACGGCCTCTCCACCCGCAAACTCAAGCGGGACGGCTACGCGTTTGCCGACGACGAAGTGCGCGTGCAGAAGGACGGGATTTTTCAAACACTGCACCAGACGCTCGGCGGCCCGGACTTTCAGCCGATGCACCCGTTTCGGATGAAAGAGCTGCTCGGCGTCATTCCGGAGCTCAAACACGCCTACGAACGTCTCTACGGGCCCGCCCCCGTGTGCCCGCTCGATTTTTTTCAACCCGAATCCACGAAAAAACCGCACTGGCACGTTCCCCGCTCCTTCGTCTCGTCTGCCCGGAAGACGCGCGATGAGCTTTTGGAGTTGCTCAATCGGCACGGCGGCGAGGAGACTCGTTTTTCCTTCCCGGAAGAGCCCAGCGAGACGGGGCTGTTGCGCATCGAAGTGGACGGGAATCCGACCGGCCATCGGTTGCTTTTGCACGATTTTTCGGGACGGCCGCATCTTCGCCTGCCTCATGAGGGAGACTTGGTACTGCCGGAGATTTCGGTGCACTTCATGGTGATGTTCGTGCTGGGCATGCTGTGCCGGTACGAGACGGAGCGATGGGGCGAGATGATCTTGACGTTTTCTTCGCACGATACGTTTTTGATCAACGAGTTTCTGAACGTGTCGATGCGCAAGTTTCCGAATCTGATCTTGGACGAGTTGAATCAGGAACAGACGATCTTTTTCACGCCCTGAAACGCGGCGGGAGGGGAGGCGGTGTCATGACGACACGGGAAAACCGACTGTGGCGGGAGATGCAAACCGCACTGTGCGAAGCCCCCGGCGTAACGCTTCAGCTGGTGGAGAACTGGCGTGATCACGAAGGGCTGTGTTGGGGTCTCTTGGCATGGTTGTCCGGCGAAGCGGCGTCCGCTCACCGCATGCGCAAGGAAGCGCTCTGCCGTGCCTCCGTCTCGTTGGAGTTGCTTTGGCTCTCACAGCGTTTGCAAGAGGAGTCACCCGTGTCGGGCGTTGCAGGCACGGCGGGCGGCATCCGACCGCTGGAGCAGTACCGGATCGCCGACTATCTCTACGCCAAAGGGCTGTCGCTGACCGCCGGCCTGCCGTCGGAGGTGGCGCGGGAAATCGCCGAAGAAGCCTGCCGCTTCAAAGCGGACCGCTTGCTGTGGAACCCGGCGGAGTGGGGCGAGCATGCGGCGTTGGAGTTGGCGTACCGCAAGCTGGGCCGGTGGACGGCGGTGTGCTGCAAAGTGGGGGCGTTGCTTGGCGCGTGTGAAGAGCGGGTGCGCGAGGCGTTGATTCAGTACGGGTTTTCGCTTGGCATGGCCGTTGCGTCGGATGGAGGCTCGGCCGTTTTGTACCGTCAAAAAGCGTTGTCTTGTTTGTCCGCACTGCCGGACGGAGAGACGAAATCTCTGTTGCGGGCTGTGCCGGACGCCTTCATGTTGGGCAAAGGGAGGGCGTTCCTCGATGTTTGAATGGATGAATGGAATGGACCGTGTCCGCCGCACGCCATGGGGCTTTTGGCGGATGAGCATATGGGCGGTCTGGTTGGCGGCGTTGCCCACCGTCGGCGGTTGGTTGCTCGAAGGCTACTTGGCGTGGACGAAGTCTTGGGAGCCGCACATCGGCTGGGCGGTTGTGCTGCATTCGTTACTTTGTGCGGCGTGGCGTTTGCAACATCGGTGGAGTGCATTGGCGACGGCACGTGAACGCGGGTCGAAAGTTTTGGGGCGACGGATCGGGGTCCTTCGATTCGCAGACGGCGTGTCAACGTCCAGACATCTGGCGGCAGGGTGTTTTTTGCTGCTGGTGCTGGTGGGGACGACGGCGACACTGCAAGTTTCGCATACGTTTCTGATCAGCGTATTGTGCGGATTGCTCGGGGCGATTCGGGTGTGGAACGTGAACATCCGGTCGCGCAAATCGATCCGCCGAAGCCTTGCGAACACGATTTGGATGACGTTGTTTCACGGGATGATTTTGACCGGGTGGATGGTTGTGCAGTAGCAGTTCGAGTCCTTCCGCTTTTCGAGTTTGAAAAAAAGCCTCCGTTCCGCGTGGGAAGGGGAGGCTTTTCGTTATTGTTTTTTGTTGTGTTTTCCGTTGCCTTACTGGACCGAAATGGCGTAGTAATCGATAGCGCCAATCTCTTCGAAGCCGATCGATTGGTAGAGGCCGAGGGCGTTTTTGTTTTCGCAGGCGACTTCGAGTTCGACGTTCGGGTAGCCGTCTTGGAGGAGTTCCTGCACGACTTCAGAAAGCACTTGGCGTCCGTAGCCTTTGCCTTGGTGATGTTTATCGACACAGAATCCGTAGATGCCGGCGCCTTGGGTTTCCGGGTAGAGCACGACTTGCATCGTACCGATGCGCTCTTCGCCCAGGCAGAACACATACGTGCGGCGGGTCGGCAGTTCAAAGAACGAAGCGTCTTTCGCCGGGCGGATCGGATAGCCGAACGCATCGGACGCCACTTGTGCGCAAAATTGAGCGTCCGCGACCGTGGCACGGCGCACGAGCAGGTTGTCATGGCGCTTCGGTTGAATCTTGGCGGTTTGGAGTTTCATTCCGTATTCGGAATGCTGATACTGACCGCCGTAGTGTTTCGCCACAGCCGTAGCGCTCTCCGATTTGTTGTCGACGACAAACAGCAGTTTGGGAATTGTGCGCTGCTTCAATTGCTCATAGGCGGCGTGGAAGAGCTGACGGAAGATCCCCTTGCAGCGGGCGTCCGGATGCACCGCTGCGATCATTTCCGCTTCCGTGGATTGGATCGCAAACAGAGCGAAGTACCCGAGCAGCCGGCCGTCTTCGCAGTAGAGGAAATCGTCCGTTTGGTCGCCTTTGCGCTCTTTCAACATGTCCCAGTTCATTTTCAACTGGATGCCTTCAAGATTGTTGCAAACCTCCACCAATTCACGAATTTCCGTCAATTCTTCAGGTGTGAGGCTTTGTTTGGCCACGATCAATGCGATCACTCCTTCTTGTGCAAAAAAAGCCCGATCCTCTGCTGAGAATCGAGCTTTTTGGTTGCCTCGCGACGTCCTACTCTCCCGGGACCCTGCGGTCCGAGTACCATCGGCGCTGGAAA
>NZ_JMIR01000046.1 GCF_000714935.1 Tumebacillus flagellatus
CTTCATCTATCACTCGTTTAGTTTTCAAGGATCAATCGCGCCGCCGTGAGGCGACTTGATAAAGGTAACATGTTGCCGAGCAAATGTCAACAACCAAATCTTATCTATCTTTCATCACCGCGTCTCTCTCGGCGACAGGACTAAGAATACCAAAATCCCCTTTCAGCCGCCACTCCATTTCTGAAACAAATCCCGACGAACACCTCGACCTCAGGCTTCGGACAAGGTCTTTTTTTACAGAATCGTGACTTTGCACGGTTTTCACAGTTTTCCCCGAAAATCAGCCCGTCCTTTCCACAATTCTGCCGAAGTTATCTACTATCCTGAGTTCAACAACTTTCGAATTGATAGATAGGAGGAACCACTCATGAAAAAATTCCTGTTGACCGGCCTGATGCTCGCAGTCCCGCTTTCCGTCTTCTTCAACCAAGCAGAACCGGCAAGCGCGGCTCCGCTGACTCCGCACTACTCGTTCGTGAACCAATGGCAAGAACGGCTCTACCAAGAGATGCAGATGTTCCAGAACATGTTCTCCCACACGTCTTCCCAACTACCGATGCCGCAGCAGATGCAACAACAACTCCAAGATCAACTCAACCAAATCCTGAGTCAAATGAACCAATACCAAAACCAACAGCAACAACAATGGATCGATCAAAACATCGCCCGCCGCTCCGGCCTGCGCAAACTCCCCCGTCAATCCGGCAACGGGCGCGCCCAGCAAAACGTCAACAGCGGGTTGAAACTCGCCGCCGGCGACAACGGCGTCTCGCAAAAAACCCTGCAATCCGCCGCGCAGATCCTCCAAAACATCTCGCTCCCGACCCTGCAAACGGAACTCGGCGCAAAACCGAGCTCCGGCACGGAAGTCGCGCTGTTCTCCTCTCAGCGCTCCTACGGCCAAGCGCTGCTGCAAGCGGGCGTCCCGCAAAACCAAATCAGCGCGATCATCACGAACACCGGCGGGATCACCATCGGCAACACCATCTGGATTCCGCTCTACAACTTGAAAAACCAAAGCGATCTCGCCAACGTCCTCACGCACGAACTCACGCACATCATCTTCAACCAACAAGGCATCGGCGATTCGCTTCCGACCTGGATCAACGAAGGCACCGCGTGGACGATCGGCCTGAACGGGGAAGCGCAAGTCAGCCAATCGGCGGTCCAGCAAGAAACCGCCCGCGAAAACCAAGCGGTCTCCCGCGTCGCCCAAGCCGGCAAGCTCTTGCCGCTGAACGCCGGTGAAGACGACATCTTGAGCGCCGGCTACAACGTCGAATGGGTGGACTACCTCGCCGTCCAACAACTGATCAAAACCTACGGCGCCGACGAGTACAAAGCGTTCCTCGCCGACATCCCGCAAAACGGCGTCGAAGCGAGCTTCCAACAACACTTCGGACAGTCTGTGGAAGAGTTTGAACAAAGTTTCTCCCTCTAAAACGCATCAGATACGCAAAAGACCCGGCTCCGCACATGGCAGACCGGGTCTTTTTCTATAGAAAAAACTAAGCCAGCTGACGTCTTGCTTTGATCTTGCCGAGCTCCTGCCGCAAACGTCGGGCAGCCGCGATGTTCCACACGGCAGCCCCGCCGAAACAGATCGCCGTGATAAACGGAGAGACCGCCAAAAACGCCTCGACCGACATCGTGTAGACACAGCTTGTCCGAATCACCGCTTCCGCCAAACACACGAGTCCCCATACCCATGTCATCCGGTACATCGCTTTGCGAAAGTGCGCGTATTGCCAGTTGCGGTCATATTCCCGACGCGCCTCCGGATCGGTGCCGACGGCAAACCGCTTCGAGAACGCGAACACCAGAGGATTGCCGATCAAGATCGAGCCGATGCAAATCAATCCGAGCACCACGGAAACAAACGACTCGCGCACCAGCAGCATTTTTTCATCGCCGGAGATCAGCGCCGCTCCGATAGCCAGCAAAAAACCGACCAGCATGAACACCCCAAACGCATCCACTCTCCGATGACGCAAAAACACCCAGAGATTTTCCACCAAGGGAATCGTCGTCGCAATCGCCAGCGCGGTAACGTCTGACATACGACCTTGCAGCAATTCATAGACGCCCAGCGGAACAGCTAAGTTGATCAAGAACGTGATGAGGATTCCGCGAATGATTTCTTGCCTGTTCATGGCCACACTCGCTCACCTGCCTGCTTATCATTATATAACTGTATTTTAACCCCAAAACACAAGGACTTACAAGCAAAAAACAAACTTCTTTTGCATGAACTCCCTCCCTTTACCAAAAAATAACTCTCGTAACCCTGTCAACTCTTGCCTTTTCTTGTACGAAAATTGTCATATGGTATAATAGGGAAAGCGAGGGGGAGGACAACTTACATGGATGATCAACATATTAAGAGTTCCCGCAGCGACCGCCACGGCGGCGGTGAGAAGAACAAATCTTCTGACGCCTCTGAGAAACCGAAGAAGAAGAAGAAACAGCGAGGCCGCGTTTGGAAGGCCTTCAAAATCTTCACGTTCGTTTCCCTGTCCGTGCTTATCATCGGCGGCGGCGCGGCGGCCGGCTACGTGGTATCGATCGCAAAAAAAGCGCCGGAACTCGATCTCAACGCCATTACGAACATGGCTGCCACAACCAAGGTCTACGATTCAGACCAGCAGTTCATGTTCTCCTTGCAAGGCGACGGAAACCGCGACCTGATCAAGTCGGTCGATGACGTTTCTCCATTTGTCGTCAATGCCTTCATCTCTGCTGAAGATAAGGACTTCCGTTCTCATTTTGGCATCAATCCGTACGCGATGGCGCGGGCGTTTGCTCAGAACGCCATCGGTCATTCCATTAAGTCCGGTGCGTCTACGATCACACAGCAGACGATTAAGAACGCGATGTTTCCCGAGCAAGACCGCACGTGGGAGCGCAAAATCCAAGAGGCGTATCTCTCCATCCAGCTTGAGAAGAAGCTGACCAAGGACGAGATCATGACCACGTACCTCAACTGGATCTATTTCGGCAAGTCCGGCACGGAGAACCTCTACGGGATCGAGCGGGCGTCCAAGGCGATTTTTAACAAACCGTCGAAGGACTTGAACCTCGCCGAAGCGACCGTGTTGGCCACGCTGCCGAACAACCCGAGTTTGTACAACGTCTATGAGAACATGGACAACGTCCAAGACCGCCAAGAGTACATCTTGCGCGAGATGCTCCAAAACGGCTACATCGACACCGCGCAATACCAAGAAGCCAAAAACTTCGACGTGTCGGCCGAAATTCAAGCCGTTTCGCAGAAAAAGGAAGTCGTAGCCGGCAGCTTCCCGTACCTCAACTCCGAGATTGAAACGCGCGCGGCGGAGGAACTGCTCAAGACCGGCAAGTACGAGTCGCTCGACCAAGCGCGCCAAGCGCTGTTTCGAGGCGGGTATCAAATCTACACCACCATCGACCGCCCGTTGCAAAACACGGTCGACACCGTGCTGAACAACGCCGACTTCTATCCGAAAAACCTCACCTACGACGTGACGGATAACAAAGGCAAAACCACGCATGTGGAAAACGCCTTGGAACAGTCCGGCGCCACGTTGATCGACAACAAAACCGGCCGCGTGCTCGCGATGGGCGGCGGACGTAATTACGAGCAAGACCAGATCAACCACGCCACCCGCCCGCGCCAACCGGGTTCCACGATGAAGCCGATCGCCGTCTACGGCCCGGCTGTGGATCTGAAAAAACTCGGCTCCGGCTCCGTCATCGACGACGTGCCGATGGTGTGGCCGGACCAAAACGCCGCCAACGGGAAGTATTTCCCGATGAACTGGGACCATAAGTTCCACGGTTTGATGACGGCGCGCGAGGCGTTGGAACAATCATACAACATTCCGGCGCTGAAAGTGTTCCACGACATCACCCCGAAAGTCGGTCTCGATTACGTGCGCAAGATGGGCGTTACGACGATCGGAGCGGATGACGAGAACTTGGCAGCCGGGATCGGCGGTCTCTCCCAAGGGTTGACCGTGCTTGAAGCGACGTCTGCGTACACGGTGTTCCCGAACGCGGGCGTGCACCGCGATGCGTACATGATCGAGGAAATCAAGGACCGCGACGGCAACTCGGTGTACAAGCACGAGTCGAAAACCGACCAAGTCTTCTCGGCGAACACCGCCTACATCCTCAACGACATGATGAAGGACGTCGTTCGCAAAGGGACCGCATCCGAAGTCGGCCGGAAATTCCCGAGCTACTCCATCGCCGGCAAAACCGGGACCACCAACGATGACAAAGACGCTTGGTTTATCGGCTACACCCCGGATTTGACGCTTGGCATCTGGGTCGGCTACAACATCCCGCACAACTTGTTAAACGGCGAAGGCAACCGTCCGAAAAAGCTCTGGAACGAGATCATGGGGCAAGTCCTTCCCGACGAGAAGGATCGGACGAAAGACTTCTTCCCGAATCCGGGCGGCGTTCGCTCGATTGCAATCTGCACATACTCCGGCAAATTGCCGACCGCGTTGTGCCAAGAGCAAAAGGCCGTCTCCACCGAGCTCTTCCCCGCGGGAGGAGAACCGCGCGAGCCGGACGATGTGCTCGTCAAAGCGAAGTACTACGAAGCGGGCGGCAAGAAATACCTCGCGACCGATTCCACCCCGTCCTACTTGGTCAAAGAGGGAGTCTTCATCAAGCGCGAGAAGTATGAACTGCCCGATAACAACAAAGCCTACCTGCCATCCGATTGGGAGATGGAATTGCCGGAAGGCGACCTCAAGGACGGCGTCTCCGTCCAGTCGAACAAAACCCCGAACGGCTTGAAAGTGTCCGCGTCCACCACCGTGTCGGTCTCCTTGGCTTGGAACCCGGTGGACGGAGCGAAGAGCTACCTCGTGTTGCGTTCGGAGAGCGAAGCGGGTCCGTTCCAGATCTTGCAGGAAGTCAACGACCCCGGCTATACCGACACGACGGTGCAAAGCGGCAAATCGTACTCGTACCAAATCGTCACCCAAGACAGCGACGGCGCGCACTCCGCTCCGAGTTCGACCGTTACGGTGACACCGGGTCAAGTGACGCTGGCCGTGCCTTCAGGCGTTACCGTCACACCGGGAGCGGTCGGATTGACCGTTTCGTGGAACGCGGTGCCAAACGCCACCGGGTATACGGTCTATCGCAGCCTCGATCCGAGCGGCACCTATTCAAAAGTCGGCGCAACGTCCGACACTTCGTTTGGCGATGTCGGCGCTCTGCCGGGTGCGACGTTCTACTACAAAGTCACCTCGATGTCCGGGGCACAGGAATCGAACGCCGCCGCCCCGGTCAAAGGCACCGTGTCCGGCGGCAATGGAAACGGTGGCCCCAACGGTTCCGGCGGAACGAACGGCGGAGGAGCAACGCAAGCGCCCGCCACTCCCGCAAGTGTCAACGCAAACGCCGCGACCTCCGCGATCGTGATCAACTGGTCGTCGGCGTCGGGAGCGAAGAGTTACGTTGTCGAGCGCAGCACGAACGGATCCACTTGGAGCCAGATCGGGTCTGTCTCCGATACCACGTACTCCGACGGAGCTGCTCAGCCGGGACAGAAATACTACTACCGCGTTCGCTCGGTCGGAGCTGACGGCACCACTTCAACACCGTCACCGACCGCAAGCGCCACGTTGTAGCATAGAAAAAAGCACTGCCTCCATTGGGGCGGTGCTTTTTTTGGTATGTATGCAAGAATAAAGAGCACCTGCCTCACGCGGAAGGTCAGATGCTTTTTTCGAATGCAATGTCTTCAAGGGTAGCGATGCCTTTTTTTGTATGAAAAGAGCACCTGCCTCCAGCAAGAGGTCAGATGCTCATTGGTTTACTTCAGCGTCACAACCGTCACACCGTTGCCGCCCTCGCCCTCGACGCCGTAGCGGAATGATTTCACGTAGCGGTGCGTTTTCAGATAGTCTTGGATGCCGTTGCGCAGAACGCCGGTGCCTTTGCCGTGGATGATGTGGATCGTGCCCATCCCGGAGATCAGCGCGTCGTCGATGTACTTGTCGACTTTGATGATCCCGTCCTCGATGTTGAACCCGCGCAAGTCGAGCTCCAACCCCATCACCTTCGGCTCCGCTCCTTTGCGGCCGACGACGGTACGGGTCGGGGCTTTTTCCTTGGGCAACAACTCCAACGCGTCCAGCGTGACTTTGGTCTTCATCGAGCCGATCTGCACCATCGCTTGCTTGCCCTTCAGCTCCACGATGTCGCCCTTTTGGTTCAAGTGCACGACGCGAACATGGTCGCCCACTTGCAGCGGACGAGCGGACGGCTTGGCTTTGGCGGTGCGCTTCTCGCGGGCGAGTTGCGGCGCCGACTCTTCCAGCTGTTTGCGCAGTTCAATCAAGCGATGTTCCTTGATTTGCCCGCGCTCTTCGGCCGCGATGCGGCGGAGTTCTTCGACGATCTCCTTCGCTTCCCGATCGGCTTTCTGCACGGCGCGGCGCGCTTCTTGCTCCGCGCGCTCCATGACTTTGTCCTTCTGGGTGAGGAACTCTTCGCGCTCTTTCTCGAACTCCGCCAAGCGTGCTTCCATCTCGCGGCGCAAGTCCTCGGCTTTTTCCCGTTCCTTCTCCGCCGCCAGTTGGTTTTGTTCGAGCTTGCGAATCAGGGAATCGACTTCAACGTCCTCCGTTTTGAGGCGTGCTTTCGCTTCCTCGATGATGTCGGCGCGCAGACCCAAGCGCTGCGAGATCGCAAACGCGTTGGAGCGGCCCGGAATCCCGATCAACAGCTTGTAGGTCGGGCGCAGACTTTCCACGTCAAACTCAACCGACGCGTTGATCGCGCTCGGTTCGTTGTACGCGTAGCCCTTCAACTCGCTGTAGTGCGTGGTCGCAACCGTCTTCGCCCCGCGCTCTTTCAAGAAGTCGAGAATCGCCATCGCCAGCGCCGCCCCTTCGGTCGGGTCGGTGCCGGCGCCCAATTCGTCAAACAGCACGAGCGAGCGGAAGTCGACATGTTCCAGAATCCGTACAATGTTCGTCATGTGCGACGAGAACGTGGAGAGCGACTGTTCGATCGACTGCTCATCGCCGATGTCGGCAAACACTTCGTCAAACGTCGAGAGCACCGAATTGTCGTCCGCCGGAACGTGCAGGCCGGACATCGCCATCAACGTCAAGAGGCCGAACGTCTTGAGCGTGACCGTCTTGCCGCCGGTGTTCGGACCGGTGACGACGAGCAGCGAGAAGTCTTCGCCAAGACGCAGGTCGGACGGCACCACCACGTCGCGCGGAATCAGCGGATGGCGGGCGCGGCGCATGTTGATCACGCCGTCCTCGTTCATCTGCGGACGGGTCGCGCGCAACTCATTGGCGTACGTCGCTTTGGCAAAAATAAAATCAAGCTCCGCCAGCGCGTCTTGCGCGTCCAACAGGTCGTGCGCATGTTGGCCGATCTCTCCGGAGAGGCGGGCAAGAATCTTGTCAATCTCGCGGATTTCCTTGATCTCCAACTCCCGCAAGTTGTTGCTCATCTGCACAACGGCCGCCGGTTCGATGAACAGCGTGTTCCCCGACGCCGACTGGTCATGCACGATCCCGTCAAACGAACCGCGGTATTCGATTTTCACCGGGACGCAGTAGCGGTCGTTGCGCTGCACGACGAGTTGCTCTTGGAGCATCTTGTTGTAGGAAGACGAGCGCAAGATCGTGTCGAGCTTGTCCTTGATCCGCGCGTGCATCGTGCGAATCTCGCCCCGGATGCGGCGCAGTTCCGGCGAAGCAGTGTCGCGCACGGCGGCGTTCTCGTCGATGCAAGAGCGCACGTCCTCTTCCACATCGCGCAATTCCGGAATCACTTCCGAGATCGAGATCAGGTGCGGAAGCGGAGATTCCTCGTTCGTGTCGTGCAGGAATTTCTTGAGCCGACGTCCCGCCATAATCGTATCGGCGATGTCGAGCAACTCCATCGCCGACAGGGAGCCGCCCATCGTGGTACGGCGCAACGGCCCGCGGTTGTCGTGAATGCCGCCCAGCGGAATCAATCCGCGCAACCGGTAGACGGTCACGCCCTCCTCCGTCTGCTGCTGCCAAGTTTCCACTTCGTCGAGCACCGTGGACGGGTACAAGTCCTGCGCCATCGACTTGCCGAGCGAAGAGGATGCAAGCGAGACCACAGCCTCGCGGATTTTATCGTATTCGAGCACGCGAAGCACTCGTTCGTTCATCAAGCTCACCCCCAAAATCTTGAAGTCAATTATAACACATTTTCCTTGAAAAAATGGGACATTCTATGTCTACACTCGCACAGCCAATCTTGACATCCTAACAGCCAAAGGAGGAGATCGTCACATGAAAGTCTTGGGTGCTATCGTCCGCTTTATCGTCTCGGCCATCGTGCTGATGGTGATCGGGATGCTCGTCCCCGGCTTCAGCCGTCTGTCGTTTACGTCCGCACTGATCGCTGCGGTTGTCATCGCCGTTTTGGGTTGGGTGGTTGAACTTCTGTTCGGTCGCCGCGTTTCTCCGTACAGCCGCGGGATCATCGGCTTCATCAGCGGTGTCGTGGTGATCTATCTCGCACAACTGTTCGTACCGGGCATGCACGTCACTCTGTTCGGTGCCATCCTCGCGTCGTTGGTCATCGGGATTATCGACCTGTTCGTGCCGGGGGATGTCAAAGGCAATGTGATGGGCAACCGTCACGGAGCTTCGGAACGCTTGCGTGACCGCAATGACTAATCCAAACCAGCTCCAAAGCGAGTGATACGAAAAAGCCCTAGCCGATAACGGTCTAGGGCTTTTTCGATAGGGGGCGCGAATCCGGCAACTTAAGACAGCGGGAGAAATCCCTTAAACTCGGAGATCAAGAGAGCCGCCAACTGCGAATGTTGCAGCGCGCCGCGCACCGACTCTTGCGGCATCAAGTTCATGACGTTGACGACGAGAGCGGCGATAAACACCGCCAGCGCCAAGCCGATCACGGCGCCGGAGAGACGGTTGACGATGGAGAGGCCGGGCAAGTTGGCGATCATGTCGAGCAGCCGTCCCACGAACTTCACGACAAAGAAGCTCACGAAAAAAAGCAAAAGAAACGCGATCGCTTCCTGCAAGTGATTCAACACGGTGTTCGCGATCAAATTCGCCACCGCGTTGCTGCCGTCGGTGAAGGTCGTCACCGTCACATACTTGGCGACGACCGGCACGAACGACGGATACGCCGTCTTGGCGATAAAGTAGGCGGCCAGCATCCCGACCAGCGATATGATCTGCCGCACCAATCCCGTTCTCCACCCGTTAAACGCGGCAAGCAACAGGAAGACGCCGATCACCGCATCGGTCACTCGCGCTCTCCTCCTCCAAGCTGTTGCGCCTGTTCGAGGATGCGCAACAGGTCTTCATACTCCTGACGCAGCTTCAAGTATTCGTCCGCCACGTTGACGGCGGCGAGCACCGCGACACGGTTGAGGTCGAGCCGCGGGTTTGCTTCGCCGATTTCCTTCATTTTATGATCCACGAGCATGGCAACCATGCGAAGTTGATCCACGGAGGCTTTGCCCTTTATCTGATAATCTTGGCCGTAAATCACAGCTTTGATCTTGTTCACGTCTGTGCTGTTGGAGTTTGGATTTTTCAGCAAGGGAATTCGCCCCTTTCTCGTCTCCCTGCTATTTCGCTTCGCAGACCGTAAACTCCTTCTTACGCGCGAAGTTCTGCTCCATAGCCCGCTTTGAGCGCTTCCAGCACGTTGTTGTGGCGTTCGCTCACTTCTTCATCGGTCAGCGTCCGCTCCGGAGAACGGTAGACGAGGCGGAACGCAACCGATTTTTTGCCCGCCGGCACTTGCGGCCCTTGGTAGAAATCGAACACGCGGGCGCTCTCCAACAGATCGCCTGCCGCCGAGTTGATCGTGCCGAGCATATGGCCCGCCGGAATGTTCACATCGACCAGCACCGCGATGTCGCGCTCCATCGCCGGGAATTTCGGCAGCGCAGCAACCGTCACTTCACGGCCCTCACGCGCTTGCATGAGCGATTCGAGGTGCAACTGGAAGTAGTACGTCGGCGGCAGGTCGCACGCTTCTTCGACTTCCGGATGCAGCGCGCCCACATAGCCGAGGAAGATGTCGCCCTTCCAGATGTCGGCGGTGCGGCCCGGATGCATGCTTGCCATCTCGACCGCGCTGTACGTCACGCCGTCGATGCCAAGCCCTGCGAGGACGTTTTCCACGACGCCCTTCACGGCAAAAAAGTCCACGGCACGCGGTTTTTCGCCGATGCCGACCGGTCCGAAGTTGCCGGTGAAAATGCCGGAGATGCGGGTGCGCTCCGTCGGCAGTTGCGCCGGGTCGTTGTCCGGGAAGAACACGCGGCCCACTTCAAACAGCGCGAGGTCGTTCGTTTTGCGGTTGCGGTTGTACTCCACCACTTCAAGCAGAGACGGCAGCATGTGCGTGCGCAAGACGCTGCGCTCTTCGGACATCGGGTGCATCAGCGCGAGGCGGTTGGAAAGTTGCTCGTCGTCCGCCAAGCCCAAGCGGTCCAGCGCTGCCGGAGATTGGAACGTGTACGTGATCACTTCGGTCAAGCCGCTGTTGATCAACAGTTCGCGCACATGGCGGCGCAGGCGTTGTTCCGGCGTGAGGCCGCCGCGAATCAACTCGCCCTGCGGAAGCGTCGCCGGGATTTTGTCGTAGCCGTAGATGCGGGCGATCTCTTCAATCAGATCGACGTCGCGGACGATGTCCGGGCGGCGGGTCGGAACGGTCACGCGGTGCGCGCCGTCAACTTTGAAGCCGGAGACTTGGAACCCGAGGCGGGTCAACACGTCGACCATCTCGTCATCGGAAATCTCCGTGCCGAGGTAGTCGTTGACGCGCTCAAGCGTCAAGTCGAGCACGTTCGGCTCTGCTGCCGCTTTGACCACTTCCACCGGAGCGCCGACCACTTCGCCGCCTGCCAGTTCCGCGATCAAGAGCGCGGCGCGCAGCAGGGCGTTCGTGATCATGCCTTGGTCGATCATGCCCTTCTCGAAGCGTTTTTGCGCTTCCGAGAACAGGCCGAGCGCTTTGCCGGTCTTGCGGGTCGTGCCCGGGTCGAAGTACGCCGATTCCAGCACGATCGTCGTGGTGTTGCTGTCGACTTCCGAATTTTCGCCGCCCATGACGCCGGCGAGACCGATCACTTTTTCCGGGTCGGCGATGACGAGCATCGAGGAGTCGAGGGTGCGCTCCACGCCGTCGAGCGTGACGTGCGTTTCGCCGTCTTGCGCTTGGCGGACGATGATCGTGTCGTCGGCGACTTTGCTCAAATCAAACGCGTGCAGCGGTTGGCCGAGTTCGAACATCACGAAGTTGGTCACGTCGACGACGTTGTTGATCGGGCGCACGCCGACCGCCAGCAGTTTCGCTTGCAGCCAGAGCGGGGATTCCGCGACGGTGAGACCCTTGACGACGAGCGCCGAGTATTTGGTGCAGTTGTCCGATTCGATCTTGACGGTGACCGGAGTCGGGGTGGCGTGCGGCGCATTGAACTCTTCGACCATCTTCACTTCGCGGCCGAGGATCGCGGCGATTTCGTAGACGACGCCGCGATAGTTCAGCGCGTCCGCACGGTTCGGGGTCAGTTCCAGTTCCATGACCACGTCGTTCAAGCGCAGGTAGTCGGCGATGTCCGCTCCGACCGGCGCGTCGCCCGGCAGGATGTACAGGCCTTCCGTCTGCTCTTTCGGGAGCAGTTTGACGTCCATGCCCAGTTCTTTCGCCGAGCAGAGCATCCCTTGGGATTCCACGCCGCGCAGCTTGGCTTTTTTGATCTTGAAGTCGCCCGGCAGTTCGGAGCCGACGACGGCACAGGGAACTTTTTGCCCCGGAGCGACGTTCGGCGCGCCGCAGACGATCTGCAGATTTTCACCGGTGCCCGCGTCGATCGTGCAGACGCGCAGTTTGTCGGCGTTCTCGTGCTGGCGGGTCTCCAGGACGTGCCCGACGACGACGCCGGTGATGCCTTGGTTCAGTTCGGTGAACACTTCGACCGGGATGCCGGCTTCCGTGAGTTTGTCACCCAGTTGTTGCGGCGTGAGGTCCGCCACGTCAATATAGTCATTCAGCCATTGGTAGCTAATTTTCATCGTCCATTCCCTCCTACATCCGCGACTTGAAGTTTTGCATCAAGCGCACATCGTTTTGATAAAAACCGCGGATGTCTTCGATGGCGTAGCGGCGCATCGCGGTGCGTTCCACACCCATCCCGAACGCGAACCCGGAGAACACGGTCGGGTCGTAGCCCGCCATCTCCAAGACGCTCGGATGCACCATGCCGGCACCCAGAATTTCAATCCAGCCCGTGCCTTTGCACGTCCGGCAGCCGGAGCCGCCGCAGTTGTGGCAGGTCGCGTCCACTTCGGTGGACGGTTCCGTGAACGGGAAGTAGCTCGGACGCAGGCGCACTTGCACGCCGTCGCCGAAGATCTCGCGGGCGAACGTCAACAGCGTGCCTTTGAGATCGCTCATGCGGATGTTGCGGTCGACGACGAGGCCCTCGATTTGCATGAACGCATGAGAGTGCGTCGCGTCGTCGTCATCGCGGCGGTACACGCGGCCCGGCGAGATGATGCGGATCGGGTCCGGGTATTGCTGGCCCTTGGCGCGCGCTTCGGCCGCTTTCTCCCCCATGACGCGGGCTTGCATCGGCGACGTCTGCGTGCGCATCAGGATCTCTTCGGTGACATAGAACGTATCTTGCATATCGCGCGCCGGGTGGTTTTTCGGCACGTTCATCGCTTCGAAGTTGAAGTAGTCGAACTCCACTTCCGGGCCTTCCGCCACGGAGAAGCCGAGACCGATGAAGATGTCCTCGACGTCGCGGATCAACTGGTTGAGCGGATGCTCGGAGCCCACCGGCACCGCGCGGCCCGGCAAGGTCACGTCGACCGCTTCTTCCGCGAGACGCTTGTTGCGCTCCGCTCTCTTGAACGCGGCTTCCTTCTCGTCGTGCGCCGCTTCCAGCTCGTCGCGCACTTCGTTGACCAATTGCCCGATCACCGGACGCTCTTCGGCGCTGAGGGACCCCATGCCGCGCAAGATCGCGGTGAGTTCGCCCTTCTTCCCGAGATATTTGACTTTCCAGTCGCCGAGCGCTTGCAGCGACTCCTGACCTTGCAGGTCGGTCAGCGCTTGCTCTTTGAGCCCTTGCAGCTGTTCTCTCATGTCTACATTCCTCCTAGAAAATAAAAAAAGACCCTTCCTCCACAAGGGACGAAAAGG
This sequence comes from Tumebacillus flagellatus, assembly GCF_000714935.1. Lineage (GTDB taxonomy): Bacteria > Bacillota > Bacilli > Tumebacillales > Tumebacillaceae > Tumebacillus > Tumebacillus flagellatus. The sequence continues at coordinate 13,207 of NZ_JMIR01000046.1, forward strand.
TCTTCGCGGTACCACCCTTATTGAGTTTGGGACACGACAAACCAAGCCCCGAAACTCCACTTCATTGCAAGATAACGGTGTTGACACACCGGCACGCCCTACCCAAAGCTCTGGTCAACCAAAGCTCCTTCAAGCGCGCAGCTCTGGAGTGAACTTCAACATCCGGCTTCACAAGGGTGCTCGCAGTCGGTGACACCCATTCCCTGTTGTGATCCAAGCATGCCTACTCTCTCCATCAACGCTGATTCAGTCTTCAATTGCTACTTAGTATAGTATACTGCTGTTCGGAATGCAACTTCCACTCTGTAAAAAACTTCATTTCAGAAAAACTACATTTGCTTCCGGCGAACGAACTGCGCGTGATAAAACACATCGGCAAGCGCCAGCGTCAGTGCGCAGAACAGCGCAAAGTACCAATTGACGTTGGCGTCCCAGAACATCAGGTAGCCGTACTTCACGACGACGAACGTGACGACAAACTCCAGGGCTCCCGCCGCGAACGAGTTGACGGCGCGGGGCACGATGAGATCGATGATGAAGTTCACAACCGTAATGACCAACCCGAGCACCAGCGTATGGGTCAAGTTCAAATACCCGTGCCGCGGCGCAAACAGAGCGACAAAAGCAAGAGACGCGATCGTCAGAAGGTACTTGACGAAAAAGCTTAACACCTGATTCATTCCACGCACCCCCTCTATACAAAAAAGGATGCCCTGAGGGCACCCTTTTTATGAAGAGCGGAACGAAAGCGAACCGTACCTCCAAAAGCAAATCGCAACCGAACAAACACGAGTGTTTACGAAATCGTCCCCAAATGGACTCCGGCGCTTCCGAGAAGTACGCACACCCCTGAGACCCTGCCCGTTTTTGAAGGACCGATCAGCTCCGTTGACGCAGCGCCTCATACAGCATGACCGACGCCGCAATCGCCGCGTTGAGCGATTCCGCTTGGCCCGGCATCGGCAGCATGACGTTCGTGTCGACCAACCCGGCGATTTCGCCCGAGACGCCGCTCGCTTCCGAACCGATCACGAGCGCGACCGATCCGCTGAAATCGGCGTTGAACACGGTCTTCTCCGTATCGACCGAAGTCCCGACGACCGCCACGCCCAAGTCTTTCAATTGCGGCAAGAACGATTTCAAATCCACCGTGAACACCGGCAGATGGAACAACGACCCCATCGTCGCGCGCACAACTTTCGGGTTGTACACGTCCACGCAGTTCCCCCCGACAAAAACGCCCGTCGCGCCGACCGCATCGGCCGTGCGAATCATCGTCCCGAGGTTGCCGGGGTCTTGAATGCCGTCCAGCACCAAGTACAGCGGTTGCTCCTTCTTCGCGACAAACGCGGTCGGATCGCCCTCCGTCTTGCGCACCACCGCGATGACCCCTTGCGGCGTCTGCGTATCGGCGACATGCTCCAGCACGGACTCCGCTACTTCATACAGCGTCGCCCCCATGCCGGTCGCGCCCGTAATGATGCGGTCAAAGCGGCCCGACTGCGGGTCGCCGGAGATCAAGACATCCTCAATCGGCGCCCCCGCGTCAATCGCTTCCTCGACCAGTCGAACGCCTTCCAACAGATAGAGCCCCGTCTGGTTGCGGTACTTCTTCTGTTTCAACGACGCCCATTGCTTCACGCGGTTGTTCTTACTCGATGTAATCTGTTCCATGCGCTGACCACCTTATCTCGTTTCGTCCAGTTCATCCAAATCTTCATTGCGCCCGACCACGACCAACACATCGCCCTCTTGGATGATGTCGCTGGCGATCGGCGCGATGTTAATGTGCGTACGGTGCTTGATCGCCATGACGTTGCAACCGTACTTGCGGCGAATGTCGATCTGCTCCAGCGAACGTCCGACGAATTTGCTCGGAGCTTGAATCTCCAAAATCGAATAGTCATCCGCCAACTCAATATAGTCCAAGATGTTCGGGGAAATCAGGTTATGCGCCACGCGAGCGCCCATGTCGCGCTCCGGGTAGACGACGCGGTCTGCGCCGATCTTCTCCAGCACTTTGCCGTGCATCGTATCTTGCGCTTTGACGACGATCATCTTCACACCCATCTCTTTGAGCGTGAGCGTCGTCAGGATCGAACTGCGCACATCGTCGCCGATCGCCACAACCACCACATCGAAATTCCGAATCCCAATCGACTTCAGCGCGTTCTCATCCGTCGAGTCGCACGCGACGGCGTGTGTCACGATGTCGACCGAATCCTGCACCAGCTCTTCGTCGACGTCGATCCCCAACACGTCATATCCCAATTCATACAACGTTTTGGCGACACTGCTCCCAAAACGCCCCAGCCCAATCACCGCAAATTGCTTTTGCGCCATCCGGCCCTCTGCCTCCTCTACACCCATGACTCCTGAATCTGTATGTATCTGTTCGTAGCGTACCCCAAACTTACAAGAAAAAAAAGACCTGGCCGCAAGGTCAGGTCTTTTCATTTGCAAAGTAGCTGCAAGCGCTCAGACTTACAGGTTGCCCTTTGCGAGGGTTGCGAGTTCGCCGAAAGCAGCTGCGTCGTTGACAGCGAGGTCAGCGAGCATCTTGCGGTTCACTTCAACGCCAGCTTTCTTCAGGCCGAAGATCAGCTTGGAGTAGGACAGGCCGTTGAGGCGAGCTGCCGCGTTGATGCGGGCGATCCACAGTTTGCGGAAGTCGCGCTTCTTCTGGCGACGGTCGCGGTATGCGTACATCAGGGACTTCATAACCTGCTGGTTAGCAGTACGGAACAGGCGATGCTTGGAACCGCGGAAGCCGCGTGCCAGTTTCAGAACTTTCTTATGACGACGGCGGGTAACGGTACCACCTTTAACTCTCGGCATTTCAGTAACCTCCTATGCAATCAAAAACGTTGCGTATGTGGATGTAATAGTCTTACAGGTAGGTGAGCATTTGCTCAATGCGCTTCTGGTCGGACGGGTGAACCATTGCAGCTTTGCGCAGGTGGCGCTTCTGCTTGGTTTCTTTGTTGGAGAACATGTGGCTACGGTAAGCGTGGGAACGCTTCAGTTTGCCGGAACCAGTTCTTTTGAAACGCTTCGCCGCGCCGCGGTGAGTTTTCATCTTAGCCATGATTGCGTGACCTCCAAATCGAGTCTTGAATGAGTTAGGTTGTTTTCGGCGACAGGATGATGATCATGCTGCGGCCTTCGAGCTTCGGATGACGCTCGACAGTTGCGATCTCCGCGCATTCCTCCGCGAGACGGTTCAGGACGCGTTGGCCGATTTCCGTATGCGTGATTTCACGGCCGCGGAAGCGGACGGACGCTTTGACCTTGTCGCCTTCCTTGAGGAACTTCACGGTGTTGCGCAACTTGGTCTGGAAGTCGTGTTCCTCGATGTTCGGAGTCATGCGAACTTCCTTGATGGAGACGATCTTCTGGTTCTTGCGGGCTTCCTTCTCCTTCTTGCTCTGCTCGTAGCGGAACTTGCCGTAATCCATGATCCGGCAGACCGGCGGCTTCGCGGTCGGAGCCACGTTGACCAGGTCCAAGTTCTTATCCACTGCGATCTGCAGAGCTTCACGCAGAGATTTGATCCCGAGCTGGTCGCCATTGGAGTCGATCAACCGCACTTCACGAGCGCGGATGCCATCATTGATTTGAACCTCTTCTTTGCTAATAACCTGTCACCTCCTGAAGTTCTGGGCAAAGCCTTGCAGAAAAACAAATATGCGAGTGCATGACGTGTAAGTCATACACTCGCATATGAAAAGACGACTGGCTTGTCGTAACAATTCAACTCCAAAACCCGTTCACGGCTCCGAAGAGCGTTCGTGGGTGAGAAGCGCGAGTGCTTCTGCTTGTGGTCATGTGCCATATGAACTTCCATATTGCATGATACCATACCTTCGCAGGTTCGGTCAAGCAAGACGAAGTGATTTTCGTAAAAAAGCGCTCCCACCTCTGCTCCCTGCAGCAAAGGCAAAAGCGCTGACAGCAACTCGGTCATGTCGTGCTCGTAATGATTTCAGGTAGAACGTGTCTTGCTTTGTACTCAATATAAACAACTGGACTCTTGATGTCAACACTTTTTTGCAAAACTTGTCACATTTTGCGGTCGACCGCGTTGGAGGCTGTTTTCCAAGAACGCGCGTCCTCGCACAGCGGACAATCGGAACAGACCACCGCAGAATCGGCGAACACTTTTCTCACCGTTTCCACGATCGGCGGCATCTTCTCGCGGCCGTGCGCCAAGTGGATGTGCACCCGTTGCGGAGCCGCCGAGATCAGCGCGCTCATCGTCTCTTCGATCATTACGCCGCACTCGCGCAAATTCTGCTGCTGTTTGGCGCCTTCGAGCTCGTCAAACAGCAGCGGCCTGCCTTCGCCGTCGAACAATCGCGGAGCCGTGTCTTCCTCATGGCAGACCATGTGCAACAGCGGCAAGCCCGGTTCTTGAGCTTGCAAAAAGTAGCGGAGCAACTTGACGAATTCTTGATATTCAAGCTCCATCAAGTACTCGTCGATCGCTTGCTCGATGACGCGGTGCAGATCGGCTTGCAGCGCGTGCATGCGGAATCGAAGCATCCCTTCGATCAGCAACTCGCGGGAGTTGAGCAACTGGTCGGCGACCGTTTCCATGATGTGGCGGCGGCGCAGCGACAGGCCGTTTTCGTCTTGGAGTTCGTCGAGCATGCGCACGGCGGAGTCGGCGAGGTACTCGACCTCGTCCGCCGCGTAATAATAGAAGTCATTGGCGACGATGCGCTCCATCTCGTGGCGCTCCCAAACATCGGTCACAAATTCCGCCACCGCTTCGGAGAGCAACCTGACAGCCGCCTCCGTCGCATCATCCGATTTGCCTTTCTGAGACTCGCTCAAACGATATGTAAAAAACGTATACGCACCGCGCGTGAACGTTTCCCCTTGCAGCGACACTCCCAACTCCCGTAACTTTTGGTCCGCTTCCTGCAGACACCCGCCAAGAGCTTCGGCAAACTTCTCAGCGCCAATCGTGAACTTTTTCAATGGGATCACCCCTTTTCATGACTTCTCTGTCGATCCGTGGTGTTATTCCTCATTGTATGCGCGTGAATTGGCTTGTATACTTGAATGCTTCTTGCTAGGATGAGGACAAGAAAAATCTGGAAGGGGTTTGTCACATGGTGCAATACTTTCTGGGAGTCGTTCCGCCTCCGGAATACCAAGCCGTTTTGAAATCCTTTCACGATCACTCGCCGGTCTCCACACGGCCGTTTCTGCCGCACATCACGGTCAAAGCGCAACCCGGACTGACGCCCGATCTTGCGTGGCTAGAAAAAATCAACGCCGTCTGTGCCGACACCGAACCGTTCAACGTGCAGTTGGGGGAGCCGGACATGTTCGGCGATCGCGTGTTGTTCGTTCGCGTGCAACGATCAAAATCGCCCGGCCTCTACGCCTTTCACGACCGTCTCTTGGACGCCGTCAACCCGGACCCCGAAGTGTCTGCCGCCTACTTCGAACCTTCCGACGTGTGGCATGCGCATCTCACTCTGGCGGTCCTAGGCGACAACCTGACAGCCGAAGACCTTCTGGACATGAAAAAACACGCTGCTGTGGAACTCTCTCCGTTCCCCTCCTTCCCGGTGGAATTTCTGCGCGTGTATCGATGGAGTGGAGAACCCGGCACGTGGTACGAGGGGTTGCTCGACATCCCGCTCGGGGAACTCCGTTCTTAGATGTAATTTTCGCTGGAGTCGTAAAGCGAGATCGACTCTCTTATTAGAGAGTTTCCTACGAAAGAGCAGGTTTGACAACCCTCCAAATGGACAGTTTTCGAAACTTTCTTCAAGCTTGAGTCGTATGGTATAATGGATTTACAGTGATTTAACAGAGAGAGGGGACCATTTCCAACATGATTCGAAAATCATTCCTGCCGTTATTTATCTCAATATTCTTCCTGTTCAGCCTCTTCTTCGCACATCCGGCGTCTGCCCATCAACAATCGCTGGCTTCCTCGAAGATCACGTTCGAGAACAAAAAAATGCACATCTCGCTGTTGATCGACCAGAAATCGATCTTGGAGATCAACGGCTTTGACATCGAGAAAACCCAATCGCTCGACGAGTCGCAACTCTCCGCGCAGATTCGCGACAAATCGTTCGACTACATCAAGTCGGGCTTCCACGTCAAAAACAACGGCCAAGAGATGCCGGCGGAACTCGACTCCGTCTCGATTCCCGACCTCGCCAACGTGGAATTCGACCTGACGTACACGTCGGACGAGCTGATTGACAAGATCGACTTCGACTACAACATCTTCTTCGAGAACTCCAACGGCATGCACAAGAACGTCGCCACCATCGAGAACGGGGACAAAACGGACGAGTTCGTGTTCACCAATTCGAACCGCCACCTCGCGATGGAAGCGGGCGTTGAGCTCTCTTTCTGGAGCACCCTCGGGCAGTTTGTGGTCATGGGCGTCGAGCACATCCTCACCGGATATGACCACCTCGCGTTCTTGCTGACGCTGATCATCTTGGGCGGCACGTTCAAAAACATCTTGAAGATCGTCACGTCGTTCACCGTCGCGCACTCCGTCACGCTGATTCTCTCGGCGATGAACATCGTGGCGCTGCCGACGCGCTTGATCGAGTCGCTGGTGGCGGTGACGATCCTCTACGTCGCGCTGGAGAACCAGTTTATCAAGAACACCAACTACCGCTGGGTGCTGACCGGATTCTTCGGACTGGTGCACGGCTTCGCGTTCGCCGGAGCGCTCGCCGAGACGCAAGTGCCGAAAAACCACTTCCTCGAAGCTCTGCTCACGTTTAACATCGGGGTGGAGATCGGGCAGTTGCTGGTCGTCATCGTCCTGTTGCCGATCATCCTCTACATCCGCCGCTTCCGTTGGAACGTCTGGGTTGTGCGCGGGCTTTCCGGCAGCGTCGCGCTGTTCGGTCTGATCTGGTTCGTGCAGCGGGCGTTTGAGTGGAACATCCTCCCCTTCCTCGCCGTCTAGTCAAAAAAGCCCGTGTCCGACGCTTGCGGTGTCGGACACGGGCTTTTTTGACTCCTTCTTGAATAAGATGGAGCGAGGGAGGTGGTCCCCATCGTTGGACAAAATGTCTTGCTCCCGTTGTTTTGGATTCTGCTCTCGGCGTTTCTGTTGCAACGGGCGACTGCACATCTGCCGTGGTTGCGCATCCCGACGGTGATCGCGTACATCGTGTTCGGACTGGTTGTAAGCCTGTTGCTCCCGCCGTCTTGGCAAGAGCATTCAAGATGGCTTGGCGGAGTCAGCCAATTCGGGCTGTTCTACCTCACGTTTCTCTCGGGGCTGGAAGTGGATTTGCGGCTTCTCGTGCCGCGCCGCGAAGGGCCGCGCGTGTTGCAAAAAGCGATCCTGCTGTTTGTCGCGATGGCGGGAATTTCCTATGCGCTGGCGTGGGGCATGCACATGATCGACCCGCGGATTCAGCCGTGGATGATGGTGCTGATTCTCTCGACGGCGTCGCTTGGCGTGATCTTGCCGGTGTTGAAAGAGAGCGGACTGCTGCGAACGGTGTACGGACAGACCCTCTTGACGGCGGCGATGCTCGCCGACCTGCTGACGATGCTCGGGATTTCGCTTGCCTCCGACCTCGCGCGCAACGGACTCTCCTGGCGGCAATTGACGGTCGGCTTGCTGATTCCGCTGGCGGCGCTGTTCTATGTGGCGATTCTGCGCGTGTACCGCAGCCGTTTTTGGGACGCTTGGTTCGGACGAAACGGGATCGTCAAACTCCAAGCGGTGCTCGCGATCCTCGGGCTGTTCGGCGTGGTGACCGACTGGACGGGCTCGGAGCCGATTCTGGGGAGTTTCTTGGTCGGATTGCTCGTCGCCGGGTTTCGCTTGCCGGAAGATAACACCCTGCGCCAACAGATGGAGAGTTTGGGGTACTCGTTCGTCATTCCGGTGTTCTTCGTCACGGTGGGCGCGCGGTTTGACTTGCGGGCGTTTCTGGCTTCTCCCGACGCGTTGGTATGGATGCCGCTGCTCTTGTTGTGCGCGTACGGCGTGAAATTGCTGCCGATGCTCTGGTTCGGCGGACCGGCGATCGACATGCGGGACCGCTTCGCCGGAGGGTTGTTGCTCTCTTCGCAATTGACGCTGGTGATCGTGGCGGCTTCCATCGGCGTGCGCTTGCACGTGATTCCCCGCGTGATCGAAGAAGCGATGATCGTCGTCGCCATCCTCACCTGCTTGCTCTCGCCGCTTCTGTTCTCGTTTTTGAAAAAAACTCACGGGCCCGTGCGTCCGTGAGTTTTTTCGTGCGCAGGCAGGTTTACCGTTCGACCGGGCCGCCCTCTATTTCCCAGTATTCGAAGCCGTCGATCAGCTGATACGGCAGCGGCCCGTTTTGAGAATCGACGATCACGTCCGCGACATCCGTTTCCACCGTCAATTTGTTCAGAAAAAACCGATGCGCCGCTTCTGGACTTGCGGCGGGCGTTGCTAACGTCTTGCTTTGATACATGGAAAAACCCCCCCGATATCGTGTGTTGGCTTCATCGTAGCACGATGGCTTCTATTGCGTAATACTGATAGTTTTGATGATCCTGATCGCTTTTGGCGATGGTAAAAACGAAAAAAAACCCGCATCTCTCGTCAGAGAGACGCAGGTTTTCCAGCCAAGCAATCTTACTTCAAGAAGTCGTTCAGCACGCTCATCGGGAGCGCGGCGCGGTCGTCCATGAAGTTGGATAGCTCGGTGAGCGGTTGTTCCTTGCCGTTGAGTACGACAACGTTGTCACCGACGATGAAGGAGAGCGTATTGGAACCCTTGGTGATCGTGACCGTTTTGGTGTTGCCGTCCCAAGCGACGATTGCGCCCTTCGCTTCGGCAGCCGCGCGAACCGGGGTCAGCGTGGATTTCAGGGTGTCCGGGTCGATTTCCTTCTCCAGAGCCGGGATGCCGGAGAGATAGCCGACGGTGCCCGCTTTTTTGTTGTTGAAGTTCTTGTTGATTTCACGGTCGAGGTCCGCTTTCAGAGAATCGGACACTTTAATTTCCAAGTCGCCCGGATGTTGAATGTTCGACATGAGGTAAGAAAAGCCGTTCAGGTTGTCGACCATCTGCAGACCGGTGCCTTCCGCGCCGGCCGGGAGCGAAACGAGGCGGGACAGTTTGTGCGTGTCGATGTTGTACGCCCAAACGTAGTTGTTGATGTGCATGCCGGAGTCTTCACCGATGAACAGCGTGCGCATGTCAGCGGAGTACGACAGGTTGTCCGGGTTGGCGACTTTGTCCACGTTTGCGAGGTTGCCGAGCGCATCCGGTTTGGCGAGGTCTTCGCCTACGATCAATCCTTGCATGGTGCCGGCGACGTACTGCGAGTCGATCGCGTTGCCGGAGCGGTCTTTTTGCCCGCCTTGCAACGAGAGTTCGTACGTGACGCCGGAGGAGATCTTCGGCAGTTTGATGTCGTCTTGGACTTCGTTTTTGGTGTCGACGGTCATGCCTTTTTCGACGTAGGACATGGCGATGTAGACTTTTTTGTCCTTGGCGTTCAAGGTGACGCCTTCCATTTTGTTGAACTCACAGGTCGCGCCGAGGATCGCGCCGTACCGGCGGGATTCGAGGAACGCAGCCGCTTGCTCCATCCCCGGCTTGACTTTCAAGTATTCCACGTTGCCGGACGGGTAGGTTTTGATTTTCGTGAAGCCCGGAGTTGCTTGGTCGGCCGTCTCAAACAAGTCGTTGAAAGTCAGGCCTTTGTCGATGTAGCTCTTGACTTGATCGTCGGTCGCGTGGCCCAGTTTGATCCATTGCAGGTTTGCCGCGCCGCCGTTTTGGTCGGAGGTTTGGAGCCATTTCGCCGCATAAAGGGTGCCTGCGGAGAGGTCTTTTTCCTTGTCCGCCACGTACATGAACATCATCGTGTTCGAGCCGTCGTCGCCGAAGTAAACGGTGCGGTTGTCCGGCATGACTTTAGAAAGTTCATGCGAGAAGCGGCCCATCGAGTAGTGTTTCACCACGCTGGTGGAGTTGTCCGCTTTGACGGTCACTTCCGGGATGTAGCCGTAGACGTACGGGTTGCCCGCCTTGGATGGGTCTTGGTAATAGTTTTGTGTGAACGATTTCACGTACGTTTTGGAGTTGTCCGCTGCAAACGCGCGCGCGTCCGCTTCGTACTCTTCCGAACCCAAGTGGGTGTTCCACGGCGAGAGCGAGCCGTTGCACGGAATCCAGAGGCCGCCCACGCCGGAGAAGTCGATTTTTTTCAAATCGGTCGGCTTCAGCATGCCGTTGGTTTTGTTTTGATCGAGCGTCGTCAACGACATCGACGCCGGGATGATGCCGTACGCGGAAGTGCCGGAGTTGTCCTTGGTGATGTATTCGTAGTGCGTGACGAGCGAGAGCGGGTTGCCGCCGAGCGCCGTCGGTGCCATGCCCGGAATTTGCATCAGCGAGTTGGAGTCCGGATCGTCGGACACGAACGGTTGCGGGTCCGCGGAGACGGAGTTGTCCATGATCGGCTTGCCGTTCGCGTCGATCGAGACGCCCGCCGGCGTGCCGTTGATTTTGTCGGTGGATTTGAACAGGGTCTTATAGGTCAACGGGTAGATTTTTTGCGCGCCGTTGGAGTACGTGACTTTCACAGAAGCGTTGGTGTAGATCTTCGACATGTCGACCGCGTTGTTCGGAGCGTCGGTGCCGATGAATTCCACCGATTTGACCGTCACCGGTGCGTTGGCAACCGCGTGCGCCGGAGCTGCGAACGGAATGGCAAGCGTCAATGCGAGTACGGGAAGCAAGGCTTTCTTCTTCATGTGTGTAGATTCCTCCACCCTGGTAGTCATGGTCTCTTCTTCCTCACTCTACCAATCTAGTATGGAGACCCATTGAACAAATTGTAAAAAAAACAACGAGTCGCAACTTGGACTCGTTGTTGGTGTGAGAGTTTACACGCTGTTCGGCTTGTTCTTCTAGCTCTGACAAGAAACCAACTGCAAAACGCAAAAAGCGCCCCGATCAACGAAATGACCGAAGCGCTTCTGATGTGCTGTATGGTGCTATCAACAGGACTCGAACCTGTGACCCCCACCATGTCAAGGTGGTGCTCTACCAACTG
>NZ_JMIR01000047.1 GCF_000714935.1 Tumebacillus flagellatus
ACTTCGGGGACTTCGGGGACTTCGGGGACTTCGGGGACTTCGGGGACTTCGGGGACTTCGGGAACTTCGGGTTTCTACGGGTCTTCGAGCAGTTGGGCGTATCAAGGCGGTGGGCTCAACTCAACAAGTGGTACCGAAAGTTCCTCCCACTTCGATGCAGGATCTTCGACGGGGAAGCGGCTTGTCGATCGGTTCGGAAACTCGGTCTTCGGTGAGGGAGACGGAACTCAATATACACTGGAATACGGAAATTGGTATTACATTACGTGATACACCATCCATCTGAACCTCTTGCGTATGACAGCGAAATCGAGCCTATGGCCGTCATACGCAAGAGGATTTTTGTGTGCAAGCACAAAAAAGGCCTCAGTCCGGTGCCTTCCAAACTGAGGCCGTCGCCAAACGGGAACCCGTAACTTACTTGAATTTGTCGTTGACCTCATTCGTGAATTTTGCAAGCCGCTGATAGCCGACATCGCCCTGTTTATGATAGGACTCTTTACGAAACAGGCGGGTCTCCGTCTTTCACCGATTGCGTTCTCTGCCCGTTCGTTTGCTTCGGCTGATCGTCCTGCACCCGATTCAACCCCCACACCCGATCCAACGCTCTTGCATACGCATTGCACGCCGCATAATATTCTTCCCTCGCCGCCGTGCACTCCGCGCTTTCTTTCCCGACCGGGCAAGCCTTTGCTCTTTTTTCCGCCAACTCGGTCGTCCTCAGCCACATCGGATACGTTGGGTCGAACTCCCCAAGCGGCGGCGGCGTCTGCGTCGTATAAAAAGGATCGTCAAACAACGTCTGCCCCGAAATAACCGGCGACACAAAACGCTGTCCCGTCGTCGTCCCAAACCCCGGCGGATTGTACGAATACAACCACGTATTCGGAATCACATCGCTCGGAACCTGCTTCCAATACTCCGCCATCGCTTCCCTCACCGACTCCGGCAACCCCGGAAATCCCGGCCAAAACGGAAACGACGATCCCAGCGAATCGCGCAGAGCTTGCTCTTCCGCCAACTTCTCCGGCGACTTGCGCACTTTCCTTTTTTTCACCTTCGGAACCAACGGCACACCCTGGATGTTCGGCGGGATTTTATCAAACCCTTGGATCAACGGCTCTGTCGGTTTGTTTTGCGTTTCACGTGCTTCTCGATTTCTTCGCTGCTTCCCCATCGTCACACCCCTCTCCCCCACAGCCTATGCCGCTTCGCCCGCAGGACGTGCGAAATTGACAAATACGGGCGCAAACTCGACAATTTCCCGGGAAATCGACAGTGAGTTCCACACATGTCGAACAAAAAAAGACCCCGTCGCGCACAGGCGACAGAGTCTCGCAGGAATTACTGTTCGGCGATGTCCACCGAATTGATATGCACGTCTTCTTTCGGCTTGGAGTTCTCGCCGTTGCCGGACGGGCCGACCGGAGTGGCGGCAATCGCTTTGACCACGTCCATGCTCGCCGGGTCGACTTCGCCGAAGACCGTGTAGTTCGGCTGGCGGTTCAACCCTGCCACGTCATCGCCGCTTCCGATGAAGAACTGGCTGCCGTTGGTGTCCGGGCCGCGGTTCGCCATCGCGACGATGCCCGCTGCGTACGGTTTCGCCGGCGGAAGTTCGTCTTTGAACTCGTAGCCGGGGCCGCCGACACCGGTGCCCAGCGGGTCGCCCGTCTGGATCATGAACGTCTGCACGATGCGGTGGAATTTGATGCCGTCGTAGAAGTGGTCTTTCGCAAGAAACACGAAGTTATTGACCGTCAGCGGTGCTTTGTCAGCAAAGAGGTTGATTTTGATGTCCCCTTTGTTGGTTTTCAGCGTGGCCGTGTACTTCTTGGACTTGTCGATGGTCATGGCCGGGGCTTGGGAGTACTTGTTGTTCTTACTGGCCGTGTCGGCGCTGCCGCTGTCTTTCGCCGGAGTGGTCGTCGTGGAGTTGTCCTGTTTCGCCGGAGCCGGTGTCGTCGGCGCGGCCGAGGAATCGTCGCGGGAGCAGCCCGCAAGCAGGGTAGCGGCAAGCGCTGTGCACAGCAGTGCGCTCGTCCAATTGCGTTTCTTCATGTGTGGGATCCTCCAATCCAGATTCCGAAGCTTGTCCTCTTCCTATTGTAGCAAGCTGGAAAAGGTTCGCAAGTGGTACACTAGAAGCAAACAGGAAAGCAGAGGTGCGTCACTCCATGAACTCACGGCAAGAACTTGAACAGATCGCCATCCGCGCCGCCAAGGAAGCGGGCTGCTTGATCCGGCAGAAGTGCGGACGCGCTGCCCGCATGGAACTGAAAGCAAGCGAATACGACCTCGTCACCGAAGTGGACAAAGCGTGCGAAGAGATCGTCCGTCGCCATGTCGCGGAGCACTGCCCGACGCATCAGATTCTCGGCGAAGAGGGCGTGGCGCCGGGGGCGGAAGCGTCGGCGAAAGCGTTGGCAGAGAGTCGGGAAGCGGAATTTCTCTGGATCATCGACCCGATTGACGGCACGACGAATTTCGTGCACGGGTTGCCGTATTCGGTGGTGTCGATCGGGATTGCCCATCGCGGCGAAGTGGTGGTCGGCGTGATTTACGATGCGTTTCGGGACGAGCTGTTTACGGCGCGGCTGGGAGAGGGCGCGTATCTGAACGGGGAGCGGATGACCGTGTCGGAGGAAGCGACGTTGCCGCAAGCGCTGTTGGCGACCGGATTTCCGGTGGACGTGCGCAGGGCGCGGGCGATCAACATGCGCGGGATGAACGCGTTGGCGTCGACGGTGCGCAACTTTCGAGCGGTCGGGTCGGCGGCGATGCACTTGGCATATGTGGCGGCGGGGCGGTTGACCGGATTCTGGGAAGCGGACTTGAACGCGTGGGACTTGTCGGCAGGAAGCCTGCTCGTCCAAGAAGCGGGCGGCCGCGTCACCGACACCCGAGGCACCGACTACGACCTCGGCGTCCGGCACATCGTCGCCACGAACGGGCGTGTGCATGAGGAACTCGTGAAGGTGCTCGTGGAGTCGCAAGCAACAGGATACGAGACCGAGTAAAAAATCAGCACCATTCGCAAAATTGGCGCGCCGCTTTTTGCGGAAGTGAGTCGCTGTATCGAATCCTGAGTATGGACACTCATCGCGTATTCAGATGCGGTGCGTAAGTTTATCCAACTCCGTATAACGAAAAACCTCACCACCCTGCGCGGGGCGGTGAGGTTTTTTAATGTTTATTGCCCGGGTCCGAAGACGAATTCCTTCGTCCAAGTCTGTCCGGTGTTCTCCGTGTAATAGAGGACAGGGGGCTTTTCGTAGGAGGAGACGATCATCCAGCCTTGGCCCTGGTTGACGAACGAGAGCTGGCCGCCGGAGCCGGGCAACGACTGTTTGAAATTGCTCCACGTCTTGCCGCCGTCCAGCGTGTTTCCGGTGGAAATCGTGCCGTACCCGCACGCGGCGCAGAAACCGGAGACCACCGCCGTCTGCGAGTTGATCGCCTCCACGTACCCCGGTTTCGTTGCAGGACCGCTCGGCGAGGTGTTCGGCGTGTCGTACCCCGGCGCCGTGCCGCCGCCCGCCGTCGATTGCGCGATCACCGGATTCCAATGTTCTCCATTATCCGCCGTGTGGAAAACCGAATACGACGTCTGCGTCATGCCCGTACCGCCGATGATCGTCACCCACGCATCGTCCGCATTCGTCGCTTGTATCGAAGCGGTAACCGGCGGCTCCATCGTGGTGCGCGTGAACACTTTCGTCCACGTCTTCCCGCCGTCTATCGTGTGCTGTACGGTGAACGAATTGCCTTCTGAAGTCACGACCCAGCCGCGTGTCTCGTTGCCGAGCGCCGGTTCGCCCAACACGGGTTCCGACGGCAGGTTCATCACTTGCCACGTCTTTCCGCCGTCGTGCGTGATCTGGCCGCTGGCGATGCCCGTGGTCTCCGAGACGAAATGCAGGTCGTGAACATACTTCGGATGCGACACTTCGTTCCAATGCTTGCCGCCGTCGGTCGTCTGCATCACGACACCGCCCGCATCTCCTTCGCCGTCATGCCCCAGCGCCCAGCCCAAGAACGGGTTCAGGAACGAGAGCTTCTCAATTTCATACGGACCGCTGTACTGCACATTCCACGAGCGGCCGCCGTCTGTCGTGTTCAAGATAAACCCTTTGCCGCCCACCCAACCGGAAGTGGGATTGCCGAACTCGACCGCCTTCACATCATACGTCTGATGCGCGGGATCTGCCGGTTGCGAACTCGTCGGCGTGGTCGGAGCGGGCGTCGTTGCAGGAGCAGGAGCGGGTGCGGGCTCCGGGATTTGTTGCTGGTTCGAGGGAGGAGTCGGAGCTGCCGGAGACATTGTTTTTTGTCCGCAGCCTGTGAGAGCGACCGCGAGAGCTGCTGCCATCGCGAGATAGGTCATTTTTTTGTTCATCGAAAAAACCTCCTTGGCACGCGGTTCCTTCGCGTTATCTGATAGACGTTTACCAAAAAGCTGCCGTTACACGTTGACAAGAAATGGGTACACGACATATGATGTAACCATCAAAATTAATTTAGACGGTTAGGTGGTGTTTCGGGTGCTTTCAGGAGAAGAGCAGCTTCGGCGGCAGTTCGGCACGGAGGAGCAGGCGGCGAAGTTGACGGAGCGCTTGGTGAGTTCGCAGATTTCCGTTTTGTTCCGGATGTACATCGAGGGAAGCGAGTTTTTCTTCTTGGCGACGGCGAACCGGGCGGGGGAGTGCGACTGTTCGTTTCGCGGCGGCGGGCCGGGCGTTGTGCGGGTGCTCGATCCGCGGACGCTGGTGTTCCCGGATTATCCGGGCAACGGCTTGTACCAAAGCCTCGGCAACCTCGTCGAGAACCCGCACCTCGGGCTTCTCTTCCTCGACTTTGAAAAAGGCCAGCGTCTGCGCGTCAACGGCACCGCTCGCCTCTCGACCGAGCCGGAGGACTTGCAGTTGTTCCCCGGCGCGCTCTCCGTGGTGTTTGTCACCGTGAGCGAAGTGTACACCAACTGTTCGAAACGCATTCCCAAATTAGTCAAGGCGAACTAAGAGGAGGAAATGAGATGAGCAGAATGACGATGGGCGTTCACCATGTGGGGTTGTCTGTGCGGGATCTGGATGCGGCGCGGGAATTTTACACGGAGGTGCTGGGGTTTGACGTCGTCGGCGGCAAGGAAGGCACGTCGGTGTACATCACGGACGGCACGACGATGGTGACGCTCTGGAAGACCGCCGAGCAGGACGCGACGCTCGCGGCGGCGGGGTTGCATCACTTGGCGTTTCGCGTGGGGGACTTGGAGACGCTGCAAGAGTTGGAAAACCGCCTGCGCGCCCGCAACGTTCCGATCCTATACGACGGGCTTGGCGAGTACGGTGGGCTGGCGGGGATTTTTTTCTACGACCCGAACGGAATTCGGCTGGAAGTCACGTTTGAACACGGCGGCGACACCGGCGGGCTGCCCGCGATCGGCGGATGCGGCGGGCACGCGTGAGGTTGGTTCTTCTGCATGGAATAAGAAAAAGACCCTTGCGATCAGGGTCTTTTTCTTATTTATGATGAATACTCTGTACGAGGTAGTTTTTTCTTTTGTAAAATCTATGCAAATAAAGCGATTGTGATTATAATTAATTGGTACAACTTGTATTCGATTGGTTTATTGCGTAGATTGTTAAACGGGGGTCATTTCTAATGTCTACTCTTGAGAATACGGCTACACCCGAATTGAATAGAATCCCGTTGGGAAGAAGAATCACGGAACTACTGAAAGAAAAAGGGGAAGCCTACTCCATTCGTAGTTTTGCTGCCCAATTAGGAGTAAATCGAGAATCATTGCGCCAGATGTTGAACGGATCCAGAACCATTCTCCCGTCCGAATTGCAACAAATTGCGAAGGGGTTAGGGGTTTCGGTTGAGAGGCTCAAACAGATGGATTGTGTAAAAAAGGAACAAGAGCTGGCAACCATTCTACAGGCAAAAACGAGAACCAAGGTCATGATGACGAATGCGCTCTCTTTGGCGAATGAAGTAGCAAAAGTCGCCCAAGGATCGACAGAACGCGGCTATAGTTTGAATAATCTTGGCCGTGTGCAATATTTGTTGCGAAATTATGAGGAGGCCCATGAGTCTTGGCAGAAGGCTTTGCAGTTTGCGAAGGAAATCCATACCGAATATGAGGACAGCAACCTGCTCTATCTAGTGACAGCCAATCTCATGCTAACCCATACGGTACGCAAGGAATACAGCAACATCGAGGAAATGTTGCAAGTTGTAGAGACCGCGTTCGCGGAGAATCCTCGTGCAATGGGACTGACGCATTATACCCGTATGAAAATGCACGAAGCGCGTGGCAATTTTGATCGTGCCAGGAAACATGCGTATTTATCACTCGAAAACTATGAGCAAACTTATGATTCATTGCAGGTCGGGATTGCTATGATAAATGTTGCACACTTTGAATCTCTTCTTCAGAATTTCCTTGAAGCCGCCAAGATTCTTGCAGATGCCGTCCAGATTCTTCAGCCCTACGAGTATTCGCTTGTTTTTGCTGTGAATGAGCAGGTGAAAGTACTCTTGAAACTTGGTGAGCTTGAGACAGCAAAATCGTTGATCTTTGCTCATGTTGAAAACTCTAAGTCCTATCCAGATTTACATAACAAACTCCTCATATATCGTACGATTGCTGAACGTACCCCGGTTTTTGCAGAACGCGTACAGCAGGATACAGATGCAAGTCTTGAAATTCGTTTGCTGGCTTGTAAATGCTTGATTGAATATTACAGTTCAATTGATGACGCAGAATCGGTGTTGAGATATTATAAAATGGGGAGAATGCTCTCTGGCAAGAATAGTGAATTCTTTGACTGGGAGGCGAAGGTATGAAAAAGGGTTTTACGCTTTTTGTCATTGCAATGGGTCTCATTTTCTGGTTTGCCTCAGATCACAGCGCTTTGAGCAAGAGTGCGGATACGCATCCCGTAGACCCACTTGGAATCGTTGCATTTCAGCTGTAAAACGTACTTCCCTTCGAATTTTTTTCGAGGGGTTTTTTATGTCAGTAAGACCTTGTGACAATTAATAGGTCGACTGTGACATGCAGGTTTTATTGTAAATAAACAATTCGTAACGAATGTGGGGTACTCTTTTTACAGGTGATTATCTTGTAAAAGGAGTGAAGTTCGTGGAATCCTTCGGTCAACGTCTCCGCCAACTGCGAATGAAAAAAGGTCTGACCCAAACGCAGTTGTCAGAGGGCATTTTCACGCCATCGATGTGTTCGCAAATCGAGGCAGATAAAGCGAGACCGTCTTGGCGCGTTTTGGTGAAGATCGCGAAAAAATTAGAAGTGACACCGGACGAACTGATTGGCGACTCGGAAATGAACATGGTTGTCATCAGCGAATACCGCCTTGCCAAAGGGATGATCTCTGCTGGTGAGTTTGCAGGCGCGCTGCCGTTGTTGGAAAACGTCATCCGTGAAAACAACGGGAAACTAAACCCGTTCGAACTCCGATACGAGTATGGAAGATGCCAATTGGAGGTGAACCAACTCCGGGAAGCAGAAGAGACGTTTCAGCAATTGTTGGAGCATGCGAATTCCATCAACGGAAGCCAGATTCTTGCCGTGCGAGTTTTGCATCAACTGGGGCTCATCGAACGTAAGCGAAAACGCTATCAAGTCGCGGAACACTATTTATCTCTTGCGCTTGCAAAGTTGGAAGCAACCAAGGTTCGAGATGTCCATCTGCAAGCATCCCTTCTGTTTGCACTAGGTGATGTTCAAAAACAGTTGGGTCAGATGAAAAAAGCGCAGATCACCCTCCAACTCGCGGTGCCGATCTTAGGAGAGCGCGAGGATATTCAAGGATTGGGAGCCCTTTATATGAACTTGGCTCAGACCGCTCACAAAGCAGAAGAGTTCCAACAAGCCGCCGAGTATTCTCAACGGGCGGAATGGTGTTTTGAAACCTTGAACGCACAATGTGAAAAGTTGTCGGCGGAAGTTCGGCTGGCAGTTCTTCAAGCGGAGATGGGGGAGAGAGACAAAGCGATAACGGAATTGGAGCGGATCGCGGAGTCCTTCAAAAAACGATTTCGAAAAGAAGAAGCAGGGATCACCGCGATTGAACTTGCAAAACTATACCTCGCTAACGGAAGTCTTGACCAAGCAGAGGAAGCCAGTCAGACCGGCCGTACTCTGCTCCCGACCGTCCATCCCTACCAAGCATGGGCCGCGAAGGTGCAATCAGGAATTGCCAAAGCCCGCAGTCAGCACGTTGTGGCAGTCAAATATATGAAACAGGCAGCCGAATGCTTCAAACTCACCGAATGCCAAGCGGAGTATGAAGAAACCATGCAGGAACTCTCACGCTTGTATGAGTCACATGACGATTGCCAAAACGCATTGCGAGTCATGCACGAAATGTGGTCGTTCAATCGTCAAATGCGTGAAAGTCGGGGGGTTGTGTTATGAGCAGTTGAAGTTGTTTTTTCCAAGCAAGAAGAAAAGCTCCCGGCGCGTCGGCGCGGGAGCTTTTCTTATTTAAGCGGAGAGCGCTTCCGGGTTCAGCACGACGATCGGCTTCACTGTCCGGGCAAACCGCACCGCAAGTTGCGGGTAGGTGATCGCTTGCAGCAACATCGTGCCGGGAGCAGGTGTTGTCAACCCGACCGTCACTTCGATGCGAACGTCCGTTTCGTTGACGCCTGCGACGGTGATCGCGTACCCGCCCGTGCTGCGCTCGCCTGCGGAGAGCAGGAGATAGGTGGAATCGCCGCTGTCCACCGTCACCGCGCCGGAGGTGCCTTGCAACGCCGAAGCGGTGTCCTGCACGTTTGGCGGAAGCGTGGAGAGGTCCGTGATCACTTCATAAGGAATCGGAGCGCCAGAGGAACTCGTTGCGCTGGAAGAACTCGTGGCATCCGCAGCGTTCGAATCCGCCGGAGCCGTCGGCTTCATAGGAGCACCCGGCTTCGTCGGACCCGTCACTTGCGAGCCGCCCGCCGCCTGCAATCGCGCTTGCGTCCGCTCCGCCATCATGCCTAACTCCTCGCGCGTCAGATCGCGGTTGCCGTGGAACATCTGCTGGTCGTCGCCGACCACGATGCCCAGCGCATACAGCGTTGAAACCGCCTGCTGCTGCTCCGCCGTCATCGAACTCATGTCGTGAAACGGCGCGGGAACTCCTCCGGCGATGCCGAGGTTCATCGGCGGGAGCGCTTGGGCGAGGAAGACCGCTGCCTCGGCCCGTGTCAAACCGTCAGCCGGCTTGCCTGTCACGTTGGGGCTCAGTCCGATCTGGTTCATTTCCTCCATGAACTCGATCCGCGATACCTTCTCGTTGGAAGTTGCCATGAGACAACGCCTCCTCTTTTTTCGGAATGGGTTTTGAACCGCATGGTGTAAGTATACGGAAGAAATTACCTTTTGGCGACGGTGTTTTTATGTCGATTGAAATTTATTTGGTGTATACTCATGGGGAGGTGATGCAGGAGATGTTTTCCTATCATGGCGGGTCGCTGTGGCTGGACTTCGTGAACACACAGTCGTTGCACGAGGGCGAAGTTCGCGAAGGGTTACCGGAGCTGATCGATTTGCATACCTGGCTGCAGGGGGCGGGCGTAGAGGGGCTTGTCCTCGACGAGGAGGCGTTCGCCCGGCTCAAAGACCTGCGCGCCATCTTGCGCCGCATCGCAGAAGAGGGCGGCGTCTCTGCAGAGCGCCGGGCTTGGCTGAACGAACAACTGACCGCGCTGCCCGGAACGTGGCGGCTGACCGAGGACGCCCGCGCCGAGTTCACTCCGCGGGGCACCCCTTTGGCAAAAATGAACTGGCTGCTTCTGCACTCGCTGCTCGACTATCTCACGCACGGCCAACCGGCCCGTTTAAAAAAGTGCGGCAACCACCAGTGCATTCAATATTATTACGACACATCCAAAAACAACACGCGCCGCTGGTGCAAGATGGAGTCGTGCGGAAACCGGGAAAAAGCCCGCCGCCACCACCATCGACACAAAAGTAGCGCTTCGCAGGAGGATTCGACACCATGACTGAACACGAACCGCGCTATGTCGAATACGCGTTGACTGTCGAGGGGCATCGAACGGACGACGCCATCGCGCGTCTGCAAGGCAAAGGCATTGAGTACGTCTGGGAAGAAGCGCCGATTGAAACGTTCGTCACCCCGGACGGCTACGGATTTCAAGAAGCGGAAGTCGAGCAAGTCACTGTCCGCGCCTACGAAGAGACGGAGGAAGAGCTGACCCCGGACGTGCTGGAGCGCCTGCGCACGGAGATGGCGGCGTGGATGGGCGACCTCGCGCTGACGGTCGACGCGGTGATTCCGCAAGCGGTGACGGAAGACCCGGTGTATCAATTCACGGCGATTGAAGTGAAACCGGGCCTCGTCATCCGCCCGCCGTGGGAGGAAGAGCGCGGCGAGGGCGAGCGGACGATCGTGATCGAACCCGCCGCGGCGTTCGGCACGGGCGAGCACCCGACGACGCGGCATTGTCTGGAACTGCTGGACGAGATTCTGCAGAC
Source organism: Tumebacillus flagellatus (assembly GCF_000714935.1). Classification (GTDB taxonomy): domain Bacteria; phylum Bacillota; class Bacilli; order Tumebacillales; family Tumebacillaceae; genus Tumebacillus; species Tumebacillus flagellatus. Next base: position 10,514 of record NZ_JMIR01000047.1, read on the forward strand.
GGGCGATGCGTTCGCCGATCTGGGAGCCGGGTCGGGCATTCTCAGCTTGTTTGCGCGCATGAAGGGCGCGGAAGATGTGTTGGCGATCGACTTGAACCCTTCGGCGGAGAGCGCGATCCACTATCTGATGGAACTTAACGGGGTATCGGGGATCGACGTGAAAATCGCGGACGTGTTTGCGGAGTTTGCCGAGACCAAGCATCGTTTTGATGTCGTGGCGGTCAACATCGGCGGCCAAGAAGCGATCGACCTCTTGCCATTGTGCCTGCGGATCGTGAAACCGGACGGCACGCTGTTGCTCTCCGGCATCGTGGAATGGATCGAGGAGCAAGTCGTCGCCACGTACGCCGAACAGGGCTGGCAGGTCACGTCCCGCTTGCAAGGCGGCGAATGGGTCACGCTGGCCGTCAAACAACGTCAAAGTTGAACCATCCGCATCATCAACTCGATGTCCAGCTAGATCCGCAGTTTCGCCGTCTCGCAGCGGAAGACCGGCAGCAACGCGAGCGCTCCGCGTCGGTCGCGGGGCAGGGCATAAGCGGGCAGAGGAGCTGTTTGCATCTCGCAAGGGCGGGGCGTGGACAGTTCGGACACCATTCGTTCCACGTGCACGGACAGCAGATTCGGGCGGTTCGCTTCGCCTTCGGAAACTTCCGGCAGGTGCATTCGACGCGCACTTCCTCTCGTTCGACCTGTACGTACAAAAAGTGTATGAAAAAACCGGGAGGCCAACCCCGGTTTTTTTACATAGAAACACGTTTCTCTTTGAGTTGCGCCCGCACCGTCCGGTACGAAGGGAGCATCCGGCACACGATCGGCGCGAGCACTTCCAGCAGCCCGCACAGCAGAAACACGCCGCGCACGCCGATCACCGTCGCCAAGGACGTGCCGCACGCGATGGAGAGCATCGAGAACGGCCCGTTGATCGGCCCGAACGCGCCGTACACCCGTCCGCGCATCGTATCCGGCACGATGCGCTGAATCAGCGTGTCGGTGACGATCATGTTCACGGAGCCGATGATGCCAAACAGCGCGTAGCACACCATCGCCACCCAGAGCGTAGAGCTTTGCGAAAACACCACGACCATCAGCCCGTCAAACGCAAACGACGCCAAGAGCAAGAGAAACACCGGCAGTTTGGCGATCAAGCGCGGCGTCACCAACGCGCCGAGCACGCCGCCGACTCCGATCGAGGAGAACAGCAAGCCGACGCGGGCGGAGACTTGATCGGGCGAGTCGGAGAGATACTGCCCGACGAACACCTGCGTCAACGGCCCTTGCGTGGAGAAGCAGAACGTCATGATCACCGAGAGGAAAAACAGATAGGTCAGCACCGGTTCGGTGCGAATGTACGTCAAGCCTTCGCGCGCGCCGCCCCACATGCCGGCAGGTTTCGTTTTTTCCGAAGGGGGTTGTGCAGGTTGGGACGGCTGGACGGTGACGAGCAAGAGCACCAAGACGGTCAGCAGCTGCACGATCACGTTGACGGTGAATCCGGCGTGATAGCCGAACGTCGAGACGACCAGACCGGCGAGCGCCGGGCGGAAGAACTGGATCAGCGAGTTCATCGTCGCCATGAACGAGTTCATCGTCACATACTGCTCTTCGCGCACGAGCGTCGGAAGCAAGGCGCGGTGCGGCGGCGTTTCAAACGATGTGAACGTCGAGTGCAGCGCGGCGAGCACGAACAGCTGCCAGAGGTTGGCGGTGAACACCATGCCGAGCACCGTGACCGCTTGCAGAATCCGCGAGAGCATCAGCAGATTTCGTTTGTTGTAGCGGTCCGCCAAGAGCCCGGCGAGCGGAGCGAACAGAATCGACGGCAGCGTGTCGAGGATGCCCGACAAGCCGATCGCCATCGGGTTGTTGTCGCTCATATGCGCCGCTTGCGCCCAGAGCGCAAACAGCGTCATCGTCCCGCCGATCGACGACAGGTAGTAACTGAACGCGTAAAAACTGAAATTGCGGTTGCGAACCAAGTCGCGGTATAACGCCAAATCTTTAAACACAGGGCAACACTCCTCTCCCCAAACAGGGCAATCATAAAATCAGGGCAATGAAAAAAAGAGCATAAAAAAGCCGCGGGCGGCTGCACCACCCACGGCTGTACTCTCAGCGTGACACGCACTTCGGCTACTACTCGTGCGCGGTTGGTGATGTGCCAAAAATGGGCATAGCAATCCCGTTCAGACGAACATTGTTCATGAGAACTTTTGCCATGGCACATCCCTCGTTTCCTAGAAATTAACACCTGCATTCGATTATCCGTTACAACCCCGCTTCTTGTCAATCGCTGTGTTATACTGAGGGCAGGAACTACAGAGGAGGAACAGACGATGGAAGTCATTAAGATTTCGCCCCGCGGATACTGCTACGGCGTGGTGGATGCGATGGTGTTGGCGCAACAAGCCGCCAAGGACCTCAATCTGCCCCGTCCGATCTATATACTCGGCAAGATCGTCCACAACTCGCACGTCGTGGACGCGTTTGAAAAGCAAGGCATCATCACCCTCGACGGAGCGGACCGGATGGCGCTGCTCGACCAGATCGAGTCGGGTACGGTGGTTTTTACCGCGCATGGCGTGTCGCCGCAAGTCAAGGAAAAAGCGGCGGCCAAAGGCTTGACCACCGTGGACGCGACCTGTCCGGACGTCACCAAAACCCACGACCTGATTCGGGAAAAAGTCGCCAACGGCTACGAGATCGTCTACATCGGCAAAAAAGGACATCCCGAACCGGAAGGCGCGATCGGCGTCGCGCCTGACCACGTCCACCTCGTGGAGAAAGTCGCCGACATTGAAGCGCTGAACTTGAGCGCGTCGCGCATCCTCGTCACCAACCAGACCACGATGAGCCAATGGGACACCAAAGCGCTGATGAACGAAGTGCTCAAGCGCTACCCCGCGGTGGAAATTCACAACGAAATCTGTCTCGCCACGCAAGTCCGCCAAGAAGCGGTGGCGGAGCAGGCGGGCGAAGCGGACTTGACGATCGTCGTCGGGGACCCGGCGTCGAACAACTCCAACCGCTTGGCACAAGTGTCGGAGGAGATCGCGGACACGAAGGCATACCGCATCGCCGACCTCTCCGAACTGAAGTTGGAATGGCTGCAAGGCGTGCAGAAAGTCGCCGTCACGTCCGGCGCTTCCACGCCGACGCAAGTGACCAAGGAAGTGATCGACTTCTTGGAGCAGTACGACCCGCAAGACGCCTCGACGTGGGACACGACGTTCAAAGTGAACGTCGAGAAGATTTTGCCGCGTGCGAAAGAAAAATCGAACTAAATCGAGGGGGCACCCTTCCTGGCGAGTGAAGGGTGCTTTTTTACATTCAAGAACATGTTAATCTTCGTTCAAAATATTGTCGGGAGAAGCGATGACAACACTCTCAAGACATGGCATAATAGATGTATCCTCATTAGACAAATGTTATACGAGTAGATTGTTTGGGAGTGAGACCATGAAATTACGTACGAAAATTATCCTCTTATTCTCGGCGGTCATCACAGTCGGTACTGCTTCCATGGGTACGTTTGCCGGGATTTCAATCAACTCTGAAATCGTGACCTCTTCCCAAGAAAAGCTGCAGTCCGACCTTCATCTCGGACGCGAGCTCTTGGAGCAGAAGTACAGCGGAGATTGGGAGATCAAGGGCGGCAAGCTGTATAAGGGCGACACGGAAATCAACGACAAATTGGATGTCGTGGATCAGATCGCCAAAGCGACGGGTGACAATGTGACGATCTTCCAGAACGACATGCGGGTCGCCACCACGGTCAAGAAGGACGACGGAACGCGTGCAATCGGCACGAAAGTCAGCGACGCCGTCGCCGATACGGTCCTCAAAAAAGGACAAACCTACATGGGCGAGGCGGTTGTCGTCAATCAGCGGAACCAAGCGGCTTACGAGCCGATCAAGAACGCCAAGGGCGAAGTCATCGGCATCTGGTTTGTCGGCGTGCCGTCGACGAAGTTTGACAGCATCGTTTCGCACTTCCAAAACAAAGTCTGGATCTTCGGCATCGTCGGGTTGATCGTCGGCATCCTCGTGGCGGGAGGCGTTGCGGAATACGTCGTCCGTCCGATGCGTCGGGTGACGACGATCGCCCAGCGCGTCGCCGAGGGCGATTTGACGGTCGAGCCGCTCAACACCGCGCGCAAGGACGAGTTCGGACTCTTGGGCCGTTCGGTCAACGAGATGGTCGCGAACTTGCGCGGTTTGATCGGACATGTCAACGCGACCGCCGAGCAAGTGGCGTCTTCGTCGCAAGCGCTCTCCGCGACGACCGATCAGACGGCGGAAGCGACGGAGCAGATCACCGAGAGCATCCAGCATGTCGCGCACGGCGCGGACCAGCAAGTCGCCAGCGCTTCGAAAGCGGCGCGCGCGATTGAAGACCTGTCGAACGGCATTGAGAAAGTCGCGGAAACGGCGATTGCCGTCGCTGAAACGTCCTTGGACGCAGCGCGGGAAGCGGAGCAGGGCAACGACTCCGTTCAGAAAGCGGTTCTGCAGATGGATGCGATCGCCGGTTCGGTCAACACGACGGCGTCCGGCGTGAAGCAGTTGGAGACGAGATCCCAAGAGATCGGGCAAATCGTCGAAGTCATCACCGGCATCGCCGCACAGACCAACTTGCTGGCGCTCAACGCCGCCATCGAAGCGTCGCGTGCGGGCGAGCAAGGCCGCGGGTTTGCAGTAGTAGCCGACGAAGTGCGCAAACTTGCCGAGCAGTCGAGTCTGTCGGCGGGTCAGATCGCCAACTTGATTTCGTCGATCCAAGAAGAGACCACCAAAGCGGTGCTCTCGATGGACGGCGTGATCGGCGAAGTGAAGTCCGGGACGCAGGCGGTGTCGGAAGCGGGCGAAGCGTTTACCCGCATCTTGACGGCGAACCGGATGGTGGCGGATCAGATTCAAGACGTGTCGGCGTCTTCGCAAGAGATGACGGCGAACTCGCAGCAGGTCTACGAGACGGTCGGCGAGATGATGACGATCGCCGAGCAGTCCGCGCAAAGCTCGCAGACGGTCGCCGCCACTTCGGAAGAACAGCTCGCTTCGATCGAAGAGATCGCCGCTTCGTCCGAAACGCTCGCGCAGATGGCAAGCCAGATGCGCGAGGAGATCGGCAAGTTCAAGCTGTAAGTCAATTCGGATCAAACCCGTAACAGCTGTAAAAGGACCTCGATTCCTCGGGGTCCTTTTTTGTGTGCAAGTAGATTTTTTGTTGTTCGATAATTTTAGAAGGCATTATTCTATGTATATCGAATAAGTGATCCACAGGCATGAAGAGGAGGTTTTTTCCATGAGAACGCTCGACCTGAGTACGCGAAAACCAACCTACACGGTGGACGTGCGGGCATCCTTGCTTTTTGAATGCGTGTTGGGTCTCGCGGCGGTGACGTACGCCGAGATTCGAGATTCGTTGGAGCGCAAGACACCGGAATGGGAGGACATGATGTCCCGGATGGGGACAGAGAACCGGGAGGAGCTGGAGTATTGCGCCAAGCAGAACACGTGGCAAGCGTTGCTCAGGCTGTTGCACGGATACGGCGGAGCGGACTTGGCGGAGTTTCTTCGCTATGTACAGGGCTTATCGGAGGAGGAGTTTCGTTATCAAGTGTTGCCTCCGCTGGGCGGATTCCGGGAAGAAGAGTTGCGCCGTCTGGCGGCGAGAGGGGATGCGGAGGCGGCGCGCGAGTTGACCGCGGCGGCGGCGGGGCGAGGGTTTTTGGTGAGCTACATCCCCTTTTTCTTAAAGGAGGACGCGGATCGCTTGAAAACGCACTTGGTTCGTCTCATGCACAGTTGGTACCAAGCGGCGATCGCGCCTCGGGAGGAAGAATGGGCGAGTATCTTGCAGCGTGAAACAGATGCGAAACGCGCCATGCAAAAACGAATGTCTCCGGAAGCGTTCGTCGAATGGGCGACGGGGAGCGCCTACCTGCCCGAAACGGGCGTGCAACAAGTTTTGCTCGTCCCGCAGATCGCGTATCGACCTTGGAAGATTCAAGCCGACTTGTCCGGCACGAAGGTGTTTTACTATCCGGTCAGTGACGAAAGCCTGTACGGGGACGATGATCCGTATCGCCCGTCCGCTGAGTTGGTTCTGCTCTGCAAGGCGCTTGGCGATGAGAACCGGCTGCGGATCTTGAAACTGTTGCACGAACGGGAGCGCACCCTCCAAGAGTTGACGGAGACGCTCGACCTCGCCAAATCCACGATCCACCACCACTTGGTTTTGCTGCGTTCCGCCGGATTGGTGATTTCGAATGGGACGGTGTACGTGTTGAAACCGTCTCGTTTGCGGCAGGTGGAGTCGAGCTTGGAGGCTTACATCGGTCTCACACACGAGGGATAGTGCCCCTTGGTTTCCAAGAGGAAAAACGCAGGGGCACACCTGCAGGGAGGTACTGGAATGTTGGCTTCTCGTAGAAAAAACGCAGGGGTACTCCTGCAAGAAGGGCATTTGCTGCCGTCTTTCAGTAAGAAAAAACGCAGGTTTACTTGTGCAGGGAGGTGCTTGAATGCCAGCTTCGATTTGGAAGAATCGTGATTTCCTCTGGTTGTTCAGCGGCCGAACGGTCTCGCAATTCGGCACGGCGGTCACCACGTTTACGATCCCTTGGTTGTTGTTGCTGACAACCGGTTCTGGGACGTTGACTGGGATCGCGTTTGCCGTCGGGTTTGTTCCGTATCTCTTCGTCTCTTTGCCCGCCGGCGTCTGGGCGGATCGCTTCAACCGCAAGACGCTGATGATGCTGGCGGACTGCGGCCGCATGGTGTTGTTGCTGACCATTCCGGCGGCAAGTCTAAGCGTCGGTCATGTTCCGATTGTACTGCTGTATCTCGTACAGGCGGGGGTCAGTTTGTTTTCCGCCGTTTTTGATGCGTCGTACGGTGCTTGTCTTCCGAACATCTTGGAGCGGTCGCAGTTGCAGCAAGGGAACGCCGCGTTGCAGACCTGCTTTTCGATGAGCCGCATCTTGGGACCGGTCGTTGCAGGCGTGCTGATTTCGATGCTGGGGGCGGCGAACACGCTGGTTCTCGATGCGATCTCCTACGCGGTTTCCATCGTCACCTTGTTCTTCATCCGCGCTTCTTTCTCCGCTTCGACACGAACGACCGACTCGGGCAAGAGCGCGGGTGCACGTTCGGGCATGCGGGCAGACATCCAAGAAGGCATGCAATTCGTCTGGCAAAATCGAACGATTCGGATGTTGGCGTTTTTTACGATGCTCGTGAACTTTGTCGGGCCCGGCATGGACCTTGCGCTGTTGGTTCGGATCAACGATGAACTGCATCTCGCATCCGGTTGGGCGGGGATCATCATGGCGGGGTTGAGCGGAGGCATGGTGGCAGGCTCCTTGGTGATCGGGAAAGCCAAACAGCGATTCTCGATGGGAGCTCTCATGACCGTCACGACGGTGGGGCAAGTGATCCCGCCGTTTTTGCTCGCCACGCTTACGAATCCGGTCGCCATCTTGCTGACGCAGGCGTTTGTTGGTTTTTTGCTGATCGCGTGGGGGGTTCAATCGACGACGTTGCGGCAAACCATCGTCCCGGATCATCTGCTGGGGCGTTGTGTGAGCGTGTTCCGGTTGATCGCTTGGGTTTCCATTCCGGCAGGCGGGACAATCGCGGGGATGGTGAGCCAAGTTGCGGGTTCGTCGCTGTATTTCCTTTTTTCCGGCATCGTTCTCGGATCGGTGTGCCTGTTGTGGATCGGCAGCAAGATGCATCGCGTGAAGATGGAGGTCGCAACGGCAGAAAACAAATAAAGCCATCGGGTCTACGAGACAGCAGTTCGTAGACACGATGGCTTTTTGCTTGAAGCGATTACTCCGGCATGATCCCGGTGTAGTTCGATTGCGGGCGGATGATGCGCATCTGCGCCGCTTCGAGGATGTGCGCGCACCAGCCGACGGTGCGGGAGACGGCGAACGTCGGCGTGAACAGCGAGTCCGGCAAGCCGATGGAGCGCATGACGATTGCCGCGTAGAACTCGACGTTGACGTTGAGCTGACGGCCCGGCTTGAACTCTTGCAGCAGTTTCAGGCCGGTGTTCTCGACGTGCAGCGCGAGATCAAACCACGGATCGTCTTTCGCCAGTTCTTGGGCGACGACGCTCAGTGCGGTCGCGCGCGGGTCGCGGGTGCGGTAGACGCGATGGCCGAAGCCCATCAGGACGTTGCCGCCCTCCAGGCGTTTGCGCATCCACGGCTCGGCGTTTTCCTTGGTGCCGATCGCTTCGATCATTTCGGTGACTTCCGACGGAGCGCCGCCGTGACGCGGGCCTTTCAGCGCGCCGATCGCGGCGGTGACCGACGAAACCAAGTCGGATTGCGTAGACGCCACCACGCGTGCGGCGAACGTCGACGCGTTCAGCCCGTGCTCTTGCGTCAAAATCAAGTACGCGTCCAGAGCGCGCACATGCGCGGCAGTCGGTTGCTCGCCTTTGAGCATGTACAGATAGTTGGCGGTGTGCGTCAGATCGGTGCGCGGCGCGAGCGGCTCGCGGTTGTTCAAGCGCGCATAGCGGTGCGCGATAATCGTCGGCAGCTTGGCCGTCACTTCAATAATCTGTTGCAGCGTCGGCGGGAACGACTCGCCGGAGACGTTGATCGCGGACACGGCGGTGCGCAGAACGGACATCATGTCGACGTCAGCCGGAATCGAATCGATCAAACTCTGGATGTGCGCCGGAAGTTCGCGCTGTGCCGCCAATGCTTCCACAAGCGCTTTCAATTCTTCGGCGTTCGGGAGATGCCCGTACCACAACAGATGTGCCACTTCTTCAAACGTATGATGAATGGCGAGGTCGCGCGCCCAGTGATTGCGATAGACGAGCACCCCGTTTTGTCCATCGACCAAACTCAAATCGGTTTCTGCTACGACGACGTTCTCCAAGCCCGGAGATACGATGAAGTCTGCCATGAAATTCCATCCCCTTTCTTCTATCTTCATTATATCGACACAAAAAGCAAAGGGGAAATAGAGGTTTGCAGGGGGTACGATTATGAATCTTAATCGTTTATACTGAGTTTAGCGGGATAAGACCCCAAAATCACCAAAGCAAGGGGCGCAAAATTCCTCTACACTGAAAAAAAGAACGCACGCCTGGAGGGATTTGTGTGAAACCGAAAGACATAGGGATGCTGTTGACGTTGGCCGCGCTGTGGGGCTCGTCGTTTCTGTTCATGCGCGTGGGCGCTCCGGTGCTCGGACCGGTGATGTTGATTGAAGTGCGCGTGTTGCTGGCGGGGATCTCCTTGTTGGTGTTCGCCGCCGTGCTGAAACACAAAGTGCGGATTCTGCACAAGTGGAAACACTATCTGGTGCTGGGCGCGTTCAACGCGGCGCTGCCGTTTACGTTCATCGCGACCGCCGAGTTGCATCTGTCGGCGTCGCTGGCGGCGATTTTGAACGCGACGACGCCGCTTTTTACAGCGGTCGTGGCGTGGTTGTGGATGAAGGAACCGTTTACGTGGAAGAAAGCGCTCGGGATTTTTGTCGGAATTTTCGGCGTGGCGATTCTCGTCGGGTGGGACCCGGAGAACAGCGGCGGGTCGATTTTTTGGTCGGTGGTCTGTTCGTTGTTGGCGGCGTTGCTGTATGCGGTCGCGGGCGTTTTTTCATCCCGTTCCTTCAAGGGAGAAACTTCGATGGACATGGCGATCGGGCAGCAGTTGGCGGCGGCGCTGGTATTGTTGCCGGTTTCGCTGTTTGTGATTCCGGACGAGGTGCCGTCTTGGGACGTGGTCTGGTCGGTGCTGGTGTTGGCGGTGTTCTGCACGGCGGTCGGGTATTTGTTGTACTTTGCCTTGATGAAGAGCGTCGGGCCGGTCAAGACGTTGACCGTCACGTTTATCGTGCCGGTGTTCGGGACGATCTGGGGCGCGCTGTTTCTGCAGGAAGTCATCACGGGCCAAGTGTTCGCGGGGATGTTGTTGATTCTCTTGAGCGTGTTCTTGGTGTCGAGAAAATAAAAGCATGAGGTGAAGCTATGGATGTCAAACTGCTCCGCACGTTTGAGATGATGGCGAGGGAGTTGAATTTCCACCGCACGGCGGAACGGCTTTTTTTGGCGCAACCGACCGTCTCGGTGCACATTCGGCAGTTGGAGGAGCAAACGGGCTATCAGCTGGTGGAGCGCACGGGCCGCAAAGTCCGGCTGACGGCGGCGGGCGAGCGGTTTCGTCTGCATGCGCTGCGGATTTTGCAAGCGCATGACGAAGCGCTCTCCGACCTTGCGCGCTGGAAAGCGGGCTACGACGACCGCTTGGACTTGCTGTTGTCGCCGGTGTGCGCCGAGCATCTGCTGCCGTCGTTGTGGAAGCAGTTTGCCGCCAAGCACCCGAATGTGGAATTGCGGATCTACACGACGCGCTCGCCGTCTGTGGGGCCGGGCATCGCGGCGGGGCGTTCGCATATCGGCATGGCGTTGTTGCCGTCGCAGCACCCGGACACGGAGACGCGGGTTTTTACTGAAGGAGATGTGGTGTTGGTGGGACCGAGTTCGATCGACCCGCAGACGGTGGATTATCGCGAAGTGTTGGCGGAGTATCCGCTGCTGACGGACAACCACCCGGAGTATTGGGGGCAGATTCTGCACCAGTTGCACGAGACGCAGGCGCCGATCCGCCCGATGCCGGTCAACCAGACGCACGTTACCCGCAAGCTGATCGTCGAAGGGGTGGGCGTTTCGTTTTTGCCGCGCATGGCGATTGCGGACGACTTGCGGGAGGGGCGGTTGGTGGAGTTCGCGACGCCGGACTTGCGATTGCCGCGTTCGAACTCGTACATCATCACGCCGCGCAACAAAGTATTGCCAAGAGCGGCACAAGATTTTTTGGCGCTGTTGGCATGGAATCCTCCGATTTCGTGATACAATAAGGGGAGGAGGTGTTGTACGATGAAACTGCGCCAATTGATGATGCTGAGCCTGTTGATTGTGGTCTCCCTCACGTTTACCGGTTGCGGCGGCAACATGGCCATGCATGAGCAAGACGGTTCCATGGGCGGCATGCACATGGAGATGAATAAGTAAAAAACGAACCGCAGACGAGTGGGTCTTGCGGTTTTTTTCATTTTGGCTACATTGAGGGTGACAACTTCAGAGACACGGGAGCTTGGTTGAACCGGGCTGAGAGGATGGGAACTCTACCATCGACTGTTACACCTGATCTGGGTAAATCCAATTGTTCTAAAGGTGTGTTGAAGACGGATTTTTTTTGAAAGTTCTTTCGGTACTCTGTATTTCGGGTCTTAGGTTGTGACCGCATGAGTATACAAGTTGTAACGGTAATTCTGTTTCTTATTCGACGTTTGGTTGCCTTTGTCTATGTTTTTTATCATGAAACGCTTCGAACTACCGGGGAATGAAAGTGCTGTCGGATGCGCAGAGGAAATGGGTTAAATTGGGAAATAGTTGTGGAGGCTGTTTCCTTGTGAGGAGGACAGTTTTTATGTGGAAAGTAGATATTCTCTCCATGAAAGGGATGAGATATACTAGTAAGGGGATACTAAGTATGGGATTCGAGGAGTTTCGAGGATCGGGCGGGTTTTGGAGCAGAAAGGTGATCCTCGAAAAAAATCGTGGCCCACGCCTGGAAAGAGATCGCGGGAACCCGCAGTATGAGTGGGTTTGATTCAGGGCTTCGCGGTCGGTATCAATCCTAGACCCGAGTAACAGGGGACTGAAAGTCGCCAAACACGAACTTTGACGTATAGTACGGCCGCGTATCAATCCTAGACCCGAGTAACAGGGGACTGAAAGTTCGGCTCTAGATGAATCTGGCCGAGATCGGTCGGAGGTATCAATCCTAGACCCGAGTAACAGGGGACTGAAAGTGCTAAAAATCCAGAGCTTACAAAGAT
>NZ_JMIR01000048.1 GCF_000714935.1 Tumebacillus flagellatus
GGATTCGAACCCGCGGTCTTCCGCGTGACAGGCGGACATGTTAGGCCTCTACACCACAGCTCCAAGTTTAGGAAGAACGAGTGTCGACGTTGCGGCATGGACACCGCTGCTCGTAGTCGACCTGTCCTTAAAAAAATCTGGTGGAGAATAGGGGACTTGAACCCCTGACCCCTGCGCTGCCAGCGCAGTGCTCTACCACTGAGCTAATTCCCCAGGGTGATTCTCTCAGCGCCGCTCAGCGAGCGTCGTTCGCTGGCGACAGAAGTAAATATACCACGCTCCAACAGCGATTGCAATACCTTTTTTGCAAAGAAAAAAAGGAAACTCTCAAGGAGAGTTTCCCAATTACCGAACGGTCCCGCCCGCAGATTCCATCGACAGTTCATCCACTTTCAACTTGCCAAGCCCCCGCGCAAACTGCACGGTTTCCTGCCGCTTCGCCCGCAGGCCGCGCGAGATGTACTCCGCCGCCACTTTCGGATCGATGCGGTCTCCGCACGTGTACACGTCCACGGAAGCATACTTATGCTCCGGAAAGCTGTGGATCGTCAAATGCGACTCCGAAATGACCACCACGCCGCTCACCCCGAGCGGCGAAAACTTGTGGAACACCACTTCGCGCACTTCCGCCCCGGATTCAATCGCGGCGTTGACCATGATCTTCTCGACTTGTTCGATGTTGTTCAGAAGCTCCGGGTCGCAATCCCAAAGTTCCGCCACAACGTGTCGTCCCATCGTATCCAAATCGCGTCCACTCCTTTCGGGAGGGAATGGCTCTAGGCCTGCTCCACTCCTTGAAAGACTCGTACATAGCTTTTCCCGGAACGCATCTCCACGATGTAACTACTATCTCCCGAACTTGCCAAGTGTTGGTTGTGCGTGACCATGATGATCTGCCGTCCAAACGCCGTGGAGAGCTGCTTGAGAAACTCCGCCACCGGCCGGCTGTACTCTTCCGACACGTGCTTCCCCGGCTCGTCGAGGATCATCGGCCCGTCCAGCGCCGGACGGTTCGCTTGCAAGAGCGCCGCGCGCAACGCCAGCGAAATCACGTCGACCACCCCGCCGCCGCGCGCGTCTTGCGGGCGCGTCTCCACCGGAATGTCGCCGCCGTACGTGGAGACGACGAGAAATTCCCCCTCGGCGCGCCCGCGCACTTCCTCGATCTGCACGCGAAACTCCAAATCGGTGTTGCCGAAGATAAACTGCAACGCGTTGGACACCATCGTCTCAATCTGACGCCGCGCTTGCTCGCGGGCAAACGCCGACGACTCCTGCAAGAGAATCTTGACCTGCTGGAGCTTGTCGATCTCCTCGCGCTTCTCTTGCAGACGCTCCACGATCTGCGCTTTCTTGCGCAACACCGCGTCCTGCTCGCCCAAGCGGCGGTTGTAGCGGGCGCGCAGTTCGTTCATCGCGGCGTCCAATTGGGTCAAGTCGAGGCTCATCCCTTGATCAGATCCCACGGGATCATCCCTTGGACTTCTTCGGCGAGCTGCGCGATTTCTTGTTCGAGCTTCTCGATCTCAAGGTCGAGCGCGTCCGGATCGACGCCCTCGGCGCGGATTTGTTCGAGGATTTCCTCTTGCTGTTTCAAGAGGTTGTCTTTGCGGACTTCCGCTTTGTAGCGCATGTCTTTCGCTTTGGCGAGGCCGTCTTTTAATTGAGACAGCTGGTTTTCCGTGATCGTGCTCATCCTGGGATTCCTCCTCTAAATTCTTCGACCAAGCGGTCTGTCGTATGCTCATCAATCGGCGTGAAGCACACCGGGCAAGTGCCCGAGTTTTTCAACGCTCGGCTGTATTCGTTGATCAAGCCGCGCAATTCGTCGGCGTTGTTCGCGAGGTAGACGTCCGCTTTTTGCAGGCGTTCGATGTTGTCGTGAATCTGCAAGCGCAACTCTTGCAGGCGTTTCTGCCGCCCGGCGAGCATCGCCAACTCCTCCAACTTGAACTCGGCGCGGTCCGTATCGCCCAGCGCTTGCAACACGCGCGCGAGGCTGTGCATCTGCCGCTCGACCTCGTGCTTTTTCCCCGCCATTTCTTTGAGAAAAAGGGATCGGGCACGAAGTCCGGCGAGCCGCTCCACTCGATGTCCCGCTTCGGGCACGTGCGCCGTGCGGTGAAGCACCGTATCAATTCGTCCAAGCAAGGAAGCCGCTTCGCCGTTTTTGCCGCGCAAGGTTTGCAAACGGTGCAAACGCTGGTTGGAGCTTTCGATGCGGGAGACGTGCTGTTCTGCTTGCGGGAGATGTGCCGTTTGGTGCAAGACGTGCTCGACGCGTTGAGTCTGCATCACCGTGCTCTCGCGGTCCGCCGCCAGTTTGCTGAGACGGCGGTACGTCGCCAATTTCTGCTCTTGGCGTTGCAAACGGTCTTCCGCCGTCGGCAAGTGCTCCGTTTCCTGCAAGATGCGGTCGGTCTGCTGCAACGTGCGTCGCACGTCCGTCCAGCGATGGCGGGCTTGGTTTAAGCGCAGTGATTTGCTCTGCACGGCGGCCGCTTGTTCGAGGCGCAGCGCCGCAAGTTCGAGATGTTGCGTTTTTTCCAAAACGGTATTGGTTTCCGCCAGTTCGCTTTGCACGCGACGGTGCTGTTCGCGCAGGCGGCGCAGATTTTCCACTTGGGTGCCCAACTGCTTGAGGCGGGCGTGGCGTTCTTCGAGCATGAACAGGATATTCTCCATATACGCGAGGTCGGAAAACTGCATCAGTTCGTCCTCGACTTCGTTTAACTGTTCGCGGTATTGCTTCTCTTCGGAGTTCAGACGCGTCAGATCGCGGTGCGTATCGCGGGACGCCGCGTCGATGATGTGCACGCCGTTTAAGCGGCCGATCGCTTTGGCTTTGATCGAGCCCGGCTCCGACAGCAAGAAGGGCGGTTCCAACTGCGTGCCCAAGTGCAACACCGTTTCCGTGTCTTCGTCGAGCATCACTTTCGCCACGCCGGTCGCGTCGCTGACTTCGCGGGGCACGGAGTTGCCGAAGCCCTCGTAAATTTGCTCTTCTCCGTCCGGCTGAACGACGATGTAGCGGTTCTTCGACGGCGTGCGCTCGCGGGTGACGCGGGAGCCGTCCGCCAGTTCGATCGTGACGCGGCATTGCGAAGCGCCCACGCGGATGAAATCGGAGCCGCGCGGCTCGTTGAACAACAGCCAGCGCAAGGCGCGAATCACCGCCGACTTGCCTTGGTCGGACGCCCCGACGATGACGTTCAAACCGTCGTCAAACGCCATCTCGGTCAGTTCGTGCGATTGAAAATTCTCGATGCGAAGGTTGCGGATGGTTTTTTGGCTCATCGTTTGTTCTCCCCGACAGCGAGACGTTCTTGGGCGGAGGCGATGCGGTGCATCGCTTCTTCGCGGACGTGGTTCGGCAAGCCTTCGCGTCCGGCGATTTCGTCGATGATCGCTCCGATGTCGATCACTTTGTAGTCGCCCGCCGCTTTGATGCCTTGCACGAAATCGGCGAGCCGTTGCGCGGCGAACGCCGCCTCTTCGTTTTGACTGCGATCGAGGCATTCTTCGCCCGGCGGCGCCGATTGCAGTTTGATTTTCTTGATCTCCAGACGCCCGGAAGTGAAGTCGAGGATGAGGACTTGCGGACGGCGCGCCGCGTCGGACGGGTGGTTCGAGAGGCGCACAAACCCGCCGGGGTTGTAAAAAATCTTGCCGTCGTGCTTCACTTCCGGCCAACCCAGATGGTTGTGGCCGCAGAGGGTCAAGTCGGCTTTGGTATCGAGAATCTGGTCGACGCGGGTATGCGCCACGCCTTCCATAAACGCGCGGTCCATCAACATCCCGTGCACGAGGTGAATGCCGAAGTCCGCCTCCACCCGGTCGATGCAATAATCGAGGCGCGGGTCGCGGCGGTCGAGATCGTAATGGTAATGCTGACCGGTGACTTGGATTTTCACCCCGCCGTGGTCGAGAAACAGCGGCTGGCCGGGGTGGATCAAGCGGTAGATGCCGATGCGGTCGAGAAAGCCGAGCATCGTGCGCGGCAGAGTGTCCGGATTGTGGCCGAAGATGTCATGGTTGCCGGCGATGCCGTACGTCGGCACGCCCGCTTCGCCCATGATCTGCACGAAATCGCCGCACACCGCCAACGACGGGCTCGGAATATCAAAAAGATCGCCGCCGTGCAAGATCGCCTGTACGCCTTCGCGCTTGGCGATCTCGTTGACTTCGCGAAACTTCATCTTCAATGTCGCAACAAAATCATCCGTGCGGTTCTGGGGGGAACTTGCGCGGATGTGAGTATCTGTCAGAAACAAGAGCTTCATGAGAACGCTCGTCCCCCTTTCGTTATTATGTAGACTTCAAGGAGCACGAGGCGGATTCCTGCTTGGATGTTGTAAAAAGTGAATTGACACATAAAACCAGCGCAACTATGCTTGGGACAACTGGATACAGGGAGGGAGACACGCAATGGCAAAGTACCCGGACGATTTGGAGATGCACCGGAAGCATTATGAAGAAATTGCGGAGAAGTTGAAGCAGGACACGTTTGCCCAGTTTCTTGGGATTCAGTTGGTGGAAGTCGGGCCCGGCACGGCGACGGCGGAGATGGTCGTCACGGAGAACATGCTCAACGCGCACGGGACGACGCACGGCGGGGTGATTTTTTCGCTGGCGGACTTTGTGTTCGCGGTGGCGTGCAACTCGTACGGCAAGACGTCGGTCGGTTTGAACGTGAACACCGGATTCCTCGCGGCAAGCCGGGCGGGAGACACGCTGCGGGCTACGGCTGTCGAGGAGAAGAAAAACAACCGCACCGCGTGGTACCGCATCCGTGTGGAAGCCAACGGCGAGTTGATCGCCAATGCGGACTGTTTGGCGTATCGGAAAAGCGACTACTTCGTGCCTGTTGAATAAGTGGATAAGCAAAAAGACTCTTCACTGCTTGGCTAGCGTGAAGAGTCTTTTTTTTGATTCAGGAAGAGCGCGGCAATCGATTGACGACCCAATCCCCCTCTTCTTCCTGCACTTCAAACCCTGGGGGAATCCATGCGGGTCGGGCGGGGAGAATCCAACGAAATACGTTGTGAGAATTCCGCATCATCTCGACCAGGTCTTCGGAAAATTCCACGGACGTCTCCAGCCCTACATAAGCGGATGTAAAGTTGTGCTGCTTCCCTACCTGTCCGACCGTTTTCGTCAATTGATCATAGAAGGAGCGATTGTCAGCTCCCACCTCATCCCCTTGAAGCGACTCCAAGCCGGACGTGTTGATCCACACGCTCAACTCGAATTGGTCTGGACTGACTTTGTAGGCTGCATAACCGCCTGTGCAGCGATCGTCCACCAAGAAGTGCATCTGCGCAATTTTGGAAATCAGGATCCCCTCTTGCAACTCTTGAAATGCCGCTTGGACATCGGCCGGCACCCATGAGGTATGGTCTTCATACTCCCAATTGCTGAACAACTCACACTCCCGCAACGTCACTTTCCGGCCGGAAGTCTCCAGCAGTTCTACAAAAGCAGCCGGAGTGACCAGCTTAGATGCAAACATGTTGACCTCTAAAACCTCGCTCATTTCGATCCCTCGTCACACGGAAAAAAACAGACCTCGACGCAGCAGGGAGGTCTGTTTTTGATCCGTTTTTTCAAATTTAGTCTTCAAACAAGTTGCCGAGCGCGCCCAAGATGCTGCCTTCCTCGCGGCGACCGCCGTTTTGCGGAGCGGCTGCGAAGACGCGGGAGGCGAGACGGGAGAACGGGAGCGATTGCACCCAGACTTTGCCCGGACCGCGCAGGGTGGCAAAAAACAGACCTTCGCCGCCGAACAGCGCCGTTTTGACCCCGCCGACGAATTCGATGTCGTAGTGCACCGTTTGCGTGAACGCCACCAAGCAGCCGGTGTCGATGCGCAACACTTCGCCCGGTTGCAGTTCACGCTCGTAAATCGTGCCGCCCGCATGGACGAACGCAAGGCCGTCGCCTTCGAGCTTTTGCATGATGAAGCCTTCGCCGCCGAAGAACCCGACGCCCATCTTGCGCTGGAACTCGATGCCGACGGAAACACCCTTCGCGGCGCAGAGGAACGCGTCTTTTTGGCAGACGATCTTGCCGCCGAGCTCAGCGAGGTCCATCGGGATGATCTTGCCGGGGTACGGTGCCGCAAACGAGACGTGGTTTTTGCCCGGTCTGACGTTGGTGAAGACGGTCATGAACAAGCTCTCTCCGGTCAGCAAGCGTTTGCCCGCGCCGAACAACTTGCCCATCAGGCCCCTGCCGCCTTGGCCGGAGCCGTCGCCGAAGATCGTTTCCATTTGAATGCCGTCTTCCATCATCATCAAACTGCCGGCTTCGGCGACCACGCTTTCTTCCGGGTCGAGTTCGATTTCCACGAACTGCATGTCGTCGCCGTACACTTTGTAGTCGATTTCATGTGCGCTTGCCATGTGGGGAGGTTCCTCCTCGCGAATTTTGGTTGGATTTACCTGTTATTGTTCCCTTTTCGAGGGGGTAAGTCCTGCTGAGTTGGAGAGTTTTAAGAATTGCATCTTGCCCTCGTTCCGTCTACAATCTATGAAGAGACAGACGATAGAAAATGAGGCGATCGTTGGATGGCAGAGCAGAAGAAGAAAATGGATGCCACGACCAAGTGGATCATCGGTTCGGTGATCGCGGTTCTTTGCGTGGTTTACGGGGTGTACGGGTACACGCCGTTTTTTGCGAAAGTGGACTATGTGAAGGGTCCGTCGAAAACCCAGCATGATTTGAGCAAGCTTCCGAACTTCAAGTTGGAAGAGCCGAAGACCGACGCCGCGACGCCGATGCGCGGGCCGGTGGAATACTTGAAGAGCGGGATGCAGGGGCAGAAGTATTCGACGATTGAAGTCGAGTACCAACTGCTCACCGACAGCAAACCGGGCCAGATCAAACCGGACGCCCTGCAAAAAAACCCGAACCTCGCGTTCGGCGTGAAGCAAATCCCGGCGTACTTGGTCTCGTTTGGCGGCATGGAGTTCAAAGCCGAGGACGGCACGACGCACCATGAGAAAGTGTACGTGGTCGATGCGAACTCGGGCGAAGAGATGTACGAGTTCAGCTACCGATAAGCGACGATTGTGAAAAAAGCTCTTGGACACGCAATGTCCGAGAGCTTTTTTTCGTAGAGCGAAGTTTGTAAAAAAGCCCCGACACACGGTATCTAGAGCTTCCTTGCAGGGCAATGCTTGAAAAAAAGCCCCGACACGCGGGTATCAGAGCTTTTTTCGCAGGCTGTTGCAAGGCTTTTAGGCTTTGTTGTAACGCGCCCCAAACGGCGTGCTCACTTTCAAGAGACGCCCTTGATCCACAAAGTCTTCCAGCGTCTTCTCCAGTTCGTCGAAGGAGAGCAACCGCCCGACTTTGCGGCCGATTTCCGTGAGGTAGGCGTTGAGGTTGGACGCGTCGATCGGCAGCGACGGCAGAACCGCTTCCCAGACTTTTTCATCCTGTTCGGCGAACCCTTCCTCCAGCTCTTCAAACGGATTCTTAAAGTGCGGCGACGTGGTTTTCGAGACGCGAATTCGCACAGCTGTCGTGCGTCCCGTAATGGCCGAGGAAAGAAACGCCGTGCCGCTCGACAAGTACGGCAGACGTGCCGCTTCTTCCGCGGTGATGTCCGTCTCTTCCTTAATGACGGCAATGTCCACCGAACGCACCGTTCGGAACACCAGCTTCGTGGAAAGCTGCGCCGTGATCGTGTCGTCGAGCAACGCCGGACGCTGTGTGGCGAACACGAGGAACACGCCGTACTTACGGCCTTCCTGCGCGATTTCCTTCAACACGCCCTTCGCCGGAGCCGGAACGTCGCCCTTGGGCGCGAAGTTGTGCGCTTCGTCGGTGATGATGACGAACGGCGGAAACTTCTCCTCGACCGGGCGTCCCTTTTGAATCGAATCGCGGTAGTCGCGGCGCTTGCGGTACAGCTTGCGCACCACATAAAACGCAAACACGTTCAAGAAATACATCGACCCGCGGATGACCACCAATTGCCGTTTGGCAAACGCTTCTTCGACTTTCTTGGTGCCGGCGGACGTGAACACACCCTCCATCTCCAAGCGCGTCAACCGGCGCAACACCGAGCGCAGCGTACCGGAGAAACCGCCGACTTTGTCTTTGTACTTCACCAGCAAGTCGTTGAGCAGCTTCACCCGCTCGCGGTCGTTCGGGTTGAGGTACTCGTCCCGGCTTTGCTCGCGGATTTCCTTTTCATTGTCCAGCGCTTCGGCGAGGTTCGCCATGCGGGTGGAGTAAGTCAGGAAGCTGTCCGATTTCTTATGCAGCGCTTTGATCGCCGTCTCCATCGCGTCGGTGATGCTGCCGGACGACGCGCGAAGCAGCGAGACGATGTCGTCTGCGATCAATTCGGAGAACTCAATCCCGATGTCTTCTCCTGCGTCGAGCGTGACGAATCGTTTTTTAAAAGAATGTCGGAAGTCTTCCGGCAAGTTCGGGAACTCTTGATCGAACGTCAACTCAAAGTGCGGGTCGAACACGACCGCAGGCACTTGCTTCAGCATCAATTCTTCCAATAACACGCGCAACCCGAACGACTTCCCCGAACCCGACCCGCCGAAGATCCCGATGTGCGGGTACTGATCCATCGAGCGGTAGTCGAACACGAACGGCACGCCGCCTTGCTCGCCGACGCCGTTTTCCTTGTCAAACAGCAGGGCGACGTTCTGCAGAGACTCCGGCATGTCTTTGGCGATCTCGCGGGAGCCTTGGATGACGCCAAGCGTCAGACCTTCATGGGGTTTGCGCTTGATCAGCAGGTCTTCCACTTCCGCAAACGACGGCACGCGCGCGGGCGCGCCGACGCGAATCGGGGTCGGTAGTTCTTCGATCAAGCGCAGTTTGCCGAGGTGAATCTCTTCGTCCTCGATGTCAAAGCCGACCGAGCGCAACCCTTCCAACACGGAGGTGTCCACGAGGTTGCTCTGTTCGGACGCCAGCGGAATGTAGCGGTTGAACGTCCGCGTCTCGATCACCTCGGCTTTCGGGTGCCGGTGGTCGCGGTCTTCGATGATCAAAATTTCGTTGATGTGAAACTTGCGGGTGCGCGACGCCACCCATGCTTCCAGCTGCGTCGTTTGTCCGACGATCTGCATCTCTTAGAAGTCCCTCCTATCCCGTTGCGGGCGCAGGAACGACTCGATGTTCTCCACGTCCACGTTGCTTTTTACGATCAAGTCGATCTGCTTCTTGGTCAGCCGCACTTCCGCGTCGACCACATCCAGCCACAGCGGAATCCCCCGCGACTTGCTCGGCGTGATCGTATACAAAAAATCGATCACATCGTCCACCGCATCCGCCTGCCCGCGCAAAAAATCACACGCGCCCGCTTGCGGCAAATCGGAGAGGCGGGTGAAGACCGTGTAGAATTCGTTTTTGATCGGGCGGTCGAGCGACGTTTTCAGCCATTCGCCTTGGTTGAGCGTCCCGAACAGAATCTCGCGGTCGTGGCGGTGCAGGAAGCCGTTCAGCACGTCTTCGTGATTCGCCAACCGCGACTGCAAGCGGAACGACCCCACTTCCTCGATCACGCCGACGACGATCGTGCCCATCGTGAGCGCCAAGTCCTCAAACTCCTCCCACAGTTCCCCTCCCTTGCCTTTCAACCGCGAAAACCCGCCGTCCATCAGCACGAGGTAGGGAGAAAAACGCTCGATCGCTTCCATGGCCGCTTTCAGTTCCATCTCGACCATCCTCTTATCGGCCAGCATAAAGTACGCTTGTTGCTCCGCAAGATCGTTCACGAGCACTTCGTCGTCCAGCCCTTCCGTCACGCGGATTTCGTGACGGCGCTCTTCGAGGAAGTTTTTGATTTCACGCAGGTTATCTGCCAACAACGGCGAGAGCAGTTCCACTTGCTCCACCGACGTTGCACCGTTTCGTGCAGGCAGCGTGGACTTGGCGAGCGATTTGAACAGATGCACCGTGTACGGGTAATTCCCGCCGACTTGCGAGACCGATCCGTCCACGCCGACCAGCGCACGCCCGCCAAACAGCGCTTCCGTCTCCGGCCCCGACAGCCGCTTGGCTTGCCGAAACTCGCCGACGGACGTCTCCAACGCCGCCCGCAGTTTCGAGGAGGCGACGCGCTCGCGGCGCTGGTCGTGCAAATTGCGGTTCAGCCCTTGCAACTTGTCGGCGAGCGTGAAAATCCCAGTGCTCATCCTCTCACCCTCGCTTCCGTGTCAAGAACGCATCCACCGCCGCGTCATGCTCCGGCGTCATCCAAAGTCTCGCGCAGAGACGGGTTTCCCGCTCCATCGCGTCGGACAGTTCCAACCCTTCCGACTCCCGCAAGAGACGCAGCAAGCTCTGCACCGCTTTCGGCGAATTGCCCGCGATCTTGGCGGCAAACGATTTGGCTGCCTCCAGCACCTCGTCCGCCGGAACCACTTCGTCAAAAAATCCAATGTCCCGCGCGCGTTCAGCTCCGATCACGTCCCCTGTCAAAATCAACCGCAGGGCTTGCTGACGACCGACGATGCGTGTAAGCATCACGCCGCCGCCCCAGCCCGGCGCGATGCCGAGTTTGACTTGGATGAACCCGACGGTCGCCGATTCCGATCCGATGCGGAAATGGCACGCCGCCGCGACTTCTCCGCCGCCTCCGCGCGCCGCGCCGTTGACAGCGGCGATCACCGGCTTCGGGAAGTTGGCGATCGTTTCCAAGACCCGTCGCATCTGCGACATTTTTTCATAGACTTGCGCTTCGGTTTTCAGTTCGGAATGAAATTCCTTGAGATCGCCGCCGGCGACGAACGTGCGGGTGCCTGTCCCGGTCAAGATCACGACGTGAACGGATTCATCCTGCCGCGCCTGTTCCAATCCCTCGGCGAGACCTTCCATCACCTGCGTGTTGACGGCGTTGCTCGCTTCCGGGCGGTCGATGCGCAAAACGGCAAGACCCTCTGTCGGAAATGCTTCATAACGTACTCCAAGATTCATAGTGAAGGGATTCCTTTCTATGGTAAAATTCTATGGTAAAATGGAGAGGTACTCTCCGCGACGTATATCTGTTGCGACATCCTCATCCTACCATAAACCCGGCAGGATTCGAACCTACGATCCACGAAGCAGGAGGCCACTACCAATCATGAAACCAGCAGATAAACTGAAATACCTCACCTCTTCCATCTTCACGGAGATGGCCAACCACAAACATCGTCTGATGGCTCAAGGCCATGACGTGATCGACCTCGGCATCGGCTCGCCCGATCTGCCGCCGCCGGATCACGTGCGCAAAGCGCTCTCGGAAGCGGTGCTCGCTCCCAACACGTACGGCTATGCGCACCAACAGGGGTTCCCGTCGCTGCGCCAAGCGTTTTCTGAATGGTTCAAACAACGCTTCAACGGCGTCGAACTCGACCCGCAAACAGAAGTTCTCACGCTGATGGGCTCCCAAGACGGACTCTCGCACCTGCCCGCCGCATTGATGAACCCCGGCGACGTGGCGCTGATTCCCGACCCGTCGTATCCGGTGTACGCCGCCGGTCTGCATCTGGCGTCCGTCGAAGTAGCCCCCTTGCCGCTCTTGGCGGAAAACGGCTTCATGCCGGACTTTGACGCGATTCCCGCAGAAATCGCCGCCAAAGCCAAGATGCTCCTGATCTCCTACCCCGGCAACCCGATTCCGGCGGTGGCGGACGTGAGCGTCTACCTCGAAGCGATCGAGTTTTGCAAGAAGCACGACATCGTGCTCGTGCACGACTTGGCGTATTCGGAGCTCGCGTTTGACGACTACCGCCCGATGTCGATTCTGGAAATTCCGGGCGCGAAGGACGTAGCGGTGGAATTCCACTCCCTGTCCAAGAGCTTCTCGATGGCGGGCTGCCGCATCGGGTTCTTGGCGGGACGGGCCGAAGTGGTACAAGCGTTGGCGACGCTGAAATCGAACATCGACTACGGCGTGTTCGGCGCGGTGCAAACGGCGGCGACCGCAGCGCTCACGGGCGACCAATCGTACACCCGCGAGATGTCGAAAATCTACCAAGAACGCCGCGACGTGTTGATCGACGGACTCGGGAACTTAGGCTGGGCGATTGAAAAACCGAAAGCGACGATGTTCGTCTGGGCGAAACTGCCGTATGACATCCCGTCGATGGAATTTTGCATGCGTCTCGTCCATGAAGCGCACGTCGTGATGATTCCCGGCGCGGCGTTCGGCGAGCAAGGCGAAGGCTATGTGCGGATCGCGCTGGTCCACCCGGTCGAGCGGCTTCGCGAAGTCGTGCGCCGCATCGAGGAGTGCGGCATCTTGCAACCGCAACAGTAATCGGAACAACTCATCCCAAGGGAGGACCCTTATCCATGACAGGCAAACTGTATTACGATGATCCGTACCTGCGCCGGTTCACGGCGACGGTGTTGGAGACGGGCGTCGAAGCGGACGGCACTCCTTTTGCGGTGCTCGATTCAACTGCGTTTTACCCGACGGGAGGCGGGCAGCCGTCCGACCTCGGCTCGATCAACGGCGTTCGCGTCGTCGATGTGGAGGAAGTGGAGGACAAGATCCGCCACCGCCTCGACCAAGCCGATTTGGAAAAAACCAAACTGGCACCGGGGAATTCCGTCACAGGCGAAATCGACTGGGAGCGCCGTTTCGATCACATGCAGCAACACACCGGCCAACATATTCTGTCGGCTGCGTTTGAAGAGCTGTACGACGGCGCGACGGTCGGCTTCCATCTCGGGCGTGAAATCGTCACCGTCGACATCACGCTGCCGGACTTGACTCCGGAGATCATCGAAACGGTTGAGGGGCTTGCCAACCGCATCGTGTTCGAAAACCGCCCGATCGACTGCCGGTTCGTCGAACCGGAAGAACTCGCCGCGATGCCCTTGCGCAAACCGCCGAGCGTGACGGAGAACATCCGCATCGTCACGGTGCAGGATTTCGACTACAGCCCGTGCGGCGGCACGCATCCGGCCTACACCGGCGAAGTCGGTCCGATCAAGATCTTGGGCTATGAGCGCTACAAAGGCAACGTCCGGATTGATTTCGTCTGCGGATGGCGCACGCTGGGAGCGATGACGGCGAAGCAGACGGTACTCCGTCAACTCTCCCGCCAACTGACCAGCGGCGAGCACGAACTGCCGGACAAAGTCGAACGCCTCCTCGCCGAGCGCAAGGAGTTGAACGCAACGCTTCAAGAGATGAAGCAGCAATTCTTGCATGCCGAAGCGGAAACGTTGCTCAACGATGCGATCACGAAGCGCGGCACGCTCGTCGTCGCCCGCACGTTTGCAGACCGCCCGATGCAAGAGTTGCAACGCCTCGCGCAACGCATGACGGAGCGCGAACCGTCGGCGATCGCGCTGTTCGTCTCGTCGGGAGCGAAACTGCAAGTGGTGTTCGCGCGCGGAACGGCGGTCGGGCTCGACGTGAACAACATGCTGAAATCCGTCCTCCCGCTGATCAACGGCAAGGGCGGCGGCTCGCCCGCTCTCGCCCAAGGCGGCGGCGTCAGCGAGATGTCAGCCGATGCTGTGTTGGACGATGTGATGCAGAAGCTGGAGATCGAGCTGGTGCAGATCTCCGGGATGTAAAGCTGTTCAGACCCGATTGCGAAAAAAAGACTCCGCACGCACTGAAGAGGCGTGCCGGAGTCTTTTTTTACTTAAGCGGTTTGCCGGTGACGAAACCGGCGACGCGCTTGACGATCCACAACGGACCGACCAGCAGGTAGATCGGGTTTTTGAAAAAAGACGGCGGGTTGCCTTCGAAGGCGTGCCCGATAAACTGAAAGATCCAGCCGACCACAAACAGCGCCAGCGCCCACTTCCAACTCCAAAACACCACGGGGATGGAGAGGACGATCATCGGAATGCCGATGGCGTGCGTGAATTTGTTCATGGGGTGCGTGTGGTCGCGTTTGTATTTTTCAAGGAAGGTCAGGTTTTCCATACAGGTGTGACTCCCCTCTTTTTCTGATTAGTATATCATATTCAGGCGGGGAGTGATTCTGTCGTGTTGTGGCGGTACTTGCGCAGGGCGGGGACGAACAAGCCTGCGAACGAGGAACCCGCTTCGACGATCCCGAAAGCGGCGTAGAGCACGTGCGGGCCGGCGAAGTCGATGATCGTTCCCGCCGCTCCTTGCGCGATCGGGGTCGAGCCCATCGTGAGAATCGAGTTCACGCTGGAGACACGGCCCATCAGGTCTTGCGGGATCAGCAGGAGCATCAAACTCGACGAGATGACGGAGAGCGCCGTAGACGCAATCCCTCCGATAAACATCAGCGCGGCGACTTCCCATTGGTTGTGCATCAGCGAGATGGAGGCCATCGCGAGTCCTTGGAGGGTGAAGGCGATGAATACTTTGCGCGGGGTCGGTGTTTTAACCGCCCAGATCGAGAGCACGACCGCCCCGATCACGCCTCCGACACCGAACGCGCCCCGCATGTAGCCAAGTCCTTGTGCTCCAACGCCGAACTCGTCGGCGATGAACGGCAGTCCGACCGACATTCCGTTTGCCGCCCCGTTGGCGAAAAACCAGAGGATCAACAGCCACATCAGCACAGGGGTGTTGCGGACGAAGTTCAGGCCTTCGAAGAGGTCGGTTTTAAAGGATGTGCGGGTGGTGTCTTGCGGTTTTTTCGGTGTGTAGACGGTGTTCCAGTGTTTGCGAACGGCGAGCAGCGTGAAGGCGGAGACGATGAACGTGAGTGCGTTGATCCACATGCCGACGCCAAATCCGAACGCCGAGAGCAAGATCGCGCCGAGCACCGGGCCGATGATTACCGAGAGTTGCATCGTGCCGGTGCTGATGCTGTTCATTTGGCTGTAGTTTTCTTTGTCCACGATGCGCTGAGCAAACGCGTTGCGCGCCGGCCAATAGACGGCGTCGACGAGGCCGAAGATCACGCCGAGCGTGTAGAGCGCCGCCATCGGCGGGGTGCCGACGCCAAGCGTCAGCAGATAGAGCGCGATCATGACGAACGCGCGCGACCAATCGGAGAGCGCCATCAATTTGCGCGGGTCGAAGCGGTCGGCGACGACTCCGCCAACCAGCATCAGAACGCTGCGGGTCAGCCCCATGACGAGCATCATCGTGCCCATCACCAAGCCGGAGCCGGTCAACTTCACGATCATCCACTGCAAATCCAGGAAAAAAATCGCGTCCCCGAACGCCGAGAGCGCAAACCCGATCCAATACAAGAGAAACGCGCGGTCTTGAAACAGCGCCCACCGCGAACTGCCTGAAGTGTTTGACTTTTGAGCATCCAACGAAGTTCTCCTCCGATCCCTTCCAGTTTCTTCTATCTTACTACATCTCTCCCCGGTCCCGCTTCAAACCGGAGAAGTGCGGAGCGTAGGTCTTCAGTCGGAGAGACCCCAGGGCAGATGAAAAAAACACCGGCTCGCCTCGCGGGTGCGTGCCGGTGTCTTTTTTCTCAAGTGCGCTTCGGAACGTGGAAGACTTAGAAGCTCTCTTCGTAAATCTTCAACACGTCCGGCTCGCGCAGTTCGCGGGTCGCTTGGATGAACCCGGCCCCGCGTCCGCCGACGCGAACGGCGTCTGCCGCCATCGGCTTCAGCGAGTCTTGCGTGATGCCGACGTGCGAAAGTTTGAGGTAGACGTTCATCGACTTGAACCAGTCGATCATCGCTTTGATGGTTTTTTCCGCTGCCACGCGGTCGTCCGCTTCTTGGACGCCGAACACGTTGCGGCCGAGGCGCGCGATGCGGTGCGGGCGGTCTTCGGCGACGACGCGGAAGTACGCCGGTGCCAAGATCGCCAGTCCGCGGCCGTGCGAGATGTCAAACCACGCCGACAGCGTGTGCTCCATCGCGTGCACCGGGAACGCGCCGCCGCGTCCGCTGTTCGGGATTCCCATCAGCGCGAGAGTCGACGCCCACATCAGCGCGGCGCGGGCTTCGTAATTTTCCGGTTCCTTCACGGCGACCGGGCCCCACTCGACGGCGGCGCGCATCAAGCCTTCCGACACAAAGTCTTGGACGTGCGCGTCTTCTTCGCCGACGAGGTACGCTTCGTACAAGTGCGTGAACATGTCGACCGCGCCGTCCGCCGTGTATTCCGGAGAGACGGTAAACGTCAATTCCGGGTCGATGATCGCGACTTTCGGGTAGAGAGCGGGGCCGGAGACGCCGCCTTTTTCCTTGGTCGGTTCGTGTGTGAGCACGCCGCCGGCGTTCGCTTCCGATCCGGTCGCCGCCAGCGTCGGAATCGTCATGATCGGAAGTGCTTCCATCACGGGGAGCAACTCTTTCCAACGCCCGGTCTGGTTGCCGGTGATATATTCATGGCTCGGGATCGAGGAAAGCGCCACAGCGGCGATCGCTTTGGCTGCGTCCATCGCGGAGCCGCCGCCGAGACCAATGACCAAGCCGCAATTCTGTTCGCGGGCGATGCGTCCGCCTTCGTCGACGGTGTTCGTGCGCGGATTCGGCTCGATGCGGTCAAACACGACCGCTTCCACGCCCGCGGAGGCGAGAGAATCGAGCACTTTTTGCAAAACGCCGGTTTTGCGGGTGGACGAGCGTCCCGTTACGACGAGCGCTTTGCCCGCGATGCGAGCCGCTTCCGCCCCGACTTTATGTACTTCGCCGCGCCCGAACACGATGCGGGTCGGCATGTGCAGTTGAAAGTCCAACATGTGATTCCCTCCTGTTGCCGTTCGTTTGTGTATGTACAAGACAGTTTCAGTATAGCAAACCCGCCGGAGTGATTCAAAAAGTACCTGCATTCTCCCCTCTTCGCTGTCATATACAAAAACAGAAATGGAGGGACAATCATGCACACCTTTTTGTACGAACACAAAGAACTGCTCGAATTGCTTCTGTTGGCCGGAACCCTCGGGATCGATGTGTTTTTTGTAGGCGCGACGTTAGGCACCGGCAAGCTGCACATCCGTACATTCAAATCGTTCCTCTTCTACGTGGGCCTGTTTCACTTTTTGTTTTCCATCGTGGGAATTCTGCTTGGCGCATACTTGCACAAGCTTATCGGTGACCTCTCTGAACTCATTGGCGGCTTGGTGATTTTCACGACAGGGGGATATCTGTGGTTCGGCGCTTGGGAGAAAAAGAAAAACCAAGGCTCCCCAACTCGACATTCTCCCAGTATGTCGATGCTCGCATTCGGCGCCAGTTTGGAATGCCTCTCCATCGGGCTTGGCGTGGCGTTGCATCTGCACTACATCCTCGTCATCGCGCTGGTCTTCACGGTTGCGGCCGTCCTCGCCTCTTACATCGGCTTCTGGTCCGGCCGAAAGATGGGGGGCAACGCAGCTTCTGCCGAACTGATCGGAGCGGGTTGCTTAACGATTGTCGGTCTGGTGTTCTTGCTTTGGTAGAGAAAAAACTCACGTTCACTGCAGCAGCAACCAATAACCTCGCCATTCAGACGAGGGAAGGGAGAGGGATTTACTTGTAAAATAACGTGATTCCGGCTGGTTCAATCTGACAACTTGCACTTCGTTCCTTTTTTCTTCTTTTCTTGATCAGGCTGAAACTTTTCCCCGACTCCTGCGTATAACAAGGTACAACATGTCTTACGCAACATTAGAAAAAGGAGTGTACCTGAACATGAATACCTTGAAGACCTGGTTTCTGATGGCGTTGCTCACAGTGCTGATGGTCCTGATGGGTTCCTTGATCGGCGGACGCGGCGGCGCGTTGCTGTTCTTCGTGATTGCGATGGGGATGAACTTGATTTCCTACTGGTTCTCCGCTTCCATCGCCATCCGCATGACGCGGTCCCAAGAGCTTTCCGAGCACGAAGCTCCGCAACTGTTCCACCTGATGCGCCGTTTGACGCAGAACGCCGGCCTGCCGATGCCCAAGCTCTACCTCACCCCGTCGCCGCAACCGAACGCGTTTGCCACGGGCCGCAACCCGGCAAACTCCGCCGTTGCCGTCACGGAAGGGATCTTGCAGCTGCTCACGCCGGAGGAACTGGAGGGCGTGCTCGCCCACGAACTGGCGCACATCAAAAACCGCGACGTTCTCATCTCCACCATCGCCGCGATCTTCGCAGGCGCAATCACGTGGATTTCCGATATTCTGCAATGGGGCATGATCTTCGGCGGCGCCCGCGATGACGAAGACAATCCGCTCGGCATCGTCGGCACGGTCGTCATGATGATCGTCGGCCCGATCGCCGCGCTGCTGATCCAGATGTCGATCTCCCGTTCCCGCGAGTACAAAGCGGACGCGACGGGCGCGCGCATCTGCGGCAGCCCGCACGGGCTCGCCAACGCCTTGGTCAAGCTCGAACAGGCGGCACACCACGTCCCGCCGATCGGCATGAAGCCGTCGACCTCGCACCTGATGATCGTCTTCCCGTTCAAGGGAGCGGGTCTCGCCAGCCTCTTCTCCACACACCCGCCGATCCAAGAGCGCGTTCGTCGCCTGCGCGAGATGCGCGTGTAAACGAAACGAATCAAACGCATACAATCCAAAAAGAGACACGTTCCTCATCCCAGAGGCGTGTCTCTTTTGTCATACAGGCGGTTCATTTCAGTTGTACACAAAAACCAACGAAAAAAACACCACTGCTCCACGATATACGTTGGTTCCAACTTCTCCCCGATGCACTCCGGGTTTACTCCGAACCAAGCGGGCACACTATCGACAAAAAGAGGAGGGATGTCATGAAGTTCGCGCAGCTCTCACGGCTCCTGCTGTCCGCCCTGCTCCTCGCGACGGTCGCGTTGACCGGTTGCGGCAAAAACGACAACGTCAACGAGGGAGCCAGAATCCAAGAAGCGCAAAACGGGAGAACCACCTCCCCTCTGCAGCAAACCGACTTGCAAACGTTTGAAGTGGAGCTGTTCCGCACGCTCTCCGTGCCGACCGACTCGCAAAAAGACTTCCGCATCCTCGACACCCAAGACACGCCGCTTGGCACTTATGTGCTCTATTCCATCCCGAACCACGACGGCCTCGCGTTCGCCGGACGCCGTGCCGACGGCTCCGTGCAACTCTACCAAGCACACTGGCCGATGACGGTCACCGACCCGGCGCAAGACCTCGTCGTCTGCCGCGCCATCCCGCCGAACAGCGGCATCAACAACGGCTACGGCGTGCTGGCGGGGCGCGTCTACAACCCTTTTATTGAAACGATCGAAGTCAACTACCGCGACGGAAAAAGGGAACGCCTCGACGTCTCGCACAGCCGCGGCTTCCTCCTCGTCCGCCCCGGATTTGATTCGCGCTTCGTACAAGTGCGCGGCTTCGGTTTCAACGGCAACCCCTATTGGAATCTCGATGCCCGCTAAGCAAAAAAGAGCACGCTCCGTAGGCATTAACGGGCGTGCTCTCTACGTCTGTTTGCTTATGCTTCAACAGTGAACAGGTCCTCGTACTTCCCGAGGTCGTATCCCTTGTCGGTGAGAAATTTCTTCATCCGATCTCGGTCGGCTTCCTTCTTGGCACCGGCGATGATGTAACCGCGAATGACGTCTTCGTCGTCGGCGACGGTGTGGCCGGCTTTCTCAGCTTCGGCGAAAATTTGTTTCTCGATCATCTTCTTCGCCATCGGGCGCACCATAAACGGAATGGGGCTCAACAGCTCATCGAGAAGTTGTTTCGAAGTTTGCGTATATTCCACGTTGTCTTTCCTCCTGAGGGCTTGGGTTCCTTCCTAGTGTACCCAATCTCGCCAAGAAAAAAAAGAGCGCAATCCGCTAAGATTGCGCTCTTTTTGACATCCGTGTGAAGATTCACTTACGCGAACAGTTCGTCGTACTTCGAAACGTCGTCGATTTTGCCGACGAGCGAGTTCTTGATCTTCTCCGCATCGTTGCCGCGCGAGAGGCCGACGATGATGTAGCCGCGCACGACATCGTCGATGTTCGCTTCCGCATGGCCCGCTTTCTTCGCTTCTTCGGCGATTTTGCCTTCGATCATCTTTTTGGCCATCGCCCGCATCAAGAACGGGAACGGTGCCATCAATTCATCCAACAGGGACTTTGCGTTCGCTTCAAATTTCATAGGTACTCCTCCTACTCCGTTTTCGGTGGCAGGAGCTCCTCGACGAGAATCTGAAACACTCCGCCTCGGCTGACTTTGCCGGAACGGGTCACCATCTTGCGCTCGGTCAACACGCCGACGGCCGTGACGGTCTGCCCCTCGGCCACCCCTTCCGGCACAGTCAGCCCGAGGTGGAGATAGAGGTCTTGCACGTGGCTGCCTTCCAGCACTTGCAAGGGCTCTTTCGGACAGAATTTCGCGAGGTAGATCTCCCGTTTTTCCTCAAAGCTGTTATACGGAAATGGGTCGGTGAGCAGGAGTCCTTCGACTTGCACCTTCGTCTGGTTCATACACATCACCCTCTCGGTGCGGGATGTTGAAACAGCTCCATCAGTTTCTCGTACGTGGCCGGGAATTCCGCTTCGTAGCGCAGGAAGTGCGGGATCGGATAGCGGATGCCGCCCTTGTGCGTGCCAAGCAAGCCCTCGGAGAGCTCCGCCATGCGCGCATACGGCATCGTGAACGCCATCTCGTGATCTTGCGTCTGTCCAAACAGACGGTCCCCGTAGCACGGCAAGATCACTTGCGGCTCGCCGGTCTGCTCGGTTTTGATCACGATGTCGGCACAGTCGGCGCGTGCCGAAAACGTCGAAGCGATCGAGCCGCCGCGCTTGTACTGCGCGGCTGCCACCAAGCGCATCACCTGCGCCGAGTTCCCGTAGACGAGCACCGTGTCCGGTTCAAACGGAAGCCGTCCAAGAGGCCCTACGACGATCGTGCCGCTCTCCTCCTGGGAGAACTTCGGCACGTCCGCTTCGGTCAACTTCGCTGCTTCCGGCGACTCGACGTACATGCCGCAGGCAAGCGTCCCTTCTTCGTAATACGGCAACACCGGCTGGAAGCCGAACGCCGTCAACGCGATCGGGCAGGACAAGTCCTCCGCGCCCATCGCAAGCGTCCAGCCGTATCGCCGCGCCATCGTGATGCCTTGGCAGATCGTAATCCGGTTCTTCAAATCGCGCATCGGCCGCTTCGCTTTGGCCGGCACTTCCGCCTCGTTGCGGAACACTTTAACGCCGAGCGGGAAACTGTCGGTGCGGACAAAGTGGTCCAGCTCTTCCGCAAATTTTTTCAGCAGGTCCATGATGAGCAGGGTCCCCTTCCGAAAATTCTAAGTTGTATAAGAGTTAAGTTCGATTTTTGTAGATCGTTTTCCTGTTTAATCGCAAAAAAAAAAATGGCACGCAGGCGAAAGTTGCCTGCGTGCCACTTACGTATGAGGTCCACCGTTCGATTAGAACTGGCGGCCCATGCCGTTCATCTGGCTGGTCATTTGGTTCATCACCGATTGGTTGACGGTGTCGTACGGGTTGCGGCCGGTGTACATCGATTGCGGGTACACGTCGGTGCGGCCTTCCGCATCGCGCATCCCTGCATCCGCGCTCATCACTTGGCCGAACACGCCGGAGCTCATCATTGCGCCGCCCATGCCGAACCCGGACATGGATTGGCCGCCGCCGTACCCTTGGCGGGATTGGTTGTATTGCGGTTGCGCCATCGTGCCGCTCATCATGGACGCTTGGTGGATGCGCTCCGCATACGCGCTGTCCGGTTGCGATTGGCCGTTGTACAGCGAGTTTTGATGGATGCGGTCGATCTGCTGTTGGGAAACGCCTTGCTGCAGACCTTGGTTCATCGAACCGAAGCCTTGCGTGCTCATGCCCATGCCAAAGCCGGTCGATTGACCGCCAAACCCGCCTTGGTTGTAGGAGTTGAGTTGCGGTTGCGCCATCGTGCCGTTTTGCATGGTCGCTTGATGGATGCGCTCTGCGTACGCGCCGTCCGGTTGCGATTGGCCGTTGTACAGCGAGTTTTGGTGGATGCGGTCGAGTTGCTGTTGGGAAACGCTTTGAGAGAATCCTTGGTTGTAACCTTGGTTGTACGCTTGGTTGGAGTACGCTTGGTTGAACCCTTGATTGGAAGATCCTTGGTTGAAAGAGCCGGCGCCGCCGCCGTAGTTGTTCACAGACGGGTTTGCCATCGTGCCGTTTTGCATCGATGCCGCGTGGATGCGCTCTACGCCTGCGAAATCCGGTTGGGAGGCACCGTTGTACAGCGACGCTTGGTGGATGCGTTCAAGTTGTTGCTGGGAAACACCCTGTTGCAGACCTTGGCTCATCGAGCCGTAGCCTTGGTTGCTCATGCCCATCCCCATGCCAAAGCCGGTCGATTGACCGCCGAACCCGCCTTGGCGGTTGAGCTGCGGTTGCGCCATCGTACCGTTTTGCATGGTCGCTTGATGGATGCGCTCTGCGTACGCGCCGTCCGGTTGCGATTGGCCGTTGTACAGCGAGTTTTGGTGGATGCGGTCAAGTTGCTGTTGGGAAACGCCTTGCGAGAAACCTTGGTTGAACCCTTGGTTGTTGAACCCTTGGTTGAATGCTTGGGTGTTCATCCCAAATCCAACGGAGAGCGGGTTCTGCGCGTTGCCGCTGATGGTGTTTTGCTGGATGCGGGCCAGTTGACCCTGCATTTGTTGTTGGTTCATCATTTCCGGTGGTCCCTCCAATATGTAGCATTTGATGTTTCTACACGTTCACAGTATTGGATTGGGCTTTTGCGCCTATGCATGAAAACACAAAAAAACCTCCGCCGACGGCAGAAGGTTTTTTGACGAAGCCTTTTTTCTTAATAGAAGAAGATGCCGAGCACCCAGTACACGATCGCCGCCAGCACTGCGGTGAGCGGCAGCGTGATGATCCAGGTCGTGACGATGCGGCCTGCCACGTCCCATTTGACTTTGTTAAAGCCTTTCGCCGCCCCGACGCCCATGATCGCGGACGAGATGACGTGCGTGGTGGAAACCGGCAGTTTCAAGTACGTCGCGACGCCGATGACGATCGAAGACGTCACGTCGGCAGCGAACCCGTTGACCGGCTGCATCTTCATGATCCCGCGCCCGACGGTGCGGATGATGCGCATCCCGCCGGAAGCGGTGCCGAGCGCCATCGCCGCCGCCGCCGCAAACTTCACCCAGAGAGGAATGTCCATCGTGGCTTGGAATCCGCCGGCGACCAGCGCAAACGTGATGATCCCCATCGCTTTTTGCGCGTCGTTGGTGCCGTGCAAGTACGCTTGAAACGCCGCGGACAGCACTTGAAACGTCCGGAAGTTGCGGGTCATCTTCGCCGGGGCGATGTTTTTGAACAGCCAGAGGAAGATCAGCATGATGATAAACCCGAGCACCAGCGCAATGATCGGCGAGAGCACCAACGATTCGAGAATCGAGACGAACCCGCTGTAGTTGATCTGCGAAAACCCGGCGGCCGCGATGACCGCGCCGGTCAGCGAACCGATCAGGGCGTGGGACGAAGAGGACGGGATCCCGTACCACCACGTGATCAAGTTCCAGATGATCGCCGACACCATCGCCGCCACGACGATCCACATCCCGTTGGTGAGCGTGGACGGATCGGCGATGCCCTTGCCGATCGTCTTCGCCACGCCGGTGAACGACAGAGCGCCGAGCAAGTTCATCGTCGCGGCGAGCAAGATCGCCACTTTCGGGCTCATCGCTTTGGTCGAAATCGAAGTCGCGATGGCGTTTGCCGTGTCATGGAAGCCGTTGATGTAGTCAAACAACAGCGCCAAGATGACGACGGCGATGATCAGGTACAAACCGGTGTCATGCATTTTTCAAGACGACCCCTTCCACCAAGTTGGACACGTCTTCGCAGAAATCCACGCCGTCCTCAAGCTTCTCGTAGATTTCCTTCCACTTGATGACATAGACCGGGCTTTGCGTTTCGTCGTTGAGGAGCTTGGCCACCGCATGGCGGTAGATTTGGTCCGATTCCATCTCCCACTTCTTAACCGCTTTCGCCGAGTCTTGGATGCGGTCGTACTTCAGTTCGCGCAGCATGTGAATCAGCTTGACCAGTTCTTCGCACGCGCTCTTCATCGCGCGGGAGAGCGCCAGCATCTCGGTGGTCGGCTTACCGATGCGGTAGAGCACGCAACGGTCGGCGACCCCGGTGATGATGTCGAGGATCTCGTCGAGAGTGAACGCCAGCGCGGAAATGTCTTCGCGCTCAATCGGCGTGACGAACGTCGAGTTCAATTTCTCCATGATCTGGCGGGTGATCGCATCGCCTTTATGCTCAATGTCTTGGATGGCGTCAAACTTCGCCTCCACGTTCTCATAATTCTCCATCAGTTCAACAAATGCGGTGGCACCGTGGTGCAGGTTGTCCACTTCTTGCTCCAACAGATCAAAGAAAACGTCGTTTTTCGGTCCTAAACGCAGCATAGTCAAGGGCCTCCTTGGGTATTTGCAGTCTCGGGTGCAAGAGGATCGCTGTAAACATTATGTAAGGAGTTCATTGAGGAACCCTTACCCATTATTATCGTTCCCTGTGCATCTGACAATAGCCATCCTTCGACAAAACCCGTGTTTTTACACAATCTTAACAATCCGCTCCCAAGGCGTTTCCACATATTCTCTGCGGGGGAGCGCGGGAGGACGGGGCACACTAGCTCTATCCTGCTTCCACGAGGGATTCCAAGCGACGAGGTGAGTGCAAATGAACCAACGGCTGATGTGCCGATTCTGGATGCCGCTGTTGTTGACGCTTGCCCTTCTCCCGCCCGTTTCGGCGGTTGCGGCCGAGACGGACGCGGCGGCTGAAGAGGACATGCCCGTTCTGACACAGCCCCAAGAGGAAATGCCGGTGCTCTATCAGGTCGAGAAACAAACCCGTGTGCCGTGGTATTACCTCGCGGCCGTCAATCAATACGAAATGGGCATTCACTGGCAGAAAAACCGCCAAAACCAAAATGCCTCGCCGATTCAAATCGAGATGCCGGTCGAGAAGTGGAGCGGCCCCGTCAACCCGCAGTTGGAGGACAAAAACCCGATGACGATCAAGCTGTTCGGCGGCATCGGACTCGACGGAAACAACGACAAAAAAGCGGACCGCCTCGACCCGGTGGACGAGCTGTTCACGATGGCGAAGTACCTCGGCCGCAGCGGACACGATGAAGATTCGATGCGCCGCGCGCTGTGGGACTACTACCAAGACGGCATCGTCGTCGACCGCATCACCGGGTTCGCCCGCATCTTCCAACAGGAAGGAACGCTCAGCGTCAAGGGAAATTCGTTTCCGATCCCGCTGCGCTACAACTATTCCTACCGCTCCACATGGGGCGATGCGCGGGGTTGGGGCGGACGGCGTTCGCACGAGGGCTGCGATATTTTTGCCTCGACGGGCACGCCGGTGCTCTCCACCGCGTACGGAGTGGTGGAAGTGGCGGGCTGGAACAAATTCGGCGGGTGGCGCATCGGAATTCGCGACCTCAACAACGTGTACCACTACTACGCGCATCTCAGCGGGTTTGAAAAAGGCATGAAGCGCGGCTCGATCGTCAAACCGGGCCAAGTGATCGGCTACGTGGGCTCGACAGGCTACGGCCGTCCCGGCACGTCCGGAAAGTTTGCGCCGCACCTGCACTACGGCATGTACCGCGACACCGGCAACCGCGAGTGGGCGTTCGACCCGACGCCGCACTTGCGCAAGTGGGAGCGCGAAGCCAAGATTTCCAGGAAAAAAAAATAATACCGCCTATAAAAAACAAACAGCCGCGCGATCATGGACGATCAGCGCGGCTGTTTTTTGCGACCGACGGGTTCGGTCTCTGCGTTACTTGTCGCTTTCCGTTTTTACGACGTTGTTTTCGTCGCCGTAGTACAGTTCGTCGTCTCCGTTGTTCATCGAAGCGTCGTGCTGCGGATGCATGAACGGAGCCATCACCGGATTGCGATTGCCTCCAAGCAGCTCCAAATTTTCACGGCGGGTCGTCCCGAGGTCATGGTCGTTGTCGACGTACTTGTCCCCCGACAGGATGTGCGGGTCGGTGTCTTTGCTCCAATTGTCCAGCGGCGTGTTGCGCCACGGAGCGTTCAACGCGTTGTCGTCCACACGCCGCAGTTTGCTCTCGCGGCGTTCCGTGGTTTTTTTGCCGTTTTGTTTGGTCATGGTCGGCTCACCTCCTCCCCGTAGTTTCCCGCGCCCGCGCCGCTTCATACGGGAATAACCGAGACCCCTTTTTCAAAAACTGTGTGTACCAATCAACCGACATTCGAAACAAGCGGGAGGGATGGAGCTGTGCCGTCATGCCAAGGAATCCTTCGCAGTCTGACGCTAACGATGCTGGCGGGAGGGATGCTGCTCCTCCCAAGCCAAACCACAGAAGCGGCGACCGCTCCCCGGATGGTGAACGCCGCTCCCGTGCTGCAACAGTCGCCGCCGAAGCGGCTGTTGGTGATCGCGCCGCACCCCGACGACGAATCGCTGGCAGCCGCGGCGATGATCCGGCAGACGCTGAACGCCGGCGGACGCGTGCGCATCGTCGTGATGACCAACGGAGACGGATATCGCGGCGCGGCGGCGCAATGGTTCGGCCTCCAGCACCCCACAGGCCAAGATATGCAGCGACTCGGCGTCATCCGCCAGCAAGAAGAGCTTCACGCCGTCGGGCGCTTGGGCGTGAAAGCGCAAGACGTGACGTTTCTCGGCTATCCGGACGCCGGCCTCCATCGCCTGTGGTTGAACCACTGGAACCCCGATCGGCCGTATCAAGCGGTCAACGGCTCCCGGTTCGTTCCGTACGCGAATTCGTACCACCCGCAAGCTCCCTATTGCGGACAATCGGTCGTCGGCGACTTAACCCGTCTGCTGCGCGAATACCGGCCGACCGACGTGCTCTACCCCGACCCGCACGACGTGCACCGCGATCATTGGGCGACATCCGCGTTCACGCAATACGTGTTGACCGCCGCGGCGGGAGACGTCCGCGCGCGGGAATGGAACTATCTGATCCACTACCCCCGCTTTCCAAGCCCGCGCCGCTACCGCCCCGAGGCTCCCTTGCAAAATCCGGGACGCCTCGCCGACATCGGCGCGAAGTGGATGTCCCTCCCGATCTCCAAAGAGGCGGAAGCGGACAAGCACGCCGCGATTCTCGAACACAAGTCGCAAGTTCAGATGATGAAAAACCTGCTGGAATCGTTTGTGCGCACCAACGACCTGCTCTCCGCCTACTCGATCCCGGACCTCCCCGATCGGGAACTTCAGCCGATTGAACTCGACGACATCGGCGACCAAAAAACACTTCTGCACTCCCGCTCCGCCGACATCCGCGAACTGCTCGCCGTCTCCAAACCATCCCTTGTGCAACTGGCGGTCGTAACCACCCGCCCGTTGCGTCCGCAAGACGAATGTAAGCTGTACTTACGTCTGCCGGAGCGCGGAGCGCAGTACGAGTTCGCAAGCCTTGCGAGGTACCGCTTGCCTATGCCTGCCGTTTCATGGTCTCAACACGGCAATCTCATGCTCGTAAACGTCCCCCGCTCGTTGTTTGACGGAGCCAAAACCGTCATGATCGGCGCGGAAGTCACCAGCCGGGGAAACAGCTCCGACAGCACGGCGTGGCGGCGCTTCCGTCTCCGCTGACTCCTCGCCTGAAAAATGGCCCGTCAACCGCGGGTCTTTTTTGATTTCCATATATTAGAAATCAGTTACTATTCGATATAACTACAACTTCACTGTATCCCTTTCGTAACTTATATTATAAAAACTTTGAACAAAATGTTCATTTCCCCTTTATTCTCCTCTCCTAAAGTAGTAAAATGTTGTCTAGAAATCGTCTAAACTTGGAGGAATATTAATGTCTCTCGGTCAAAAAATTCGTGAATTGCGCATCGCCAAGGGACTTACCCAAAGCGACCTCGGTTCCGGCTTGGTCACCCCCAGCATGATCTCGCAGATTGAATCGGA
This sequence comes from Tumebacillus flagellatus, assembly GCF_000714935.1. Classification (GTDB taxonomy): domain Bacteria; phylum Bacillota; class Bacilli; order Tumebacillales; family Tumebacillaceae; genus Tumebacillus; species Tumebacillus flagellatus. Next base: position 27,780 of record NZ_JMIR01000048.1, read on the forward strand.
CAAAGCCAATCCGTCCTATAAAGTTCTCGAAGCGATTGCTGAAAAGCTGGAGACCCCGTTGGAACACTTTTTGGCTGACATCCAGACTCAACTCGAACAGACCAGCGCGCATAAGGTGGCGAAAGCGCTTTTGTCGTCCCGCAATTATGAGCGCGCCACAGGCCTGCTGGAGTCTCTGCTGGACAAGCCTGCTCCCAACCTCAACTTGATCGACGTGAAGTCCGATCTCGGAGATTGCTACATGAACTTGGGCGACTACGAGCGGGCGATCGCCGAATTCCAAGACGTGTTGGAAATCGCCAAGGAGAAAGAAAACACCCCGGCGCTGCTCACCGCGCTCAACAAGCTCGGCGTCATCGAGCAGAAGCGCCAGAAGTACCACCGCGCCATCTACCAGTGGCGCAAAGCGTACGAGCTGTTCGACGATCTTCCGCACAGCGAACCGTACCTGCAATCGCAGATTCTCACCAACTTGGGCACGATCCATTATCAACTTGGAGAATTCCAAGACGCGCTCGGCTACTACAACGCCGCCTACAAATTCCTCTCCAAGAGCAACCACTTTGAACAGATCGGCTTCACCTACCTCGGTCTCGGCCTCTCGTACAAGAAAATTCAAGAGTTCGAAAAAGCCGCCGAATACTCGCAATACGCCATCGCGATTTTTGAATCGCTGAAGAACATGAAGCTCGCCATCGACGTCAAGCGCAACTACGGCATCCTCAAGTGCGAGGAAGGCCAGATCGAAGAGGCGCTGGCGCTGTTCGACGCTTGCTTGGAGGAGTACACCCGCCACAACTATTTGACGGATGCGGCCTCCGTGCACGGGGAAGTTGCGCGCCTGCGCTTGAAAGAGCGTCAATTCGATCTCTGCCGCGAATCGTGCCGCGAAGCGCTCGCCGGTCTCCCGTCCGGGTCGCGCGAAGCCGCTCCGATCCTGCGGACGCTGGCGATTGCGGAGGACGAATCGGGCAACCTCGACGAAGCAGTCCGGCAGATGGAAGCCGCCCGCGACCTGTTCCGTGAGCACCACCTGCTCGGCGAATTGGCGGAAACGTATTCACTGCTCGGCGATCTCTACCAAAAGCAAGGCGACTTCGCAAAAGCCAACACCTGCTTGCAAGAGATGAAAAAAGCGCTGACCGACAACCTCAAGGAACGCGGTATCATCCTCTAACCCGCCTTTGAAATTTTCAAAATACCCGCAAAAAAGTGTAACGTTTTTCCAAATGGACTCGTCTAATCCAAGAGATGAGTCCATTTTTTATGCCCAGGGGGTTATGCCATCCATGAAAAAACGCCTTCAGAAAGCCACTCTCACGCTTCTTGCCTGCACAGTGCTCGGCAGTCCGCTTCTGCTCGCCAACGTGCCGGCCGCGTATGCCGAATCGAACGCAGGCACGCAAGCGGCGCCTGCCGTTTCCAAGGAACAAGCGATCCAAGCGGCGCGGGCGAAAGTCAAGTTGAGCGAAGAGCAGTGGAAGGTGACGTCGGCGGAGTACCGCTCCAACGATACAGACAAATGGGATAACTTCATCGGCGCGCGCTGGCAGTTGATGTTTTCGGCTGTCGACCCGAATGTAAGCGACGGGTACATGATCGTCATCGACGCGAAGAGCGGCAAACTGACAGGGCTGAACCAATTTTCCAAAAACGGCCCTGGAAACAGCGGAACGCTCACGAAGGAAGAAGCCAAGAAAAAAGCCGAAGCGTTCCTGCAGGAAATCGCTCCGGAAGAATTCAAGCAAACGGAACTTACCGCGCTCGACGTCAACGGTTTGGGCTCGTACAACATGTACAACTTGACGTACGACCGCAAGACGTCCGACGGCGTGTACGTGCTTGGAGATCAGATCACGCTCGCTCTGAGTTTCGACGGGAGCGTCGCGTCGTACAACATCCACTGGACGGACGTCGATCTCCCGTTAGCGGACACCGGGATCATCTCCGTGGAAACCGCCAACAAAACCTATGGCGACGAGTTGAACTTGCGCCTGAGATACACAACCGATACCCGCTCGGCGACGACCCAAGCCAGCCTCGTCTACAGCACCTCGTATCCGTATTCCTACTCGTATTCGTTGCCCCAAACGCCCTATTTGGTCGACGCCAAAACCGGAAAGCCGCTGAACCGCTCGGGGCAGGAATCCGTGCTGTCCAAAGCAGACGTTCAACCGATTCTCGCCGGAGGACCGACGAAGCCGGCTCCGGGGGGCACGCCGCTTTCCCAAGAGGAAGCAGAAGCGGCGGTTCAGGCGTCCGGTTTGATGCAACCGGGCTATCGACTGACCGATCCCAGCTACAACGAAAGCGGGCCGAACTCCAAGGCGTGGAACTTCTTCATCAATACCGGCGTTCCCAACGTCCAAGGAAACGTCAGCGTCGATGCGCTGACCGGTGAGTTGATCAACTTCTACCTGTTCGGCTCACCGTCCGGCAATCCGTCGTCCGGCTCGTCCCTGACCGATGACCAAGCCAGAGAGAAAGCGCTGGCACTGGTCAAAAAACTCTACCCCAACCGCTTGGGCGCGATCGCGTTGCTAAGCGTCACCAACATGCCGAACAATCCGAAATTCCCTGACCAAAACAACGGCAAGGGCGTCTCGTTCGCCTATCTTGAAAACGGCATCCCGACCGAGTCCGGCATCCAAATTCTCTTCGACGCGAACGGCAACGTGCAAAACTTTTTCGGTGCAACGAATCCGTACGGAAGCGAACGCATCGTCTATGCGAAACCGGACGGCGCGATCTCCAAGCAACAAGCGACCGAGATCTACATCAAAAACCGCCCGCTGCGCCTCTCCTACTATTTCCCGGTCTTGGCGGACGGCACGCCGTCGACCAAGCCGATGTTGGTCTGGTCCCCGGTCACGGAGTGGATGCCGACCAGCTATGTCAACGCCCACACCGGCGAATTTGTCGACACGGTCAGAGCGCAAACCACACCTCCGGTCTCGCCGTCCGATGTCAAAGGACACTGGGCGGAAGCGGCGCTCACCCAATTTGCAGACCGCAGCTTGTTGGAACTGCAAGACGGCAAAGCGAATCCGGATCAAACGATCTCGCGCGCGGAATTCATTCGTCTGCTGACCTCCTACCGCGTCGGGCTCACCACGACCGACAAGCCGACATTTGAAGACGTGCCGACCGATTCGAAGTACTTCAACAACGTCGAGACGGCCGTGTTCTTCGGATGGATCGCCAAAGACAAGACGTTCCGTCCGAACGACGCCATCTCCCGCCAAGAAGCGGCGGCCGTTTTCACCCGCGTGCTGCACTACCAAGAACTCGCGAAGCACGATGAGATTTTCACCTTGCCTTACGTGGACCGCGGCGATGTAGCGCCTTATGCGGTCGGCTCGGTCGCGATTCTCACCGCTCTTGGCGTGATGCAAGGTTCGGACAACAAATTCCTTCCCAACGGCAACATCACCCTCGCGGAAGCTTGCACCGCCATTCTCAAGCTGCAGCCGAACGACCCGACTCCGCTCTACAAGTAAAAAGGAAAAAGCGTGTGCCGCACTCTCGCGGCGCACGCTTTCTTTTTTTGGAAAATACACCTGTCACACTTGGTAATCGCGAATCTTCTCGGCGAACGCGTCGGCGAGCTCTTCCGCTTTTTGCTTCGTCACGCCTTGGGCGTAGACTTGGAACAACGGGCCGTCGGAATCGGGAAGGATCAGCGTCCAGCCTCCTTCGGTGAACACTTTGATCCCGTCGAGCAACTCCACCGTCTCGCCCTTGGTCTCTTCGATCAAGAGGCGCATCACTTTGCCTTTCTCTTCCCACGGGCACGGCACTTCGCAGCGCAAGATGTGGAAGTGCGGGATGCCTTCGAGCAGTTCGGAGAGCGTCAGGCCGCTTTTCGCCATCGCGCCCATCACGCGCACCAGCGTATAGAGCGCGTCGTAGAGAATCGGAAACGGCTCTTCTTGCATCGGCTCCATCAGCGAACGCGGGTTCGCTTTCGTGCGCACGACAGCGCCGCCGAACTGTTCGGCGAGCAGTTCGACGATCGTGGGCGCGGTCACCGGCACGGCGACTTGGTGCCGCCCGGCGGAGAAGTGGACAAGCACTTGCAGCGCCAAGAGCAGGTCGTCTTCGATCATCGTGCCTTTTTCCGTGACCAGCGCGATGCGCTCTCCGTTGCCGTCCAAGCGCACGCCGAAATGACAGGTGCCTCCCGCCACCAGCGCTTGCAGTTCGCCAAGCGCCGTTTCGTCCGACTCCAACACGTGCACGGTACACCCGAGCTCTTCAAGCAGCTCGGGCAACACTTCGCCCTGCACCGCATCGTCGTACTGCACGGCGATGCGGAATTCGGCGCGCTTGATCAACTCGCGCTCCACTTGGCGCAACAGGTCGGCGGCGTACTCGCGGCGCATCCGGCTGCACGTTTCGGCAAGCCCGATGTTGCGCGAGTTGGCGCGGCGGAAATCCTCTTGGTAGAACGCGTTCTCAATTTTGCGCTCCAAGCCTTTGTCGAGGTTGAGGCCCATCCCGTCGATAAACTCGATCAGCAAGCGGTCGTCGCCGGGGTCGCCGAAGCGCCGCACGTGCACTCCGCCTTGCACGCCGTGCATGCGCACCGCATAGCGCAGCATCGGCGTCGTCATCGCGCCGCCGTCGACCGTGTGCACGCCCGCGCTGTGCAGGCCCGCCGCAAACGCCCGCTTGATCAAGCAAGCGAACGGGTCGGCGTCGCAGGAAATCGCAATGCGCGCGCCAAACGGCAGCGTCGCGCCGTACGCCGACGCCAATTTGCCGGCGAAGTCGGGCGTAAGATCCACGTTGCAGATGCCCTGCACGCCGCGCATGCCAAACAGGTGCTTCTCCAATTTCTCGCCCCAAATCAGCGAGGTGTGCGCCGTCACGCCCTCTTGGACGCGCTTTTTGGGCCAGAGTTTCACTTGCGGCTTCACCACCGCTTTCGATCCGATCGAGCAGCCGTCGCCGATCACCGCTCCCTCAAACACGGCGGCGTGCGGCTCCAAGCACGTTTGCGAACAGAGCGTGGCTCCGCGCAGCTCCACGCCTTCGCCGATGTAGTTGTGGTTCCAAATCACCGTCCGCTTCAGCGACGCGTCTTCTTGCAAGACGTTGCCCTCTCCGATCACGGTGTACGGCCCGATCGCCGCGCCTGCTCCGATCACCGTCTCGCGTCCGATGTAACACGGCTCCTCCAGCCGCACGTCGTCCGCCATGCGCACGCCTTGCCCGATCCAGACGCGCGGGGCCACGCGCTGCCCGTGGATGTCCACGTTCACGCGCCCCTCCAACATGTCAAATTGCGTTTGGCGGTATTGCGCGAGGTTGCCGATGTCCGACCAGTACCCGTCCGCCACATAGCCGTAGATGTCGTGTCCGTTGTTCATCAAGTGCGGAAACAGATCTTTGCTGAAATCAAACTCCTGATCATGCGGGATAAAATCGAGAATCTCCCGTTCAAAGATATAAATGCCCGTGTTCACCGTGTCGCTGAACACTTCCCCCCACGACGGCTTTTCCAAAAAACGCAAGATTCGCCCGTCCGGTTCCGTGATCGCCACCCCGTACTCCAGCGGGGTTTCCACACGGGTGAGGACGATGGTGGCAAGCGACCCTTTTTGCTTGTGACAGCGAATGGCGTCCGTCAAATAAAAATCGGTCAGCGCGTCGCCGGAGATAACAACGAACGTTTCGTCGAGAAACCCTTCGGCGTTTTTGACAGAACCGGCGGTGCCAAGCGGCGACGTTTCTTCAAAGTACCGCATGCGCACCCCGTGTTCATGACCGTCTCCAAAGTAATGGCGGATCGAATCCGGCATGTACTGCAACGTCACCCCGATGTCCAAAATTCCCGTGCGACGCAACAGGTCGAGGGTGTACGCCATGCACGGGCGCCCCAACAGCGGCACCATCGGTTTGGGTTTGTTGCACGTCAGAGGTCTCAGTCTGCTTCCTTTGCCACCGGCCAAAATCACTGCTTTCATCTAATTCCCTCCACCTATTTGGTACGATTTCGCCGCCCGGCAGGAAATGTCCCGACACGCGGACGAACACAGTTCTTGTTCTTTTTTTATGAATTGTGTCGAGACTCTAGAACGGGTCTACGGAGGACAACTCCCGCATACCTGTGAAGTAACCGCATCTGACAAGTTCATGCAAAGGAGGGAAACTCGATGGCGAAGACGTTTGCCCGCGCGGCAGGGTGGGTGTGCTTGCTGCTGGGGATCGTCGGCTTCTTGGTGACGGATCTCCTCGGCCTCATTCAATTTGACACCGTGCACAACATCGTCTATCTCGTGTTGGGGATTCTCGGCATCGCCGCCAGTCAGCGCGACGGCGCCGCGAAGTGGTTTGCGCAGATCACCGGCCCGATTTTTCTGTTTGCGGGGATTCTCGGCTTTTTCTTCCCGGACTTGGGCGTTGTGCACATGGAATCCACGGAGAACTTGCTGCACGTCCTGCTTGGCGCATGGGGTGCGTTTGCCGTGTTTGCCAAGTCTTCCCCGCAAGCGTAGACCGGGCATAAGTCGAAGGGACCGAGGCATACTAAACGCTGTTGGGATGAGAGTCCCGGCGGCTTTTTTTCTTGACCCCACACTTCATGAGGAGGCGATTCGATGAAAATCCGTGAACTCATGACCCGCGACGTGAAGACCCTGAAACGCGAGCACACGCTCCAAGAAGCGGCGCAGATGATGGCAGACCTCGACGTCGGGATCATCCCGGTGGCGAACCAAGGCGATCATCTGGAAGGCGTCATCACCGACCGCGACATCGTCGTGCGCGCCGTCGCCAAGGGCATGGACATCAACAGCACGAAGATCAACGAGTGCCTGTCTCCCGCCGTCGTCACTTGCAACCCGGACATGACGGCGCAAGAAGCGGCCGACCTGATGGCGCAGCACCAAATCCGCCGTCTCCCGGTCGTGGAAAAAGAGCGTCTGGTCGGCATCGTGGCGATCGGCGACTTGGCGGTCGTCGGCATCCACGAGAACGAAGCGGGCTTTGCGCTCAGCGAAATCTCCGAACCGGCAAGCCCGGAGTTGCACTAGTTTCTCACACTTGCACCCGAAAAAATGGACAAGGCCCGCAACGGGTCTTGTCCATTTGCTTCATATCTGACAAAATAAGGGAATCACAAGAGGGGTGGTGCGTTGCGTGGCGAACAAGCGGTTTCGTTTTTTCTTGCTGCTCAGTTTGATTTGGATGGGCGTGATCTTCTGGAAGTCGTCGCAACCGTACGCCCAGCAAGACCTCAAGCCGTGGATGTCCACGTTGATTTCCGAAGAGACGCTGCTTGGGCTCTTGCCGCACGCCCGGTTTACATACGACGGGGATGCGGTGACGTATCTGAAACCGTACGGGTTTGTGGAGTTTTTCATCCGCAAGGGCGCTCATATCACCGAGTACTTCATCCTCTGCTTTTTTCTGTGGCAGACGTATGCGTCGACGAAGTTGTCCCGCTTTGCGGTCTACGTGCTGGCGGCGGTGACGGCCGTGCTGTACGCCGCAAGCGACGAGTGGCACCAGACGTTTGTGCCCAACCGCACGGGGCACCCGATCGACGTCGGCATGGACTCGGTGGGCGTGGTGCTCGCGCTGTTGATCCTTGGAGCATGGCAGAGACGGCAAGCCAAACGCCGCCGTGCAAAAAAGCTCTCCCGTCTGTCGTGGTCAAGACCCCATTTGGTAGACAGTGAAAAAAGACCTTAAACCGCAAGCTGGCGCCTGTACTCACGAGGCGTCAGCTTGT
>NZ_JMIR01000049.1 GCF_000714935.1 Tumebacillus flagellatus
AGACGTTCGACAGCGTTGTGCCGATCGAGAGCACCGCCGAGTAGATGCTGGAGATCCAGCCGAACTTTCCCGCGCCGCCGGTCATCATGTTCACGCCCGTTGCGGCGGTACCCGTGGTGTTGTCGAGATCAATCGCAACGTACTGCCGCCCGCCGGAGTCGATTTTTTGCGGTCGGAATTGCGGCGTGCCGCCATAGTCGGAGCCAAGCGGGACGATGTTACCTCCGACGACTACAGTTTCCTCTGACATTTGATTTCACGCTCCTTAGGTGTAGGTTTTGGTGACGCTGGAGAACAGTCCGTTGGTGCCATAGTTGATTGTCACGGTCTTGGTGTGCCCACCAGCCGTAGTGGTGACCTTTGAGATTAGACCGTTCGATCCGTAGCCGATCGTCTTTGCCGCAACAATAGCGTTGGTTGCCGGATCAGAAACTGTCAGGTCCGAGATCATTCCGTTCGCCCCGTAAGTCGGGGTAACACTCCTGGTATCGGAGCTCAATTCGAAAGCAGGGTCAATTCGCACTGATGTGTTCCCTGTACCGATTGGCAACACACCCATCGTAGCCGCAGAAGGGATCTGCCCAGTAGTTAGTTTCCCGTCAGCTCCAAGAGTAGCCACGCCGCTCGCTTGTCCCAACAACGAGGTAGCCACTGCACCGACCGTGCCCGGCGTAACCGCTATCGTGCCGTCAGACGCAAACTGGAAGCCGGAGCCGATCTTTACCGCGCCGAGGGTCTCAGAGGACGCCGTGCGGAAGAAAGCCGCAGGGATGAGCCTGTTGCCATCCAGCGTTGGCACCCCGAGCGCTTGCCCCTTTTGCGAAGCGGGTATGGCGGCGTCTGCTGTTGCCTGAGCCGCAGCGGTCGCTTGCTGGTTGGCGCGAAGTTCTGCGTCAATTTTATCCATGTTCCCGTTTTGAACATCAACGTCATAGTTCTCGTTCTGTCCGGGCTTGACCAGCCCGTAGTTTGCCGTTGTGGTCGGCATTCTGCCTCCCTCCTATCTACCCTTTCGGAAGTTGTGTGCGCAGCGTGTCGTGCGTCATGGACTTCATCTGCGCGTGGGTGTATGACCTCAATTCGCGGTGCTGGGTGTAGATGAACTTCCACTTCAACAACAAATGCGCGGGTATGAAGCGTGTCATGAGCGTTTGAAGGTCGCCGAGGTTCGGTGGTACGCCCCGGAAATCGTTAAACTGAATGGTAATCGTGTACCCTGCGAAGTCCTCTAATAGTTGCGTGGAGTACCCGTAAGCCTTCAGGACGTTGGTGATCGACAGCGGCGTTGCCCCAAGCCCGCCCCGCGACATCGCCATGACGTTGTTCCGCCGAGCGACTGCGTTGGATTGATCCACGAGTTTTATCGCGAATTCCGCTTCGTAGATCGGGAGCGCCCAGGTAGCGGTATCGATGAACAACTGGTTCTGCCCGTCAATGACTGCTTCTTGGAGGCTGTCGATCTGCTCTCCTATGGATTTGTAGAAACCGGTCATGTTCCTCATCGAGTTGTTCAGGAAAGGGCGTGGCAACATCCGTTTAATCGCGTCAAAGAATCCCAAAGGGTTCACCTCCCTACGCGACGTCCAGCAAGCCTGGAACGGCGAGCTCAGTGTTGCTAAGTTGTATGTTGGCCGCAGGAGCCGTCAGGTTGAAGTCGAGTACTCCGGGCACAGACATCGCCGCTTGAATGATACCAGTGAAGCGAACCACTCCGCCGATCGGCACGTTAGACAAGTAGGTCGTGATCGCCTGCTTCACTTGTGTGTCCAGCGTGCTGAGAGCGTAACCCGTCATCGCCGTGACCGTCGCCGTAACGTCAATGGTGTGCTGGTCCGGCTTGATCACCTTGACGTCAGCGCCTACAGGCCGCTTTGTCTGAATGTGATCGCTCACCGCCTTCACAAGCGCATCGGGCGGGATGGAACCGTCCGAGACAACCACATCCACTGTCCCCGGCCCGCGACTCAAAGGTAGAGGGATCGCGTGAACGACACCCTGCACTTCCATCGCCCAGACCAAGTAGTCGGCGGCGGTTCCTCCGTTCTGTGGGTTCTGGATCGTGAACAGGTAACGGGCACGCAGCTCGCCGTCGCTTTCCGTGTCCACGCCGCCTGACAATGCCTCGACGGATACGTTCTGCACACCAACGACCGCGATGCCCACCACCTGAAGTGCCGTCCCTGTAGCGAGATTGCCTACCTTACCGATGGTCAGGCAAGCCACCGGCACGGCAACGCTGGTCCAACCCAAAGGCAGGTTGATGTCCGTTGTGACCGCGAATTCAATCTTTCCGTCCATCGTCGCAAGCAACGTCCCTTGTTTTAGGTTCGTGCTGATCGGTGATGGTGAGGTCCGGGTGAAACGTACAGTCCCAGTCGCGACGGTCCCAAGTTTGCGGAACACACCACGTTCGTTGCACCGCCGTTCGAGGAACGTTCCGTAGGAGGTGGAGACAAAGAACAGTTTCACGACTTGCTCCAACATGAACCAGAGTCCGCGCAGGCCACGCGCCACAACTGCCATGATGGTGTAGGCCAGTGACCCTGGTTGCAGGTCGGTGATGCCCGTATTGCTCCTTAGCGACGTCAACAACTCCATGAGGATCTGATCGTACGTTTTAAACAAGAACCTTCACCTCCTCGATCCTCCCGGTTCCTCCGTAGACATCACGGTATTCCACAACGCAAGAAATACGGCGGTTCTCGCGATCAATGAAAACCGTTGCTCCTGCCTCCAGCACGCGGGCATCCGCCATCACGCAGGCGCGCGCATCCTGCGAGCACGCTGCCTCGAAGCCCTGTGACATCGGTTGTGACAACCGGGACAGCATCGGGTTCCCGAAGTTCGGGTCATAGAAAAGCGCCCCGAGAGGTGTCCCGAAGCGCCGAACCAAATCCGCTTTTAAGCTGTCCGCCGATGTTGCCAGCCCAACGTCCCCCTGCGAGGTAATGCCGAGGTCCCCGCTTCCATCCGTCAGCAGGTCCATCAACTGCTCAGCCATCCAGAATCACTCCCATAATCACCGGCTGGTTCAGGTCACCGTTGATGAAGACCACCACACATTCATGACCTTCCATCTCCGGTGCGAGATTTTTGCAAGACTCTGCGAACCCAGTTTCAAAGTTGATCAACGGCACCAACACCTGCGCGGTGTTCCCGCGCACTGTGGTAATTACTCCTTTCTGCGGCATGGAATTGTTCATCACATCATCCCCTTTCCAAGCGAGGAAGAACCACCGAGAATCGAGTGTTCTTTGTTGTAAAGGTCGTCGCGGTACTGCTGCGCCTCATCCGGTCGAAGGCTGGTGATGTCGAGGTCTATTGTGTACCCGGCCTTGCTCAGGTGATGGTCCACGCGCTCAACGTAGTAATTGCCGTCAAAGCGGCCGCAACCGTGCACGCCTACCTTTTTTTCGCAACCGATGTGCGGGTTCCCAACGGCTCTACCGATCTTCCCGGTGATCACGTAGCGGGATAGCTCCGGCAGGAGGTTGTTCGCAATCTCCTGCGCTTTGGCCTGCGTCTTCGCCTTAGATGAATACACGATTCGCTCCTTCTCTTGCCCCAACTCCTCCACCAGCTTGTCATCCTTCGCCGAAGCTTCGATCAGCTTCTTCTTCGTGTAATGCCGGACCGTCACCTTGTTGTAACAGTCGATTGCGGAATCCATAAACTTGACCGACCCCACATTCGATGCCATGCCCTGCCTGTAGTAATAGTTGGCAACCACTTCATCGTCGGCAAGGTTGCGCGGCCCAAAGTAGCCTGCCTTATTCTTGTCGACGTAGCAAACGAAGTCCTCCAGATCGGCGGCCGCCTGCAACAGCTCCCACTCTTTCTTGCGATCATAGGCGTCTCGCTCGATGATGTCGCTGGTGGGCGTGACGTTTGCGACGATCCCGTGTTTTTTGAACAACATCTCTGCCAACTGACTGCTCGTTCGCTCCGCATACGCCGCCGAGAACTGCGTGTCGATCAGTAGCGAGCTGTAGTCGCGCCCCGCGATGCGAACAGTCATCTGGTCGGAAAAATCCGGCTCAACGGCGTCGATCTTGCCGGTGAAGATGTGCGTCAACTCCGACTTCTGAACGCGGTTCGGATCGGACGAATATCCCAACCAAATCCTCACTTCTTGATTTTTTCGGAGCCAATCCGAAAGCAATTTGTCGTTTCGGAGCGAGATTTCGAAGGTGTCCGCTGCCATGTAGAGCGTCAGCGAGACGTGCAGATCAATGATATCCGTCCAGCGGATCGCCTTGCCGTCGATCTCAACGTGCGCGCGTGGTGCGAGCATCTACGCCGCCCCCTTTGCGATCTCCGCCAATTCCCCGGCGTAATCCGGCTTGCTGATCGTTGCCACGTTTGGCAGTTTTATCTGCTGACCGATCTGCAAGGCATACACGTTAGTGATGCCGTTTGCTTCAGCAATCGCTTCCCACTTTGTGCCGTCGCCGTACTTCGTGGCAGCCAATTGCCAAAGCGTGTCGCCGGACTTGATCGTGTATGATTCGGCTGCGTCGGAGCTGGTAAGCCCGGCGGTCGTCGCGAGTGTGTTGCTGCCCAAAGACCCATCCCCGGCGAGATTGTCGAATTCCTCTTCCGGGAAACACACGATCAGGTGCAAGGAATATGAGACACGATTGCTCCGTTTCAACTTCGGCTTGTACGATTCCACCCGGACACGTTTACGGATCGGACCGTAGACAAGATCGTGTTCCGAGCCTGCCCACATCAGCCTCTCAATCTCCTCTGAGGTAGACCACGCATTGTCGCCGTCGAAGACGCCGTTGATTTCCAGCGTTTTCTCTCCTAGCCCCATGTCTTGGTAGACGGCTGGTGCTCCGGCGGGTTCGAGTTTCGCGATCCGGCGTTTCATATCGAAATCAAGAGAGTCCTTCGGCAACAGCGGGAAGGTGAATCCGCCGATGATCAAATCATGCATTGTTCATCCCTCCTTAATGCCCAAACAAAGGCTGCTGTCTCGAAAGATTGCCGCCCCAGTTGCGGTTTTCCCATGCTTTTACGGCTTCCGATGGGTTGCCACCGTTGTTGTTGATGGTGGAATGGTCGTTGTAGACCACACTGGACTGCATCGATGCCAGAGGTGCGTTAGCCGTCACAGGCACGGAGTTGAAACCGAAGCTGCCGGTGCCAGACGAACTCCACTGTGTGCGGGTTGCTGGCGGCGGCGTGCCGACTTGCACCTTCCCTTGTGCATAGCCACCACTGCCTCCGTAGCCGTCCCATATGGAGCCATTGCCAACGTTTACACTTCCAAGTACGTTTTCAGGATGGACGACGAAATTATCCATGAACGCCTTGGAGGCGCGTTGACCAGCTTCCGTTCCAAGAGCTCCACCAATGATACCACCGATTGCTGCGCCGATGGTCGTGCCAACTCCAGGCGCAAAGAATGTTCCGATCCCAGCCCCCATCGCAGCTCCAGCTTCCGCACCTGCCCATCCACCGACGACTTCACCAGTCGCCTTTGCGCCGGCTTCAAGTTTGTGGTCCGGCTCAGCGGTAGCAAATTCGTAAGCCCCGGCAACTATCGCGATCGGCACGCCTACTTTTGCAAATCGAGTACCTGCTCCTTTTGCATAATCTCCTGCTGCTTCAACGGCTCTTGCAGTACGGGTAGGAGTTTTCGAAACTTCAGCGGCACCGCCATTCGACGCTTTACCATTTCCACCAACTCCAGGATCGACGCCAACTCCAGATGAGCCCCCGCCTCCGTTGATCGCTTTCCCGTACACGTTGACGACATTCGCATTGATCGCTTTGGTCTGTATCGTATCTTCAACTGTTGCTTTTGCAGAATTCTTTTTTAACGGCCCGAGAATTTGCTTGTCAACGATATCGATGAAGTTTTTTGAAAAATTAAGCAACGGAGTAAGGGCTGATCCTACCCCACCTATTACGAGTTTTGCTGCTCCCATGGCCAGCGTAAATCCTCCAACAACTGCGACTCCTTTCCCAATGGACACTACCAAGTCTTCGTTTGCCTTAACCCATTTCGTAGCCGAAGAGACCATCGGCTCCATTTCCTTCATCCATTCGGTCAACTCTGGCATAATTGCGTTACCCATCTCCGTAGAGAGGTTTTCAAGGTTGGAAAGCAAAATGTGTTTCTGCCCATCATAGGACTCGCGGATCGTATCAATTTGGGAGTGCAGGTCCTTTTGTCGCTCCATAGATCCGTTTAGCTTGGCGAATTGCTCCGGGTGAGAGGAGATCAAAGCGAAGTCCTGCCCTTGTTCCCCAAAGATGTGATTCATCATCGCAGCCCATTCCAACTCGCCTCCGGTCAAATCCTGCCCCGTCATTTCTTGAGCGTGCTCTTTCATCTTTTGGATTTCGTCATCGGTCATCTCCAGCGCATATTGCGTCTTCACGCCTTTTGCGATGAACTCATCGTGCTTCCGAGAGAGGACGTCAATCATTTCTGAGTAGTGCTTGATGTGGTCTTTGTCCGCAAGCAAAGCGGCATTGTCGAACCCTACGATTTTTTCCTTTCCGCCACTGGTTGTAACTGTTTTGACCCCAGATAACAAACCAGCATCAGCCATTGCGGAAAGTTGTTTTTGCCCAGAAGCGGAGCCTAAGTACTTGAACGGATTGATCCGCTGGGCGTAGTCCTTGATGTGGACCCCAGCCATCGACCCTTCCATGCCGTTGATCGCTGCCATCGCAGACGCCTGTAGCATGTCGTTTTCGTCCCAACCGATTTTTTTGACAACGGGCATCCCGTACTTGAAGGTTTCACCCAAACTTTCGGAGGTCGCGTGTGTCGTGTTGATGACCCGGTACATGGAATCAGAAAACTTCGCAAGCTTTGATTCGTCGTTTGTGATCCCCGCGTCTTCAGCCATTCGGGCGAAGTTGTAAGCGGTGTGACCGGCAGACGACGACTTGCCCATTCCCACCTCAATCTCAGCAAGATAGGTTGCCTCCGGGGTGACTTTTTGCAGTTTATCTTTGGAGATTTGTGCGTGTGCAAGTTCCGTGTCGATCCCCAGAATATCCTTGGTAGAGAAGAGTGTCTTGGAGGAAAGTTCCTTGGCCTGCTGGTTCATCTCCTGCATTTCAGCGCTGTTCGTAGAAAATCCGTAAACACCGCCAAGTTCGATGTCTTTCATCTGGATTTCACCGGCCTTGTCGGCTGGTTTCAAAACAGATTCAACCATCCCAGTGCCCGCGGCAATGTCGGTCAAGCCGGACAATTTTAACCCATCCAGTTTGGTCCCGATTTCGCCGAGTATCGTGCTCGCCTTGGTCAATCCCGTTGACATGGAATCCAACCACTTCAGATCAGGCTTCTTTCCACCTACATCGCCAAGGTTGTTCCGCAACTGCTTGGCTTGTTCAGCGGCCTCTCGTAAGCCTCGCACGCCATCACGCCCGATCGCCCCGAGCCCTTCTGCCGCTTTCTTGGCTTCCTGTGCAGCTTCGCGTGACTCCTTGCTGATGTTCCCCAATTCTGACGCCGTCAACTTTGCGTTTGCCGCTGCGTCCTTCGCCTCTTTGCTAATCGCATCGATGCCGGACGCGGCGTTTTTTGTGTTGGACGCGACATCCTTGGCTTGCTTCCCGACGTTACCTAACTCCGTGGAAACAGCTTTAGCGTTCCCGGCGGCCGACTTGGATTCTTTGCTCAGATCGCCAAGGTCCTTCTCTACCTCTTGGATGCTTTTGGTCGCCGATTTGTTATCCGCGGTGATTTTCATTGACACTTGAAAATCCTTGTTTGACAAATCCTCACCCCCTTCCCGGATTCGCTCAACGCACGACCGTGCATGCGCTCAGCGAACCGGCAGTCATCTTGACTGCCGCATTTGTTCATTTTTCCACTCGATGTACTCCACGGCCCCGCGAGCGTAGAGGCGACGCTTCCAGTCTGGCATCGCCTCCCACTCAGAAGGGCTTATTGCGCCGCCGCTTGCGTCGTTGCAGTAGTAGAAGTCCCGGAGCCCGAGCGACCCAGCAAAAAATCAACGGCCTCTTCGACGCTCATGCCCGCTTCAACCGTATCACGTACCTTGTTGAAGACATTTTTGTAGTAGATAACGTCCTTGTCCGACCAGTTTGTGAACATGAACTTGTAGGAGTCCGTCGGGACTTCGCCGTCTACTTGCGTCAGACACTTCGCGGCGAGGCGAATGGCTACCAACTCGTTGGCCGAGTAGACGTTTTCCTCGTTGATCGGAGTGTCTTGCAGAACTGCAAGGCGATCGCCGCCCGTTGGTTCACGGAAGAATACGATTTTTCCGGTCGGGAGTTTGAGCGGGCCGAACTGATTTGCATTTTGATTGGTCATTGTCATGATGCCTCCTTGAGGGATTCGATTTTGAATTGGTAGTTGCTGTCGACGACTTTTTTACCGCCGCTTGCGGAGATACCAAGTTTCGTAAAGATGCAACCTTGCATGCTGTACCGCCCAATGAGTCCCTTGTCGGGTGCGTTGAAGGTCGCGGTGATCACAAAGCGCGCGCTGGTAAAACTGGTACCGGGACCGATTTCATCAGTTCCGAAAAGGGAGACGAGCAGGCTTCCGGCATCAATGAAACCGCGCTTCAACGTGCCGTCCATTTCCACGTCCCCATCCAGCCACATCGGGGAACGCGAATTAAGCGGTTGGTACCGCTCAGGCTCGTGGCTGATATTCAGCTCGACCTCTTGAAATTCTCCGACAAGCGCCGGGCCGTTTGCCGTCGTGACAGCGACAGCAACGTCAAATCCCTGTGCAGGACGTTTCATCCTTGTTTCAGCTCCTTTCTACGCCGAGAACCGGCTGATGTTATGGTCGATGTAGTCCGCCGCCGACGCAGGCCGCACACTGATGCCAGTGATAACTCGCCGTGCCTTGATCGTATCGGCGGTGTTGTTGGTGCCGTCACAGACCGTCGGTCGGAAGTCAAAAATTTCGCCTTTGTCGCGGTAGTCACGAAGGATCATGTCGATCTGCTCGCGAAGCGGCTGAAACATCCCTTTTTCAGTGATCGGTTGCGACTTTGCCCACTTCGTCCGGGCGGCCACGTCCATCTCGATCTTGTCGAAGATGCGGCGGTAGCAGGTCTGTGACCAGTCGTTCTGCGTCGCCGGATCGGCGTACAAAAACGTGGTCAACCCGTTGGAGATGACGATTTCGGATGACATGATGTCTTGGGCAAATGCCGAGATCCGCGCCATCGTCAAGGCGATCAAATCCGGGTCGTATGCATCCATCGGCACAACCCGCTCTAAAGCCGCGATGCCCTGCACCTTGCGCGCCGAGGGGGATACATGTGCAGGAAGCGTTGCGAGAACTCCGGCATAATAGCCATCCGGCGCAACCGCCTTGGAGGTATCCTCGATCGGGTAAACCCACGGATACGCCATAATGGCGCGGCCGCTGCTGTACGTTTGCGCAGCGATTGCTTGGCTGGGGGTTGCCGACTTCTTGGCGTTGAGCACGGCCACACGGAGGCCGCGCTGGACATTCATCTGTTCGCAGTGCTGGATCAGCGCTTGGTTAATCGCGTTGGACGTCTGTTGTGCGCAGAGGACGATGTTGACGTTGACGGTCTCCAGAACCTTGAGACCAGAGCGGACACCATTGGTATCTTGCGCGCCGATATAGTCGGCATCTGCCGTCGTGCCCCCATCATCCCCACCCGCCAGCGGCGTGTCATCAAGCGGCGCCGGAATGTCCGTCGCCCCCGCCGCTTTGATCAGCGTGACATAAGACGAAGAGATGCCGAGGTTGTCGAGGTCAAGCCCGGTAAAGGTCTCCTGCGGCAAGCGTTTGTAGCTGACGACGAGGTCGAACGTTCCTGCTGCAGAGCCCGCCAAAATCTTGACACTGATGTTATTGCCGTCCGTGCCCTTGGTGAGCGCAGAGACGGTGATGGATGCCTTCGGGGAGGTCTGCCCATCTAACAGGTCAAGAGACGCTGTCTTCGCCGTAGAGGAGGCAACACGCACAATCACGACCTTCTCCGGGCGCGGCTCTTGGTTGAACGCCCCTCGCACCGATTTGAAGCCGGTCAGGTTCGGGGCATCATCCCCGAATTGGCGCTTTACATCAAACAGGGTGTAACAGGTGATCGGCGTGTTGATCGGGCCCTTGGAAAAAGTGCCGACGATGCCTATTACGCCAAGAGATACACCCGCCGAAGTGTTAGGTTCCGGCGGCGTCTCGTTCACGTCCACGCGGGGCACAATGTATTGTTGATTGGCCATCAGAGTGTTCCTCCTTCATCTTCATAGTCGACTTCCCCCACCTCGTCGCCGAGGTCGAGGAGAAGTTTTTGCAGGATCGGCGGAGTTTCGCCCGGTTTGCGTCGCGGAGCGAAAAAAGTAGACTCTGCAGAGACGACGGCATAGTGCATCCGCTCCGTCTTCTCCAGATCGTTGGTTTCATACACAACTTCCGTGACATCCGTGGAATCTACATTGCCGCCAAGCGTCGGGTTCTCAAGCAGTGCGAAACGTACCTCGTCGGCGAGCGCGCGCACCAGCTCCTCCCCACGGAGTGGGTTTATGTCTTTGAGGTAGACCAGAACTTCAATGGGAATGGTCGCCTCATCTTGCTCGTTGTCGTACTCCTTGAAGCGAATCAAACCACAAGCAATAGAGATGGTCGGGCGTTCGCCCGGAACCATCCCTTTGAACTTGTGGTAATTTTTTATCGCCGCAAGCCCTTCTGAGGACTGGAGCGCGGCGATGATCGCGTCCAAAACGGTTTCCGTCATCCAATCACCCCTCTCGCCAAGTAATCAACCGCCATTGCGGCGATGACATCCAAATCATGTTGCTGGAGGACCAGATACGGGCGCGCTGGCATCTTAATCTCCGGGATGTGCGCTTCTTTGCGGAAGATGTAGCCGTTTTGGGTCGGGATCAGCAAGGATTGCTTGCGGCGCGCGCGCACCGTGTGGGCTTTGATCGTGCCGCCGATCTGGTGGATTCGCGCATACGTCAAGGACGAGCCGATTTCCGCTGAGTTGTTTGTGACATCGCCAAGGATGACCGATTGTTTCAGGGCGCCGGACCGCTGCAGGATCAAGTTGCCGCGCATCTTCTCGACGGCTTGGCTCTCGATCCTCGATTTGGTCGCCGCCGACTTGGCCGTCTGATGCTTTTTCGTACGGCGAGCGCTTTGGACAGCTTGCTCCTCGTAGGACATCATCGTTTTGACGCTCCGTGGCTTCCACCGAGATGGCCGCCCTTGCGCCTCGAAGTTCTGGTGCACAGACCTGATCATGACGGTGCCAATACCACCCATGAGCGGACGTAGATTGCCCGTCTTCTCACGCAAAGCTGTGAGCGCGGCCATCACTCGTTCGTCGTCGACGATAATTTGAAATCCATCGCTCAGTACGGCCACCTCCCTCCTGAGACCGTGTTCCCCCGCGTAGCCGAATCAAACGCGTCAAGCCTACCCTGCATAGGGCTAGGATTCGGCGTAGTGCTGAAGACGCGCCGACGCTGTTCTGGGACTTCTGGGGCGTGTTTCCTTATACCCGGCAGACCGTCAAGAGTCTGGAACTCGATGACGTGATCGAGTTCCGACTGCGCACGACGGCGGTAGTTCGATGCGAGCGGTACATCCTCGCGGTACATGATGTCGGAGAAGTGGTTCTCCAAAACAAAGGAGGCCGCCAAGTCCGCGCAAATGGACGTGATGACCTCCGGGATCGGTTCAACGAGCGGCACAACGTAGTGCGGTCGCAGTCGCTCATTGATATGAATTTGTGCCTTGCGGATGAAACCCGACAGATAATCCGGGTCAAACGTCTCTGGGTCCTCCTTGATCGGTTTGAAAAGACCGGCGACGTCGTCCGGTGTGCAGTACGTCCACATCGTCATCTTACGCCGATGCCGGTGCGGAAGACGGGAGCAGGACGGAACCGCGCATGATCCACTCCGGATGATGCAGTCGCGGCAGGCCGTTGACACCAACGGTGACCTTGATGAACGGCACATCTTGATCAGTTTTGTTCTCGATAAGAGAGAACTTGCCCGGTTGCGGTTGTTCAATCCCGCCGTTTTGCACGGCCAACGTCGAGCAGAAGTCCCCGAGCTTTTCGTGCCCCTTGCCGATCACCACGTACTTGTCAGCCGCGATGAACGGCGTGTACTCGCCATTCTCCGCTTTGTATCCCTCATCGTACATCTCGAAATCGAGCGACGGGAAAAATTTCTTCATGATCGTCGACATGTTTTCCGGCGTCATGGCGGTCGCATCGTTGCTCCGTTTCAGCAGATCGCGTAGCACCGTGCTCTGTGCGAGTTGTTGGCCGATTTCGAGGTTGTACCAAATTTTTGATGCTTTTGCACCAGTGCCCCGGAACTTACCTTGGATCGTCGAGATCCAACCGACGACGTCGAACTTCGCGTCACTCATGTCGAGATCCTCGATGACGTTTTGAGACGGGATGTCGTACTTGACCTCGAACTGCGTCGCATCACTGTTTACAGCAACCTTTCCGTCTACAACTGCTGCCCAACGGAGGTACTCTACCAGCGTGTCCAGACGGATGTTCAACTCATTCGCACGGCGCAAGACACGAAGGTAGCCTGCGCGCTGGTTGTAGGTCCCTTCCTGACGTGCTTCAAGCAACTCCTTCTCGTTGATCACGTACGTGTCGCCCCAGTAGGCGGTCGCGTACTTGCGAAGCGTGTTGCCGGTCAGCACCGCTTGGTTGAACTGACCACCGAGCGCACGAGGACCAGCGATCCCGCGCACGCCGTCGATGACGTCGACTTGGATGTCGGTTACGAATTCAGCAGCATCCGGCAGAACCTCCATACCACGGAAGCGAGACGGGTCAGTGTAGGTGTTGCGGACGACGTGTGTTACGTCCTGCGTAGACGGAAAAGCCAAGGTGATTGCAGATGCGGACATTTGAGTTCCCCCTTTTATACGATGATTAATTCTTGGTCGCAACGCGGAATGACGCGGGCATGCAGGTCCCATGCAACTTGGCTATCGAAACCGATCAGCATCTTGCCGACGAATGCACCACGGTAGTAAGCCGTGGCGACACGGTTCCGATCAGCGTCGGGTACAGAATCTGCAAGGACGAGCATAGCTTTCTCGCACCCGCCACCGACGTAGAGAAGATCGCCCGCTTCCGGCGCGGTATCCGGTGCATGCGTCACCGTGATCTTGTCGCCGGTGATACCGACGATCGGGCCAAGGTCTTGTTCCCCGGTGCCGTCCGGCTTCGCAGAATACACGTGCAGGGTTGCGTTCGCCGGATACGTCAACCAGCGGAATTTTTCTGCGGTGCCAGCCGCCACCGTAACGGTTGCACTATCAGCAGCGGGAGCGGCGGCCAGCGTCGTGCGCGTGACGGGGCGCATCAGGCCATCGGCTTGGAGAGCACCCAAGATCGTGCCGGAGAGAAGGTCGCCGATAAACGGAGCGAGAGTTACCGGAATGCGGTGGTGGGGCATCTCGCCGAACGCGCAAATCTTCCGGTCGGCATAAAATTCCTCGCCTTGGGCACCGGGAACGTGAGAGTTGAAGCGTTGATCCATGATTGTTGTTCCTCCTTGTCGTCCTACAGGACGTATTTGCCGTCAACCTTCTTTGCGCCGAGGTCGGACATGACTTGATCGCAGAGTCGCTTGCTCTCTTCGGCACGTTGCTGTTCTTCTGCCGGCGGCTGGCCCGCAGCCCCCACCTGCGACAACTTGACCCGCGCCGACTCCGGGAACGCGTCGAGCATGCCATACACCTCAGCGGTGCGCGCGGTGAAGTCGTTGTCGGCCAGCTTGATCACGCCCGACTCCTTCCCGTCTTCGCCCAAAAGAATTTTGCGGGCGTTGTCGATATACGCCGGCGGGATGCCAGCGGCGACGTACTCGCTCAGCTTCTTGTTGATCTCCGCGACGCGTTGGCCGGATTGCGCTTGGAGCGCGTTGGCATTCGCCTCATCGATCTTCGCTTGCATGTCGGCAAGTTTCTTTTGGAAGTCATCTTGCCCCGCGAGGTTCAGAGTCGGCGCTGCGGGGGCGGGTTGCGGTGCCGGGGTCGGCGTCGGTGCTGCGGGCGTCGGCTCCGGCTTTTGCCCGCCACCAAACAACGAAGTGAAGGCGTGAATGCCATCAGACAGTTTTTTCAGCAAGCCGTTAGTTTGGGTTTGCTGTTCGAGCAGTTGATCAACTTTTTCCATGTTGGTGGATACCTCCTTGAAGTTGAGATAGACGGTGTCCGGCGGGTCGGACAACATGATGTTCTCCGGAAGACCGGTCAAAAAAGGCTCATTCGTGAGTGCGATTGCTTCAAGCACCGCGCCTTTCGATGAGCCGTCAATCTTGCTTTTGTAGTTGTCCTGGTACTCCGGGCTTGCGTAACGGTACTTCTGTGTCTTGATCATCTCGACCACCTTGCCGTCGGTCGGTTCGGCCAACGCAAAAAGGATGTCTCCTTCCTGCACCAGCTCATCGATCCACGCTTCCGCCGGTGCACCGCCGAACGTCGGTGCGTTGTCTTTGTCATGCGCGATCCGAATGAAAGCACGGCGGCCGATGGTACCTTCGAGGAAGTTTCGCTTGACCTCGTCTAACTTTTGCTGGGTGATGTCGATCACGCCATACGTCGGGTGCTGCCAACGTCCGATCTTCATTGCCGGGATTTTGAGCGGCATGCGCTTCACCTCCTACATGGGAAATTACACAACGGTAGCACCCACAATGGAAATTGCGCTGTTGGCTTTCATCCGCATGCCCTCATCGTAGGTTTTGAGCAGATATTCAATCTTGCTTTGCAATTCATCCGTGTTGACGATTACCTCACGGGCACCGGAAGGCAATTCCACGATCGTCACAAGATGCGTGTACTTGTGCCCAGTTGCTACCATGTCGTCTCTCGTCTGTTCAAGCAAAAGACGAATTTGATTTGCTGCCATGTTTTTTTCACCCCCCTTTTTTAAGTCCTCCATCCCTTCGGCAATGCTGCCACATCCCCCCAGTCCAAACGCTCCGGCGTGATCTCCTTCGGCTCATATCGGCTGTACAGCGGCATCAGGACGCTTCTGCAACGTCCGTGAAGCGGCGGGGTGTTCTGCCCGAGGCGCGGGTCATCCATCGCCATGACCAACCCGTGGCGGCTCCGGCATACCTCTGACGTGCGCGAGTCCATGATCGCGCTGAACTGCACGTAGTCAACGTTGTTCTCCCTGTAAGAGACGAGGCGAGCGCGGTTGTAGGCGTACGTCGTCTCTGTGGTGACGATCAGCGAGGCGCGGTTCTCGTTGAACTTGCGGAGGTCCGCGATCCTCTCCTCAACCTGCGCGCGCGGCATGCCGGTGAGATACTGCAAGAGAAGCTTTTTGACGGCTGCGACGATATCGGTCTCGACGTTCCCAGCGAGCACGAGTGCCCGATCGTTGAGGACCTTGATTGCATCGGTCGGGGAAAATTCCTCACCCGCTCCAAAGTTCAAAGTCGGCAGATCGGCGAGCTTCACCTGCATGCGGCGCCGCTTCTCCTGGCACTCCGCGTTTCCATGTGCATGGCCGACGTGAAAAACGTCCATCGCATGCGTGCGGAGAGTTCGAGACAGTTCACCGGCTTGCGGCAGGTGCCATCGGTGGATCTCGTGCTCCGTTGCTCCAAAGGGGATACTCGCGAACACGACCTGCAACCAGCGATTGTACTTCACCAGCAACTTTTTTTCCGTGCCGTCGAGGTAGTTCTTGACGAACTTCAACGCCCGCTTCATGCTGTCTCCTTGGTCACCGGAGTATCGTTTGGTTGGTCGTTGGTTTCATCCTCGCGCAGATAGTGCCCGTAATCCTTCGCAACTTTCTCCTGCCTCGCCGCGATGTCCTCCGACTTTGTCAGCGGGAAACCAAGCTTAGACTGGACGTGGTGAAGGTGCTCTTCCTGCTCTGGGTCGAGGTAGCCTTTGTCGGTCATCGCCGCAAAGATTTTCGCCAATTTATCCATGTCTTCGTTCGAGATCTCACGCTCTGGGAACGTTCCATAGTCTTTTTGCGGACCGAAGTTCATCTCGATCAACGGGCGAACAAGCTGTTCGATCAGGACCTCGACCAGTTTTCGGTAGATCCCGCCGTTCATCATCGTGAAGATGTCGAAGTGCGACTGCCCCAAAGCGTAAGAGCCGGAGCGTTGCCCCTCATCGAAGAGTAGCGACGGCGTCAGCACGCTGCGGAACAGCATCTTGTTCAGATACATGATCAGCCGCTCAAACGCATCACCAAGGCCAGCGCCCGCGCCATGGAACTTGATGTCGCTCTTTTCGTCGCCGGTGCCCGTTGACATTGCCAGCCCCGTCCCGTTTTGGATGTTGTTCAACAGGCGGGACATATACGCAACATTGGAGATGTAGTTCGGCGCATCCTCCGTTCCGGGGTTTTCCGGGTCGCGAATCTCTCCATCTGGCACCATGGCGGCGACGAGCGGCGTACCGTACTTATCCACGCCGTTCACCCACATCTTGAGCACCGGGTCTTTCAGGAGCCAGTTCTTTCGGCCGCGTTTGAGCTGTGACCGCCCGTAGGGATTGCCGAACGTACCATTGCCGTGCGTGAACACGATGCTTTTGTGGCGCGGGATTTTGACATAGCTTCCGTCGAACCATCGCCATTGTGTGATCGGCTCATCCGCCAGCTCTCCTGTCTGTCGGTCGAGGTTGAACATGACGGATCGCGGGTGATAGGTCACGAGCTTGTCCAACATGATCCGCGCGGAGCCCTTCCACGTAGACGCCTTCCAGACGATTTCCGTTCCGCTGTACCCTGCCCATATCGCTGTCAGGATTCCTGCACACGCTTCGAGCAAAGAGCCACGCATCCCATTCAGCGCATCGTTTACAAACTCTTGCAACGTCGGGTCCGATTCGTTGACGTAACGGTCGAGTTTGTTCAGCACCGCGAGAATCATGAAATCAATGGCCGCCGCGACGGTCTCGTCTGTCTCATACATGCGTTCGAAGTCTGTGATCAGCGCGGAGTCCGGGTTGGCGACGGCGTTGTCGAACAGGAAGAACGTCGTCCACAACGAGTTACCGATCTGGCCGACGACTTTGCTTGGAGCTACCAAGGTTTCACCCCCTTTCAGGCGAATGCTAGTTGTTCAAAAACCATTACTCGACAACGATATCCGGCAAACCATAGTGCCGATCGAGGCAGGCGCAAATATTTTCAATTCGTTGAGTTGTGTTCGCACTATGAGGATCAACCTTTTGTGCCTCGATCAGCAGTTCAAGATACTTGAGCTCTTCTTCCACCCTCTCACCTCCTACCACTGGATTTCGGCAGCCGCAGATTTGCCGACAACTACGCCGTGTGCTGCCACTTTGCGCTTACCACTCAGTCGGTTCAAAGCCTGCGACATCGCGTCCACTTGGTCATCGTGCGCGCCGTTCGGGAATGCCGCGCACTCTTCGATGAAATCGTGCACCCAAGGAGCCGTAGTAGGATCAGGTAGGAACACATTGCCTGCCTCGATGTCCGGCGAAACAGCCGAAGCGCGCACAACTTTTCCGCCATCAGGATTCACCGCTATGATGCCAGGAATCTCACGGCTCAGCGTCGCGATGATCGCCGGTCCGTTCGCCTTGTCCTCGACGAGCTTTGCGCGCGCGGCGGGCCACTTGGCGGTCAGACTGCGAATCGCGTTCAGCGTTTCAGGGAAACTCATGCGCGCCCTTACTTGGTCGAGAAGATACTTATCCGCCCCAACCTTCCCCCAGACCTGCCCCACTACATAGTCGGAGCTGTCGGAGTCCTTGAAGGTGCAGTCCCACGATTGCACGACCTCTTCAAACCTCGCTGGAGGCGCTTTGTAGAACTTCCACCACCCACGCTTCAGGATCGACCCATCTGCCGGTGATGGCCGCTGCTGATAGAGCGCTACCCAAATGTGTGAGCCGACGGCTTTCTTCATCTGCGCGTACTCCTCCGGCGGGAACCGTTCCGGCCAGAGGGGCTGATCAACCTCTCTCCCCAGCGCGTCGTTCTCCTCTGCGATCGCGGGGAGCGAGATCACTTCCCACTCCTCGCCCTCTCCGCTCTCTGCCATCTTGAGGAGACGTCCGGCGAGATCGTCCTCATGCCAGCGGGTCAGAACCAGTACGACCGCCCCGCCCGGAGCAAGACGCGTACGCAGGACTGAGCGGTACCACTCGAACACCTTGTCGCGGATGACCTTCGACTGCGCTTCCTCCCAGTTCTTGATCGGGTCGTCTATGATCGCCACGTGTGCGCCGCGACCGGTCAGTGGGCCGCCTACACCTGCGGCTTTGAGGCCGCCGCGCGTCCCCTCGATGCCCCACGCCTTGACGCCCTCGTTCCCTTCGGCGACGTCGACTTCCCAGAGTTTCGGACCCCACTCTGCGAGGGTGTCGCGGGAGATGCGCGAAAAGTCGTACGCCAGATCGGCGGAGTAGGAGGAGATGATGACCTCTTTGTCCGGGTTCCTTCCCAGATACCACGCCGGAAACTTCTTGGAGGTAACCTCAGACTTCCCGTGTCGGGGCGGCATGAAAATCATGAGACGCCTGATATCGCCCCTCTCGACCGCCTCCAGTTTCGTGCAGAGTAGTTCAAGGTGTCGCGCCGTTTTCCAGTTGCCGGCGCTCTCGTAGGCAAGGAAGCGGGGCAACCTCCGCCGCGCCCACTCCTGTTCAATGGCTTCGGTGCTGGGCAACCTTGCCGGTAAGTTGCTCAAGTTGCATCAGCTCCTCATCCGTCAGGTTTGACAAGTCGTATTGGTGGTTGTGGTCGATTGTGCCTGAATGCTCCACGGTAGCTTCCACCTTTTCCTTGAACATCCCAAGGTGCTGACCGATCAGCTTCAAGACTTGCACACGGTCGGGCAACTCCATTTTCAGACCGTCCTTGCCCTTCGAGAGTGCGCCTGCGATCTTGCCGTCGAAGTTCTCGTTGAACCTAACTTCCTGCACCTGATATTCGACCACTGAGCCGTCCTTCTGCTTCGCCTGCACCGTGACGGTTTCGAGCCAAGCGAAGTCGCGGAGGTCAAAGTCGGCCAGCTTAATGAGCCGCAGCAATACCCAATCGGCATCGATTTGGACGCGTGCGGATCGGGCGGCGAGCGCGCGGTCTACTGCCTCACGGACTGAAGGTTTCTGAAGCAGTTGGTAGCCCTGCTGTTCGGCAGTCTTGACACTATACCCGGCACGGACGGCGGCTTGCGTAGCGTTGAGGTCCAGCAGGTACTCATCAACGAATCGCTGTTGCTTCGGTGTCAGTCCGCCCGTCTCGCGCTCGGCTTCCTCATCCGTCGGCGGTGCCGGAGCGCTTCGCGTAGTGTGCACCTTCTCAACGAACGAGGGTGCACCCTTTGTATCTGCGGGTGCACCCTCTCGCTTCGTCCATTTGTCGCCTCGCTGAGCGTCTCGCTTCATCCAGCTCTTGAGCGTGTTCTCGCTGATCTGGTGTTTGGCGGCGAGCGCCTTGGGCTTGATGTCGGTCGTCTCATACTCCTTGCGGATCTCCTCGCGGTCCATGTGTCATCACCTCACCTCCACGCCTTGATGGCGTCTTCTATTGCTTCACACACCCCGCCACACGCAGACAGGAAATCTTCCCGCCTCCGTTGTCCCGTGCCCACTCGCACCTCTCTCCGCGCAAGCAAGGCGGTTTGCCGGGTCCGGTGGCGGATTGCTTGCGTGCGGCGATCTCAGCGTCGATCATGCAGTCTACGCAGGTTTTCTTG
>NZ_JMIR01000050.1 GCF_000714935.1 Tumebacillus flagellatus
CGAAGAGCTTCTGGCTCGAATCGATCTTCATCTATCACTCGTTTAGTTTTCAAGGATCAATCATTGTCGCTCAGCGGCGACGTTTGCTAATATAACATGACACTCGACCAGAAGTCAACTGCCAATCTCTACTTTTTTGCTCACCGCGTCTCTTGCGGCGACAGGGACTATCTTATCATGTCCCAATCCTTTACACCATCTCTCTCCTCAAACAAACTCAAACAAAAAGACCCGTTCGCACGTCTGCAAACGAGTCTTTTCTCCCATTCTTTCCTTTACCTCGACTTCCCGTTCATCCACCGCAGCCAATTGCGAACCCCTTGCAAGAACGCCCGCCCGCCCGGCTGTTCAATCACAAAGTACGGAACCAACTTCCCTCCCCAATAAGATTTCGCCTGCGCCACACTTGGAATATTCGCGCCTACGAGATCGACCCCCGCGGCCCCGCACCTCTCCAAGTCCTCAAAAATAAACAGATCCAACAACTGCACGGCTCCCGCGTTCAAATGCTCCTTCTTCGCCCCCGCCAACCAGCCAATCGCCACACCTCCCGGCGCATGAAGCACATAAGCGGACGAAACAGGAACCCCTTCCGGCGAGCAGCACACGTACCCCAACAGATGGTCATCCCCCATACACCGCCGCGCCATCTCAAGATCATCCACCGTCAGTTGATGTTCAAACCCTTGCCGTTCCTCCGTCGCCTTCAAGCATTCCCAGACTTCGGCGGTCGACGTGGTCCTCTTGCAGAAATAGCCGAGTCTCGCCGCCTTTTTGATCCGGTTGCGGACGCCTGTGTCCGCTTTTTGCAAATCGTACGGCAGGTCCAGATGATACGTATACCGTACGCTCGTTTGAAACCCCGCCCATTGCCACGGCCGCACATCTTCCACATCCGGTGTCATAAAAAGCGGTGTCCCCAGCCCCAACGTCCGCATCTTCTCAACAAAAGCCGGGACGACTTTGTTCCACTGACTCGTAATCCGAAACGCATGGGACGTGTTCGTGGACTGAAAATGCAACGCCAAGTACGGGTTGAGCGGAGGCCGCACGATCCTGCCCTCACGATTGAGATACAGCACCGCATCCAGCCTTGGCAGTTCGTCCTGTTTCGTTTCAAAATGCACATGCAGCGGCGAAACGTTCCATTTGATCCGGTTGAACTCCAACCACCCCGGCAAGAACAACGGTTCTTGAATGACGTCCCGCTCCGCCTGTACGTCCCCTGCGATCATCGCCGCAATCCCTCGCTTCATCGCCCACCATGACAAAAACGCATGCAACAGATACCCGGCCATCCCGGAAGCGGACAGCAGCGCAACCGTCGTCAGAGGGCGTAATTCTTCAAAAACAGCGATCCCCACAACAGCCGCCGTCATCACGATCCGTACCACTTCACGCAGCAGATGCAAGTCTTGCCGTTCAAACACGACCAAATTGTTCCCAATCGGAATCGAGAGAAACTGCAAGTAGAACATCAAGCTCATCATCCGAACATATTCGCCCGACTCCCCCCAGTCCGAACCGAACACGAAGCCGAATCCCCACGGTGCGATCACGGCCATCAGCACCAAAATCGGCAACCCGATCAACGCCAAATGCTTCACGGTCTTCCAAAAAAGAGGCGGCACCTTCTCCGGTTCCTGTTGCGCCAACCGGGCGGCCTCCGCCATATAAACCTGCGAAACAGCCCCGCCGATCAGCCCGACCGGCATTCCCAACACGCGCTGAGCCAACGAATACAACCCGACAACGTGCGCTCCAAACGATGCCGTCAACAGCAAAAAAGGAATCTGCAGCAACACCCCGTTCAACAGAGTCGGCCATGTCGAAAGCAACGGAAACCGCCGATACCGTAACGCCTGCTTCCACATGCCCTTCCAAGAAGCTCGTTTGATCGAATCCCCGCTCTCTCGCCAAGCACGCTTCATCAACGTCCCGCTTCCAAGCATCCGGCTGGCAGCATCGCCCACCAACAGACCCATCGGCCCCGTCATCCCGCCGAGGCCGACCTGCACAATCGCCGCCCCCACACTCTGCGTCACCCGCGTTCTTGAAATGAGAAAAAATGCCTCTCTTCGGATCGCCCATTGATTCAGCACTTGATACACCCCGGCTCCAAGCAATGACAGCGGCAACAACCATAGATACGGAGCGAGATTCGGCGCTTTTTCCAACCTCACAAGCCGTTGTCCGACCCCCCCAGCCCGACTGCCGTGAAAGCGGTCATGACCAAGACGAGCAAGAGACACAATCCCAGCAGATCGGCCGCATCCTGCTCATCGTCCGGCAAGGGAATCGCCAATTCATACAACCACGACGCCACCACCAGCACGAGAGACAAAATCGACGTATACACCGCCAGCAGTCCAAACTCCTCCGGCGTGTACAAACGCGTCAACAAAGGAGCGATCAGAACGAGCAACCCTTGCGAGAGGACGGTTCCGCTGGCGAGCATCCCGACATTGCGGGCGAAACGGCTTTTCGGCAACTTGTTGTTCATCCATTGCATCATCGCGGTTCTCATCGGCTGTCCTCCTTCACAAATCCTTGACTCCCATCGCCGATTTGGGACCGTGCGCCTCTTTGACCCCTTCTGCTCGTGCCGGACGGGAGACGACATACACGGTCTGCAACAAGATTTTCAGATCCAGCCACAGCGAATAGTGATTGACATACCACAAGTCGCAGCGCAATTTCTCTTCCGTGTCGGTCGCATAGCCGCCCATCAACTGCGCATAGCCGCTCAACCCCGGCCGCACCAAATGGCGCAACGGATAGCCGGGGATCGTCACCTCGTACTGTTTCACAAACTCCGGACGTTCCGGGCGCGGGCCGATCAAGCTCATCTCGCCTTTGAGGATGTTGATCAATTGCGGCAGTTCATCCAAGCGCGTCGAACGCAGGATTCGGC
The DNA here is from genome assembly GCF_000714935.1 of Tumebacillus flagellatus. Lineage (GTDB taxonomy): Bacteria > Bacillota > Bacilli > Tumebacillales > Tumebacillaceae > Tumebacillus > Tumebacillus flagellatus. The sequence continues at coordinate 2,915 of NZ_JMIR01000050.1, forward strand.
CGATCGGCGTGATGCGCGGGTCGCGGGTTTGAGCCAGCACGGGCCCCGTGCTTTTTTCCGCATCGAAAACCATTGTGCGAAACTTGTAGATCGGGTACTCGCGGCCCAGCAAGCCGACGCGCTGCTGGGCGTAGATCGCCGGCCCGCTTGACGTAAGCGGGATCAAGATCAGGCACGCAAGCATCATCGGCGAGAACACCAGCAACATCAGCGCCGCCCCCGCCAAATCAAACCCGCGCTTCCAAAAGTTCCGCAACGCCTGCGCGGAAGGCGGCACGCTCTGGACCGTCATCCACTCGCCCATCCGACTTACCCGCCAACCCGTTGCGGCCAGGTCGTGCGGATGCGGGACCCGTTGCACTTCTTTGCCCGCCAAGATCGCCCGTTCGGCAAACTCTTGTTGAAGCGGCCACGGAACTTTTTTCCCGACGTAGAGAATCTGATACGGTTCTCTGAGAAAAGCGGCACTGTCTTGCGGCACCACCAACACCTGTACGTCGGCGATTTTGCGGCGCAGGTCGGATCGAATTTGCTCATACATCGCTTGCCCTTCTGCCGCGTCCCCCGCGATCACGACGGCCCGCTCGGCATCTTGCCACCATCGCACGAGCAGCCAGCTGCCTATTTTCAAAGCCAGTTGCAGCAGCGCGTGCCCGACCAATAGCAAACCGACCGTGCCAGCCGAAATTCCGTCCAAACTTGCGAACAAACACCACAATACCCCGTGCAACACAGCCGTTGTCCCCACACCGACCGTCAGCTCAAAGATCGTTTTTTGCCCCAAGGACTGATACAGGTTCAACAGATACGCCAACATCCACCAAACCCCGATCAGAAACGCCAACGCAACGTCCATGTCCAGCACATCTTTGACGAGTACAAACAGTACGACCCCGTCGACTCCAATCCACCCCAGACCCCTCATGTGTAATCACCCTTATCCCGAGATGAAGTCCTGCCTCTCTCTTTCGACTTCTAACACCTTATTCGAACATCTTTCGTTCATGCCCAGAATAGGTTTCTTGCGAGTAAGTATGTAAAAAGGAGTGGGCACATGAAACAAACCCGGCTTCATTCGAACCTAAAAAAACGAAAACGCCTTCTGTGGACACTCGGTCTCCTCGTCGTCGCAGCGCTGATCGCCATCGTTTGGACGTATCGGGCACTCGATCCCGGACGTCACTTTCAAGCAGGAGACGTTCCCGTGCTGGCACGGCCCGCCGTCCAGACACCTGCCCCGCAGACGCCCGCCGCCAAGCCGCCGCAAACGGCCTCCCTCCCGCAACCCTCCGACACCAATACCGTGACCCCCTCCGCTTTCAACGTCTTGCTCCTCGGCCTCGATTCCGCCGAAGCGACGATCTCCCGTACCGACGTGATCATGCTCGCTCATGTCGATCCGGCGAAGCGAACGGTGCATATCGTCTCGATCCCCCGCGACACCCGGGTCAACTTGCCCGGTGTCGGCTGGACGAAAATCAACCATGCGCATGTGGTCGGCGAACTCAACGGCGGAGAAGCGGAAGGCACCCGGATGGCCCTGCAAGCGGTCAGCAACCTGTTTCAAGTCCCGATCCACTACTACGTCAAAACGAACTTCACCGGTTTTCAAAACCTGATCGACCAAGTCGGCGGTCTGGACGTACATTTGGAGGACCCGCTCATTCTGACCGATCAGCGCCGGACGATTCCCGCAGGTACTCAACACTTCGACGGCGATCTGGCGTTGCGGTTTGTGCGCGAACGCTACTCGCTTCCCAACGGCGACTTCGGGCGGCAAGAGCACCAAGCCGTTCTCTTGAAAGCTCTCGTGCAAAAACTCCTCCAACCCGATCAGCTCAACTATTTGCCCGAACGGCTCCTCTCCCTGCACCAAAACCAAAACCTGCTGGACACCAACATCCAAGACAGCGATCTGCTCTCGCTGGCGTGGATGTTCAAAGACATGATCGACAATTCGTTCACCCACCGCTCTCTCCCCGGTCACAACTTCACCGCCCAAGACCCGCTGCTCCAACAAGAGCTGTACTACTGGAACCCCGACATGGACGCGATCGCACAACTTGTCGCCGAAGACTTCAACTGATAATCGCCCCTGCCCCCTTGGCATCAACGCATGGGGCAAGGGCGATTTTTTTCAAAGCACGAGGGAAGGAAAGCGCTCTTGCAACCACAGCGCGACCGCCAGCAAATCAGGCAGCACGAGAACTCCGTTTTCCTGCCCGCCTTCCACGTCGTCGGGAGCCAATCGAACAGACACGGCCGCGCCGGCCGCCTTGCCCGCTTCCACGTCGCTCCACTTGTCCCCGACCATCACCGATTGGGACAACTCCAACCCGTGCGCCGCCGCCAAGTCCAACAGCATCCCCGGCTCCGGCTTCCGGCACGCACATCCTTCCTCCCAATGCGGACAAACCCGAACATCCCGCAAAAAAATACCCTGCTCCGCCAAGCGCTGCCCCACGGCATCGTTGACCGCCTGCACGTCCTCCGCAGTCAGGTACCCCCGTGCCACGCCGGACTGGTTGGTGACCAAAAACAGCTCAAACCCAAGGTCCTGCATCACCTGCAAGCCTTCCGCCGCTCCGGGCAACAGCTCGACGCGGCATGGGTCTTTGAGATAGTGCAGGTCGGGAATCACCGTTCCGTCGCGATCCAGAAACACCGCCCGCCGGATCAGGACACCACCTCGTTCTGTTGCGCGCGTTGCAAGATCTTCGTCGTGGAATAGCCCGGCACGAACCGGGCCAGCACAACTTGACCTCCATAGGAGGCGACGATTTTGCTCTCCGGCAGTTGTTCCAACTCATAGTCGCCGCCTTTTACATACACATCCGGTTGCAAGAGAGCGACCAGCGGCTCCGGAGTGAGCGTTTCAAACGGCACGACGCAGGAGACAGAGCTCAGCGCGGCGAGCACCCACATGCGGTCTTCCGCGCAGTTGACCGGACGATTGCCGCCTTTGAGTTGACGCACGGATTCATCGCTGTTCACGGCGACGAGCAGAACATCCCCTTGTTGGCGGGCGAATTCCAAGTATTCGACGTGCCCGCGGTGCAGGAGATCGAAGCATCCGTTGGTAAGCACGACTTTGCTGCCGGAACGCTTTGCTTCTTGTACGTACGAGGCCGCGTCTGCAAAGGACATGATTTTTGGGGCAAGTTCCAAGCCTGCCATCGCTTCAGACCCTCCCTTGGCGGGCCGTGACGAAGATGTCCCAGACTTCACGGGACTCTTCGATCATCGCCTGCAACTTCTCCGGCGTGCAGACGGCAGTTCCCGCCTCCCGCACGACTACGGCGGCGGCATAGTTGGCGAGAATGACGCTCTCCCGAACCGGCCACCCCGACGCCAGCGCCAACGCCAGCGTGCTGACCACGGTGTCTCCGGCTCCGGTCACATCGTACACGCTGGTCGAGATCGCCGGAATGATCTCCGGTTTCCCGTCCTCCTGCCCGTCAAACAGCGCGATTCCCTCACTGCCAAGCGTAATCAAAACCGGCATTTCCCTGCCCGTTTGGTCTCGCAACAGCGCTCCTGCCTTCGCCAGAGACGCCGCGTCGTGAATCGAGAGCCCGGTTGCCAATTCTGCTTCCATGCGGTTCGGCGTGATGAGGCTGCCTTGAAACGGTGCGTACCGACGGGCTTTCGAGTCGGTGATCACCGGGAGATTCGCCTGCCGCGCCAGTTGGAGGATGCGGGTCGGGAGCGTGCCGGACAGCATCCCTTTTCGATAATCGGACAGGATGACGGCATCCGTATCCGGCAACTCGCGGGCGACCCGCTCCAACACTTGCTCTTCTGTCCATTCCGGCACCGCCGACCATTCCTCATGGTCGATTCTCAGCATCTGCTGATTGGACGCCATGACCCGTGTTTTTTGCGTGGTCGGGCGGTCTGCGATCGAAACCAACAGATCGGGGCTCACGTCAAACCGCCGGATTGACCTGCGCAAGTCCTCTCCCGCCGTGTCTTCTCCAATCACGCCGATCAACCGCACCTGCGCCCCCCGCCACATACGACTCGCGCAAGACTTCCACGACCGGCACCGGCGCTTCGGGAGACAGGCGTGTCGCCCTCCCCCACAGGTAGCGGTCCAGCATGAGATCCCCGATCACCAACACCCGCCAACGGGACAGCGTGGAAAAAAACGAATCAACCGCGACCATCGCGAGCGTCCTCCTCCAGACCCAGCATCTCCTGCACCAAGTCGCACCAGATGTGGCCGATGGTGATGTGAATCTCTTGAATCCGTGCCGTCACGGAACTCGGGACGTTCAACAGCACGTCGCTGACTTCCGCCAACCTTCCGCCCGGCACGCCCGTCAGCGAAATGACCGTCATGCCCAGTTCCTTCGCCGCATGGGCGGCCTCCACGACATTGTCCGAATTGCCGCTCGTCGAGATTGCGACCAACACATCTCCCGGCCCCCCCAAGGCCCGCACTTGCCGCGAAAAAATCTGGGCAAACGAATAGTCATTGCCCGCCGCCGTCAAAATCGAAGTATCCGTCGTCAACGACATCGCGGCCAACGGACGCCGGTCATACGTAAACCGCACCACGAACTCCGCCGCCAAATGTTGCGCATCCGCCGCACTTCCCCCGTTCCCGCAAAAAAGCAACTTCCCACCCTCTCGCAACGACTGGGCCATCTGCTCCGCCGCCCGCCAGATGCTGTCTTCCAAGATATCCGCCGTTGCCTGTTTCGCCAGCGCACTTTCTTGCAGCGCCCGTGCGATTTTACTTTTCATCAAACCAATTCCCCCCAATGGTTGATGTTGTCCAGATCGAGTGCCGCCACCACTTGCGCAGGCTGAATCGATGTCATACAGATCGGATTCGAGCACGTTTTGAACTGTCCGCGTGCGACGTTGATGCAAGGAGAACAAGACAAATCGGCGGAAACCGCTCGGTTCCCTTGCCCAAGCGGTCCCCATTTGACCGGCGTGTTGGGGCCGTACAGCCCCACCGTTCGCACGCCCATCGCGGCGGCCAGATGCATCGGGCCGGAATCATTGCCGACAAAAGCATCGACACGCGACAACAACGCCGCCAGTTCCCGAATCGTCGTGGAGCCCGCCGCCACCATCGCCCGCTCGCCGATCTCCTGTTGCATCTGTTGCAGGGTCTCCCGCTCCTCCGGCGAACCGACCAAGAGCAGATGGGCCCCGTGCGTGTCGGCGAGCAGGCGGCACAGGTGCACAAACTGCGCAAGGGGCCATCTGCGACCGGTCGCCGTCGAACCTGACAGCGGATGCACCGCCACCAACAGCCCGCCCTCATACCCCAATTCTTGCAAAAGCGCATCTGCCCGCAACTGCTCTTGTTTCGACACCGTCACGGCGACCAGTCGCTCGGGATCGGGAGCCGCCCCGAACAGCGGGGTCAGCAAATCCAGATAGCAATGCGACTCGTGCCGCCGCTCCTCATAGCGCACGAGGTCGGTGTAGGCTTCGTCGACTTGCTTGCCCGGTGTGGAAAAACCAACTCGCTTGGGCGCCCCGCTGAGCAACGTGACCAAGCCCGTCAGAGCCGAATATTGCTCGGTGTCGATCACCAGGTCATAGTTCCGTGCGTTGACTTCCTTTATTAACTGACGCATGCGCAACAGCGCTTTTTGCGGCGCTCCGTAGATGTCGACCGTCAGGATTTCGTCCAAGTCGGGCGAGCTTTCCAAGATCGGCAATGCCCGCGGCCCGGTCAACATCTCAATGCGGGCATGGGGAAGAGACTCCCTCAACCGGCGAAGCATCGGGAGGGCGTTCACCGCATCTCCCATGGCGGCGAGGAGAATCACCAAGACTCTATGGACCTGAACCTGAACCTGCTCCCGTTCCCGAAACACGAACCGTCTCGCGGCGATCCTCACTCCCGTTCGACCGATCAGGCGCTCCATCGATTTCATCCATTCTTTGCGGCCCATCACCCTCACCCCGCGTTCAAGAGAGATTCTCGATCTCTGCCAACACCTGCCGGATCTCCAGACTTCTCATGCAGCGGTGTTCAAACCGGCAGTCCTCCGGCTTGCCGTGCAGGTAGCACGGACTGCAGGGCACGTCAACTTTTACCACACGGTGCTTCTCCCCAAGCGGTGCCACCAGCCGAGGGTCGGTCGGGCCAAACAGAGCCACGGTCGGCGTCCCCACGGCCGCCGCGATATGCAACGGCCCCGTGTCGCCGCCGACGAACACCTGACAACGCGACACCAGCACGGCGAACTCCGTGAGCGTCCGCCCGACTCCCCACAAGCCGGTTCCTCCCAGCGCGTCCTGCACCGCCTGACAGAGATCCTCATCGTCACGCCCGCCGAAAATCGCAACGCGATACCCCGCGTTTTGCAACTCCGCCGCAAGCGTTGCAAACTTCTCCACCGGCCACCGCTTATACGCAAACGTCATGCCGGGATTGACCCCCCCGCCGGGGAACAGCCCGATCACCGGATGCTGCTCCTCCCCTTCCCAGAAGGTCTGCACCCGCACGTCCTCCGGCAAAAACATCTCCGTTCGCGGCCGCTCCGAAAGGGGTCGCCCCAGTGCCTCCAACACACTCAAATTCCGCAACACCTCATGTTGCTCCGGATCAAACGCCACCGTCTCCGTCAACAAAACCCGGCTCCCTTTTTGCCGAAACCCGACCCGCTGCCGGATTCCCGCGCCAAGCGTCAGCAGCGGGGCCAGCGGCGACCGATGGAGGATCAACGCCAAATCATAGCGCTCCTTGCGCAAGTCCCGCACGATCTCCCGCGCCATGCGCACCCGTTGCCATCCGCGCACCCGCCACGGGTCGAACAAATGCAACCGATCAACGCCCGGATGATGCGCCAACACCTCCCGCGACCACGGCAGCGTCATCACGCCGACATACGAAGCAAACGCACACACTTCCCGCACCAACGGCGTGGCAAACACCATATCGCCAATCGCGCCAAACTTCACGATCACCACCCGCACGCAGATTCCCCCCGATCCCGACCCGGCCGTTTCCACGTCCTGACCTGCAACGCAGCGCCGAGTCCAAACCACGCAAACACATTCACCGGAAACGATGTCAGATACGGCGTAATGTTGGAGACGAGCAACACGATCACGAAGTACGCCAGATTCACAAACGCCAGATCCGCATGCTTTCGCTCCCCCTGCACCGACACGGCCCGCCAAGCTCTCCATCCGGCAAGCAGGGCGTTCCACAGCAACAGCAGAAATGCCACCAACACAGGCACCCCGTAGTTATAAGCCAAGAAATAGAACTGATTCTCAAACTTCATCAGCCCGTGCTCCGCTCCGAACAGCCACTCGATCCACGTTGATTTCTTGACGAAAAAGTCCCAGAACATCCGGTGCTCCGCCAACCGTCCGATATCTGCCGTGTCCCCGCTCAGCTTTTGCAATTTGTACAACGTCTCTTGAAACAATTCCGACTGCCAAGCCGCGATCATCAGCCCGGTCAACCCCAAGCCCGCCAACCAGAGCGCCCGGCCTCCGAGCACCGCCGCACAGACCAGCAGATAGACCACCATCGCCACCTGCCCGGCGACGGTCACGGTATATAGCTGAATCAACCCGACCCACACGATCCCCGCGAGCGACCAGACGACATCCATCCCCTTGGTCGGATGGCGCAGTTGCCACAGGAACTGGCCGAGCAAGAAAATGCTGAACAAACTCAACAGTTCCGGCCCGCCAAGCGTCGAGATGATCCGGCCGAAGTGCGGCCCGACGAACCCGATCGCTTTTTGATACAACCCGATTCCCAGCACGACCCACGCAATCCAGCGGATCAGCCGCGTATACGAAGGCAAGTCTGCTTCGTCACGCAACACGAATTCCGCCAACACCGTCGCGAAACTGAAGCCGAGCAAGTCGATCATGTCGATGAAGACTTCGGTGGGTTGCTTCCAAAACGAGATCAGCAACAACAGCATCCCTGTGACGAACAGCAACATCAGATGACCTCGGGGCACCAAGCCGCGGATCACCAGCGTTTTGCGCTCCGGATCAGACCGCACCGCCAGGAGGGCAAGCACCCCCAACCAGACCGCGTTTTTTAAGATCAGATACAGATACACGCCTCCGAAGCCCGGATACTCCACTTGGTGCGGGTTGAAGTTCAAGAGCCACACATAACTGTAATGCAACGACGCATACCAGAAAAAAAGCTTGGCTGCCGTCGTGCTAAACCCGCGCGGTTTCATGCCCGGTGCTCACCTCTTCCAGCAGAGCCGCCAATCGGGTCGTCTGCACAGCGCGGGAAAATCCGTCGACAAATGCCCAATCCGGCGTCCCGCTAACTTGCTTCTCCTCCAACAATCCTTGCAAGTGATCGGCAATCTGCACGACATCGTTCGTTCCGGTCACCCATGCGGGACCGTACCGGTGCAACAGTTTCTCCAACTCGGTCTCCCTCGGGATCATCGCCAAGATCGGGTTGCCTGTCGCCATGTACTCAAACACCTTGCCCGTCAACACATGGCGGTTGGCCGCTCCGACAAACAACAGCAACAGATCGGCCCCCGCTTGCAACTCCAACGTGTCCTCGACCCCGACATGCCCCGGCATCTGCACGATATCCGACAGCCCCATCTCCTGAACCAACTCGCCAAACGGCACCCGTCCCGCCAAGATCACTTCCAGACGAGTTGCCAAGTCGGGGACGTTTTGCTTCAGCTGTTGCAACGCGAGGAGAAAATAATACGGGCTCTGCTGATTGTCAGCAGGCGGCACGTCATGGCCGTTAAAAGTACCCGTGTACACCACCCGCAACTTTCGCGGTTCCGAATCACCGGCTCCCTCCCGTAGCATCCGGCGCAACAACGCCGCTTCCTCACGATCTTCCGGGTCGTACCCGTTGCGGATCACGTGAAACTTCCGCGCCAGATACGGATACTGCGACACGTACTCCAACCGCATGCTCTCCGTCGCCAAAATCACCGCGGACGCCGCCTGCAGCACGCGCTCCTCCTGCCGGCGGTGGCGCGTCGTGTTCCAAACCTTCGACGGATTGAGCGTCCACGCATCGCGCAAGTCACAGACAAACGGCACCCTCAGCGCCGCCGCAACCTGCTCCGCCAGCAGGAACGAACTCCACGGATACCCCGTTGCCACCACGACCCGAATTTCCGGATACAACGCTTGCAGCTGCGGCACCGTCGCCCGGCCCGCTCGAATCCAAGACCGGTACTTATCAGGAAAAAACACGGTGCTCTGCATCCACCTCTTGATCCAAACGGGCAGCACCCGCCGCCTTTTTCCCGCCGCTCCCGATCCACCCGGCTTTGGCAAAAACGGCTCTGCCGTCCGCACCACCTCCACCCCGCGCAAGTCGCTTGCCATCCGGGGTTCGAGATCTCCCTCGGCAGCCGTCGTCAGCACGATCGGACGCCATCCCGCTTGCGGCAAGTATTTCGTCCACTTCACAGCCCGCACGACCTCAATGCCGGTGAAAGGCGGGAAGTAAAAGCTCAACAGCAACACATCGTTCATGGCAACAACTCCTGCACCGTCAGGGTTTTGGAATTTTGAGAATCCTCTCCACGCACCATTTCCGCCAAGTCCTCGACCACTTGAGCGTACAAGTCCCGCTGAGCCTGTGTCACCAACGTGCTGTTGTGCCACAACAGCACGAACTCGCCCTGGTACTTCCGGCAGACCAGCGCCAATTTCCGAATCTCGCGGTACGCCTCCGCTTCCGATACCCCCAGATACTGCGCATCCAAAAACGTGATCTCCATCGCAACCAACGGTCTCTCCCGCACGTTCAACGTCTTCCGTGCCAACACGTCGAATACGGGATACTCCCAGCAAACCCCGGCCCGAAATCCCGGGTACCGGGCATACCCGAGCGTACTGTCACAGACCATCCCCGCCTCTTCCCAGATCCGCCACGTCTCCGGCACGGAAAAGCGCAGATAATGCTGACGGCCCTCTTGCACGGGTTGACCCACCACCTGCTCCAGCGCCGCTTTTTCCTCGTTCCACTGCCGGGCATCCGTGGACGACGCATAACTTGGATGAAACCCGACCACATGCCCGCGCCGCTCCATCTCCGCCAGCAACGACACCGCCCGTTCTTCCCCAATCTCAAAAAAACGATCATGCTGCGTGACTCCGCCGCTCATCCAGTAAAAGCGCGAGGGCACGCGCTGTTTTTCCGAGAGGTCCATCAGCCACGCAAACGTGTCATACGGGTCTCTTTCCCGACCCCGCAACACCCCGATGATCCGCTTGAGGGTCTGCCACGCTTTTTTTCGGTCCCGGCGTTTGATCAGATCGCCCGCCAAGTTGTGCAGCATCGCTTTTTTGTTCTTCCAAAGGTAGAGAAAGTCCACATCGTGCGTCAGATGGTACTGAAACTTCCGCTCTTTGCGTTCCTGTTGCAACCCCAGCTGACGCAACAGATTCCAGAGAAACTCCGCATATTCGCACACGACGGGACGGTGCAAAAAGCCGTGCCGCACCGCGACACTGGACTCCGCCGGAAACCGTCCGTGTCCGTCTCGATCCTGTACGACCGCCTCTTCCCAACGGGAGAGCATGAAGAAAGCCGAAGCGAACAGATCAACCCCGCACTCCATGCGCTTGGTTGTGAACTTGATGTCCCCCGTTCCGTACAACACCAGCAGATCCGACTCCGGCGCAAACGGCATCTTCACGCGGCGGACTTTCGGAGGAAGCATCTCCTTGGTCAGATAGCCCGCCGTCTCGTCACACTGTCCGAAAAAATGATCCTCGAACGCAAGCATACTGCCATTGTCGAGCCAGAGCAGATACTCGTGGCCCTCCCCCTCCGTCACGGTACAGGGGAGACCCAGAAACTCCTCGATCATCGTTTTGATGATGTAAAACTTCTCCGGCATAAATCCCGGCGGCACCGTCACGAGCAGCATGGAGGAGTCACCCCCTCAGCACCTTGCGCACCGCATCCGCAACCCGAACTTGAACGTCGGTCCCCATCCCCGGCCAGATCGGCAAGGACAGCACTTCTGTCGCCAACTGCTCCGCGACCGGGCACGACGGACCATTACCCAGAGCGGGCATCGTCGACAGCGGAACCGGGTAGTAGACCATGGTATGGATTCCGATATCCGCCAAACTTTGGCGGAGGAGTTCTCTTTTTTCATGCAGGACGCGGACGGTGTATTGGTGGTACACGTGCTTGCGGTCCGGCGCATGATAGGGAGTGATCAGGCCGGGCACATCCTCCAGCAAGTAGTCGTACCGCAGGGCGGCTTGCTCGCGTTCGAAGTTGCGCCGATCCAAGTGCGGCAATTTGACTCGCAAAACCGCCGCTTGCAATTCATCCAAGCGGGAGTTGTACCCGATCTGCTCGTTGAAATATTTTTTCTTCGACCCGTGCGTCCGCAACATCCGCGCGGTCTCCGCCATCTCGTCGGAGTTCGTGACGAGCATCCCCGCGTCACCAAACGCCCCCAAGTTTTTGGAAGGGAAGAAGGAAAAGCAACCGACCTCGCCGAACGCCCCGAGTTTTTTGCCGCGATACTCCCCGCCGAACGCTTGTGCCGCATCCTCCACAATCTGCAATCCGTGCAGATCGGCCAACGCTTGCAACGAATCCATCTCGGCCGCTTGCCCGAACAGATGCACGGGCAAGATCGCCTTGGTGCGCGGCGTGATCCGATCGGCTGCCTGATCGGGGTCAAGATTGAACGTCGCCGGGTCCACATCGGCAAAAACCGGCACGGCCCCGACCTGAGCGATCGCCTCCCCCGTCGCAAAAAACGTAAACGGCGACGTGATCACCTCATCCCCCGCTCCAATGCCCGCCGCCCGCAACCCGATCACCAGCGCATCCGTGCCGGAATTCAACGCCACTGCGTGCCGGCTCCCCAGATAGGCGGCGACCTCCTGTTCAAAAAGCCCGACATTCGGCCCCATGATAAAGTGGCCCGACCGCAGCACCCCCTGCATCGCGGTCATCAGTTCCTCCCATTGCTCCTCAATTTCCGGTTGCAGATCCAAAACCGGTATGCGTTGCATCCCTTTTGTCCCCTTCCTTGGTGACTTGCACAACGGTTTGCTCGCCTTGTTGCTCATAGGCACGTTCGCACGCGCGGCAGACCGCGTGCGCTTTTTCAAAGGTCAACAGCTCACCGCAAACACACGCCCAGCCAATCACTTGTGCGGGAACTCCTGCGACGACCGCGTGGGGAGGCACCTGTTTCGTGACCACGGCCCCCGCCGCGACCATGGCGTGCTCACCCAGAGTAACGCCGCAGACAATCGTGGCGTTCGCCCCGATCGACGCGCCGCGCAAGACACGCGTTTCCAGATACTCCTCGCTGGTGTTGCGGGGAAATGCCGCCCTCGGCGTTTTCACATTGGTAAACACCATGCTCGGGCCGCAGAACACATCGTCTTCCAGAATCACGCCTTCGTAGAGCGACACGTTGTTTTGAATGCGGGCGTTGTTGCCGATGCGCACATGATTTGCCACGAATACGTTTTGCCCAAGCGAGCACCCTTTGCCGATCTGCGCCCCGCCCATGACGTGCGAGAAATGCCAAATCTTCGTCCCTTCCCCGATGGAAGCACCAGGATCGACAACCGCCGTCTCATGCTGAAAAAACTTCATCGAACCACGCCTTCCTTCATTCGTTGTGCCGCTTGTTGCAAGACGCGCACCACTTGTTCGGCGCTCTCTCCGTCCGAGAGCGGTGTTTGGCGGTGTTGCACGCAGTCCAAGAAATGCTGACATTCCAAACGCAAGGGAGCGGTGTCTCCTTGGAAGACGACTTCTGACGCCTCTTCCCATGTCGAGAGGTCTTCGCGAACGCCTTTGCGGTGCCACGTCACGGTTTGCGTTTGTTCGTCGTACTCCAACATTCCGCGTGTGCCCGCCACCATCAATCGTCGTTCTTGCACAGGCCACAGCCACGAGACGTGCAGATGTGCGTGCACGCCGCCTGCGAAGCCGAGATGCACGTGCACATCATCGGCGATCGCCGCTTCGGGTTGAAGAACGCATTGTCCGCTGGCTGTGATCGTTTGAGGGCTGTTTCCGACGAGATGATGCAGCACCGCGAGATCGTGTGCGCCAAAGCTCCACAGCACGTCTTCGTTTTGGCGAACTCGGCCGAGCTTCAAGCGTTTTTGATGGAGGCTTTGCAACGGGCCCAATTCACCGCGTTCCAGAAACGACTTGATAAACTGGATCGCCGGTTGGTACAGCAAGAGATGACCGACCATGAGGACCGCCTCCTGCTCGCGGGCGATCCGGTTCACCTCCACGGCGTCCTCGACGGTGAGCGTCATCGGTTTTTCGAGAAAAACGTCCATGCCCGCCAGCAAGAACTCCCGCGCAAGAGCAAAATGGGTGGGGGCCGGTGTGGCGATCACGACGGCTCGAATGTCCTGTGCTTCTGGCTCCTTTGCCTGAAGTTGCAACAACTCTTCGCAGGACTCCAGCACGTGCACGGTCGGAAAGTCGGCGTGCACTTTTTTCCGAATCTCGGGACTTGGGTCGACAACCGCGGCGAGGGCGCCCAGTTGCGCGAAGGTTTTGACGAGGTTCTGCCCCCACTGTCCGGCACCGAGGACGGCGACTTTGACGGCGGATGCGGCTTCGGCTTCGGCTGTGCGGCTCACAGCAACGTCACCTTCTCTCGTCCTTCTGTGAGGGAGCGTGTCACGTTGCGGGTGTCCAAAACGAGATGCGCATGGTGGAGCACCATCTGGTACTCGACTTCGCTGTGATCGGTCGTGATCAGCACGAGATCGCACGATTCCACAAGCTCGCCGGTCAGCGCCTGCGAACTCATCTCCACGCCGTGCTCCTCAAAAGCGGGGACCAGCGGATCGTGGTAGAGCACGTGCGCACCGTTTTGTTTGAGAAGACGAATGACCTCGATGGCAGGAGATTCCCGGAAGTCGCCGAGGTCTTTTTTGTACGCAACGCCCAGGACGAGGATCGTGGATTGCGACAACGCTTTGCCCGCCCCGTTGAGCACGCGTTGCGTTTTTTCCAACACGAATTCCGGCATCCGGCGGTTGACCTCGCCGGCGAGTGCGATGAAGTGCGTGTTGAAGTTCAGCTCCTTCGCCTTCCACTCCAGATAGTGCGGGTCGATCGGGATGCAATGCCCGCCGACCCCCAGCCCGGGATAGAACGGCATGATGCCAAACGGCTTCGTGTTCGCGGCGTCCAACACGTCCCAGATGCTCACGTTCATGCGGTCGCAGAGCAGAGTCAACTCGTTGACCAAGGCGATGTTGACCGCACGGAATGTATTTTCAAATACCTTCACCAGCTCCGCCGTCTTGGCACTGGACACGGTGACCACATGTTCCACCGTCTGTTTGTAAAACGTCTCGGCAGCGTACAAAGACTGCGGCCCCACGGCGCCGACGATCTTGTTGGTGTTTTTGGTTGTGTAGCGTTGGTTCCCCGGATCGACCCGCTCCGGAGAATGCGCGAGGAAAAAATCGACTTCCCGCTGCAAACCCGACGCTTCCAAAATCGGCAACATCACTTCATCCGTCGTGCCCGGATAGGTGGTGGATTCAAGCGCGATCAAATGCCCCGGACGCAGATGCCGCGCGATGGCATGGGTGACGCTCTCGACATACTGGAGGTCGGGCGTCCGGTTTTTGGTCAACGGGGTGGGAACACAGATAATCAGAGCGTCCATCGTTTCCACGTCGTTGAAGTCGCATACCGCTTTGAGCAAACCTTGCTCGACCAGCGGGCGCAGCTCTTCTGTTTTTACATCCGCGATGTAGCTTTGGCCTTGGTTTACCTGTTGCGCGCGCAACGGGTTGTGTTCGATGCCGATGACCCGGTAGCCGACTTTTGCTTTTTCCACCGCGAGCGGCAACCCGACATACCCCAGTCCGATCACCCCGACTGTCGCTGTCTTTGTTTCGATTTTTTCGATCAGCTCTGTAAGTACGTTCGTTTTTGTCGATTCCATGTACCTTACCCCACTTTTCCCCATCAGGTATCTCCGTCTTGTTACGATTCGAAGTACCCTTCGTTATCGGTCTCGGTGATTTGGTTGAGCACGGCCCCCAGCACGGGGATTCCGACATGCGCCAACAAGCCTTTGCTTTTTTTGACCAACGGGCTGGCGACTTTGCCGCTGTGTACGACGAGCAGCGCACCGTCGACGCACGGGGCGAGAACCTGTGCATCCGTTACGGGCAGAAGAGGCGGCGTATCGATCAAGATCATGTCAAACCGATCACGCGCTTGTGCCACCAAGTCTTGCATCGCTTTCGAGCCGAGCAGTTCCGCCGGATTGGGCGGTGTCGTGCCTGCCGTGAGCACGAGGAGGCCTGGGATGTCCGCCACCTCTTGCAACGCATCGTCAAGTCGGCACTCCCCTGTGAGCAGATGAGACAGCCCCGCAACGTTGGAGATCGGAAAGACGTGGTGCATGAAAGGTTTGCGCAGGTCGGCGTCGATCAGGAGCACGTTTTGCCCGGCTTGGATCATCGTGACCGCGAGATTGCTGATCACCGTGGATTTGCCTTCGCCTTGTTTCGTGCTGGTGATCAAGATCGTTTTGAGTTCTTCGTCCCGGCCTTGGGTATAAAGCAGGTTCGTTCGCAGCGTGCGGTACGCTTCGGCGGCCGGCGATTTGGGATCGTCCAGACTCACAATCGAACAGAGACCGCGCCTAGTTCTCATGAGCGACACCACCTAACGTCGAATCGGGATCGTTCTGTTTCTTTCTTGCTTTTTTGACCATCGGAATCGTGCCGAGCACCGGCACTTCCAGATCCTCGACCAATTGCGCTTCCGTCTTCATCGTCTTGTCGAACTTCTCAAACAACACGGCCAACCCGACCCCTGCCAGCAGAGCTGCCACAAACGCCATCCCCATTAAAAAAAACGGTCTGGGGCTGACCGGTTGCGGGCTGTTCTGCAACTCCGCATAATCGAGCACAAACAGGTAATTGGTCCCCATGATCGTATTGGACTCACGTTGGGCTCGGTCGGCAAAACGGTTGGCGATCTTCATCGCTTGGTCCGCCTGTCTGTCGGTGACCGTGATCGAGGCAACGAGCGAATTGTTCTCGACTTTCACATCGATCTGCTTCAACAACTCCTCCGGGGTTGTGGTCAGACCCAGATCATCGATGACTCCTTTCACCACCCGCCGGCTTTTGATGATCTGCTCAAACGTGTTCAGCAACTGGCCGCTGGCCATGAGATCGTTATATTCGATTCCCGCGACAGCCGGCGGCTTTTTCACGATCAGAGTGGACGTCGCTTCATACTTGGGTTCCAAGACGTAGTAGCTGACCAACCCTGCGCACAGCACCGCAACGGCTGCCAACCCCCAGATGAAGAGCCATCGTCGCCTCAGCACGGCCCATAACTGCGTGATGTCAATTTCCATGTGCTGTCCGTCCCCCCTCAGGTAACCTCACATAAACCTCGCTGCACAATGCGCACTTACAAGGTTGTTCAATGAACTCTATTCGTTGTAGGAGTTTCAAATGCAAGTCCGAGGACAGACGCAAAAAAAGACCTGATCCGCACTGGATCAGGTCTTTTTCTTTGCGCTATGCGGTTGTTCCGTTTGCCTCGCGACGTCCTACTCTCCCGGGACCCTGCGGTCCGAGTACCATCGGCGCTGGAAAGCT
>NZ_JMIR01000051.1 GCF_000714935.1 Tumebacillus flagellatus
GGGGTAGAGCATCGCCTTGCCAAGGCGAGGGTCGCGGGTTCGAATCCCGTCTTCCGCTCCATCTATTTTCAGATGGGCCTATAGCTCAGTTGGTTAGAGCGGCCGGCTCATAACCGGTTGGTCCCAGGTTCGAGTCCTGGTGGGCCCACCAACGAAGTTCAAACATCGGAACATAGCGCAGCCTGGTAGCGCGCTCGCCTTGGGAGCGAGAGGTCCAGAGTTCGAATCTCTGTGTTCCGACCAATGACGTGTTTTCAAAGCGCGGTCAGGTTCTTCTGAGCCTGACCGCGCTTTGTGTATTGAGGAGGTGCTGCCGTCATGCGTCGTCTCGTCGCAATCCTCGTCTCGATCTCTGTTGTCGGCTTGTCCCAAGGACTGATCGTCCCGTTGCTTGCGTTGCTCTTGGAGCGGCGCGGGGTCTCGGCGTTTTTTAACAGCCTCGGCACTACGGCGCTGTACTTCGGCTTCATCGTCGCCTCACCGCTGGTCGAGCCCGCCGTGCGCCGCTTCGGCGTGCGACGCACGGTGCTTGGCAGCATCGTGGTCACCGCGGGATTGACTGTGCTGTTCCCGCTGTTGGACAACAAGTGGTGTTGGTTGGTGCTGCGCTTGTTGCTCGGTCTCTCGTTGACCGGACTGTATGTGGCAACGGAGATCTGGCTCAATACCCTCCTGACGAACGAAAACCGCGGACGGGTGTTTGGGTTTTACGGCCTCTCCATCGCGATCGGCATGTTGCTCGGGCCGCAGGGGATCAACTTGTTGCAGGTCTCCATCTACGCGCCGTTTTGGCTCTGTGCCGCGCTGTACGCTCTTCCGTTCTGGTTGATCTGCTCGCTGTCGGATGCCGACGGTCGTCTGGAAGAGCACGCGGAGGGCGGTGTCAGCGGCCTGAGGCGTTTCTGGCGGCTGTTCTGGGCGGCGCCGTTTGCGCTGGGAGCGTCGTTTGTGTACGGCTACCTCGACGGCGCGTTGGTCGGGGAATTCCCGATCTACGGATCGCGCACCGGACTCACCAACGAAGGAATTTCCCTGGGGCTGACGATCTTCGTCCTCGGCTCGATCGCGTTCCAGTTTCCATTGGGCTGGCTGTCCGACCGCAAGGGCCGCCGCTTGGCGTTGCTGCTGGCGTCCACGAGCGGCCTGTTGAGTTTTTTCCTGATCCCAAGCGTACCCGGCGGGACAAGCGTATACGTCCTGCTCTTTCTCGCAGGCGGCGCGCTGGGCTCGTTCTATTCGCTGGGTCTCGCCAGCCTCGGCGACGTGTACCCGCGCGCCGATGTCGCCACCGCCAACGTCCTGTACACGATGCTGTACGGCGTCGGTTCGTTGCTCGGCCCCGCGCTGACAGGATCGCTGATTACAGCGGGCGGGCATGACTTTTTTGCGTGGTCGATCGTCGGGATGTTGCTGTGCTACATCGCGTTCGGGCTGCTCACCACCCGCCGCCGATCGGAGTCCTTGAGTCGAAGTGCGTGAATTTTTGTTCGAAAAAAAGGACAATCCTATCATTCTGTGGTATTATACCAGAGTGTAGGTAATGAAGTGGGCTCTAAAATAAAAGCTAATTAAAAACAATACCCGGAATCTTCACAGCGAGGAAGCGTACGGGTAACATACCAGGGAGGTTTATGATATGAAACAACTGATCGCAGGCGTAGTTGCAGGCGCGGTGATCGTGGGCGGCGTTTGGTTCTTCGCCGGCACGGAACAAGCGGTGGCGGTAGTCGGCAGCGACAAGATCACCGCGAAGGACTTCCACGCCAAGCTGGAGCAAGCGCAAGGCAAGGACGTTCTCAAGAAGATGATCGACGACAAAGTCATCCTCGACCAAGCGAAGCAACTGAAGCTTCAAGTCACCGACAAGGAAGTGGACGACGAACTCGCCAACTTCATCAAGGAACGTTTCAGCGGCGACAAGACCCAGTTCCAAAGCGCGCTCAAGCAATACAACATGACCGAAGACGACATCAAATCCGACATCCGTTCGTCTCTGACCGCGAAGAAGATCGCGACCAAGGACGTCACCATCTCGGACCAAGAAATCAAGGACTACTACGATAAGAACAAGGAATCCCTCGGCACTCCGGAGCAAGTTCACGCGCGCCACATCCTCGTGAAGGATGAAGCGAAAGCGAAGGAACTCTACGAAAAGCTGAAAGCCAACCCGGCTGATTTCGAGAAGCTGGCAAAAGAAAACTCCGAAGACCCGGGTTCCAAGGACAAAGGCGGCGACCTCGGCACCTTCGGCAAGGGCGCAATGGTTCCGGAATTCGAAACCGCAGCATTCGCAGCGAAGCCGAACGAAATCGTCGGGCCGGTCAAGTCTGAATTCGGCTACCACATCATCCAAGTTCTGGAGCACAAAGACGCGAAGATCCCGACTCTGGAAGAGTCCAAGGACAAAATCACCCAGACCCTCAAGGATCAAAAAGCAACTCCGTACACCGACCTGATGAAGGAACTGTACACCAAGGAGAAAATCACCATCAACCGTTCGGAGTACAAGGACATCCTCAACCCGGCGGTCGTAGATCCGACCGGTGGTGCAACCGGCGGCACGACGACTCCGGCAACCGGCGGCGATGCGACGACCCCGTCCACGCCGGCGAAGTAAGCTTCTCCTACGCACATCCGCAAAGACCCGGGCAGAATCCCGGGTCTTTTTTTGCGAGTCGAGGTACAATAGGAGGGTCAGAACTCGGAAACCGGGAAGGGAGCTTCACGGATGGACAACATCACACACGCGCTGCACGGCCTCGCGTTGTACGCGTTGGCGATGACCGACCCCGCTCTGGCCCAAGACCCGTCGGCCCGAAGCGCGTTGGTTTGGGCGACGGCACTCGGGTCGCAGGCGCCGGACTTCGATTTTGTGATCCGCCTGTTCAAGGGAGAAGTGGCGTATCTGCGCCATCACCGCGGGATGACACACTCGATTCCGGCCTGGTTCCTCTGGCCGACCTTGTTTGCGCTGGTGCTCACTCCGTTCCACCCGGGTCACTTCGGACTGATTTGGCTGTGGAGTTTTCTCGGAGTGCTCGTTCATGTGGGGATGGACCTGTTGACGACGTACGGCACGGTGGCGTTCTGGCCGCTGTCAGGCAAGCGCGTCGGCTGGGACATTCTGGCGATCGTCGACCTCGTGCTGTGGGCGATCGGCGCTTGGGGCATCTACTTGTGGTCACAAGGTTCGTCGCCGGAGCGGGTGTTGGCGGCGACGATGATTCCGACCGGCGTGTACGTGCTGCTGCGCGCGGGAATTCAACTGTTTTTGCGAGGTCTTGTGCGGCGCTCGTTTCCCGAGGAGCGAATCTGCCGCCTCAGCGTGATCCCGTCCTTCGGCTTGTTTACGTGGAAATGGGTCGCCGACACGGAGCGGGGATTTTATGTCGGAATCGCGCGTTTGGGGCAGGGGGTTTTTGTCGAAAAGAGCTTCGACAAAAACCGCACCTCCGACACACTGTCGACACACTTGCAAGCAGCCGAAGCGCAGTCGGAAATCTACCGCGTGTTCACTTGGTTCGCACGGCACCTGCACATCGAAGCACACCCCCTTCCGGACGGGGGCGTGCGCGTGGACTTGGCGGATCTGGCGTATCGGATGCGAGAGCGCATGGGGTTCACCGCGCATGTGGTGCTCGACGCCGAGGGACGCTTGGTCCACGAGTACCTCGGCGACAAACGCATCAAAAAAAACAACAAAAAAACCCACGGCGTCTAGTAAGACGTCGTGGGTTCTTTCATGTCTTCACGGACCGAGTCGTCGGCCGGATGACTGTTGGTATGGATCGCTTCCAAGAACTCGTGGAGAGCCTTGATGATACCGCGCTCGTTGTTTCTCGCATCGTAGAGTTGCTTGGCGAACAATACGTAAGGAATGGACTCTTCTTGGAGCAGGAACGCCTGGGTATCAGGTGCGAACCGCGAAAGGATCAAGTCTGCCTCGGAGTAGAGGTCTTGGTCGCCCAAATACGTCTCGTCCAAATGATGAATCGGCACCTGCAACGCATTGGCCAGTTTGCGGACGACCGCCATCGAGGGCTTGTTCCGCGTGCCGCGTTCCAAAGACGAGATGTGGCTGATCGACAGCCCGGCGCGTTGCGACAATTCATTCAACGTCCATTTCTTCTGCAGACGCATCTCGCGCAGTTTCTTACCTAACTTTGAGGTTTGTTCCATCTTCATTCCCTCCTCCCGTACACAGAGTACGATCTACTTTCAGTATAACATGTCCGATAGAATTTTGTGAACAAAATTAAAACCCCAGCAAGCGCCTTAATCAATTAATTTTATGTCAAAGGGTAGAATCTTGTCGAAACAAATCTACAGTGTTCGTTAACAAGTTTCAAACTGTACTTTCGGGCAGTTGACCCGTCTCATCAACTATCATATCCTTATGTTATTTTAGAGCACCTGCATTTTGCGTTCATTTTTCCTTTACCAACGGGTTACAGAAGTTCAAAGTGGGTCTAAAGGGTTAACACCCCGGGGACAGTTTAGGTCTTTTTCACTATTTTTACCAGAGACCTGTTGTACGAGAGTAAGCAGTGTAGTACAGTGTAAATGGAATTACATGAACTAACTGTACATGGGTCGCCTATGTCGGTTTACAGTGAGATGCAAAAAAAGAGAACCAACCCTCCCGGAGTTGATTCTCCCTCATAGTGTTGATCGGCGCTCATCGGGGCAGCTCGTGCAAGCGGCGCAACGTTTGAGCCGCCTCTCGCATCAGTTCCCAGTCGTGGGTCTCATCGGCGAGTTCGGATTGGTAGAGCGCCGCTTGAATGGCGTTCCCGCCCGTTTGCAGGGAAGAGACCGCTTCTTGCATCGCCCGCACATACTTCGCTTCGTCACCCGCCAGCCGGTCGCAACGCGCCAAGAGTCGGTATGTATGCGCCCGGTCTTCGGGCCAGATCCGGTCTCGTGTCGAGCGGGAGTCGCAAATTGCGAGCGCGGCTCGGGCGTGCTCTCGTGCTGCGTTGATGTCGTGATGGCAGAGGGCGAGTTCCGCCGTGTCGCACTCCACTTTCCAACGCTCGCGGCAATCTGTCGGTCCGAGCCGTGCGGACGCTTCGGCAAACCGAGCGGCGGCTTCCTCATACCGCTTGGAGCGGGTCATGAGCACGCCCAGCACGCGAGCGGCCGACGCAAGGGATTCGTGCGACTCTCCGTGTTCCGCAAACCACGAGTACGCTTGCATCGCCACGCGCTCCGCTTCCGGCAAGGCATCGAGCTGCATCAGCAACTCCGCTTGTTGCAGGCGGCTGCGCGCGACGCCGTCCGGTGCGCCGACATCGCGGTACACGCGTTCGGCGCGCAGGGAGGCTTGCAGAGCTTTTTCGCAATCGAGGTTCTGCAGATGCGCGTCGGCGAGTCGCTGCAGGATGTCTCCCGTGTGACGGTCGACATGCTGGTAGCGATGCACGACGACGAGCGCCTGCTTGAAGACGGCAATCGCCACGTTGGTGTGGCGTTCGCCGAGCTCGATGTTGCCGATTTGGTAGAGCGATTGGATTTTGCGCGGGATGTCCTTGACGGCGAGGAAGTGGTAGTACGCCTGGTTCATCGACTCCCGGGCACACGCATAGCGCCCGAGCTTGGCAAAGACCAGACCCAACTGGAATTGCACCAGTCCGAGGATCTCCTCGTACCCCGGCTGCTCCACTGACACCCAAAACATGTCGTACAAAAGCGTCACGGCCTCGTCGTAGCGCTGCTCCCGCAACCGCTCGTTCACGATCTCAAACAAGGCCGGAGCCGACTTGGTGAAATCCGGGTAGGAGATCAACGCAAGCTCGGGCGGCATGTCC
The DNA here is from genome assembly GCF_000714935.1 of Tumebacillus flagellatus. GTDB lineage: Bacteria > Bacillota > Bacilli > Tumebacillales > Tumebacillaceae > Tumebacillus > Tumebacillus flagellatus. Next base: position 5,811 of record NZ_JMIR01000051.1, read on the forward strand.
AGCACGGAGCAGAGATACAGGACGGTCTCGACCGTCGGCTTGATCTTGCCCTTCTCAATGTTATTAACAGCTGTCGGCGACAACTCAGCGCCCGCCACCTCGCGCATCGTCATGCGTTGCGCGGTGCGACGCTCTCGAAACAGATCGCCGATCGGGACTTTAGAATGATTCTTCATCTCGGAACGCTCCTCCCTCATGTCGAGAAACAAGCGCTGGGAAAGTGTCATCTTATGACAAATCTTGTTGGAATATGTCAATAGTATATCAATGGTTGAGCAAGCTTACAACCGATTCCTTGAAAGTGAACATGTCAGTTTGGTTGACATTCTTTTAAGTCTAGATATAATGAAGTCAAGTGAGGAAGTCTGTAAGTTCCTGTTGAAGTAAAACGAAATGAAGTTTCTAATTATAAATGACCTGACAAAAACTGGAGGAGAACAGCTATGAAAGCAACGTTAGGACAGAAGATACGAGAACTCCGCATCCGCAAAGGGCTGACCCAATCCGACCTCAGCGCAGGGCTGGTCACCCCGTCGATGATTTCGCAAATCGAATCGGATAAAGCAAACCCGTCGCACAACCTCTTGGCGTCGATCGCCGAGAAACTCGACACCCCGATTGAATATTTCTTGACCGACACCGAAACACAGATGGAGAAAGTAAGCGTCTACAAAATTGCCAAAGCGCTCATGGCGACCAAGGAATATGAAAAAGCGATCCCGATGCTGCTCGAACTGGAAGGAAACCCGTCGCCGCACGTCTCGTCGATCGACGTGGCGTACGACATCGCCGAGTGCTTCCTCCACACCGGCCACTACATGAACGCGACCGAGCGTTTTGAAGCGGTGCTCGATTCCGCGATGGCGCGCAACGACAACACCATCGCACTCTTGGTGCTCAATCAACTGGGCGAGCTTTCGTTCTTGGAGAAAAACTACCCGATCGCCATTCACTACTGGAAAAAAGCGCACGAGATGATCAAAAAAGGCCAACCGGCAGAGCTCTACCTGCACGCGAAGATCGTGCAAAACCTCGGCTCCGTCTACTACAAGCTCGGCGAGTACACCGAAGCTCTGCAATACTACCGCGAATCGAATGAACTGTTGGAGGGTTCGCACCACTTCAAGCAAATCGGCGACATCTACCTCGACCTGAGCTTCACCTACCGCGACATGGGCGAGTTTGAAAAGGCGGCCGAATACTCGCAATTCGCGCTGTCCATCTTCCAATCGCTCAACAACATGAAGCTCACCATCGACGTCAAAGCGAAGTACGGCATCGTCAAGGGCGAAACCGGCCAACTCGAAGAAGCGGTCACCATCCTCGAATCCTGCATGAACGAATACCGTGAAATCGGCTGTGAGCGTGAAATCGGCATCGTGCACAGCGACATCGCGCGCATCTTGATCCAAGGGGCGCAAGGGGACAGCGCGTACGAACACTGCGAAAAAGCCCTCCGCTACTTCGAAGAGGGGACGCTGGAGCGCGCGCATGTCTACCGCATGAAAGGCCAAATCGAATCGGTGCGCGGCGACTTGGAAGCGGCGACGTCGCTGATCCAACAAGCGATCGACGTGTACAACTCGCACCAATCGTTCGGCGAACTGGTGAAAGCCTACTCTCTGCTCGGCGACATCTACAAAGACAAAGGCCAATTCAAAGAGGCGATGGAATGCCTCGAAAACATGAACGCCGCGATGGAAGAAAACCTCCGCGAGCGCAAGATTGTTATCTAATATACGTATAAAAAAGACCGTGGCCCGTCAGGCTGCGGTCTTTTTCTCAACTCCAGAACGTCTTGCGCGGGCCGCGTGCCGACCCATCGGCGAGCAACGAGCGAAAGAGGCGCTCCGTCCAGTAGCCGAGCGTCATCGCAAACACCGCCAGCACGCCGAACGTGAGGGCCATCAGCAGGCGGTAGCGCGCGCCCTCCATCTCGTGGGTCAGCGCCCAACTGACGAGGCAGACCGCCCCGAACACGCCGACCGACAATTCCCGCCACAGCCACTTCGACGCAAACATCATGCCGTAACAAGCCAGCCACACCGGCAAAAACCCCACCAAAAACAAACTCAACCAAAACGCGTGCAACACGCCGTACGCAAATTCGGCGATCGAGAAATTCACCAACACCACCACGGCGCACCAAAACGCCGCAAACAACACATGTCTCCACGAAAGGGCTCGGAGCACAGACATCACAGTCACCTCCTGCCCGCAGTCTTTCCAAAATCCGAAGAATTCATACAGTTCTAATTACCCGATATGACGAAATATTGTTGAATGTTGTGAAAAGCGTCATATATAATGGACAGAGCAGGACCCGAAAAAGTTTGTAAGCGCTTTACGATATACACATTCTAGGAGGTTGCCACACATGGTGAAAATGATCGCTGTCTACAAACATCCGGAAGATCTGGAAGCCTTCAACGCCCATTACTTCGGGACGCACCTCGAACTGAACGCGAAGACCCCGGGTCTCGTGAAAACCGAAATCAATAAATTCTTCGACCTGCGCGGCGGAGAAACCGAATACTACCTGATGGCGGAAATGTACTTTGAATCCCTCGACACGCTGAAAGCGTCCTTCAAAACCCCGGAAAGCAAAGCGGCGGGCGAAGACCTTCAGTCGTTTGCCGGCGGCCTCGTGAAATTCTGGTTCGCCGAAGTCGTGGAGTAGGAGGGGATTTCATGTACGAAACCATCCTGTACCAACTGGAAGAAGGCGTTTTGACGATCTCGCTGAACCGCCCGGACGTGATGAACGCGTACAACGACGTCATGGGCAAGGAGCTGTATGACGCATTCAAGCGCGCCGAGGAAGACGACAACGTCCGCGCCATCGTGTTGACCGGCACCGGCCGCGCGTTTTGCTCCGGCCAAGACTTGAACATCGGCAAAGACGGCTTCCAGAGCATGAACAACCTCACGAACGACGTTCGCGAGCGGTACAACCCGTTGATCACGTTGATGCAGACGATCCGCAAGCCGATCATCGCGTCGATCAACGGCGCGGCGGCGGGAGCGGGCGCCTCGTTTGCGATGGCGTGCGACTTGCGCATCGCGTCCGACAAGGCCAAGTTCACGATCGCGTTCTGCAAGATCGGCCTCGTGCCGGATTCCGGAGCGAGCTACTTCTTGCCGCGCCTCGTCGGTATGAGCAAAGCGATGGAACTCGCGCTGACCGGCGACGTCATCGACGCGCACGAAGCACAGCGTATCGGCCTCGTCAACCGCACCGTCCCTGCCGACCAGTTGGAAGACGCAACCCGCGAGTTTGCGAAAAAAATCGCATCCGGCGCCACCTACGCGCTCGGCTTGACGAAGCGTTCGATCTACCAAGGTTCGGAAAACGACTTGCTCACCGTGCTGGAAACGGAAGCGCAATACCAAGGCATGGCCGGCCGCAGCCGCGATTTTAAGGAAGGCGTCACCGCGTTCCTCGAGAAGCGCGCGCCGGAATTCAAAGGCAAATAACGTCCCTTCAAGCAGGAGCGCTGCAGTTGCAGGGCTCCTGCAATGCTACTCTACATCCTGAGGTGAAAGAGATGGAGAAACGTCTGGTCACTTCCCGACCCGTTGCGGTGCTGGGCGGCGGCACGATGGGCATCGGCATCGCCCAAGTCGCCGCGGAGCAAGGCTACACCGTGCGCCTCTATGACATTACCGACGACGTGTTGGACAAAGCGCTGGCCGGACTGCGCGGCCGCTTGGAGAAACTGGAGCAAAAAGGCAAACGGCCGGCCGGCGACACCGAGCTCGTGCTCGGGCGCATCGTGCCGACGTCGACGCTCGACGCGCTGCATGACGTGGCGTTGGTGATCGAAGCGGTTCCGGAAAAACTGGAACTCAAGCGTGCGATCTTCAGCCAACTGGAAGCGATCTGCCCGCCGGACGCGGTGCTCGCTTCCAACACCTCTTCGATTCCGATCACGGCGATCGCCGGCGGATTGAAGTCGCCGGAGCGCGTGGTCGGTTTGCATTTCTTCAACCCGGCTCCCTTGATGAAGCTGGTTGAAGTGATTTCCGGCATGCACACGGGAGCGGAAGCGGTGGCGTTTGCGGACGCGTTTGCGATAACGCTAGGCAAAACCACCGCCAAGTGCATCGACACGCCGGGATTTATCGTCAACCGCGTGGCACGGGGCTTCTACGGCGAAGGGCTGCGCTTGGTCCAAGAGGGTGTCGCCACGAAAGAGCAGATCGACAAAATCGCGCGGCTGGGCGGCAACTTCCGCATGGGGCCGTTTGAGCTGATGGACTTGATCGGCATCGACGTCAATCTTTCGGTGTCGCAGTCGGTCTACCACGCGACGTATGAAGAACAACGCTACCGTCCGAACCCGATCCAAGAGCGGATGGTGCACGCGGGCGACTTCGGCCGCAAGACCGGAAGGGGGTTCTACCGCTATGACCAGTAAAAAAGTTCTCGTCCTCGGCGACGGCACCGTGGCGGCAGAACTGGCTCTGGAATTGAAGGCAAAGGGATACAGCGTCGACGACTATCTGCATCCGGGGCCGCTGGAGTCTTGGAACGAGAAGCCGTTTGAATACTTGGCGTCGGAGTTTTACCGCTTGGAGTTTGCGTCGTACGAGGCGTTTTTTGTGGCGTTGACGGCAGAGCGCGACGTGCAGCGCCGCGTGGTGCGGGAGCTGGAATTCCGCATTCCGAAGCAGACGCCGCTGTTCGTCTCGGCGATGTCGCTGTCGGCGACGGAAATCGCTTCGTGGTGCCAACATCCCGAGCGGTTGATCGGTTTTGGGTTTGTGCCGCCGCTCTCCGGTGTGCAGTGCTTGGAGATGACCGTGCCCTTGCAGGCGGACAGTTCGTTTTTTGCCGAAAAAGCGGCAGAGAGCGTGCTCGCCGACTTGGGCAGGGAAGCGGAATGGGTGCAGGACAGCGCCGGTCTGGTGCTGCCGCGCCTCGTGTCGGTGATCATCAACGAAGCGGTGACCGCGCTGGTCGAAGGCGTGGCGAACGCGGACGACATCGACATCGCGATGAAATTAGGAACGAACTACCCGCACGGGCCGCTCGCTTGGGCGGACAGAATCGGTCTCGATCAAGTGTACGCCACGCTCCAAGGCGTGTACGACGAGCAGCAGGAAGACCGCTATCGTCCCGCTCCGCAGCTTCGCCGTCTCGTGATGGCCAAGCGCTTCGGCGTGCGCTCCGGACAGGGATTCTATCGATACGAGGGAGGGGAAGTCAATGCGTGAAGCTGTGATCATCGATGCGGTGCGGACTCCCATCGGCCGCTACAACGGCGTGTTCAAAGACGTGCGTCCTGACGACCTCGGCGCGCACGTCATCCGTGCGCTCGTCGAACGCACGGGGATCGACCCGGAGTTGATCGACGATGTGATTTTTGGCTGTGCAAACCAAGCGGGCGAAGACAACCGCAACGTGGCGCGCATGTCCTTGCTGCTGGCGGGCTTGCCGACATCGGTTCCGGGCGTGACGGTCAACCGTCTGTGCGCATCCGGTCTGGAAGCGGTCAACCAAGCCGCAAGAGCGATTCTCGCGGGCGAGGGGGACGTGTTCATCGCCGGCGGGGTGGAGTCGATGACCCGCGCTCCGTTCGTCATGGCTAAGCCTGAAAGCGGTTTCCCGCGCGGCGACATGCGGATGTTTGACACGACGATCGGCTGGCGTTTCACCAACCCGAAACTCGCCGAGATGTATCATCCGTACAGCATGGGCGAGACGGCGGAGAACGTCGCGGAGCAGTTCCACATCTCCCGCGAGGACCAAGACGCGCTGGCGTTGCGCTCGCAACAGCGGGCAGCGGCGGCGATTGCGGCCGGGAAATTCCGCGACGAGATCGTGCCGTACTCGATCCCGCAGCGCAAGGGCGAACCGATCGTCGTCGACACCGACGAGCATCCGCGCGCGGACACGACGCCGGAGAAGTTGGCGAAGTTGAAACCGGCGTTTCGCGAGGGCGGTTCCGTCACGGCGGGCAATTCGTCGGGCATCAACGACGGCGCGGCGGCGGTGCTGGTCATGTCTCGTGAAAAAGCGGAAGCGCTCGGCTTGAAGCCGCTCGCCCGCTATGTCGCAGGAGCTGCGGCGGGCGTCGACCCGAGCATCATGGGCGTCGGCCCGATTCCGGCGGTGCGCAAAGTGTTGAAGCTCGCGGGGCTGACGATCGATCAGATCGACGCGTTTGAAGTCAATGAAGCGTTTTCCGCGCAAGTGATCGCCTGCGCCCGCGAACTCGGCATCGATCTGGAGAAATGCAACCCGAACGGCGGCGGCATCGCGCTTGGACATCCGCTCGGGGCGACCGGCGCGCGCATGGTGACGACGCTCGTCCACGAGATGAAGCGCGAAGGGCACCGCTACGGCGTGACGACGATGTGCATCGGGGTCGGCCAGGGCTTGGCGGCTGTTTTTGAGCGGCTCTAGGGTGACGGACGGATCGTTTTTTTCAAAGAAAATCAAGGGGTGTTCATAAAGTGGGAATCTTTGACGAGATGGCCAAGTATGGTCATGAACAACTGCACTTTTTCCAACATCGCGGCACGAAGCTCAAAGCGATCGTCGCGATTCACAACACGGTGATGGGCCCGGCGCTCGGCGGCTGCCGGATGCGCCCGTATGCAGACGAGGAAGAAGCGCTGTTTGACGTGCTTCGCCTGTCGCGCGGCATGACGTACAAGTGCGGCGTGGCCGATGTCGACAACGGCGGCGGCAAGTCTGTGATCATCGGCGACCCGCACTCCGACAAAACACCGGAGCTGTTCCGCGCGTTCGGACGCTATGTAGAGGGCTTGGGCGGACGCTTCTACACCGGGACGGACGTCGGCACCACTCCGCAAGACTTCGTGCATTCGCAGCGCGAGTCGTCCCGTTTCGTCGGCTTGCCGCTGGAGTACGGCGGTTCCGGCAACACGGCGATCCCGACGGCGCTCGGCGTCTTTCAAGGTATCCGCGCCACGGCGCGCGAACTGTGGGGTCATGAAGACTTGACCGGCAAAACGTTCGCGGTGCAAGGCGTGGGCAAAGTCGGTGCTCTGGTGGTCGACCACATCGTGAAAGCGGGCGGCCGCGTCTACATCACCGACGTGCACCAGCCGTTCCTCGACGCGTTGGTGGAAAAAACGCCGCGAGAGCACATGCTCGGTGCGGTTTCACCGAATGAGATCTACGGACTTGACGTCGACATGTTCATCCCGTGCGCGCTCGGCGCGATCTTGAACGACGAGACGATTCCGAACTTGCAGTGCAAAGCGGTCGTCGGATCGGCGAACAACCAATTGCTCGATCCCGAGAAGCACGGCGCGATGCTGCATGAGCGCGGCATCCTGTTTGCGCCGGACTATCTCGTCAACGCCGGCGGCTTGATCCAAGTAGCCGACGAGATGAAGGGTTACGTGCCGGAGCGCGTGCTCGCCAAGACCAACTCGATCTACGAGATGCTCGTGCAGATCTACAAGCATTCCAAGGAACAAAACATCCCGACTTGGCTGGCGGCCGACCGTCTCGTGGAAGAGCGGATTGCCCGCGTCAAGGACTTGAAAAGCGTGCGCGTCTAATGCTTTCCTTACAGACAAAGGGGGAGGACCTCATGCAACCGACAGAACAGCAACAATTGCCTGCAAACAATGAAACGCTGTCGAACGATCTGCTCCTCGACATGTACCGCTCGATGATCCTTGTGCGTCACTTTGACCGCCGCGCCGTCCATCTGCAGCGCACGGGCCGACTGGGCACGTACGCGCCGCTGGAAGGGCAGGAAGCGGCTCAGGTCGGGTGCGGGTATGCGTTGCAAAAACACGATTGGCTGTTCCCGACGTACCGCGAGCACGGTGTTTCCATCGTGCACGGCATGCCGATGGAGACGATCTTCCTCTATTGGAACGGGCGTCCGGAGGGCTGCGTGCCGCCGGAGGGTGTGAACATCTTCCCGGTCTCGGTGCCGATTGCGACGCAAGTGCCGCATGCGGTGGGCGCGGCTTGGGCTGCGAAGCTCAAGGGCGAGAACCAGATTGCCGTCGGCTTCCTCGGCGACGGCGCGACATCGGAAGGGGACTTCCATGAAGCGATGAACTTCGCCGGCGTGTTCAAACTGCCGGTGATCATCTTCTGCCAGAACAACGGATATGCGATTTCGGTGCCGCTCTCCAAACAGACCGCCGTGGAAACTCTTGTGGAAAAAGCGGCGGGGTACGGCGTGGAAGGCGTGCGGGTCGACGGCAATGACATCGTCGCCGTCTACGAAGCGGTGAGCCATGCGGCGGAAAAAGCCCGCCGCGGCGACGGCCCGACGTTTATCGAAGCGGTGACGTACCGCTACGGCTCGCACACGACGGCCGACGAGCACTCCCGCTACCGGGAAGCGGCCGAAGTGGAAGCGTGGAAAGCGAAAGACCCGATCGACCGTCTCAAGACGGTCTTGATCGAGCGCGGCGTCTGGAGCGACGAGCAAGACGCAGCGGAGTGGGAGCGCGTGGACGGATTGGTGCAAAGCGCGATCGACAGCATGCAAGCGACGCCGCCCGTTCCGCATGACCGCTTGTTCGAGTACAGCTACGCGGAATTGCCGCAAGAGTTGGTGGAACAGCGCGACGAGATGCGCGAACTGTACGGAAAGGGAGGGGCGAAGTGACATGGCCAAGATGACGATTTTGCAAGCGATCACCGACGGTTTGCGCGTCGCCCTGCGCGAAGATGAACGCGTGCTGGTTCTCGGCGAGGACGTCGGCGTCAACGGAGGCGTGTTTCGCGCGACGGATGGGTTGCAGGGCGAGTTCGGCCCGCACCGCGTCGTCGACACCCCGCTCGCCGAAGCGGGCATCATCGGCTCTTCTGTAGGTCTTGCGGTCAACGGGATGCGTCCGATTCCGGAGATTCAGTTTTTTGGCTTCATTTATCCGGCGATGGAGCAGATCGTCGCCCATGCGGCGCGGGTGCGGATGCGCTCGCAGGGCCGTTTTTCCTGCCCGATGGTCATCCGGGCTCCGTACGGCGCGGGGATTCGCGCACCGGAATTGCACGGGGATTCGCCCGAGGCGTTTTTTGTACACCAGCCGGGAATCAAGGTGGTGTGCCCGTCCAATCCGTATGACGCCAAAGGCTTGCTGCTCGCGGCGATCGACGATCCGGACCCGGTGCTGTTCTTGGAGCCGCTGCGCATGTACCGCGCCTTCCGCGAAGAAGTGCCGGAGGGGCGTTACACGGTGGAACTCGGCAAAGCGAACGTCGTGAAGCCGGGCAAGGATGTGTCTGTTTTTGCATGGGGAACGATGTTGCGCGTGGCGCTGGAAGCGGCGAAATCGGCGGCGGAGAAGGGCCTCGACGTGGAAGTGGTCGATCTGCGCACGCTCTCGCCGCTGGACCGCGAAACGATCGCCGCGTCGGTGAAAAAAACCGGCCGGGCGGTCGTCGTGCACGAAGCGCCGAAATCCGCCGGGGTCGGCGCGGAAATCGCGTCGGTGATCCAGGACGAAGCGTTCCTGTATTTGGAGGCTCCGGTGATGCGCGTGGCAGGTTATGACACGCCGCAGCCGCTGTTCTCGCTGGAAGACATCTACGCGCCGGATGCGAAGCGGATCTTGCATGGCATCGACAAGGCGATGAACTTCTGAGGAGGTGTTGAGGTTTGACCGTCGCATTTAAACTGCCGGATGTCGGCGAAGGCATCCACGAAGCGGAGATCGTCCGCTGGCTGGTCAACGTCGGCGACTCCGTTCGGGAGTTCGACCCGATCGTCGAGGTCCAAACGGACAAAGCGCTCGTCGAGCTTCCCGCTCCGACGACCGGCACGATTTTGGAAATCAAAGCGGAGGCCGGGCATCTCGCGCATGTGGGCGATGTGATCGTGGTCTTCGGAAACCCAGGCGAGGCGGCGGCAGAAGCGCCGTCTGCAAACACGGGAACTGCCGAAGCGTACGTTTCGGCGGCGTCGGGTACGGCCGCTTCTGCAACTGCCGCGGCTGTTTCCGCTCCGCAGAGTTCGGCTTCCGTTTCTCACCCGGCGGGGCGTCCGCTCGCAACTCCCGCCACGCGCAAACTGGCGCGTGAATTGAGCGTCGATTTGAAGCTCGTGCCGGGCACGGGCAAAGCGGGGCGCATCACGAAAGAAGACGTGCAGCGATTCCATGCGGACGGGGCTTCTGGTTCTGTTTCGGCCGCTCCGGCAGCTGACGAGTCTCCGTCTGTCGCGACCGCTCCTGCTGCGAAGACCGTCGCTCCGACTCCCGCCCCCGCGCCGTTAACGCCGGGAGCGCCGGGCACGGAAGAGCGCGTTGCGCTGCGCGGATTGCGCCGCACGATCGCTCAGCGCATGGTGCACTCGGCGTTTACGGCGCCGCACGTCACCGCGTTTGACGATGTGGACATGACGGAGTTGATTCAGTACCGCAAGCGGGCAAACGAAGTGCTCGCCGACCGCAACATCAAGCTCACTTACCTGCCGTTTCTCCTGAAAGCGCTGGTTTCGGCGCTCAAAGCGTTCCCGTACCTCAACGCGCACATGGACGACGCCGCCGGTGAGATCGTGTTGAAAAAAGACTACAACCTCGGCATCGCCGTCGACACGCCGGACGGTCTGCTCGTGCCGGTCGTCAAGCACGTCGACCGCAAGAGCATCCTCGACTTGGCGGCGGAGATCAAAACGCTCGTCGACAAAACGCAATCCCGCACGCTCGACGTGTCGGAGATGAAGGGCGGGACGTTCACGATTTCGAACATGGGCCCGATCGGCGGGCTGTTTGCCACCCCGATTCTGAATTACCCGGAAGTCGGCATTCTCGGCATCCACAAAATCGAGGAAAAACCGGTCGTGCGCAACGGCGAGATCGTCATCCGCTCGATGATGAACCTCTCGCTTTCGTTTGACCACCGCGTCATCGACGGCGCAACGGCGGTGCGTTTTATGAATCACATGAAGCGCCTGCTGGAAAACCCGAACCTCATGTTCTTGGAGATGAACTGACATGGTAGTCGGAGATATCGCAGTAGAAACGGAAGTTGTCGTCATCGGCGGCGGACCCGGCGGGTACGTGGCCGCCATCCGCGCCGCGCAACTCGGCAAAGACGTGACGTTGATCGACAAAGACACTGTCGGCGGCGTCTGCCTCAATCGGGGATGCATCCCGTCCAAAGCGCTGATCCACGCCGCGAAAACGGCGTCGTCCGCACGCAAAGCGGATGTGATGGGGATCAAAGTGAGCGGCGTGGAAGTTGACATGGAGCAAGTGCAAGTTTGGAAGGGCGGCGTCGTGCAAAAACTGACCGGAGGCGTCTCGTCCTTGCTGAAAGCAAACGGCGTCCACGTCGTCTCCGGCAACGCCGTGATCATGGCGGACAACCGCATCGGCGTGGAGACGGCGAAGGGGATGGAGTATTTCAAGTTTGAGCACTGCATCCTCGCCACCGGCTCCCGTCCGGTGCAGCTTCCGGCGTTTCCGTTTGACGGCGAGTACATCCTCTCGTCGACGGAAGCGTTGACGCTGACCGAAGTTCCGTCGTCGCTGCTGGTGCTCGGCGGCGGGTACATCGGCCTGGAATTGGGCACGGCGTATGCGAAACTCGGCAGTCAGGTCACCGTGATTGAGATGGGGCCGAACCTGCTGCCGGGCGTTGACCCGGCGCTGGTGCAGATCGTCAAGAAAAACCTCAAGAAGCTCGGCGTCGAGATTCTCACCCAAGCGGCGGCGTCGAAGTATGAAGTGCGCGAAGGAAAACTGCAGGTCACCGTGGACGTGCAAGGCCAAGAGCAAGTCCTGCGCGCAGACAAGATGCTCGTCACCGTCGGCCGCCGTCCGAACACGGAAGAACTCGGCTTGGAGCAGGTGGGCTTGCAGCCCGATGCACGCGGGTTCTTGGAGACGGACGCGCAGATGCGCACGCAGCATCCGAACATCTATGCGATCGGCGACATCACGCACGGCCCGATGCTCGCTCACAAAGCGAGCAAGGAAGGCATCGTCGCGGCGGAAGCGATTGCCGGGCATCAAAGCGCGATGGACCCGGTGGGCATTCCGGCTGTGATCTTCACCGACCCGGAGATTGCGACGGTCGGCTTGAGCGAGTCGCAAGCGAAGGAGCAGGGAGTGCGCGTGGTGACGGGCAAGTTCCCGTTTGCCGCAAACGGACGGGCTTTGACCACGAACGACGGAGACGGGTTCTGCACCGTCGTGGCGGAAGCACAGACGGGCGTCGTGCTCGGCGTGCACATCGTGGGGCCGGAAGCGTCGACGTTGATCGGTGAAGCGACGCTGGCGTTGGAGATGGGCGCGACGCTGGAGGACTTCCACTTGACCGTGCATCCGCACCCGACGTTGACGGAAGTGCTGATGGAAGCGGCAGCCGATGCAGACGGCGTGGCGGTGCACATCGCCAAGCGTCGATAGTGGCAACTGGATACAAGCACGTATCAAAAAAATACACCCTGACCGAATGCCACCTGCAATCGGTCAGGGTGTATTCGTTTTTTGGTGAAGCGGACAAGGGAAAATTGACTGGATCGAGAATCCCGGAGAAGGAAACTGATCATACGGGGAACGGACGTGCGAAGGAAATTCGAATGTGAAATAGAGGTTATTTCTTGCGGCCTTTGCGCAGCTTGCGGATTTGCATCTCGTGTTTCTGAACCATCCATTTGATCTTGACGACTTCTTCGGCGAGATCCATGAATTCGCCCTTGGTAACCATCTCCGCGCGCATGGAGCGGATTTCGCCGATCAAAATGTCAAACTTCCCATCAATCCGGGCCTCCATCGACTGCATATCCCCACGGAGTTGAGAGCCCATCTCCTGAATCTCCCCGCGAAGGCGACCTTCCGTTTCTTGAATCTCCCCGCGAAGACGACCTTCCGTTTCTTGAATCTCCCCGCGAAGACGACCCTCCGTTTCTTGAATCTCCCCGCGAAGACGACCCTCCGTTTCTTGAATCTCCCCGCGAAGACGACTTTCCGTTTCTTGAATTTCTCCGCGAAGGCGACCTTCCGTTTCTTGAATCTCCCCGTGCAGATGCCCTTCCAGAGTGTCGCAGCGTTCCATGACGGCGCGGAACATGACGGCGTTGTCACTCATCGTGTACTCACCTCCTCTCTCGTTGCTATCCCTAGCCTACCAATCTCCCCCTCCTTAAAACAAGCCCCCGCTTTGATCTAAAAACTGCCTCAAAGTTGTTAAAAAAGTCCCGACCCTCCCAGTTCTTTTCTCCTCCCCATGTAAATTTGGATTTTGCTTTTTTAGGTATTCGATCTGCGCCTTCAAATACGTATGTTCCTCTTCGTGACTACTGAAGTGTTTCTTGTTCCACCGACCACGGTAATCCTCGAAAGACTCTCCGGCATTATGTTTGTTTATCCAGTTTATAATCTGTGTTGAACCCATGATACCATGGGTTCTTTTTTCACTGTCTACCGTAAGGGGATAATACCATGCCCGCCAGTCCTTTTTTCTTTACTTTCGACCCGCCAAGAAGAGAAACAGCGGAATCCGTGCCCGCCGCAAGTACTCCCCTTCCGAATCAAAGCGCTCGCGCACCGGTTTGGACTCCCGCAGAGACTCCACCGTAAACCCGGCTGCCTGCACCAGCGCGAAGTACTCCTCGATCGTGCGATGGTACTTCACCACTTCGCCCCCCAGCCACGGCTGTTGGCGCGGCCCGCTGAGGAAGTAGTCGTCGACGATCCAACTCCCGCGCCGCGCGCTCTCTTCCAAACTCGCCGAGCAACTGAGGATCGCCGGATGCTCTACGGAGAACACCAAGCGCCCGCCGGGAGCCAAGAGTTCCCGCACTCGATGCAGCACCGCCGCCAAGTCCTCCAGATAGTGCAGCGCCAGCCGCGACACGACCAGATCAAATTGCCCCGGTGCAAACTCCAAGTTTCGAATGTCTTGGTGTACCACCTCGATCCGTCCCGCCGGAGCTTCCTCCTGATACAGTCCCGATTCCCGAAGCAGCTCCCGCGCTTTTTCCACCATCTTGGCCGAGCCGTCCACGCCGACGTAAGAAGCGGCGCCGCGAGCGAGCAGTTCCACGCCGCACGACGCATCGCCGCACCCGAGGTCGAGCACCCGCAAGCCCCTCACATCACCGACCAACTCTGTAAAAACCGGCCCTTCCAACACCGCGTTGGCGCTCTCTTTGCGGACCCGGCGCTTCCAATACTCTGCGAAAATCTTCGGATCCTCATAAAATTCCGAACCTTGATAGACCACGCCGCCGTCACTCCTCTCTCTCAATCGGCAAACATTGTAACATAGAATCTCCTTTTTTATCCAGTAGGTACGTTTCCCCCCGCGAAGGGCAGGATGATGATACACTAGGATCTGGGCGAAGGATCATGACGCCGTCGCCTTAGCAAAAGGGGAAGATCGGGTTTGCAAACCAAGGAGTACGAAGCGGACGCTGAAGAAGATCTTTTTGCACAACAACAACCATTTCGAATCCATTCTCGGCATACGGTTGATCGACCTGTTTGTCGATTGGGATTTCGAGCGTGACAAGTCGGTTTTTCTCTTTCTCTTGAAGCCGACCGACCCAGTGAAACAGCCCGAGCGGCAATGAGACGGACCCGATGTTTCGGGAGCCGGACATGAGCTCAAACGAATGTCCCTGTGAAAGGGGGATATCCGTTTGAGCTCTATATATTTTCTAAACAAAGGGAGCCGATCGCGCTCAACAAACGCTTCACCGTGGATCGCGATTCGGAAGACGCTCTGTTCCTCCAAGGCGACCCGCTCCTGCTCGAACGACTGATGATCCACCTGATCTCCCAAGCGCTTCTCCATACGCCCGCCGAGGAGACCGTCCTGCTGAAGGCGCGCCGTGAAAAGTGGGGGATCTTTCTGGAGGTGCACGGGTATGAATCGGGCGATCAACTCTTCGAAACACACCGCCTCGTGGAAGCGGTCGGCGGACACCTGCGCGTCGAAAGCAACACCGCGTGGATCGGACTGCCGCTTGATTGACCCCACTCTTTTTCGCTCCAAAAAAGCCCTGGCTCGCAACTTCACCGGCGAGCCAGGGCTTTTTTACATGGCATGAGGGACTTTCTCTTCCGTTCGAATTTTCTGCGGGCCGCCCCTGCGAAACGCGAACGACAGGGCGACAAACAGCGCCAGCATTCCGCCGAGCACGTAGAACATCAAACCCGGCATGCTGGTGCCGAGGAAGTACCCGTTGACGCTGGGGGCGACGAGGTTGGCGATCCCGAACATGATCGAAGCGATCGCGCCTGCCGTCGAAATCAAACCAGGAGCCAGGATGTCGGCGGCAAAGGCGAGACCGAGGGTGTAAAACGACCCGACGAACGCTCCGGCGAGCGCCAAGAGGATCATCATCGCCCAGACTTGCGAACTCACCAACGGCAACAGCAAGAAGCAACCGGCGCCGACGGCGGCGCAGAGCACCATGACTTTTTTGCGTCCGGCGCGGTCCGACCAGCGCCCGAGCGGCATCTGCAGCACGAGCGAGCCGACGACGAACGACGGCAAGAGGATCGACACCCAATCGAGCGACAGGCCGGAGCGCACCGCGTACACCGGGAAGTTGACGTTGAGCGACGATTCCATGTAGCCGTACAGGAACGGCGGAATCAACGCCAGCCAACTGAGGCGCAAGACGTCGAGGTAGCGGTTGTTTCGGCTTTCCGTTTGCTCCACCGTTTCCGGATAGGCGTTCTTGAGCGGAATCAGCATGAGGAACGCGGCCGCGTAAAACACCGAAATCGCGAGGAACGGAGCCCAGATTCCGTAGTCGACCAACAGCATGCCGAGCGGCCCGAATGAGAAGCCGGCGCTGTACGCAAACCCGTAGATCGACAAGTAGCGGCCGCGCCGCTCCACAGGAGCGATCGCGTTCACCCACAACTGCGCCGAGTAGTGCAGCGCCATGTCGCCGATTCCAAGCAACAGCCGGAGCACAAACCAGATCGCAAACCCGCGAAACACCGGCAAGAGCAGAGAGGACGCACTTACGAGCGTGAGTCCGAGCAAGATCGTCGTGCGGTACCCGAACTTGCGCAGCGGAATCTCCATCAGCGGCGAGACGAGGAGGATGCCGATGTACAGCGCCGCCGCATTGACCCCGTTGGCGACCGTGGAGACGCCGGACTTCTCCAGCAAGACGCTTAGCAACGGCAGCGTCAGCCCTTGGCTCATCCCGGCGATGGCGACGACGAGCAACAGCGTGACAAAAACATAGCGATGCGAACGAGTCTTTTTCATGAGAGTACAAATTCCTTTCGATCTGAAAACATGCCGTTTCGCACGTGACACACATTTCTGACACACTCATCATAACGGAAACCAACGGGAGGCTCAATGAGGGAAGTGAAAGAAGCTGCTCTCTCGCCATGCTCGTTTCGTTTGGTGTTTGACTTTAGCCCAAGCAAAGAGTAGACTTAAACCATCAAAGGGGAGTAGCTTGCAGGCATTCGTCCGTGCCTGTGACAGCGTTTCGTCATGACGAGGTTCTTCTGTCTCCAGAGAGATCGGAAGCCTCCGGGCGTTGTCAACCAAAGCGTGTGTAGCGAGACCTTTGCCGATTTCACGGCAGAGGTCTCTTTATTTTTGTCTGAAATCGGGAACATTGGAAGTGGAGGACGAGAGGAGGAATCAGGATGGTTGATTTTCTAATCGGTCTCTTTAGCATCATCATCATCGACTTGGTGGTCAGCGGCGACAACGCGATGGTCATCGCGCTGGCGTCCCGCAACTTGCCGGATGACCAGCGAAAGCGCGCGATTCTCTGGGGCACCGTCGGAGCCGTGGTCGTGCGCATTCTCTTGACGGTACTTGCGGTCTATCTGCTGGAGATTCCGCTCTTGCATGCGCTCGGCGGTCTCTTCCTGATCTGGGTGGCCGTCAAACTGCTTGTCGACAACGTCGGCGGTCACGATGAAGAGGCGCACATCAAGTCGCACGCCTCGTTTGGCAAAGCGATCCGCACGATCATCATGGCGGACTTGGTGCTTTCGCTGGACAACATCTTGGCCGTGGCGGCTGCGGGTCGGGGTCACATCGTGCTCGTGCTGGTCGGGTTGGCGATCTCCATCCCGATCATCGTCTGGGGGTCGAGCTTGATCTTGAAGCTGATGAACCGCTTCCCGATCTTGATCTACGTCGGGGCTGCCGTCCTTGGCTGGACGGCCGGCACGATGGTGATCTCCGACGAGATGGTCAACGACTTCTTTCACAACAACGCCGTGCTGGATTGGGTCGTGCCGCTCGTCGTCACCGTCATCGTCGTCGTGCTGGGCAAGTGGCTCGGCGGACGCCAGAAGCAAGTCAAAGCGCACGCGTAGGGGAACGGGAGATCCGTCGTGCATATTCCCGCTTCATTCCGCATAGGATGAGTCTCACAACCGATTGCCGGAAGGAGAAGGGAAACAGATGCAACCGAATCAAGCCGTTTCAACCAAGCCGTACCAGATCCCGCAGGAGTTGATCAATTCGATCCTCGCCGACTGCGGGCTGGAAAGCCTCGCGGGGGATGCCGACGTCGAACCGCTCGACGACAACATCTCCCAGCGCTAGACGCTGTCAGGACCACCTTGTAAAAAACACCACAGCCCAATCGGGTTGCGGTGTTTTTTTCATGCGTCTGCAAAAAAAGCAAGCAGCCGCACTGCGGTCGTCTCCGGAAATTCCTCCATCGGCATGTGCCCGCACTGCGGCAGCAACTCCCACTCGGCATGCGGGAGCAGCTCGCGGTACTGCTCGCCGATGCGCACGGGCACGATCCGGTCTTGATCGCCCCAGAGCAACAGGGTCGGGAGCCGAGGCAGCGAGCGGACTTTCTCCGGGTCGATGCCGCCCTCGCGGTGTTTGACCAACTGGCGCACGGCCCGCGGAAACTCGGCGCGGCGGTACGGCTTCAGATACCCCTCGGCGACGTCGGGAGCGAAAGCACCCGCCTCCACCGCAATCCGCTTGATCGACCGCTGAAACCCGCGTTCGGAAAACAGCTTCGGAACCAGCCGGTTCATCCAAGCCCCGGAGAGCAGCGCTCGTTGCCACGGCAGAAACGCCGGGCGGAACCCGTCCGCCGACACCAACGCCCACTGCCGAAACGGAGCAGCGTTCTGGTCGACCATGTGCACGGAGATCTCGCCGCCCATCGAGTGTCCGACCAGGCGCACGCCTTGCAAGCCGAGTTTGTCGATCAACTCATGCAGACGCCGCGCATGAGCCGATTGCGAATAGTCGGCATCTGGCGGCATGTCGCTTTCGCCAAAGCCCAGCAGGTCGACCGTGTACACCCGGTACTTGGCGGCAAGCAGAGGAATCACCCGCCGCCAGCAAAACCCCGACGCGAAGATCCCGTGCACCAACAGCACCGGTTCGCCCGCGCCGTCGATTCGCACATGCAGATTCCCGCCGCTGACTTGCACTCTGCGCACTTCCGGCTCCATCCGAAGCTCCTCCCTCGCATTTCAATATGAAAAAAGACGGGGAGCTCCCCGCCTCTTTCCGGTTACTAAGAACGGGGAGCCCCGCTCTTCACTCTCTTCTGAGAAACGGGGACCCCCCGCCTCTTCCTGACTCTTAGTGATCGCCGTGGTTGTTTTTCGACGGGTTGGTGATCTTGAACCCTTCTTGCGGGTAGAGCAAGAACTTGATGCTCAGGCCGTCCACCATGTCTTTGTTGTCCGGGCCGACGAGCAGGTCGAGACCTTGCACGGTGACGATTTCGTCTTCCGGTTTTTGCGTGTCAAACGCGAGGCCGTAATGCGCGTGGTCGCCGTGGACGTGATCCACGTAGACGCGGCATTTCAAGCTCGGGTCTTTTGCCAGTTCAGGCTCCATGGCTTCGCGAATTTTCTTCGCTGCCAGAGAGTTCATTTCGATGGTCGTAGCCAAAGTCAGCACCTCAATCTCTCTTCATAGTTGTGAGCATGGTTGTGGTATGTATGCTCCTAGTATAGCACTTCCGCACTTTCACTCAACCCTGTAACCGCTCCACCGCTCGGAAAAAACCCTCCATCAGCCGCATCTGCAACCACGTCTGCACCAGCCCGTTGACGACCAAGACCCCCATCAAGACCGGCACGTTGAAGTAGCGGTTGACCGCATACGCCAGCACGAAACTGACGATGCACAGCGTCAGAAAGTGAAAAAACGACTCCGCTTTCGAGACGGAGAGCAGCCGGCGGGCTTGTCTCATCGCGCCGAATACGCCGAGGCGCAGCACGACCGCCGCGTACTCCACATAGAGGAACCAAAACCGAAACCCGAGCATCACCAAGATCATCAGCGCGCCTAACGCAAAATTTCCCAGATTGTGCGTGATCCACCCGCCGAACGTTGAAATCACGAACGACAGCACCGCCATGACGACCAATTGCACGACCATCCAGAGAAACAGCGCCGGCCAAGCAAGCTTGGCATCTTGCGTCGCGGGCGTCGGCAACTCGCGCTTCGTCCGCGCCAGCATCCCGATGTAATACGCGCTCGCCAGCAAAAACACCACATACATCAAGCACGTCACGATCACGTGCAGCGTGTCGAACTCCTGAAACCCGATCACCGAAAACTGGTGGCGGGCCTCCAAGAGCTGCGTGATCGTCGGCAACCCGATGATCGCCGTCAGTTTATAAGAAGCAATCGGTCCCATCGTCTGCGGCGGGCCGATCCATAACCACCCCAACACCAGCAAAATCCCATCCAAGAGAATGGCAAACAGCGCCGCTTGGCGAAAGTTCGGTCTGCGAAGTTCTTCCACGGGAAATCCTCCCATCCTGATTCTTTTTGTAGTATATCATGTTGGGCTGAATTCTGCGGAATTTTGTAAATTTGTCTCTTTTCAAGAGACATGTCCACGTGATAAGATACTTTCAAGAAGCTGGAAGGGCAACTAGGGAGCCGAGGAGGAGATCTCCGTTCGAACCGAGCGTTGCCGAGCGACATCCACGAGGATGCGCTACACCATAGGGATAAAAGACCTGTGGCAAGTTCCGCTGCCGAGTTTCGGCACGGGCTTGTTCCAGGTCTTTTTTTTTATCGCAAGAGTCGTAAGGAGGGGGAACAAATGTCTTCTGTACGTGTACAAGAATTAACGAAGTCGTTCACAGTCAAGTACAAGCAAGCAGGGCTCGCCGGCAGCCTCCGTTCGCTGTTCGCTCCGCAAACGGAGGAGAAGGTCGCTGTGCAACCGCTCGATTTTACGATTGAGCAAGGGGAAGTGTTGGCGTTTCTCGGGCCGAACGGAGCGGGGAAGTCGACGACGATCAAGATGCTGACCGGCATCTTGCACCCGACGTCCGGGTCGGCGGAAGTGCTCGGGTTCAACCCGTGGCAAGAACGCCAGAAGCTCGCGTTTCACGTCGGGTCGGTGTTCGGGCAGAAATCGCAGTTGTGGTACCACTTGCCGCCGGTCGACACGTTTGAGTTGATGGCGCGCATCTACGAAATTCCGCGCGGCGAGTTTCTGAAACGCCGGGACCAGTTGGTAGAGCGCTTTGAGCTCGGGCCGTACTTGAACACCACCGTGCGCAAACTCTCGCTCGGGGAGCGGATGCGCTGCGAGATCGCGGCGGCGCTTTTGCACCGCCCGCAGATCGTGTTCCTCGACGAGCCGACGATCGGCCTCGACGTCGTCGTCAAGCAGAAGATCCGCGACCTGATCCGCGAGATGAACCGCGAAGAGGGCACGACGCTGTTTCTCACTTCGCATGACGCGGGCGACGTGGAGCAATTGTGCAAGCGCGTCATCGTCATCAACCACGGCCAAGTCATCCTCGACGACAGCGTCTCGAACATGAAGCGCGAGTTTCTCACGCACAAAACCATCCATTTGAAACTCGCCGAACTCCCGCAGCCGATCGCACTGCCGGGCGTAACGGTCGTCAAGCAAAAAGGCACGGGGATGAAGCTCTCCGTCGACACCGCGCTGACGTCGATTGAAACGGTGCTCTCGTTCATCGTCACCCACTACAAATTGGTCGACGTGACGATTGAAGACCCTTCAATGGAAGAAATCATCACGCACATCTACGAAAGGACCGGGAAAGGAGGCGTCTAAGGTGGACGTTTCAAGGGAAAAAACTTTGCGCGAGCCGCGCGTTTCCTCCTTGGCTTTGCAAGTGGCGAAGTACACGGCGGTTGGCAAGATCACCGTCCGCAACAATTTGGCGTACCTGTACGACTATCTGATTCGCTCTCTGTTTCTGCTGGTCATTCTCTATATCTTTGCGCAATTGTGGCGGGTGACGTATGACGGTATCGGCACCGCGACGATCTCGGGCTATACATTTGAACAACTGCTCTGGTATTTGGTGTTTGCCGAAGCGATGGTGCTCTCCTCCCCCCGTCTCGCCCGCCGCATCGAAGACGAAGTCAAAAAAGGCGATGTCGCCTACCAACTCACGCGCCCCGTCTCGTACCTGCTCTTTCAATACGCGCAGTACATGGGCGAAGCGTACGTGCTGGTGCCCGTGCATTTGCTCGTCGGCGGGGCGCTCGGCACAATGATGTTCGGCGTGCCGCACTTCGGGTGGGGATGGATCGGTTTTTTGCTGATATCGGTCGGGGCGTTTACGGTGAATTTCCTGTTGAACATGATTTTGGCCCTCACGTCGTTTTGGATTGAAGAGACGCGGGGATTGGAATTTGTCTACTATAAGATCGTGTTTACGCTCGGCGGGATGCTGTTGCCCTTGGAGATGTTCGGCGGGACGGTGCGGCAGATCGCCGATTGGTTGCCGTTTCAGTGCGTCGTCTACTTCCCGTCCAAGACGGCGGTTCAGTTTGACGCGGGGGAGATCGGGCACATGCTCGGCGTGCAAGCGGTCTGGGCGGCGGTGTTGACAGTCTGCCTGACGCTGATCTACCGGAAAGGAGTGAAAAAACTCAATGTCAACGGCGGCTAAGAAGTCTCTCTCCCTCTTGCAGTTTCTGCTCACGACGTGGAAGCTCAACCTCGCCGGCGCGATGGAGTTTCGGATGTCCTTTTCGATCTCGGTGGGGACGATGATTTTAAACAACTTTGTGTGGGTGTTTTTCTGGGGGATTTATTTCACGAAGTTTCCGCTGGTCAACGGGTGGACGTTGCAGGACGTGATGATGGTGCAGGCGATCGGCAACGGGGCGTTCGGCGTCGCGGCGGTTTTCTTCGGGAACTTTATCGGGATTGCCAACATCGTGTCCACGGGGCAGTTGGATACGTATCTCGCGCAGCCGAAGCCGGTGCTCTTGAACGTCTTGGTCTCCAAGATGACCGTTTCCGCGATCGGCGACTTGCTGTTCTGCCTCATCCTCTACGGGCTGTACGGCGTGCACACGGGGCTGGGGCTGGCGAAGTTTTTGTTGGCGTTGCTGATCGGCGCGGCGATCATGGTGTTTTTTAACGTGTTGGCGCAGTCGTTGGCTTTCTTTATCGGGAACGCGGAGGGCTTGGGGTTTCAGGTGTTCAACGCGTTTCTGACGGTGTCGCTGTACCCGACGAACATCTTCCACGGGCTGGGCAAACTGATTCTCTTCACGGCGCTGCCCGCCGGCTACATCTCGTTTCTGCCGATCGGACTGCTCCGGGACTGGTCGAACTCGTTCGTCTGGGGCGCCGTCGGCGTGGCGCTCGGGCTCGCGCTGTTGGCGTTCCGGGTGTTTCGGATCGGGCTGAAACGCTACGGTTCGGGGAATATGATGACGATGCGGATGTAGGAAACTCACAGAAACCTCATGAAAAACTGACAGATGGCGAAACGGCGGAACTTCTACGGAGTTCCGCTCGTCTATTTTGGTGAGGCATTTATGGCAAAAAAGGAGGAGGACACTCCCATCATGATCCAACCCGTAGTTGAAATTCGCGGACTGACCAAGGAGATCGGCGGCAAGGTGCTCGTCGACGACCTGTCGCTGGACGTGCTGCCGGGCGAAGTGCTCGGCTTGCTCGGCCCCAACGGCGCGGGAAAAACGACGACGATCCGCATGATCGTCGGTCTGATCTCCCGCACGGAGGGCACCGTCACCATCGGCGGGATCGACCTCGACCGGGACTTTGAAGGCGCGTTGGCGCAAGTCGGCGCGATTGTGGAGAATCCGGAGATGTACAAATTCATGACCGGCTGGCAAAACCTCCTGCACTTTGCCCGCATGTCCAAGGGCGTCACCGAACAGCGGATCGAGGAAGTAAGCCGACTCGTCGGCCTCGCACCGCGCATTCACGACCGGGTCAAAACGTACTCGCTCGGCATGCGTCAGCGGCTCGGGTTGGCACAGGCGCTCCTGCACCGTCCGCGCGTGTTGATTTTGGACGAGCCGACGAACGGTCTCGATCCGGCGGGCATCCGCGAACTGCGCGATCACCTGCGCCGCTTGGCGGAGCAAGAGGGCATCGCCGTGCTCGTCTCGTCGCACTTGCTCGCCGAGATGGAGTTGATGTGCGACCGCGTCGCCGTCATGCAAAACGGACAACTCGTCCGCGTGCAAACGCTGCGCGAGATGGTCGGCGAGAACGCCGCAGAGTCGGGCCGCGCGCTTCAAGTGACGTTTGAAGTGGACGATGAAGCGGCGGCGCTCGCCGTGCTGGAATCTTCTACGCTTACCCTGCAGATTCCCCGTGAGCAGATTCCGCACTTGAACGCCAAACTCGTGGGCGCGGGCATCGGCGTCTACGGCATCCGCACCTCCGCGAAGACGCTGGAAGATAAATTCTTGGAGCTGACGGGAGGCGGGGGCATTGGGTAACTTGATTCGCAATGAAAACATGAAACTCTACATACGTCCGCGCACATGGGTGCTGATCGGACTCGTGGTGGTCTCACTGATCTTCAACGCGATGTTCGCCGCCAAGCAACCGGAAGTCTCTCCGGATTGGAAAGCGAAACTCTCGAACGAGATTCAGCAGGAAACCCAACAATTGCAAGATGATCAAGCCCGCGGCGCGTTTCCTCAAAAGCAGCAACTGCTTCAGCAACAGATCAAATTGAACCAATACCGCCTCGACCACGACATCCCGCCGTCGCACACGACATCGTGGCTGTTTGCCAAGGATTTCACGGGCCAACTGGGATTGGCGACGATCATCGCCATCGTCATCGCGGGGGATATCGTCTCCAGTGAATACCAGTGGGGCACGATTAAACTGCTGCTGATTCGCCCTGTCACCCGCACCAAAATCTACCTCGCCAAGTACGCGGCGGTTTTGCTGTTCGGCCTCTTCGTCACCGTGATCATGCTGGTGTTGAGCCTCCTCGTCGGCGGTGCTCTGTTCGGGTTTGCCGGACTGTCGGAGCCCTATCTGCCGAATCTTCCGCTCGAAGACATGGTGCCGGGCTCGCTTTCGGTCGGGCAGGACCTCGTGCTCACCTATCTGACGGCGCTGCTCTATCTCTGGGTGGTGTCGACGATCGCGTTCATGTTCTCCGCCGCCTCCCGCAGTTCCGTGCTCGGCATCACGCTGACGATGGTGGTGACGGCGGCGGGGGAAGTGCTCGCCAAATCGATGCCGAACTTCTCCGGCATGAAGTTTTGGCTGTTCACGAACACCGGTCTCTTGCAGTATTTTGAAGGGGTCCCGCCGATCCCCGGCATGACGCTCGGGTTCTCGCTCGCGGTCATCGCCGCGTATGTGCTGGTGTGCCACGCGGTCGGTTGGCTTTTTTTCACGAAAAACGATGTTTCCGCTTAAGTGATTATCCCTCGCTGTTAAATTAGCGGGGGTAATTTTTTGGAATCGGGTAGGAGATGTGTCACAACCTGTCGAATTGAACGGATACCGATGTGAACAACTGAACCTGACCTTTAGACATACAGCATGAGGTGGCGCAGCAATGGGATTTGGGGTGACCAACACGGGAAGGGATGTCCAGACACCACGACGACACTGTCGGGAGTACCGAACGGAGGAGGAGGAAGCGTTGCTGGAGAACGAACGGCGGTTGCGCACGCTGATCGATGCCATGCCGGACTTCGTATGCTTTCTCGACATAGACGGACGATGGCTGGAAATCAACCGGTACGGACGTGAATTGCTGAACCTTCAGGAACACGACATTCGAGGGAAGTCACAAGCGCAAGTCGAAGCAGAGTACCCGCTTTTGGCGGTGTTGATCCAAGCGGATGAAGCTTCGGACGAACAGCTCTTGCCCGTCGAGAAGCGCATTCCCCGCCTCGACGGGACGGAAGCGGTTTTTGACGTGTTGCGCGTGCCGGTGTTCCAAGACGACGGCACGGTCGAAGGGCTGTTGGTCGTCGGGCGCGACACCACGGAGCGGCACGCGATGATCCAAGACCTGCTGGAGAAAGAAGCGCTCTACTCGTCGATCATGGAGGGCTCGCCGATCGCCATCTCGCTCAACCAGGCGGGCAACGTGGTCGTGCTCAACGACGCCACGTTGGAGATGCTCGGCGTCAAGCCGGGCGAGAACTTGCTGGGACGCTCGATCGTCGAGTTCATGCACCCGGACTTCATCGCCAAGATGCAGGCCAACGCCCACGTGAAGGGCCGCCGGGAGTATGCGGAGGAATGGATCTATCGCATGGACGGGCGTTTGATGCCGGTGCATGCCGTCGTCTCCCCTGTCACGTACAAGGGCAAGCCGGCCATGCACATTTTTATCAAAAGCCGCACGGAGATCAAGCAGGTGGAGGAAGAGCTTTCCCGCAGCGAAGCGAAGTACCAGATGATCGCCGAGAACACGTCCGACTTGATCTCGCTGATCGACACGGGCGGCATCGTGCACTATGCGTCGCCGTCTCACGAAGCGCTGCTCGGGTACCCGGTCGACCAACTGATCGGGCAAAAAGGCGCGTCGATCATCGCGCCGGAGGACGTCCGCACCTCCATCGAGAGTTTCCACCGCTGCGTGCAGGAGCGCCGTCCGGTGGTGATGGAGTTTCGCTGTGTCACGAAAAACGGCGACCTTGCAATCTTCGAAGGGAAATGCTCGCCGATCTACGACGACGAGGGCAACATCTCGCGGATCATGGTCGTCTCCCGCGACATCACCGAGCGCAAACGTCAGGAGCGGGAACTGGAAGAGAACGAACAACGTTACAAATCCTTGTTCGAGTACAACTTGAACGCTGTAATCTCGCTGGATCTGCAAGGGAAGATCATCTCGATCAACCGGGCGGCCGAAGAGCTCAGCGGGTTTACGATGGAGGAAGTCATCGGCAAACCCCTGCTGCGTTTCGTGCCCAAGCGCACCGTCCACAGATCTTGGCTTTCGATTGAGAAAGTCAAGGGCGGCGACACCCCTCATTACGGCGAATTCAAGTGGCTGAACAAACGCGGCGAAGAGTTGACGGTGGAAGTGGCGCTGATGCCGATTCACGTCAACGGCGAAATGACCGGTGTTTACTGCACGCTCAAGAACGTCACGGAGCAAAAAAGAGCCGAGGCGCTCATCTCGCACATGGCGTACTATGATGCGCTGACGGAGCTGCCGAACCGCACGCTGTTTCGCGATCACCTCCGCACCGCGCTCAAGCAGCGGGCGGAAGACGAGATCGTCGCCATTTTGTTTTTGGACCTCGACCATTTCAAGCATGTCAACGACACGATGGGTCACTCCGTCGGCGACATGTTGCTGAAGATGATGGCGGGCCGCCTGCAAGACAGCTTGCCGGACGCGATGTCTTACAGCCGCAACAGCGGCGACGAGTTCGTGGTGCTGTTGACCGGCGTGAAGGACCGCGAACAGGTGGAGGAAGCGGCGCGCAAAGTCGTGGACGCCATCCACGCGCCGTTTGCGCTGGGCGGCCAACTGCTCTACTTGACGGGCTCGATCGGGATCGTGCTCGCGCCGGAACACGGCGAAGACCCGGAGACGATGTTGCAGCACGCCGACATCGCGATGTACGACGCCAAGGACAAGGGCAAGAACAATTATCGCTTCTTCGACTACATTTTGACCGAGCGGATGGCGAAGCGGGTCGAGTTGGAGCGGTCGATGCGCACGGCGTTGGAGAACGACGAATTCGCTCTGTACTACCAACCGCTCGTCGATGCGCAAAGCGGACGCGTCGTCGGGGCCGAGGCGCTGATTCGGTGGTTCCGACCGGGCCACGGCATGGTCTCGCCGGCGGAATTCATTCCGATCGCGGAAGAGACCGGCTTGATCGTGGACATCGGCGACTGGGTCATCCGCACCGCCTGCCAGCACCAACAGGCGTGGCGCAACAACGGATTTGCCCCGATTCATCTGTCTGTCAACCTCTCGACCCGGCAGTTCCAAGAGCCGAATTTCTTGGATCGGGTGCGCCGCGTGGTGGAGGAGACGGGCGTGGATCTGAACGGAATCGGATTTGAGATCACGGAAAGTTTGATCATGCAGGACGTCGATTACGCGATCAAGATGCTGAATGAACTGCGCAGCATGGGCAGCATCATCTCGATCGACGACTTCGGCACCGGCTACTCCTCGTTGGCCTACCTCAAGAAATTCCCCATCGACAAGCTCAAGGTCGACCGCACGTTCGTTCGCGACATCACCACCCGCGCCGAAGACGCGGCGATCACCAAGACGATCATCACCCTCGCCAAGAGTCTGCACTTGAAAGTGGTGGCGGAGGGCGTCGAGACCGAAGAGCAGATTGAGAAACTGCGGGAACTGCAATGTGACGAGTTCCAAGGTTTCTACTTCAGCAAGCCAGTGCCCGTCCAAGACTTCACGATGATGTTGACGCCTTTGCTTTCGTAATTCGCACGAGAAAAGCAAAACCCCTGTCCAACGCGCGAGGACAGGGGTTTTTTCTGAAGTTAATCGCTGCTCCCGCCGCCGCTATCGCCACCGCCGCTATCGCCGCCGCCGCCGTCAAAGCCGCCGGAGTGATGATGCCCGCCTCCGAAATCCCAGCTGTGGTGATGGTGATGACCGTCGTGATGGCGATGATGTCCGCCGTGGCGAACGTGGTCGTCGTCGACGCCCGGGTTGACGCTGTTGTCCACAAAGTTGTTGTCCACAATAAACGAATCATGCTTCGTCCGGCGAGGTTGCAACGGACGCGGGCGCGGCCCGTTGGCCGAGTTGGCGACGGAGACACAAACCAGCACGAAAAGCCCGACAACCATCACTAAAATCAGGAAGCCCATCCACAGCCCTCCTTGGGTTTGAAATTTGTCACTCTCCTCCAGTATACGGGAGAACCCCGCCATCCGTCACGGACAAGGAACCAGTGGATCAGGTACAATAAAGAGACCAGCACTTTCCAAGGAGGTTTTTTCATGATCATCGGAACCGGAATCGACATCACGGAAATCGAGCGCATCGCCGGCCTTCTCGAACGCCACGGCGCGACGATATGGAAGCGCATCTTGGCACCCGAAGAGCGCGAAATGTACGACAGCCCGCGCCGCCGCGCCGAATATCTCGCCGGACGCTGGGCCGCCAAGGAAGCCGCGTCCAAAGCGCTCGGCACCGGGATCGGCAAAGTCTCGCTCCAAGACCTCGTCATCACCAAAAACGACCTCGGCGCACCGTCGCTCACGCTGCGCGGCTACGCAGCCGAACGCGCCCTCGAACTGGGCGTCACCTCCACGCACGTGTCGATCTCGCACAGCGACAAGTACGCCGTCGCGCAAGTCATCCTCGAAAAATAACTTGTACATAATGACGGTTGGACAGGAATAGACATGTACCAGAGTGCAGATGCACAACACTCGATATATTTCCCGGGTAATTCCGACAAGTCTCACACAGGACTGTCGAAAAAATGGGAGGAGTTGAGCAGATGAGAAAGCCCTGGTACCTCGTCTTTCTCAGCCTCTTGATTCTGTCGCTCACCCTAGTCGGCTGCGGCAAGCAGAATCAAGAAACGGTGCTGAAGGACCTGACCAACGTTAAGCAAAACCTGCAATCGTACGAATCCAAAGCGACCATGACGGTCACAGCGAACAACTCGCAACAGAAATACTATATCGAGACTTGGTACCAAGCCCCGCATTATTACCGCATTGCGCTGGGCAACGATCCGAGTCAGATCACGCAGGTGATCGTGCGCAACGATGACGGAATTTTCGTCGTATCGCCGCAACTCAAAAAGAGCTTCCGGTTCAAGGGAGACTGGGCGGAGAACCAAGGCCATGTCTATCTCTACCACGCCGCGCTCGACCGCATCTTGACGGCGCAGGATAAAAAATTCGCGACCGGCGACGGCAACGTGTCGTTCTCGATGAAGATGGAACCGGAGAATCCGCTGGTCAGCACCCAGCGCGTCACCCTGAAAGACAACGGCTACGAGCCGAAACAGATCGCGCTCTTGGACAAAGACGACAAGTCGATCGTGTCGGTCGACTTCACTTCCTTCAAAACCGGCGTCGAATTCAAAAAAGACGCATTCACCCCGGAATCCGCGATGGCGATGGCACAAAGCGGCACCCAACCGGTCATGGCGGGTGCGAAAGACTTCGGCGTGATCGAACCGCGCTACGTGCCGGAAGGGGCCAAACTGCTCGAACCGCAAGAGACACAATCCAGCGTCATGCTGCGCTATTCCGGAAACGACCCGTTCACGATCATCGAATCGCGTCCGGCTGCCAAGGATTCCAACTTGCATACCGGCGAAATCGTCGACCTCTGGGGCACGGCGGCTGTCATGACCGGCGCAGAGGGCGAGACCCGCACGATGCAGTGGTTCCAGGACGGCGTGGAGTTTTCGCTGACCGGCAAGATGGCGACCGACGACATGGTGCGCGTCGCGCAATCGATGCTGAAAGCGGACGGCAAGTAACTTGATGGAAAAGGGTGTCTGGTTACAGACACCCTTTCTTTGCAGGACACTTGCTTGCCATGTCGAACAGGTTAGGTTATACAGAAGGAAAGAAGGGAATCAGATGTTTGTACGACCGACGTGGGCTGAAATCCACTTGGACAACCTCGCGCACAACATCCAAGCCATTCACGCACAACTTCCGGCGGGCACGCGGCTGATGGCCGTCGTCAAAGCCAACGGATATGGACACGGGGCCATACCCGTCGCGCGAAAAGCGTTGCAAAACGGAGCTACTTATCTGGCCGTCTCCTCGGTGGACGAAGGGATCGAACTGCGCAAAGCAGGCATCCATGCGCCGATTTTGGTGCTCGGGTACACGCCGCCGGGACAAGCAGCGCTGGTGGTCGAACACGACTTGACGCAAACTCTCTACCAAGAGGAAATGTTGCACGCGTTGAGCAAGGAAGCGTTGGAAGCGGGCAAGTTGGCCAGAGTCCACGTCAAAGCGGACACCGGTATGGGCCGCATCGGATTCACTTCGGTGGAAGAGACGGTCGCGTTCGTTCGGTTGGCGCAAAGCACAGCCGGCGTTGTCGTCGAAGGGTTGTTCACGCACTTCGCGACGGCAGACGAGGCCGATTTGTCGTATGCACAGGAACAAGTGTCGCGCTGGAACGACATCTTGCGCGCGCTCAGTGACGTTGGTCTACAAATTCCGCTTCAGCATATATCCAATAGTGCGGGCATTTTGAACTTCCCGCACATCACCGGCAATATGGTGCGCCTGGGCATCGCGATGTACGGGTATTATCCGTCGCAAGAAGTGCCGCGCGACGTGGAACTGCGCCCCGTGATGCGGTTGGTGTCGCAGATCGTCCATCTGAAGGACGTCGAATCCGGCACGAAAATTTCCTACGGCGCGACGTTTGAAGCCAAGCGCCCCAGCAAGATTGCGACCGTTCCGATCGGCTATGCCGACGGATATTCCCGCTCGCTCTCGAACCGCGGCGAGATGCTCGTGCGCGGGCAGCGCGCCCGCATCGCCGGACGCGTCTGCATGGATCAATTGATGATCGATGTGACCGACATTCCGGACGTGGAAGTCGGCGACGAAGTGGTGCTTTATGGAAGGCAGAGCGAGAACGAAATCTCGATCGATGAAGTGGCAAGCGCAATGGGAACCATCTCGTATGAAGTGTGTTGCGCCGTCGGGAGGCGCGTTCCCCGCTTGTACATGGAAGGCGGGGAAATTGTCGAAGTACGTTCCATGAATACAACCTTGTAACGAACGCAGACATGAAATCAAATCAGGTTGGGAACGTTGAAGGAGGGACCTGATTCCCCACAGAGATGGATAGATCCGGTATACGTGCCCGCATGCTTTGACATACTTAGGCTATGATGGGTATAATACGTGTGGATGTCTGTGGAGATTAGGTAGTATTGTTGCTTGGAGGTGCCGCGTGTTGTCCAAAACCAAACGCATTATGGTCAGTGTTCCGAATCATCTGTTGCAGGAAGTTGATGGCATTGTTGAGGCAGAGAATCTCAATCGCAGCGAGTTTATCCGTGAGGCCATGAACTTGTACCTGCTGGAGAGAAAGAAACGCTACATCCGGGAATCGATGCAAAAAGGCTACCTCGAGATGGCGAAGATCAACCTTAACATCGCATCAGAAGCGTTTTTGGCGGAGGAAGAGGCGGAGACAACTCTAGACCGTTTAGTAAGCGGGGTGTGAGTCGGTGAATGTGAAGCGCGGCGACATCTATTTTGCTGATTTATCGCCCGTTGTTGGCTCTGAACAGGGCGGTTTTCGGCCTGTGTTGATCATTCAGAACGACATTGGCAATCGATTCAGCCCTACCGTGATCGTCGCGGCGATTACAGCACAGATTCAGAAGGCGAAATTACCCACCCACGTGGAGATCGACGCTAAGACTTACGGTCTGGACCGCGACTCCGTGATTCTACTGGAACAGATCCGCACGATTGATAAACAGCGGTTGACCGATAAAATCACCCATCTGGACGACGAATTGATGTCCAGAGTCAATGAATCCCTTTCGATTTCGTTGGGATTGATCGATTTTTAGAGAAAAGAGCTGAAGTGGATTCAGCTCTTTTTTCATTGGGCACACTACCCCTCGGAAGGGGGAGTTTCAAATATGGAGATCAAACCGCATTTGCAACGCCGTTCCGACTTCATCGGCAACAACCCCGTCGCCGAGCACAACGATGCCGGCATCCTCGTCCTGCGCGACGGCAACCAGTACCGGTTCGCCGTGGAACTGGACGTAGACACGGTGGTTGAGGTGGAGCAAACGGATCAAAAAGAACAGGTCACCTACATCATCGACAGCTTGCGCGAACGGCTGCCGGCGATCAAGGACCGGTTTGGAGACTGCTATCCGGAAGAGTCCTAAAACCAAATCGCAGAAAATAAAACCACCTGAATCTCTTCAGGTGGTTTTATGCATTGCATGAAGCTTGGACACTCCGCTTAGCCGACGAGATTGTCGTGGCCCGGCCGTCCTTCGCGGACGATGTACGCGGTTTGGACACTGTTACCGGTCGGAAGTCCTTCGCGGACGAT
>NZ_JMIR01000052.1 GCF_000714935.1 Tumebacillus flagellatus
CTTCTGACCTTTCTTCGCCATAAAAAAGACACCCCCTAAAATAGATTACCATTGAGGGGTCTTTCTCAATGTCTATTTTAAGGGGTGCACATCAGCCATGGAGAGGGGCTTTTTTTCAAACGCGATGCCCTGAGTCCGATTGACGAGTTTGCGGGGCATCCGCGCAAAAAAGGCTCTCGTTTCCCAATCCGGGACGAGAACCTTTTGGCATGCTTACTTGGCGGCGGGCTTGGTTTCTTGGCCCGTCATTTTGTACGTCCCGTCCGCTTGCAGTTCGTAGCGTTGCAAGACGAAGCTGCCGTCTGCTTTCTTCATCCCGATGGCAAATTGGTTGCCGTCGGTGGTGACGAAAATGCCCGGCGGAGAGTCTTGTTGCGACCAACCGATGTTGGTGAGAGCGGACGAGACAGCTTTGGCGAGCGCCAGTCCTTGTTTTTGATCCACGGCCAGTTTGTCCATCTGACCGAGGCCGAGGCTCGGGATCGCCGTCGGCGGCAAATCCAAGTAGTCGGCAGTCAGGCCGAACGCGCTGCGCACTTCGGAGACCGACGGGTCGACACCCGGCGTGGTTTGTGCCGGATCTTGCGCGGCCGGGGTGCTCGGCGTGCTCGGGGTGGTCGTTTTGGCAGGGGTGGTGGTATTGGGCGTGTTCTGCTGTGCGGTATCCTGTTTGTCAGACGAGCAACCTGCGAACAAGAAGGTAAGCAGCAGAGCCGCCATTGCGGCTTTTTTCATCGACATTCGCTCCTTCCCTTGTCCCAAAGTACCACAAGTCGGAAGGAGTTTACAAGTTACAAGCGGATGCGGAACCGGAAAAAACCCGCTTCGCGAAACGCTTGGTAGAGGATCACCAGCGCGGGGCCGACGATCAAGCCCATAAAGCCCATCACCATGAAGCCCAAGTACATGGAAATCAACGTCGCCAGCGCCGAGATGCCGAGCGAATTGCCGAGAATCTTCGGCTCGATGATGCGGCGGAAGACGATGATCAGCAGGTAGAGGATCAGCAGACCGATTCCCAACGAGCGGTTGTCCGACAGAAACGCGTACGCCGCCCACGGCACGATCACCGCACCCGTGCCGAGCACCGGCAGAAAGTCCACGATCACGATGATCAATGACACCGCCAGCGCATAGCGGACGCCGAGAATCCACAGCCCGACCAACACGAGGTCATACGTCAGAAACGAAATCAAGATCTGCGCCTGCAAAAAACCGATGATCGCGCGGTTGAGGTTGTTCAAGATCATCCGCACTTTGACCTGCGTGCTCTCTTCAAACAGCCCCAGAAACCCGCGCACGAGGCCGGGGAGGTCGAGCAGGAAGAGAAACAGCGCGATCACGTACACGGTGGAGACGATCAGCAAATTCGGCAGCGAGCGGACGAGGGAGACGATTCCCGTCAAAAGCGACGCGGTCAGCCCGTTCAAGCTGTCGAGACTGCCGGAAGCGGCTTGCTGCAACTTGGAGGCGGTGGAGGCGGGGAGCTGTTCGTAGTAGCTTTGCAACGCGGTGATCCAGTCCTGCACAGGCCCTGCCATCTTGGCAAAAAACTGCGGCAACGATTGCGAAAGTTCCACGATCTCCACGATCATCCGCGTGGTCAGGAAGTAGAGCAAACTCAACACGATCAAGAGAAAGCCCGCAAAGGTCAGCGTCACCGCCCAGATGCGCCGGAAGCGGAGGTTTTTTTGGATCATGCGGACGAGCGGTTCCAGCACGATCGCCGTGACGAGCGCGAGCAAAATCGGCACGCTGTGCGGCAAGATGAAGTACGCGGCCACCGCGAGAACGAGGAACCAAAAGATGCGGGTGTAAGGGAACATGGTCAACTCCTTTCTCCCTCTCTTATCTATATCCGTCTTTCCAAAAAAAGAGACCCCCGCAAATGCGGGAGCCTTGTTTTGTTATCTCTGGAACGGGTTGAACACTTCGCGCGGGTTGGTGACGCGGATGTACTTGGTGAAGTCGGGGTATTGTCTCTCCAACTCTTCGAACATTTGGTACGCGATTTCCCGATAGCTGAAGTGCCCCGCGGACCCGGTGCGCAGCTCGATCAGATAGGCGGCTTGGTGCAGGTCCATCTGGTGCAGCGATCGGCAATTCGCCGCCATCGGAAGCAAGTACAGGGCTTCCACCGGGTTCCATTCCTCTTGCAAACGCGAGACGGTTTGGAAGTGGTTGTCCATCAGTTGCCGATAGTCTTGCGCCATGCCCGTCTCGTGCAGAATGTCCGGCGTGGAATAGCCGAGATGAGTGCCCAGGTCTTGCACGATCTTGCTGACTTTGCGGTGGCGGTTCAGATCGCGGAACGCCCCGATGTCCATCGTGACGTCAAAAATCAACGGATGGCTTTGCAGTTCGCGCAGCCACGCGTCGTGTTTGCCTCGGTCTGCAAACGCCGTTTCCAAGAGGTCGTGCTTCTGTGCCGTGCTGAGGTTTTGCACGACTTCTTGGAGTTGCTTGTAGGAGAGGTGTGACACGCTGTACAAAAGCGCGGTGCAGGCATGTTCCAGCGGGTCTTGGAACAGCGACAGTTCCACCGGTTTGCCCGCACGCGGTTGCAGATGACCGATCAGCTCGCGGGCCGCTTGCTTGAGCTTCAGGCGCGAGTTGATCGTGTACGTATTGGGGGAGGTGTACTTCGCCAAAGTCGGGAGCAGCGGGCCGGTGCGGCGAACGTCTGACGCCGAGTCTCCGTTCGGTTGCACCGGCTCGCGGCTGACCACGGCTTCGCGCATCTCGGCGGCGATTTGGCGGATTTCCGGCACGTCATGGCTCATCAAACGGCTGATTTGGCGCTCCAGCGTGCGGGCGCTGGTGATCTGTCCGAGGCTTGTGTTCGTGGAGAGCGGCAACCAATAGCGCGACACGTCAAACGCACGGGCGCGCAGCGTGCGCTGGTAATACTCCTCGGTCATGTCATCCGGCTTGGGGTATTTGGACGCCAACGCGGATTGCAACGTCTGGGTCAGTTCGTCATAGCGCAGGAACATCTCGTCCGACAACTCTCGATAGCTGCCGGGCGCACCGTCCGGGGTGAAGTACTTGGTTTTTTTGAAGTCTTGGTATCTCGTGGAGCGTTCTTGTCCGTCCCATAGAGGTTCGTCTGCGACGACCATCGCCGCCCAGATCGAGATGTTCTCCAGCGCGATCGACACGTGCGCAAGGTCTGCAATGGAGGAGTGGCCGTATTGGAAGTAGAACGTGTTGAGGAACTCCTCCGTTTTTTGCTGAGACAGTTCTTTCAAGCTGTCTGCGAGAGACATGCTGGAGCGGCTGTACTTCGCCAGTCCGTATGCCGAGATCTCCGGAGCGTTGCCGTAGATGGAGTAGATGTTGCGTTCTATGTTGTCCACTCTCCTCAATAGATTTCAATTCTTAGATCATACCCAAGTTGCAAGGGGATGACAACGGACGAACCGCACCCGTATCCATGAAAAAAAGAGACCAACCCGCGCGGGCTGATCTCTTTTTTCGATCTTGAAGTTTGGCTTAGTCTTCGTCGGAGGAGGAATCGTCCGAAGAGTAGTCGGTCGCTTCTTCGTACTCTTCGACCGCTTCTTCGAGGTCTTCCACCGCATCGTCGTAGTCCTGGATCGCGGCTTCGAGGTTGGCGATCGATTGGTCCATTTCAGCGGAGATCGCTTCGAGGTTGGCGACCGACTCGTCGATGCTTGCCTGGAAGTCATCAAGGCCGAGCGCGTTTTCGATCGCGTCTTCCACCATCTCTTCCACGACGACGTCGACCGCTGCGGCGACGAGGCCGCTCACGATGCCGGTTGCGACGGCATTGCCCAAGTCGGACCCGTGGAATTCATGATGGTGATGCGGCGCATGGTGGCTCGGCGCGTGCACAGCGTGCGACGCGGCATAGCCTGCGTTGTGGATTTCGTGCTCCAGGAAGTCGACCAGCACAGCACATGCGCTTTCCACGGAGGAGAGGTGGTCATACCCGATGAACACGGTCGGAGTGGTTTCGATCTCTTTGCCGAAGCCGCCGGTTTTGTGGTCGAGTTCCACGTACATGCGCACGCCGGTTTCTTCGAGCAGGAAGATCGCTTCCAGTTCGGACAGACGACCTTGGAACGCGCCGGCGACCGGTTTGTACTCGAACTTTTGGTAGCGGCCTTCCATCTCGCCGGAATCTTCCTTGGGAGCGAAGCCGAGGTGGTGCAGGGCTTCTTGGATCACGCCGACCGGTGCAGCCGGGAGAACGATGAAATCATCGAAGTCATGCTTATCCACAGCACCCGGGATGTCGAGTTCCGTGTGCAGAGAGAATTTGACGTAGGGAGAGGATTGAGGGACGACCGGCAGGGTGTAGCGGAACGGGTATCGCAGATCATCGCCTTCGCGCACGACGAGTCCCTGAACGATCTGGAGTTTGGCGATTTCATGCGTCGTTTCGTCATCGCCGTGACGGGTGTTCATGACGACGTTGACGTTGACCGCGTCCACTTTCGTCTCCGAGTTGCCGCCTTTGATCATGATGGTGCCGAGGAGTTCTTCGCCGACACGCACATGGTCCGATTCCAGAACCAGATTGACGGATGCTGAACCGATGCCGATCTTGTTAAGAAGTTTTTTGAACACTGCTAAATCCCTCGCTTTTGATTGAGTTAAGGAATACTTTCGCATACAGTATAACGAAATATTGGAAATAATTCCATACCCTAGTCATGATCAATCAAGAAATCAAACGCCCTGACTTTTAACAGCGAGTTAAACATGATGATCAAGAACGGTGCGAGGATGACGCCGACAAATCCGATTGCTTGGTAGGAGGCGTACATGACGACCAGTGTGACCAGCGGATCGAGGCCGATCGATTCGGCCAGCACTTTCGGCTCCAGCACTTGGCGGACGGCGACGATCAAGCCGTACACGATCAAAAGCCCGATGCCAAGCCGCGTATTACCGGTCGCCAACAGGTACAGCGCCCACGGCACAAACAGCGAACCGGTGCCGAGCAGCGGCAAGATGTCGAGAAACGCCGCGAGCAGAGAGAGCGTAAACGCATATTCCACGCGCAAGATCAACAGCCCGGCGAGCGCTTGGACGTACGTGATGAAGATCAAAATCAACTGGGCCCGCAGATAGCCGAACGTCGCTTTGCCGAGGTCGTCGAGCACGACGTCGCCGCGCTTGCGAATCTCCGGGTGGAGCAAGCGCAGGAAGCGGACTTGCCAAAGCCGGAAGTCCTTGGAGATAAAAAACGCAATCAACAGCGAGAGCACGAAGACCGTCACGGTCGACGGGACGTTCTGCACGGTGTTGAGCATCGATTTCAGCATCCCTTGTCCAAAGTTGGTGATCGCTGCGCTGATCTTGGACAAGTTGCTTTGCACGTTGGCGGACATCTCCGGCGAGAGGGTGCCGTAAAAGTCCACGGCGGTGTGCACGAGATTTTGCGCCCGGTCGACGAGTCCCGCCGACAAATCCGGCACGCGCTTCGTGAAAGAGACCAATTCGACGACCAACTTGGCAATCAAAAGCGTCACCAGTGTAAAACTGCCGCCGAAAAACACGATCAGCGTCGTCAGCGTCGCCACGGTGCGAGGCAGTTTCAGCCGGACGAGCAGTTTGACGACCGGCTCGATCAAGATCGCGATCAAGATGCCGAACAACAGCGGAGAGATGAACGGCAGCACCCACTTGCCGCTGATCCAGATAATCCATCCGAAGGCAAGCCAGAGGGCGAGGTTGAGGATGGAGAGAATATGCTTGGAGACAAACGCGAGCATGAGAAACCTCCTTGGGTCCTGTGCGGACAGCTTGGTTCGTTAGGCTTAAAGCGTCACCCGGCAGCCTTCGTCCGACGATTTGTGTATCGCGTCGAGGACGAGCTGTACGCGATGCCCGTGTTCAAACAGGGGCAAGTCCGGGTCGATGGTGTCCGACGCGAGCGCGTCATAGAGCCGCTCCACAAGCGTAATGAACGGCGTGTAATAGCGTTGCTGCTCCGCAGACATGCCGGACGGGGCTGTTTTTTCCGCGGGCAGTTCGAGAGTTTCGAACGCGTCGTCGCCGAGCGCGACTTCCACCGATTTGTCGTTGATCATCACCAGCGTCCCTTCCGTTCCAAACACTTGGAGACGCCAATCTTCCTTATGATGACGGAGGCCGGACGCGTACTCCACCGAGTACGTCGCGCCGTTTGCAAGCGTTCCGATCGCGCGGAACGCTTGGTCGGACGTGCGAACTTCGCGCTCGCCGTCGACGGTGACTTCCGGGTGATAGGTCGACAGCTCGCCTTGCAGCGTCCGGACTTCGGAATCTGTCCACCACAGCAGGGAGTCCAGCATGTGCGACCCGACGGCGCCGAGCATCCCGCCGCCGGATTCCCGCTTCGAGAGCCAGCCCTGTTTGTTGCGGGTCAAAACGCGGAGAGTCGGACGGTATCCTTCATAGCGCACGTGCAAGAGGCGCCCGAGTCGGCCGCTTGCGAGGATTTCTCTGACTTTCCGGCGCGCCGGGAGGAAGCGCCATTCGAAGTTGAGCACGCCGAGAGTGTTCGATCGGTCGCGGGCGGCGAGCATCTCCGCCGTCTGTTCTGCGTTCATCCCCATCGGTTTTTCACACAGCACGTGAACGCCGTGTTGCAGGGCGTACAGCGTCATCTCGTGATGTTCAAGCGGGGCGGAGACGATGGACAGCACGTCCAAGTTTTCTCGGTCGATCATCTCGCGCCAGTCGGTGTAGACGTTGTCCACACCGGTCGCGGCCCGGATTTCGTCCGGGCTTTTGCGCGCCGTGACGCCGGCGAGCGCGACGACTTCAAACCCTTCGTGGCTCTCAAACATAGGAACGTGCACTCTGGCTCCAAAGCCGGTGCCGATGATGCCGACTCGCAGGATTCTCATCATAGGATCCCCTCCTTATGTATTGTCTATAATTTACCATTTCCACTAAAATTCGCGCTACAGTGAATCTGCAAGCAACGTGAGCCTGTTTACAGAAAGCCAATTTTTGCTATGCTACTATATAGAGAAACTTGTACGTTGGAGGGATTCGTTATGGCAGAGATCACCGTCGGCACGCAAGCGCCCGACTTTACGCTTCCGGCGAGCACCGGAGAGAACTTGACCCTGAGCGAGTTGCGGGGCAAGAACGTCGTGCTGTATTTTTACCCGAAGGACGATACTCCATATTGAGCGAAAGGTAGAAAATTAGTTGAACTCGATCTCTAAAGAGACGTTTTTCCCTTTCCCTCGAACTACTATCCGATCAACAAGGATGGAAACTGCCTCTTTCTTTTCTTCTACGGATGCGTTCTCCCAGTTGGCTTCGATGTCGACTAGAAGTTGTCTCACTTCATCAAACGAAAGACGCTCAACCGGCGCAGGGGGTTCCAGTGCCATAAGCTGTTCAACCAGCCATTCCTCTTTCGCCCGATCCTCGCTTGTCCGCTCTCTCAACTCCTCTAATGTGATGATGTCCTCCGCATAGGCCCTTTGCCATTTTGCTCTGTTCGCCTTCAGCTTGTCGATTTCTGCATTCAGTCGATTGATTTCCAGTTGAATGGTTTCGTCTCCCGATGAGATATGTTCTGAGGTAGCTGCAACTTCACTTGCTGCATCCATAGAAATGAAATGACGGATGTAGGAAAGAAACTTTTCCTCAACGACGTCAGTCCTAACGGACGTAAATGTACATCTATCTTCAGTCTTAAATTCTTCGCGACTCTTGCATCTATAGTAGATGTTGTTCGGGTACTTCGGTTTAGAGCTGTCGTGCCCAACTAGTACCCGCCCGCAACTGGGGCAGAACAATTTACCCGTGAATACATACTTATCGTTGTTCCCCCTTGGGCCGAAATGCTTCCTACTTTCCCTGACCAACTGACACTTTTCGAACAGCTCCGGGGTGATGATTTTGGGATACGCGTGCTCGACCTCGAAATAGTTTTCTGTATTTCGTTTGTAGTTCCACCGGAGGCGGCCGCAATAGACCGGGTTCTTGAGCATATAGGCAATGGTATTTGTGCCCCACTGCTGGCTGCCGGAGGGAGACAAAACACCCATGCGACTCACGAAGTAGGCGATATAGTTCATTGCCTTTCCTTTTGCATATGTCTCATAAATGTATTTGATGATCTCAGCCTCTTCTGAGTGGACGATGAGATCGCCGTCTACAAAACGATAACCGAAAGGAACTGAGCCGCCCGGAAAGAGCCCTTGGCGAACTTTCTCCTCCATCGCCACCTTGACCCGTTCACCTAGGTTCTCACGTTCCCACTGGGCCAGTGCGGCAACCAGCGTCATGAACAGCCGTCCGATTGCTGTGGTGGTATCGTAGACCTCAGTGGCCGACTTGAAGCCGGTGCCGTACTTCTCAAAGAGGTTCAGGAGGTTGTACAGGTCGATGACAGAGCGCGTCATGCGGTCGAGGCGGTACACGAGTACGATGTCGATTTTGCCGGACTCGACGTCCTTGATCATCTGTTGCAACTCAGGGCGGTTGGTGTCCTTCGCCGATACCCCCTCGTCAATGTAGAAGTCGTAGATGTCCCAATCCTGAGATTGCGAAAACTGAGTGAGGCGTTCTTTCTGAGCGGGGATCGAGAAGCCTTCTTTGGCCTGCTCTTCCGTCGAGACCCGGATGTAGATCGCAACTTTTGTGGTGGTCACTAGATTCTTGTCCTCCATGTGGTGATGAATGATTGGTACACCTATTCTAGCACGGAGGGTTCTATGATAGAATTGGAATCAGTCTTCTTGATGAAGATTGGTAAGGGAGAGGTCGCCGGGAACGGTGACCTTTTCTTTTGCATTAACAGATAACAATCGCTCAAAATCCTAGACCGTTGACTAGTGTAAATATCATTTCTCTATGCTACAATCATTTCACAATGTCATAGGCTCCTCAAGGTTGGTCGGCTCATCCCCGTGGAAGGGGGTGAGAGCTTTGTCAACACATGATGTGGTTTCGCTCATGCTCCAGTTCGGCCTGTTTCTGATCGCTGGCCTCTCGCTGATCGTGACGATCGTAAAGCACATGATTGACAATCAGAACAAAAAGAAATGACCTCCCTTGTGCTCGCCAGCGCGGGAGGTCATTTCTACGTAATTTACACCTGAGCCGATCCCCGGAGGGGGATGACATTGAGCCGACCGTTGGTGTTCTCAGCACCGGCGGTCTTTTTTGTTGCTACGTGTGATGTCTATGCAGTTATTGTACCACAAATCATACAAAAATATCGTCAGACACAGGAAATCATTGCAACTGCCACTAAACAAAAACTCGTTGGAATAAGATTGGAGAAAGTAACACAATTTAGAAGTTTTTTCATGTAAAATAGAGTGGTAGGTATTAAGATCATACATAATTAAAGGGATGGGGAAATAGTGAAAACTAAAACTTGGATGATGGTGGGCAGTATCGTTACAGCCCTTGCTTTGACGGTTGGTTGTGGACAGCGAGGGTATGTGGTGAGCGATGGATCTGGGATAAACAAATCCGCGACTACTTCCCAAGTTACCAATGGATCACAACAAGAGAAACAAACTGCAGCCTCCAATAGTGAAAAGCTCCAAAAACCAACGTGGAACACAAAAGACATTGATGCAAAGGAGAACGGAAACTTTCCGATAGCGATCAATCTTCTTAAATCAATGTCGGATACAAAATCACCGGCCGAAGAAGTTGATATTAGCCTGGTCTTTAAAGCTCCGTGGAACTACTATGGGAAAATAATTAAGGCTACCGGAACAGTTGGGATTGTCCAAGATTTCCCACCGGATAGTGAACCGGCAAGAGTATCCGGGGGAGCCGCATCTGAGATCGTAATTTACAATAAAGATATGACCGTCGTGGACTTTTATTTAATGGATAGTAGCGGCACTGTTAAGGTAGGGGATACGGTATCGATATATGGTTTGGCTGTAGGTCAAGAAGTTGTCGAGAACAAGTTAGGTGGAAAAACCACACAGTTAGTTATGGCCGGAAAGCAGTACGATAAACAGTGAAGATTGGTCGCCTACTCGGCGGCCTTTTTCTTTTGTGCGTTGGCTATTGTGCGGATTTTTGAATTCTCGTAAGATTAGAGTAGAAAGTTTGTTCGGGGAGGTGTTGATTTGGAGCTAGATGAGTTGCGAAGCCTTGTTGGAGAAAATATCAAACGCGCACGATTGAAGGCCGGTTACGATTCAGGTCGCAGTTTCGCTGCTGTGTTGTCTTTTTCCCACACCTTATTGGGGCATTATGAAAAAGGGACAAAGACTGTTCCAAACGATAAGTTAAGAGAAATCAGCGAAGTTCTTGGTGTTTCTGTTGCAAGCCTTAGGGCTGTGAATTATGAAGAACAGGAAATGATTGCAGAAATTGAATCAATTCTTTCAAAGGGCGGAGACCTTGCGCGTGCTATCAATTTATCTAAGAAGTTGTTCGAATCATCCATTAACGATACAAAAAAAGTACACGCAAAAGAACTGGAAGGTATGGCCTTATTGAAACAAGGGAAGGCCAAAAACGCCCGTTTGGTTTTTGAGGAAATGCAATTTTACGCAGAACGTGTGAGGGACAAAGATTTAATTCACACATCAATCGCGTTACAAGCAAGGGCATTGTACGATGCTAAAGAATATACAGCGGCACTTCACCTGGCTAATGATGCAAAAAATTACTGTTCTCCTCAATCTGTGGAGTATACTAAAATACTCCAACTGCAGGCTAACATTTTTGCGGATACGAACGAATTGGATAAGGCGCTCGAACTGCACAATGAGGTGTTGAGAAATTACAGAGTGTTTGGGATGAAAGACTATATTTTGCGGACCTTTCATAACATCGGGGACATCCATAGAAGGCGAAAAGAGTATCATGATGCCTGTCAGAACCTATCGGCAGCAGTTGAGATCGCGTATCAAATTAGTAATGTGGAGTCAATCGCTCGAACTTCGGTAGAGCTCGCGAAAGTATTTTTAGAAACAAACGACGTCGCGTCCGCTAGGTCTGTTATCGAAAGAGCATTAGTACATGAGGGTATTCCACCGACTCAAAATGCAAGGTTGAGATACTATTTGAGTGAGTGCCTTGACGATCCTAATGAACGTATTAAGTTACTGGTTGAGGCATACGATTCCATAATAGACACGGATGACGTCAGAATTATTCATCTGACAAGCAAAAGACTTGCCGAAATAGCAGAGCATCAAGGTGACACACACAGTGCTTTAATGTACTATAAAGTTGCGTGTAACTCAATTGAAGGGAGTTGGTAAGTGTGAAAAAGTTGTTCCTATTAGTTGGAGTTTTTGCGATGGTCACGTCTTTCGCATTTTTCGCAAAGCAGAAACCTGTAGCTGAGCAATACCCGCCTTATGGGTTCATGGCAGCAAGTATTGTGTAAAGTTTTTTTGTCGAAATTTGTCGGTGTAAACCCAACATTGCCCAACATATTCAAATATACCTCCGCCTGAGTTAATATCGAGTTACATACTCGAACGAACACTTAGCGGAGGTATTTTTATGTCCTTCAAAGATAACAGCTTGGAACAAATCAAAATTGAAGAAGAATTTGTAGACTGCCACGACGATTACAAACGTCTCCTTCAAGCCGCATTTAACGATGCCGGAGTGAAGGGAGAGCGGATTGCATGAGCACCCTCCAACAAGCAGTAGCCGCGCTGGCCTCCCGGATCGAGGAGTTGGCAAAGACGGATGAGGTCTTCGACACACGGTTCCACAGCCTGATCACCGCGACTGCGGAACTGGCCGCAGTAGACAGAGGGATTATCATCCCGCCTGCGCCGGATTCGACGCCTTTCCCGCCGCAAAAAGAAAAAACCGCCGGTGACGCGGCGGTTTTTGAGGGAAGTATGATTGATCCGAAATGCAGATTAGCCCCAGAAACGAGACAAAAAACCTTCGACATCGGTGCTGATTCCTCGCCAAGCGGCTCCACGCAATGCGCCCACAAATAAATTGTCGTCGTCGTCAATGGCTTTCTTAATAAAATCCAGTACCGCTTTTTGATTATCTGGAGTTTCTATTAACCATACTGACTTTTGTATTTGTAGATGGTTGGGATACGCCTTGATTGCGAGATGGATGAGCTCGTAATCGAATTCCGTTTTTTCGTGTAGGTCATATGCAACGATATATACCATTTTCTCACCCCCTTTCGCGGGGGATCATGCTGCCTGACGTGGTGGCCCCTAAGACTCCCTGTGACGAGGGGGTCTTATTCTTTTGTGAGTAGTTTTTTGATCATCCGTATGTCCGTGTCGTGCTCCTCGATCTGATCCGCCAGCTTGCCGAACCCGGACTCTCTCAGCTCAACGATCTCTCCGGCCAGCGCGTCCAGCTTCCGTTCAAGCCGCGCCAGATACTCCAGAACGCGCTGATCGGACGGCGGGGCAGGAGTTGGTGCCGAAACTGGCGTGGGAACCTCCACGCCGCCGGTGCGGTCGTCTGTGCGCCCAAGGAGGTAGTCCGTGGTCACGCCGAAGAGGTTGGCGAGTTTAACCAACATTTCGTTATTAGGTTCTCTTTTGTCGTTCTCGTACCCGTTGTATGTAGTCAAACCACCAATTCCAACAGCGTCCGCAATATCTTTCTGTTTCAACCTTCTCTCTTTCCTCAACTCCCTCAATCTCTCCAAAACTCAAAACATTCCCTCCCTACAACAAAACCCCCTGCGATTGCGAAGGGGGTTCTTT
The DNA here is from genome assembly GCF_000714935.1 of Tumebacillus flagellatus. Classification (GTDB taxonomy): domain Bacteria; phylum Bacillota; class Bacilli; order Tumebacillales; family Tumebacillaceae; genus Tumebacillus; species Tumebacillus flagellatus. Next base: position 12,666 of record NZ_JMIR01000052.1, read on the forward strand.
TTATTAGTCAGGTGCCGGCGGGCGGCAGATGTATTAGGTTTGTTCGCTATCTTGATCTTCGTGCTCGCTATCTTGATCATCGCGATCGTCGTCGTCATCTTTTTCTTCTTCGTCCATTTGATCTTCAGATTGCTTCTTGTATTCTTCGAGCTGGCGTTCCATCGCGGAGGCAATCATGGTTTGAACTTCGGGTGGGTATCCAGCGACACGCCCGTTTTTGAAGTCTTCGATGACTTTCAAATATTTTTCTTCTGAGTACTTTTTATTTTCCTCTTGCGTCTGCTGAGGATGATTGGACAGTCCAAGTAAGTAGTCAGTTGTGACGTTATACAATTGAGCGACTCTTGGTAATAGCTCGTTCGGAACGTCGCGACGATCGTACTCGTAACCTGCATACGTACTTTTGGCTATGTGCAGTTTATCAGCGACTTCTTGAAATGACCAACCACGGCTTTCCCGCAAGTCTTTAAGCCGATTTCCAACCAAGTAGATCACCACCTACATACAGTATAGTTCGCAAATTGCGCACGTTAAAGTGTTGTTCTCAAAAAGCGCACGAAAATGGTTGACGTGTTCAAAACGAGAACGTATAATCAAATTATAGATCGTGTTCAAAACGGATACGAAAGGGGTGGTATCATGAGGAAATGGATGATTGAAGCACGTGAATCCAAGGGGCTTTCCAGAGAGCAGCTTGCATCTGAGGTAGGTACAACTCGTTCGCATATCTGGGCTATCGAAAACGAAAAGAGAACCCCTCGACCAGAATTGGCGAACAAAATTGCATGCGCATTGAACGTTGATGTAGGTCTTTTTATGTATATGCGTGTTCAAAATGGACACGAAGAACAAGCCGCAACCTCAGCCTAATCAACCGCGATTTAAAAAACTACCTTGTCACTCAATTCTAGCAGAGAATGCTTGATTTTGTGAACAACCCCCGGAGGTGAGATTGATGAAACAACCGAGCCGCGAAGCAATGAAACGCCTCTACGAGTTCTGGATGACCACCACGATCCCGCGCATGACGGAAGAGAAGAAGCGGGCGATCATCAACCGCAACGCTGCTGCCGCTGTCCAGTCCGCATGATCGGCACCGTCCTTCGCGCATACCTCTCCGGCGTAGAAGTCGAGCTGTACGTCGCAGCCTACAACAAGGACGAGCCCAACACCCTGCGGTGCATCGACAAACACGGTGTCCCGTACATCTTCCGCAAGTCGCCTGACCAGAAGAAGTTCAACAAGATCCGCAAGACCGACGAGAAGAAAGACCCCGCCGAGATCGACAAGATCATCGCCGCGAACTACGCACGCTGCAAGACCCCGCTTCGAGGGAGGTGAGCGAGATGAAGAGATTCGACTGTGGTTGCGTCGATGGCCACTACTGGTGTAAGAAACACGACATCTACACCAAGTTTGATCCGAAAGACCCGCCGCCTCACGGCGTAGGACACGTTCGGAGCAAGCCCTATCAAGACCCGGTGGTGCGCAAGATGTGCGCTCCCGAAGACTACGTACCCACAAGCTGTTCCTGCCACATCTCCGCTCCGTGCTCTTTCTGCACCGGACAGTAAAACACCGCAACACCGCTACGAACCACTCCACGTAAGAGCGCAGGGCACCCCAAGCAACAGAGCCCGTGAAGACGCGTCCGGACAGATCGACGGCCTGAAAGGTGGGCCGACCAAGAGTGAAAGCGAGGTGAGGGCCGATGTTTA
>NZ_JMIR01000053.1 GCF_000714935.1 Tumebacillus flagellatus
AGGACTTGAACCTTCGACACCCTGATTAAAAGTCAGGTGCTCTACCAACTGAGCTAATGGCTCGTGGTCTCACCGTTGCTGCTTTCGTTTCATCATCGCGTGTCTCTCGCGGCGACAGGTGTTATCTTAGCATGATTCCATTCGACATCTCAATGCCCTGATTCGACGTTATTTCGACAAATACAGACCTCACACAGCATTCTATAAAACTATCACTTCGACACGATACAGTTCACGTGTTTACTCCGTTTTTCAACGTTTCACATGGAACAATGTCGAAAGTCTAGCAAAAAAGCCTCCGGCACCCGCTAGAATCGGGCGGCGCAGAGGCTCTTTTTACAGGACGCGATCCAACAAATCCATGATGTGCACAGCTTCCATCTGCGCCTCTGCCCCCGCCCGCTGAATGCCTTTGCGCATCTGCAGCAAGCAGCCGGGATTCGACGTGACGACGACGTGCGCGCGGGTCGCTTTGACGTTCTCCATCTTCTCGTCGAGCACTTCCATCGACATGTCGAAATTGGTGATGTTATAGATGCCCGCCGAACCGCAGCAACGGTCCGCCTCCATCATCTCCACATACTCCACGCCGGGAACGCTTTGCAACAAGTGTCGAGGCTGTGTGCGCACGCCTTGACCGTGTGCGAGATGGCAGGAATCCTGGTAGGTGATCCGCACGCCGGACAACTCGCGCCGAAACGAAAGCGCAGGCAGTTCGGCGAGCAGCTCATTGGCATCGCGGCACTTCGAGACGAAGCTCATCGCCCGCGCCTGCCACTTCGGGTCTTCGTGGAACCAATGGTGGTATTCCTTCAGCGCCGCTCCGCAACCGCCGGCGTTGTTCACAATCAAATCCACACCGGCGGCCTCAAACGCTTCGATGTTGCGCTTGGCGAGCTCGATGGCGCCGTTTTTTTCACCGGAATGGGCGTGCAGAGCGCCGCAGCACGCTTGCTCTTCGACGAATACCACTTCGCACCCCGCTTTGCTCAACACCCGTGCGGTCGCTTGGTTCGTCTCAAAAAACATCACGTCCATGATACATCCCTTAAACATCCCGACTCGAAGCGGCTTCCCTTCACTTCTTCCAAAAGCAGGCTCCGGCGGCACCACCGTCTCCCGCTTCATGCGCTGCCACGGAGACGCCACGGGATTCACGGCTGTCTGCATCTCGCGCATCGGGCGCGGGAGGATGTTGATCAGGCCGGTTTTGTCGGCGAGCTTTTGCAATCCGAGCGCTTGAGACGCCCACAGCATCCCGGCGAGACGGTCAAGGCGATCCGGATGCACAAACAGTTCTGCAAAAACGAAATCGCGCACCGCCGAGCGCCCGCCTGCGTGTTCCTTGTTTCGTTCCACCACATCGCGGGCGGTTTCCACCAGCGAACCGTAGGGCACGCCCGCCGGGCATGCCGTTTCACAAGCGCGGCATCCTAAGCAGAGGTACATGTTGTCTTCGAACTCCCCGTCAACGTCCAACTGGCGGTCGACCACCGCTTTCATCAGCGCGATGCGGCCGCGCGGCGAAGCGGCTTCCTTGCCGGTTTGGCGGTAGGTCGGGCAGGCGGGCAAACAGAACCCGCACTGCATGCAGTTTAAGATCTCTTCCCGGTCGAAGTTGTCGAGAAGTTGGATCAGGTTTGCGTCAGGCATGGCTGTGTTCGTGTGTGCAGGCATCCGTTTTCACCACCACTCTGCGCCGTTCGCTTTTTGCAAAAATCTTGCCGGGGTTCATGATCCCGTGCGGGTCGAACGCTTCCTTGATCCGCTTCATCAGCTCGATGCCGGACGGCCCGACTTTGAGGTCGAGATAGCCCGCTTTCGCCATCCCCACCCCGTGCTCGCCGGTGATCGTGCCGCCGAGCTTGATCGCCGCGTGGAAGATCTCTTCAAACGCCTGCTCGACGCGGTGAATCTCGTCGCGGTCCCGCTCGTCGGTGAGGCAGGTCGGGTGCAAATTGCCGTCGCCCGCGTGGCCGAACGTGCAGATTTGCAAGTTGTATTTCCGGGCGATGACGTCCACCTGATCGACCATCTCCGCGAGGTTGGCGCGCGGCACCGTCGCGTCCTCCAAGATCGTCGTCGGCTTCACGCGGGCGAGCGCCGACAGCGCGGCACGGCGGGCTGCCATCAATTTGGCGCCCTCTTGTGCCGTCTGCGCGAGGCGAACTTCTGTCGCGCCCTCCGCCCGGCAGATGTCCGCCATGCGGGAAATGTCTTGCTCCACTTGGCTTTCCGTGCCGTCTTGCTCGATGATCAGCATCGCTTTCATGTCGAGCGGCAGGCCGATGCGGGCGAAGTCCTCAACGACCTGCATCGTCGCTTGGTCGAGAAACTCCATCGTGGCGGGGATGATCTTCGACGCGATCACGCGCTGCACGGTGCGGGCGGCGTCGGAGAGGTTTTGGTAGTACGCGACCATCGTCTGTTTGGCGGGCGGCAAGGGCAACAGTTTCGCCGTGATTTCCGTGACGACCGCGAGCGTCCCTTCGGAGCCGACCAGCAGTTTCGTCACGTCGTAACCCGCGACGTCCTTGGCGTTTTTGCCACCGAAACGGACGACTTCGCCGCCGGGGAGCACCGCTTCGATCCCCATGATGTAATCCTTGGTCACGCCGTACTTCAACCCGCGCATGCCGCCCGCGCACTCGGCGACGTTGCCGCCCATCGTGGAAATGCGCATGGAGCCGGGGTCCGGCGGGTAGAACAACCCGACCCTTTCCACCGCTTTGTGCAGATCGGCGGTGATCAGTCCGGGGCCGAACGTGGCGGTGAGGTTTTCTTGGTCGATTTCGTGCAAACGGCCCAAGCGGTTCGTGACCAGCACGATGCCGCCCTCTGTCGGGACGGTGCCGCCGCAGAGGTTGGTGCCCGATCCCCGCGAGACGATGGGAATTCGGAATTGGTTGGCGACTTTCAGCACTGCTGACACTTCTTCGACGGAAGCGGGCATCACGACCGCATCCGGCATCGCTTGGTACAACGGCGTCGCGTCATAGGAGTACACGTACAAATCGTTCGGCGAATCCATCATCCAGCGATCTCCGACGATGGCACGCAGTTGGCTTTTGATCTCCGGATTCATAAAAAGGGAGCACGCTCCTCGTCTTCCTGAAATGCTAAATATCTGTAAATTCAATCTATCACAGTGCTCCCAAAAATACAAAAAAAGACTCGTTCCGCGATGGGATCGAGTCCTTTTCAGGGGTTACGGTTTGCGCCCGGCCCGCTCGACCCGCTCTTCGTGTTTGCCTCGACGGGTGCGGGACTGGGTACTGAGCGTGCGGGACGGGCGGCGCGGCTGTTTTGGGGCAAATGCCTTCAAGAGCCCGGCGTGGTTGTTGCGCACCAGTTGCAGTTTGTTGTAGAGCGATTTGAAAATTTGCGCCGTGTTGCGGGCGTCGTCGACCGCGCTGTGGTGCGCGCCGATCGGCTTCAATTGCAAAGCTTCCAGCGCTTCCATGAGTCCGGTTTGGTTTTTGAGCTCTTGGAGCCGTCCGAATTCGGCTTGCAAGTCGTTGTAGTTGCGCAGCCACGCAAGCGGGACGCGGTGCATCTTGCAATTGGCAAGCAGCGTCCGGATGTCGGTCGGCCCCCACGTCAGCAAAAAATACTCCTCGTCGCCGATCCACTGGAGGAATTTCTTCCACACTTTCGCAAAGTCCTCCGACGTCCGCACGTCCTCCGGGCGGATCTTCGTCATGCGGACGGTGCGCTTGTTGAGCATCCGCGCGCGCTTGGGCCGCACAAACGACGCAAACTGTCCGCACTCGTTCAAGTCGCGGTCGAGCTTCACCGCGCCGATCGAGATGATCTCCGGAACTTGCCCTTTGGCAAACGTCGCCACCCATTCCAAGTCGAAAATCACATAGGTCATGCTTCCACCTCCCAAGACGAACTTAGTTTGCCTCGTAAAAAAAGACCTAATCCGCGAAGGATCAGGTCTTGTTCGTAATCGTACCGTACTCCGCTTCGGAAAGCAAACTTCCGTCGCGGTGCATCAGCGCCCAGTAGACGATCATTGCGGCCACCAAGCCGACCGTCCACGCGTTGTCCCAGATGTACCACGGCTGCATCAACAGCGTCATCATGCCGGACGCCATCGTGTAGGTGGGGATGCAGATGCACATATCCCCACCCAAAGCGCTTCAAAACTGTACCCCGACCAATTGTGCTCCGCCCGCGTCGTCGGGCGCAAATCCTCGTTCCAAAGCGGTGAATCTCCAACTTCCGAAACTCCTGCGTCGGTCAGCGTGACGATCCCGCGGAGTTCGTGTTGGGTCTTCACGGCAAGAGCTCCACCATGTCTTGATACGTTTCCGGACGGCGGTCGCGGTAGAACTGCCAGAGGTCGCGGACTTCGTGGATTTTGTTTTTGTCCATCTCCGCCACGATGATCTCGTCTTGGTCGCGGGAGCCCACCGCCACGAATTGCCCCCTCGGGTCGACCAAGTAAGACTGGCCGTAGAATTCACCCATGTTCCACGGCGCTTCCACCCCGACGCGGTTGATGGCGGCGACGTAGTAGCCGTTGGCGACCGCGTGCGCCGGCTGCTCCAATTTCCAGAGGTACTCCGACAACCCAGCCACTGTGGCAGAAGGGTTGAAGATGATTTCCGCTCCGTTCAACCCCAAGAGCCGTGCTCCCTCCGGGAAGTGGCGGTCGTAGCAGATGTACACGCCGATCTTGGCAAACGCCGTGTCAAACACCGGATAGCCCATGTTGCCCGGCTTGAAATAGAACTTCTCCCAGAATCCGTGCCCTTCCTCACCCACAGCGACGTGCGGGATGTGCTGTTTGCGGTACTTGCCGAGAAAGGAGCCGTCGGCGTCGATCACCGCCGCGGTGTTGTAGTAGATGCCGATGCCCGCTTTTTCATAGACGGGAAGCACGATGACGACGCCCAGTTCCTTCGCCAAGTCTTGAAACAGCCGCGTGGTCGGGCCGTTCGGGACTTCTTCCGCCGATTCGTACCACTTGGGGTTCTGTTCGGCACAGAAGTACGGGCCGTAAAAAATCTCCTGCAAGCAGATGATCTGCGCCCCTCTCGCCGCCGCTTCCCGGACGAGACCGACGTGTTTCTCGACGGCGGCTTGCTTGTGGACCGCGACCGGTTCGTCTCCGTGAACGTCGTTTTTCGCCTGGATCAGACCGATTTGAACTTTAAAGGACATGGGGTTCTTCCTCCTTGGAAATCTGGGGTGCGCCGAACTTCCGCCGTTTCAGAAAACGTCCGTTGCCTTTCGTTCCGACGAACTTTTGATCTTGGATCACGAACTCGCCGCGCACGAGAACGGAAACGACTTCGCCTTGCACCGCCTTGCCTTCAAACGGGTTGTAGTCGACGTTCATGTGGTGCGTCTTCGCCGAGATCGTCCGCGTTGCGTTCGGGTTGAACAGCACGATGTCGGCGTCCGACCCGACGGCGATCGTGCCTTTTTGCGGGAAGAGCCCGAACAGTTTCGCCGCTTGCGTGGAGCTTATTTCGACGAATTGATTCAGCGAGATGCGGCCTCGGTGCACGCCTTCGGAGTAGAGGATGCCGAAGCGGTCTTCGATCAGCGGGCCGCCGTTTGGAATCTTGGTGAAGTCGCCGCGACCGAGTTCTTTTTGGCCTTTAAAGTTAAACGAGCATTGGTCGGAGCCGACAGTTTGCAAAATTCCGTTTTTTAACGCGCTCCAGAGAACGTCTTGGTGCCACGCCTCCCGCAGCGGCGGCGACCAGACGTACTTGGCGCCTTCAAAGCCGGGGCGCGCCAGCTCGCTGATATCGAGCGTTAGGTATTGCGGGCAGGTCTCGCCGTAGATGTTCAGCCCTTTCTCGCGGGCTTCGGCGATGCGTTGCACCGCTTCGGCGCACGAGACGTGGACGACGTAGAGCTGCGAGCCCGCCAGCGCGGTCAAGGCGATGGCGCGACCGGTCGCTTCGCCCTCGGCGATCGGCGGGCGGGTCAGCGCGTGGTAGATCGGGTCGGTTTGCTCGTTCTCCAGCGCCGCTTTGGTCAAAAAGTCGATCACGTCGCCGTTTTCGGCGTGCACTTGGACGAGAGCTCCCAGTTCCTTGGCGCGGATCAGAGTTTTGAACAGCGTCCCGTCGTCCGCTTGGAATACGTTTTTGTACGCCATGAAGACTTTCAGCGAGGTGACGCCCTCATCGACGATCTCTTCCAGTTGGTGCAGGACGGTGTCGTTCGCTTCGGCGATCATCAGGTGGAAGCCATAATCGATCACGGCCTTGCCGTCCGCTTTGCCGTGCCATGTGTTGAGGGCTTCGCGCAGGGATTGGCCTTTGCTGGTCAGGCAGAAGTCGATGATCGACGTCGTGCCGCCGAACGCCGCCGCCCGCGTGCCCGTTTCAAAGTCATCGGCTGTCGTCGTGCCGCCAAACGGCATGTCGAGATGCGTGTGCGGGTCGATCCCGCCGGGAAACACATAGAGTCCGGTCGCGTCGATTGTTTCCGCACCGTCTGCGGCAAGTTGGGCGGCGGCGCCGATGGCGACGACTTTCTCCCCTTCGATCAAGATGTCGGCGTGATAGGTGTCGGATGCGGTGACGACAATTCCGCCGGTGATCAGTTTTTTCAACTCACTTCACCTCCGCTTGCAATTGGTTCCAAGAGTACGCCGGTTTCCCGGTCGGGACTTGCACCATCTGAATCGTGTTCTCCACCGGGCAGACGATCGAGCAGAGGTTGCAGCCCACGCAATCGTCTTCGCGCACCACCAGCAGTTCCCGGCCGGTGTCGGGGTTCGGGACGCGGTCGATGCACTGGTGGGACGTGTCTTCACAGGAGATGTAGCACTTGTTGCAGTTGATGCAGGTGTCCGGGTTGATGCGGGCGACGACTTTGTAGTTCAAATTCAAGTCGCCCCAGTCGGAGTAAGTGCCCACCGATTTGCCGACGAGTTCGGAGACGGAGGCGATCCCTTTTTGATCGAGATAGCGGCTGAGGCCGTCCTTCATGTCCTCGACGACGCGGAAGCCGTGGTGCATGGCGGCGGTGCAGACTTGCAGCGACCCCGCTCCCATCAGCAGGAATTCCACCGCGTCTTGCCACGTTGAGATGCCGCCCATGCCGGAGATCGGGAGGCCGATCTGCCGGTCGCGCGCGCACTCCGCCACCATGTTCAGGGCGATCGGTTTCACCGCCGGGCCGCAATAGCCGCCGTGTGCCCCCTTGCCGTCGACGTGCGGGTACGGGAGCCACGTGTCAAGGTCAACGCCCATCAGCGAGTTGATCGTGTTGATCATCGAGACGGCGTCCGCTCCGCCTTGACGGGCGGCTCTGGCGGTGAAGCGGATGTCGGTGATGTTCGGCGTGAGTTTGACGATGACGGGCGTTTGCGCCACTTCCTTGACCCATTCGGTCTGTTGGCGCACCAAGTCCGGCTGTTGGCCGGACGCCGACCCCATGCCGCGCTCCGCCATGCCGTGCGGACAGCCGAAGTTCAACTCCAGCCCGTCGACGCCGACCGCTTCCACCCGCTTGACGATCTCATGCCACGCTTCTTGTTTCGGTTGCACCATGAGCGAGACGATCAGGGGGTTGCGGGGGAACCGCTTTTTGGTTTCCGCGATCTCCCGCAAGTTGTCTTCCAGCGGGCGGTCGGAGATCAGCTCGATGTTGTTGAAGCCGAGGACCCGCTGGCTCCCGCGATGGATGGCGGCATAGCGGGAGGAGACGTTGAGCACGGGCTCGCCGAGCGTCTTCCAGACCGCGCCGCCCCACCCCGCTTCAAATGCGCGCTGCACTTGGTAGCCGGAGTTGGTCGGAGGAGCGGACGCCAACCAGAACGGGTTGGGTGATTCGATGCCTGCAAATGTGATGCGAAGGTCTGCCATGTGTACGCCCCCTTTTGACTTAGGACTGGGTGGTGCCGACGATAAGTTGTTGGAAGACGGCGGCGGCCGCGCACTTGCCCTGTTGGACGGCGGTGACGACCATCGCGTCCGTCTTGCCCGCTTTGAAGATAAAATCTCCCACCGCAAACACGTTCGCCCGCGACGTGCGGTACGTGCCGCTCTCCACGGTCGGTATGCCGCGCTCATGCTCCAGTTCGAACGCGTCGATCAGCCCCGTATGGCGGGTTTGGCCGATCGCTTTGATCACGAAGTCGCACTCCAGCGTGAATTCGCTGTCGGGGACCGCCTGCGGACGGCGGCGGCCGCGTTCATCCGGCTCGCCAAGCTCCATGCGTTGGAGTTGAATACCGGTGACTTTGCCGTTGTCGCCAGCCATCTGCGTCGGCGCGACCAGCCAGCGGAATTCGACCCCGTCCTGTTTGGCAAAGTCGTACTCGAATTCGTAGGCGGTCATCTCGGCGGACGTGCGCCGGTAGAGGATCTTCACGTTGTCCGCGCCAAGCCGCGTTGAACAGGTGGCGGCGTCGATGGCGGTGTTGCCCGCGCCGATGACCGTTACTTTTTTGCCGCGGAAGTCGTGGGTGTAGAGGTTGGCTTTGGTATCTTCGATGAACTGCACGGCGTCGAGCACGCCGGAGAGCTCTTCGCCGGGGATGCCGAGCGGCGGGACGTTGCCCATGCCTGCCGCGAGAATCACCGCGTCGTAGGCGTCGAGCAACTGCTCTGCGGTAATGTCTTCGCCGACGCGGGTTTCGAATTGGAAGCGGACGCCGAGCGCTTCGATCTGCTCCACTTCCCACGCCACCACGTCATGCGGCAAGCGGAACGACACGATGCCGTAGGTGTTCAAGCCCCCGGCGCGCGGCTTGGCTTCGTAGACGGTCACGCTGCACCCTTTGCGCGCCAGTTCGCGGGCGGCGGCGAGTCCTGCGGGGCCCGCGCCGACGACGGCGACTTTTTTTCCGTTGGGGGAGTCGGGTTGGAAGAGGGCGGTGTTGGGCGGCGTGTTCTGGATCGCCCAGTCGGTGGCGTGGCGTTGGAGCAAGCCGATCTGGATCGCTTGCGAAGCGGCTGGGCCGTTCAAGACGCACGCCCCCTCGCACAGTTCCGACGTGGGACAGACGCGGGCGCAGCTCGCTCCCATCGGGTTGGCGTCGAGGATGGTCAGCGCGGAACCGAGCAGGTTGTCGGTGGTGATTTTTTTGATAAAAGACGGGATGTCGATCCCGGTCGGGCACGCTTTGACACATGGCGCGTCGTAGCAAAACAAACATCGGTTCGCTTCGTCAACCGCTTCCTTCGGTTTGAGCGCGGGCACAACTTCGCGGAAGTTGTCTTGCAGGTTCACAGGCAGGCCCCCTGTCTTAGATGAGGTCAAAAACTTCCGTGAGCACATTGACGAGGAATTCGAGATCTTCGTCTGTGGTGGAGAACGGCGGCGCGAGGGTGAGGATGTTGTTGTAGCCGGGGATGGTGTCGCCGTTTCTGCCGATGATCAAACCGCGCTTCTTGCATTCGGCGATGATGCGCAGCACGCGGTCCGGCGCGGACGCTTCCTTGGTGGCGCGGTCCTCGACCACTTCGATGCCGCAGACGAAGCCGAAACTGCGGATGTCGCCGACGTGCGGGTGCGATTCCAGCGGTGTCAGTTTGGCGCGCAGTTCCGCTCCCAGCTGTTCCACGCGCTGAATCAGACCCTCCGACTCGATCAACTCCAAATTGCGAAGCGCCAGCGCGCAGGCGGCGGGGTTGCCGCCGAACGTGTTCAGGTGGCGGAAATGCTGGTTTACGCCCGGTTCAAGAAAAACGTCCGCGATTTCCGCCCGCACAGCTGTGGCGGAGAGCGGAAGATATCCGGAGGTGATGCCCTTTGCCATCGTGACGATGTCCGGCTGGACATTGAAGTTTTGGTGGCCGAATTTGCGACCGGAGCGTCCGGCGCCGCAGATCACTTCGTCGATGATCAGGAGCACGCCGTGTTTGTCGCAAATCTCGCGGACTTTCGGCAGGTACTCCGGCGGGGGCACGATCACGCCGCCGCCGGTGATCGTCGGCTCCATGATCACGGCGGCCACCGTTTCGGCACCCTCCCAGTTGATCATCTCGTCGATCGCCGCGGCGCACTCCAGAGAGCAGCTTCCGTACGTTTTGCCGTACGGGCAGCGGTAGCAGTACGGCGGCGGGACGTGTTTGAAGCCGGGCGCGAGCGGTTCGTACGATTGTTTGCGCACCGCCTGCCCGGTGGCGGCCAGCGCCCCCATCGTGTTGCCGTGGTACGCCCGGTAGCGGGAGATGAACTTGTAGCGTCCCGGCTCGCCGCGCTGGGCGTGGTATTGGCGCGCCATCTTAAACGCGACTTCGTTCGCTTCCGACCCGCTGTTGGAAAAAAATACGCGGTGCTCCCCTTCCAGCCACTCGCTGATCTTCTGCGACAGGCGGATTGCGGGCACATGGCTTTGCGTCAGCGGGAAGTAGGCGAGCGCTTTCATCTGCTCATACGCGGCGTCGGCGAGCTCTTGGCGTCCGTAGCCGATGTTGACGCACCAGAGGCCGGACATGCCGTCGAGGTAGCGGTTGCCGTCGATGTCGGTGATCCAGGAGCCTTGGCTTTCCGTGACGATCATCGGGTTGGGATTGTACGGCGACATGTGGTGCCACATGTGGGCACGGTCGGCGGCGAGCAGCGTCTCTTTTTCAGACATGGGGGCGTCTCCTCTCTCTTGCTTGCGGGCTTTTTTATTTGACGAACGTTTGTTGCGAGCCGATGTTGGTGTCGCCGTCGTCGAACCAGCGGGTGGTGATTGTTTTTTTCTTGGTGAAAAATTCGATGCCGTCGGAGCCGTTGGCGTGGAGGTCGCCGTAGAACGATTTCTTCCAGCCGGTGAACGCGAAGAATCCCATCGGGGCGGGGACGCCGACGTTGACGCCGACCATGCCGGCTTCCACGCGGTGCGCGAAGTCGCGGGCGCGCTTGCCGCTGTTGGTATAGATGCACGCGCCGTTGCCGTATGGGGATTGCTTGATCACGTCGAGGCCCGCTTCGAAGTCGTGAACGCGGACGATACTCAGGAACGGCGCGAAGATTTCCTCGCGCACGATCGCCATCTGCGCTTCGGCGCGGTCGAAGATCGTCGGGCCGGTAAAAAACCCCTTGTCATGCTGCGCCGCGTCTTCGCGTCCGTCGCGGACGAGGGCGGCTCCTTCGGCGAGGCCGGTTTGGATGTAGCTGTGAATCTTCTGGCGGTGCGAGTCGCGGATGACGGGGCCGAGATCGACGCCCGGTTCGACGCCGTTGCCGAGTTTGAGTTGGTTGGCTTCGTGGAGGAGGTGTTGGACGAGCGTGTCGGCTGCGTCCTCGACCACGACGACGACGGAAGCGGCCATGCAGCGTTCACCGGCACACCCGAACGCGGAAGAGGCGATCGTTTTGGCGGCGCGCGCCAAGTCGGTGTCCGCCATGACGAGGTGGTGGTTCTTGGCTCCGGCGAGCGCTTGCACGCGCTTGCCGTGGGCGGAGGCGGTTTTGTAGACGTGTTCGGCGACCGGTTGCGAGCCGACGAAGGAAACCGCCTGCACGTCGGGGTGCTCCAGAAGACCGTTGACGACTTCGTGCGCCCCGTTGACGACGTTGAAGACACCGTCGGGCAGGCCGGCTTTTTTCAGAAGTTCGACGGCGAGGACCGTGGAGAGCGGCGTGCGTTCGGATGGTTTGAGGACGAACGTGTTGCCGGCGGTGATCGCGATCGGATACATCCACATCGGGACCATCAGCGGAAAGTTAAACGGCGCGATGCCCGCCACGACGCCTAGCGGGAAGCGAAGCATCTCGCAATCGATGTCGCGGGCGATGTTGGGCAGCGTTTCACCTTTCATCAGCGGGGTCATGCCGGCTGCGAATTCTACCATTTCGATGGCGCGCATAACCTCTGCATGAGCCTCGGACATGTTTTTGCCGTTTTCTTGGGTGATCCGTTCGGCGAGTTCGTGTTGGTGTTCGAGAAGCAGTTGTTGAAAGCGGAACATGATGCGCGTGCGGTCGACCACGGGCGTTTGGCTCCACATGGGGAACGCGCAGCGGGCGGCTTCCACGGCGGCGTCGACTTCTTCCCGCGTGGAGAGCGGGACGCGGCCGAGCACTTCGCCTGTCGCCGGGTTCGGCACGTCTTCGTAGCGGTCGGTGTCAGACGGAACCCAGGTGCCGCCGATGAAATTTTGAAGGGCGTCTCGCGTCTGTGTGATTTTCATTGAACACAACCTCTCTGGATGTACTTGATGGGGTTTGAATTCTCGTTACTTTGAGCATACAAGCGTGTGGATCTCTTTATCCCAAACACTTTGTCAGCCGCAGGGGTCGAAGATTCTTACATGTTGTCAAATCGGTGCCCATCCGTGCGTGGAGGTGTCGTTTTTTGAAACAACAAGAAGTGAAGCTGACGGTCGAAGAGGTGTTGAAACGCCCGATGTTTCAGCATGCGGAAGTGGTCGGCGGACGGGCGGGGCTGTCGCGGAGCGTGCGGTGGGTGCACATCTTGGAGACGCCGCAGCAGGGACGGTTTTGCAACGGCGGCGAGTTGGTGTTGTCCACCGGAGTCGGGTTTGGGCATGATCCGGACTTGCGGATGCAGTACCTCCATGAGTTGATTCAGCAAAAAACGGCGGGGTTGTGTTTGGAACTCGGGGAGTATGTGCAGGCCGTGACTCCCGACTTGGTGGAGTTGGCAGATCATCACCGGTTTCCGCTGATCGTGTTTCACCGGCCGGTGCGGTTTGTGGAGATCACGCTGGATTTGCATGAGTTGATTGTGAATGTGCATACGGAGACGTTGCGGACGCTCGGGCGGTATGCGTTGAGCATCCAGCGGTTGACGTTGGAGTCGCAGGCGCTTGCGCCGATTTTGAGCCATTTTCAGCAGGCGGTGCAGGGGCAGACGTTTTTCTTGCCGGTGGAGGGAAACGCGTTGTTTGCTCCGGCGATGGCGCAGAGTGTGCAAGCGGAGATGCGGGGGTTGTTGGAGGGGTTTTTTCAGGAAGAGCCGGGGTGGGTTGGCGGCGGGGCTGGGGGGTCTGAAGTCGGGTCGATGGGGCTTGGGCAGGGGGTTTTTTCGATCTCGGAGCGCAAGCAGTTGTTGGTGCAGCCTGTCGTCACGATGGGAGTCGGGATGGGCGTGTTGGGCGTGGTGTTGTTTGAGCGCGAGGCGGATGAATTTCTGTCGTTGACGTTGGAGTATACGACCACGGCGGTAGCGCAGTGTTTGCTGCGCAAGTTGAATTTGCAGGATCGGACGACCGATTTGCAGGGGCGGTTGTTGGAGGCGCTGTTGGAGAACCAGCCCGTTGTGGAAGAGGAAGTGCGGAAGGTGTTGCAGGTGAAGCAGGCTGGGGTTGGAGCTTTGGGGTATCAGGCGGTGGTGGTGGAGGTTGGCGGCGCTGCTGTAGAGGCAGCTTCCTTGGAAGATTTGGCGGGGGTGGTGAGGACGGTTTTTTCGCGGGGCGGGTTTCAGGTGTTGTTGCGCGTGAAAGGGGCCCGGTTGTATCTGTTGGCGACCGATGTGTTTGGGTCGGCGGCCATCTCCTCCCCTTCCTCGCGGCGCATGCGGTTGGAAAAAGCGTTGGCTGAAGTGGAGCGGTTGGCGCGGCAGGCGTTTGGAGCGTTGACAGACTTTCGGTACGGGGTGAGCCGTGCGGGGCGGGAGTATGCGCGGGCGTATCGTTTTTTTCAAGAGGCCGAGCAAGCAATGGAGACGGCGGGAGTTGGATTTTATGAGGACTTGGGCGTGCATCGGTTGTTGGGTCTTGTGCGGGAAGAGCATGTGAGCGAAGCGTTTGTGGAGGATACTCTGGGGCCGTTGCTGGTGTATGACCGCGAGCACGGGACGCCGTTTGCGGCGACGTTGCGGGCTTTTTTGGACCACTACGATTCGAAGCAAGAGGCGGCGGACGCGCTGTTCATTTCGCGGCAGACGTTGTACCAACGCATGGAGAAGATTCGGGAGTTGCTGGGGGCGGACTGTTTGGCGACGCCGGAGAAACGGTTGTGCATCAGCGTGGCGTTGCGAGTTCTGGAAGGGTATAAAAAAGGCTCGTTTCTCCGGTGAGAAACGAGCCTTTCTGTTTGATGCGTTTGCCTCGCGACGTCCTACTCTCCCGGGACCCTGCGGTCCGAGTACCATTGGCGCTGGAAAGCTTAACTTCTGTGTTCGGGATGGGAACAGGTGTGACCTTTCCG
>NZ_JMIR01000054.1 GCF_000714935.1 Tumebacillus flagellatus
ATTTCATTGTTGTATAGATCTAGAATTGCGGAGAGATAGACAAAGTTATCACCGACACGTACGTAAGTAATGTCTGTCACAAGCTTCTGTGTGCGCTGTTCTGCTGTGAACTCACGTGCGAGTACGTTTTCGAAAATCACTGACGGCTTACGTCCTGCAAAGGGGTGCTTCTTGCGAATCACAGACCTGATTTCAAGCTCACGCATCAAACGCCTAACCTTCTTCTGGTTGATGAGTGTTGAACCCATGATACCATGGGTTCTTTTTTCACTGTCTACCGTAAGGGGATACTACCACCTCCCGAGGGGGATTCAGCTTTTTTCTTTGTGAACTTCGGTGCCGATCTCATTGCGGGCGAGCCAATACAGACAGCCGATCAAGCCGACGATCAAGAGCAAGAACGCCAGCAGTTCCCCGCTCATCGTGATCGAGCCTCCCCGATGCGCAAGATAGATGCAAATGGTTTGTGAAAGAAGCATATGAGGGAGGGTTTGGTCGACAGTCCGAAGAAATCACAACAAAATTCGCGGCGCTCTTAGTAGAAGATCGCCGACGGCAACCCGATCAAGCGCCAGTTGAGGAGCGCCGTTTCGGTGTGACAAGCCGCCGAGCACGCGTGTTGGGGATCTTCCGGCACGCATTCCGCGCAGATGCCGCGAGCGCAATTGACACACTCCACGATGGCGGCCCGTTCCGGATGGTTGCAACAAGGCATGCGTGACACCTCCTTTTTTTCTAGTGTGTTCAAAAATCGTGTGTTCAAAAATTTGTCCCGCTCTACCCTGTAGCGTTGTGCAGAGTGCTTTTGATATAATGGCATTTAGGCATTATCCGCGAAAGGAGAGAATGATTTCATGAGCACCTTCAAGAACGAAGGCTTTATCCATATAGATGATTTGGACCAGCACGCACTCGACGCGCATCGCCCGACGATCGGCGAGCGCAACCGCGTCGACTACCGCGCGGTGGCCAAGGACGTAGGCCGCATCGGCGAAGGAAAAAAATACCTCATCCGCACCCACGGGTGCCAAATGAACGAACATGACACCGAAATCATGTCGGGCATGCTCGAAGAGATGGGCTACCAGCCGACCGCCGTCTTGGAAGACGCGGACTTCGTGCTGTACAACACCTGCGCCGTCCGTGAAAACGCGGAGGACAAAGTCTTCGGCCACATCGGGACGCTCAAACCGATGAAAGCGAAGAACCCGAACTTGATGATCGGCCTCTGCGGTTGCATGGCACAAGAAGAGGTCGTCCGTCAGAAGATTCAAGAAAAGCACCCGCATGTCGACATCGTGTTCGGCACGCACAACGTGCACATGCTGCCGGAATTGCTGGAGCAAGCGCACCACACCAAAGAGACGATCTTTGAAGTGTGGGACAAGTCGGACGCGACCATCGAGAACTTGCCGAAACTGCGCAAGGACAAAATCCGCGCGTGGGTCAACATCCAGTACGGCTGCAACAAGTTCTGCACCTACTGCATCGTTCCGTTCACCCGCGGTGCGGAACGCTCCCGCCTGCCGGAAGACATCCTCGCCGAACTGCGTGATCTCGCGGCGGAAGGCTATAAGGAAGTCACCCTGCTCGGCCAGAACGTCAACGACTACGGCATCGACCTCGGCAACGTCGACTTCGGCGATCTGCTGGAGATGGCGGCGAAAGTGGAAGGCTTGGAGCGCATCCGCTTCACCACGTCGAACCCGTGGAACTTCACCGATAAGATGATCGACACGATCGCGAAGTACGACAACATCCCGAGCCACATCCATCTCCCGGCGCAATCCGGTTCTTCGGCGGTGCTGCGCCGCATGAAGCGCGGCTACACCCGCGAAGAGTACTTGGAGCTCGTCAACCGCATCAAAACCAAGATTCCGGACGTGACGCTGACCACCGACATCATCGTCGGATTCCCGGGCGAGACGGAAGAGCAGTTCCAAGAGACGCTCTCGCTGATGGAAGAAGTGCGCTACGACGGCGCGTACATGTTCATCTACTCCCCGCGCGCGGGCACGCCGGCGACCCGTCTGCCGGACGACGTCACCGACGAAGCGAAGAAAGACCGCCTGAAGCGCCTGAACGAAGTGCAAGACCGCATTTCGCTGGAAATCAACAAATCGCTGGAAGGCAAAGTTCTGCGCGTGCTCGTCGAGAGCGAGTCCAAGAACAACCCGGACGTGCTGCAAACCCGCACCGATTCGAATAAAATCGTGCACGTCCGCGCCTCAAAGGATTTGATCGGCCAATTTGTCAACGTGAGAGTCACTGAAGCGAAGACCTGGACGCTCAACGGCGAACTGGTTTCGGAGGAGGTCCCGGCAGTATGAGCACGACGTTAGCCCCTGTACTTGAGGAAAAAGCGCGCCAGATCGGCGACATGGTCACGAAGTCGCTGGAGATGTCGATCTTCAAACAAGCGGAACAAGACCTGCACCAGCACGGCGAAGCGCGCGAATTGCTCGGCGTGATTCAAGCGAAGCAAGCGGAAGGCCAAGATGTCGACGACATTCTCGACCGCCTCGAATCGCTGGATGTCGTTCGCCGCTTCACCATCGCGCAGGAGAACCTCTCCGAAGTGGTCTCCCACGTCACCAAGATTCTGGCGGCAACGCTGTCCGACCGTCTCGACATCCTCGCCCCGGAAGCAGAGGGCGGTTGCTGCTCGTGCCCGGCGGAAGGCTGCGACAAAGCAGCGTCCTGCGACGGCAACGACGCGCTGTGCGGCTGATTTCTCAACTCCCAAAGACCCGCGCCAACCGAGGCAGCGGGTCTTTTTTTCTACAGCGGGGTTTCCAAGTTGTGTGGGTATCGCTTACACGGTAAAAAAGCGGACGAGCCACCTTAGATTTGTTATAATGAAGTCCGAATTAGCAAAGAAGAGCGGAGGAAGCTGCAATGGCACGACTTACACCGATGATGGAACAATACATGGCGACCAAGGCCCAGGTACCGGATGCGCTTTTGTTCTTCCGACTCGGCGACTTTTATGAACTGTTCAACGAAGACGCGGTGACGGCGGCAAGAGAGCTTGAGATCACGCTGACCGGCCGCGCCAACGGAGGGGTGGGCGGCGATGAGCGCACGCCGATGTGCGGGGTCCCGCACCATTCGGCGGAGGGCTACATCTTGCGCCTCGTCGAGAAGGGCTACAAAGTCGCCATCTGCGAACAGACCGAGGAAGCGGGCGCCGCCAAGGGCATCGTGCGCCGCGAGATCGTGCGCGTCGTGACGCCGGGCACCGTGATGGAGCAAAAGGGTCTGCAAGCCAAAGCGAACAACTACCTCGCTTCGGTCGTGGAGCGCGAGGGGAGCTTCGGGCTGTCGTTTTGCGACCTCTCGACCGGCGAGCTGCTCGTCGTGGAACACGACAGCGAACAGAAGATGCTCGACGAGATGCTGCGCCATCAGCCGGCTGAAATCATCGTGCCGTTTGGAGAAAAAACCACCCCGCACGCCATCACGTTGCGCGATCTGCTGGCTTGCGTGCTGACGGAAGGGTTGGAAAAAACACACAATCTCGCCCGCGCCTCGGAAGTGTTGCTGAGCCACTACGGCGTGATGACGGTCGATTCGTTCGGCCTCGCCAACCGCCCGCAGGCGCTCTGTGCGGCGGGGATGTTGCTGGCGTACCTCGATGTGACGCAAAAGCGCAACTTGAACCACCTCAAGATGCCCGCGTACATCACGAGCGACGAGTACATGACGATCGATTCGTTCTCCCGCCGCAACCTCGAACTGGTGGAAACCCTGCGCGACAAAGGCAAGCACGGCTCGCTGCTCGGCTTGCTGGACGAGACGGTCACGGCGATGGGCGGGCGCTTGCTGCGCCGCTATGTCGAGCGCCCGCTTGCCAACCGGGAGCGGATCGAGCAACGCCTCGACGCGGTGGAGGAGCTGTACAAAAACCTGCTCTTGCGCGACGACATCCGCCAACTGCTCGACGCCGTGTACGACTTGGAACGCCTCGTCGCCCGCGTCTCGTACGGTTCGGCGAACGCCCGCGACCTGCAGGCGATCGGTTCATCGCTCGCGGTGTTGCCAAGCCTCAAAGGGCGGTTGGAGAGCGCGGGAGCACCGCTGTTGAAGGAACTCGGGCAGCGCATCGACAACTTTGACGAGATCGTGGACTTGATCGAGCGCGCCATCGTCGAGGAGCCGCCGATTTCCGTGCGCGAGGGCAACGTGATTCGCGACGGGTTTGACGAGTACCTCGACACGCTGAAAACAGCTTCGCGCGACGGCAAGCGCTGGCTGGCGGAGTTGGAGCAACAGGAGCGGGAAGCGACCGGCATCAAGTCGCTGAAAGTCGGCTTCAACAAAGTGTTCGGCTACTACATCGAAGTGTCCAAAGCGAACATTCAGTACGTCCCGGAGACGTACGAGCGCAAACAGACGCTCACCAACGGAGAGCGCTATGTCACGCCGGGGCTCAAAGAGAAGGAAGCGCTGATTCTCGAAGCGGAAGAGAAGATGGTGGACTTGGAGTATCAATTGTTCTGCCAAGTTCGCGACGCCGTCAGCGAGATTCTCGGCAAGATCCAAGAGGCGGCGGAATCGATTGCCGCCGTCGACGTGCTTCAGTCGTTTGCGACCGTTTCGATCCGCCGCCGCTACAAGCGGCCGGTCCTCAACAACGACGACCGCCTCTACATCGAAGAAGGCCGACATCCGGTCGTGGAAGCGATGTTGAAAGGCGAGCCGTTCGTTGCCAACGATACGCTGTTGAACACGGCGGAGAACCAGATTGCGCTGATCACGGGGCCGAACATGGCGGGGAAATCGACGTACATGCGCCAAGTGGCGTTGATCGTGCTCCTTGCGCAGATGGGCTGCTTCGTTCCGGCAGACCGTGCGGAGATCGGCATCGTCGACCGCGTGTTTACGCGCATCGGGGCGAGTGACGACTTGGCGGGCGGGCAGTCGACGTTCATGGTGGAGATGGTGGAGCTGGCGAACATCTTGCACCATGCCACGCCGCGCTCTTTGATCATCCTCGATGAGATCGGGCGGGGGACGTCGACGTTTGACGGCATCTCCATCGCGCAGGCGGTGGTGGAGTTTCTGCACCAAAGTCCGAAGGTGGGAGCCAAGACGCTGTTTGCGACACACTATCATGAGCTGACGACGTTTACGGAGTCGTTCGCGGGTGTGAAGCATTACTCGACGCACGTGCAGGAGCAGGGAGACAGCATCGTGTTCCTGCGCAAGATCTTGCCGCAAGCGGCGGATCGCTCGTACGGGATTCAAGTTGCAAAGCTCGCGGGGCTTCCGGAGGAAGTCTTGGCGCGGGCGCGTGAAATTCTGGTAGACTTGGAGCAGGGCGGACACGGGCACGAGACGAAGCCCCGCATTGCGGAAGCGGCAAACACGCCGGTGTCTGTCGCGGCACCGTCCAAACCGGCGAAACCGACGGCGCAATTGTCGCTGTTTGACGCGGCGGAGCATCCGGTGGTGGACGAGCTGCGCAAGCTCGATGTGATGCGCTTGACGCCGCTGGATGCGATGAACTTGCTGTACCAACTGCACCAGAAAGCGCGGGAGGAGTAAGCGATGGGCAAGATTCAAGTCTTAAGCGATCTCCTCGCCAACAAAATCGCCGCCGGCGAAGTCGTCGAACGCCCCGCTTCCGTCATCAAGGAACTGCTGGAGAACGCCATCGACGCCGGAAGCACTGAAATCGTCATCGAGATCGAAAACGGCGGTCTCGACTTGATTAAAGTCTCGGACAACGGCGTCGGCATGGAGCGCGAAGACGCGTTGCTCGCGTTTGAACGCCATGCCACGTCGAAGATCTCTTCGGAAAAAGACCTGTTTCGCATCCGCACCCTCGGCTTCCGAGGCGAAGCGCTTCCGTCTATCGCCTCGGTGTCCAAGGTGGAAGTCAAGACCCGCACCGCCGACGCGAACGAAGGAACGCTCGTCAAGATCGAAGGCGGGCAGTTGATCACGCACGGGGTGACGGCGGCGAAGAGAGGCACCGACTTTGCGGTGCGGGATCTTTTTTTCAACACGCCCGCGCGTTTGAAGTATCTGAAGACGATTCAGACGGAGCTGCACCACATGCTCGACTATGTGAACCGTTTGTCTTTGGCGCATCCGGAGATTTCCTTCCGCATGTACCACAACGGGCGGCAGTTGTTGCAGTCGCCGGGAGACGGCGAGTTGTTGCATGCGGTGGCGGCGATTTACGGAAATGATGTGGCGCGGCAGATGTTGCCGATGCAATGGTCAGACTATGATTACCGAATTGTGGGGGCGGTGGGGTTCCCGGAGCTGAACCGGGCCAACCGCAATCACTGTTCGTTTTTTGTCAACGGGCGGTATGTGAAGAGTTATCAATTGCTCAATGCCGTGCAAGCGGCGTATCATACGCGCTTGCCGATCAACCGCTATCCGGTGTGTGTGATTTCGTTGGAGCTTGATCCGAGTTTGGTCGATGTCAACGTGCATCCGCAGAAGCTGGAAGTGCGCTTCTCGGAGGAACGGGACGTGGCGAGCGCCGTGCAGCAGGCGGTGGAGAACGCGTTGCAACAGCAGACGTTTATCCCGAAAGCCACCGCGAAGTCGGTACAGACCGAGCCGAAGCAAAAATCGGTGCAGGCTGCGTTTGACCTGCCGTTGCCGAAAGCGGACGCGCCGTCTGCGCCTGCGCGGGCGACGGGGTTTCAACCGGCGAATCGGACGTTCCCGGTTTCAAACGGGAGTGCTCCGGCGCCGGGTGGCGGGGTGAACGGGCCGAAGTACAAAGACCCGCTGCCAAACGGCGGCGCCGTCGTCCGCGAGACGCCGACCGCCTACCAGCCGTCCCGCCGTCTGGACGAGCGCCGCGAACTCCCGCTGCGCCACCAAGTCGACGCGGCGATGAGCGTCTACGAACGACCGCAGGCAACTCCCGAGGCTGTTGAAAAAAGCGCGGGTGCGGGCGATCCCTCTTCGTCAAACAAGGTCGTTTCGCAAGAAACGCAACAGGAGCAACCAATACGTCAGCCGGAATCTGGCCAACAGCAAATGCGAGAATCCGTTACAGACCCGCAACTTCTTGGCGAAGCGACGGAGCCTGCTCCCGAGCAATCCCCCTTCACCGAAGCGACCCCGGCGCGGCCGAACATGCCGCAGTTTCGTCCGGTGGCGCAAGTGTTGGGCATGTATGTGATCGCACAGGACGACACCGGCCTGTACATCATCGACCAACACGCGGCGCACGAGAAAGTGCTGTACGAGAAATTCACCAAGAAGCTCTCCGACCGCCAGATTCAACCCTTGCCCTTGCTCGTCCCGCTCACCGTCGAACTCACCGCTTCCGAAGCGGCGCTCCTCGAACAGCGCATTCCCGACTTGGCACAATGCCAGATCGAAGTCGAGCAGTTCGGCGGCACGACGTTCCTGATCCGCTCCGTGCCGGACATCTGGGAAGGGCTTGAAACTCAAGCGCTGCTCCAAGAGCTGATCGACGAGCTCCTCCAAGAAGGAGCAACGCCCGATCCGCGCCAACTCATCGAGGCCAAAGTCATCACCAAAGCCTGCAAATCCGCCATCAAAGCGAACCACTGGCTCTCCATGCCGGAGATGACCGCGCTGTGCGACCAACTGCGCGAACTGGACAACCCGTTCACCTGTCCGCACGGACGCCCGATCATCATCCACATGTCGACGTACGACTTGGAGAAGCAATTCAAGAGGGTGATGTAGTGACCCAATCCCGCAGTTTGATCGTCACGACCGGCAACAAGCCGTCCGACGAAACGGTGGCGCTGGCGCACTCCTACGCGAGTGCGCTGGACGCCCCTTACATAATCCGCAAAAAACGCGCCATCGCCACCCTGCGCGCCGACTACGGCGTTGACGAAGTGCTTGTCTGCGCCGACCGCGTGACGCTGCACGTGGAGGATCAGGAGTTTTTTTTCCATCCTTCCATGGCGAATACGAGAATCAAGCGGCTGAAAAGTGGCGAAAATGATGTAGTGATCGAGCGGACCGGGGTTCGTCCCGGCGACACCGTCCTCGATTGCACGCTGGGCCTCGGCTCGGATGCGATCGTGTTTGCGCATGCGGTCGGCGAAACCGGCCGCGTGATCGGCTTGGAGTCCTCGCCGGTGATCGCCTTGCTCGTCCAACGCGGACTGCAAGAAGTCAGCGTCGACACCCAAGCGGTCAACGTTGCGATGCGCCGCGTGGAAGTGCTTTGCGCCGACCACCTCGACTATTTGCGCGCGCAGCCGGACAAGTCGGTCGACGTGATCTACTTCGACCCGATGTTCCGCCGCACCGTGCAGAAGACGCAATACATGGAACCGCTCCGCCATCTCGGCGACGACCGCCCGCTGTCCGAAGCGGCGATCGAGGAAGCCCGCCGCGTTGCCCGCCGCCGCATCGTGCTCAAAGAGCGGTGGTACTCCAAGGAATTCGCCCGCCTCGGGTTTTTCATTCCCAAAAAATCAACGGGCACGATCAACTACGGGGTGATCGATTTGGAAGAGGGGCAAGGAGGGGAACCGTCATGAGCCAGAGACCGGACAAACCGTTCGTTTTGATCTTGGTCGGCCCGACCGCCGTGGGCAAAACGGCGTTTTCCATCGCCGCCGCCAAGCATTACGACGGGGAAATTCTCTCGGCAGACTCCATGCAGATCTATCGGGGGATGGACATCGGCACGGCGAAAGTCACGCCGGAGGAGACGGAGGGCATCCCGCACTACGGGCTGGACTTGATCAACCCGGACGAGCCGTTTACGGTCGCCGACTATCAAGCCTACGCCGACCGCGTCATCAGAGACATCCACGCGCGCGGCAAACTGCCGATCGTCGTCGGCGGCACCATGCTGTACGTCAAGTCGTTGACCGACCATCTCGACTTCACCGAAGCCTCTGCCGATCCCGTGTTTCGCGCCCGCTTGCAAGCCGAGGCGGACGAGCGCGGAGGAGCTTTTTTACATAACCGCTTGCAAGAGATCGACCCGGCGACCGCCGAGCGTCTGCACCCGAACGACGTGAAGCGGATCATCCGCGCGCTGGAAGTGTTTGAGACGACCGGCAAGCCGATGTCACAGGCGTACACGGAAGAGCCGCCGGAGTCGAAATACAACACGCTCGTCGTCGGGTTGAACCTCGAAGACCGCGAGAAGCTCTACGAGCGCATCAACTTGCGCGTCGACCTGATGATGCAGCAAGGCTTGATCGAAGAAGTGCGGCACCTGCTCGCCGAGGGGTACTCCCGCGATCTGCAAAGCATGAAGGGAATCGGCTACAAGGAGATCATCGACCATCTCGAAGGCCGTCTGACCTTGGAAGAAGCGGTCGAGGCGGTCAAACAAGGGTCGCGCCGCTACGCCAAACGCCAGCTGTCTTGGTGGCGGCGGGAGACGTCGATTCAGTGGTTTGACGCGTTGGGCACCACGTTTGAGCAACGCTTTCAAATCATTGATCAATTGCGAGAAGGAATTTCATAGTAGTGTTTCGAATAGTATCCATATAGAAAAAAGATATGGGGGTAAATACCTTGAACAAACAACAGATCAATATCCAAGATCACTTTCTGAACCAGATCCGCAAGGACAACATCCCGGTCATCATTTACCTCGTGAACGGCTTCCAAATTCGCGGTGTCGTCAAGGCGTTCGACAACTTCACGATCATCGTGGAGTCGGAAGGAAAGCAACAGATGGTCTACAAGCACGCGATCTCGACGTTTACCCCGATGAAGAATGTAAGCTTCCACGCTGCTGAGTAAAGGCAAGCGTTCTCTATAGAGAAGGCTTGGGAAGCGTTCCGTCGTGAACGCTTCTTTTTTTATTTTGGAGCGCGGGTGGCAAGACTAGAGCGGTGAGGAGGCGTTTTGTAATGGAAAAACATCGTGAGTCGGTCGAGCACATCTTTGAGATTCTCAACGACGTGAAGGCCGCAGAACTGCCGGTTTCCGACGCCGTGGATTCGCTCGCGTATTGGTTTCACGAAGCGTTCCAAAGCGGCGAAATCTCCGTCGAGCAGGGGGAAGCGGACGCGAACGCCCTGAACGGCGAAGACATCTGGACGTAGAAAAGAGGAGGGCCGACGGCGGCTCTCCTCTTTTTTTACCCGAACGAGATCGGGACGTTGCGGCCCGTGTTTTTGGCGGGCGTGGTTTTTTTGCCGGGGACTTTGAGGATGCGGATCTCCAGCAGGCCGTTTTTGTACGAAGCGCGGGCTCCTTGCGGGCGGACGCGGGCGGGGAGGGAGACGGTGCGCTCAAACGAGCCTCGGAAGCGCTCGTTGAGGTAGAATCGCTCCTCCTTGATCGAGGCGAAGCGGCCGGCGAGCGACCCGGAGAGGGTGAGGGAGTCGGGGTTGATGCTCAATTTGACGTCGGCCGCTTTTTCCAGTCCGGGCGCTTCG
Source organism: Tumebacillus flagellatus (assembly GCF_000714935.1). GTDB lineage: Bacteria > Bacillota > Bacilli > Tumebacillales > Tumebacillaceae > Tumebacillus > Tumebacillus flagellatus. Next base: position 10,371 of record NZ_JMIR01000054.1, read on the forward strand.
ACGACGGCGACGACTTCTTGCTGGGTCTCGTACATGTCGATGCGCGGGTAGACTGCCGTTTTGTTTTCGGCAAACAGTTGCTTGCCAAACATCTGCTCCCAGTCCATGTCGTGAAAAGTTTTCAGTTCGTTTTGCGGCATCTGTTTCATGATATTTTGAAAAAATTGCGGGCCGAACATCTTCCGCAATTGATCATTCAGTCCGGCAAGCGAGCGAAAACCGTCCAAGGGGTTGTTCATTTTGCTCACACCTCCACGTTACAACCTATGCAGGTTGCCGGGGATTCGCTCCCTTTTGACAAGTTCCACCAGTCGCCCTACAATTGTGAAAAACGGGCGTGAAGGGAAGCGGGAGACATGGAAGAAAAATTGCAAGCGTTGATGGCGAAGTACGGAGCAGTCGGGCTGTCGGCTGCCGTCGTGCGGGCGGGTGAAGTCAGCTGGAGCGGAGGGTTTGGCGTATCCGATCTTCAACGCGGGCTGCCGGTGACACCGGAGACGATGTTTCGCGTGGCGTCGATTTCGAAAGTGATGGTCGGCACGGCGCTCATGCAGCAGTGGGAGCAGGGCAAGTTTCAGTTGGACGACGACATCGGCGAGCTGCTGGGCTTTTCGGTGCGCAACCCGAATCACCCGGAGCGGGCGATCTCCGTGCGCCATCTGTTGACGCACAACGGATCTTTGCATGAAGAGCAGACTCCCGCCGCGGAAGAAGCGTACTACGGCTTCCTGGGGGCGTCGCGCACCACCGATGAACCGCCGCAGATGCGGGAGTTGCTGGTGCCGGGCGGGAGGTATTACACCGCCGACATCTGGGCTCCGTGGGCGGCGGGGGAGAAGTTTGAGTACTCCAACCTCGGCACGGGGATCCTCGCGACGATCTTGGAGCGCTTGTCCGGCGAGCGGTTTGACGTCTATGTCCGCGAGAACATCTGCAAGCCGCTCGGCATGCGCGCGTCGTTCAACGTGCAGGACCTTGAAGAGATCAACCGGCTTTCGGTGATCTACAACGCCGAGCATGAGCCGCGCATCGACCACTATCAAGGCGTCAAACCGATTCCGCAAGATTTGCGTTCCTACGAGGTTGGCACCAACGGCATGATCTTCTCGCCGCAGGGCGGACTCCGGGCGAGCGTCCTCGATCTCGTGAAGCTCCTGCTCGCTCATCAACAGGGGCTCGGCGGCCTGCTCCGGCCGGAGACGTTGCAGCTCATGCACCGCGAACAGTGGCGGGGCTGCGGCGTGAACGGGCTCTACAAGCAAAAAGGATTGCATGTGCACATCACCGACGATCTGCTGCAAGGCATGCGCTTGTACGGGCATGCGGGCGATGCGTACGGCGTGTTGACGGGGATGTACTTCAGCAAGGAAGAGAATTTCGGTCTGTGCTATTGCATCAACGGGGCGGAAATCAAGCAGGGCGAGGCGTTTTACGAAGTGGAAGAAGCTCTGGCTCGCGTGCTGGCAGTTTGAAAAAAGGGTGTTGACATTCGCAGGTGTTCAAGATATGATTAAAATCGCAACCTCGACGGAACGCCTGCGAGGGAACAGCACACAGGGGCATAGTTCAGTTGGTAGAACGTCGGTCTCCAAAACCGAATGTCGTGGGTTCAAGT
>NZ_JMIR01000055.1 GCF_000714935.1 Tumebacillus flagellatus
CGCAAGATTCAGGTTCTTGTGGGGGCAACCCCGTGGAGGTTCAAGTCCTCTTGACCGCACCAACAACTTGTATGACATCGCAGACTCGGTCCTTGGAGGGATCGAGTTTTTTTGCATAAAAGGAGATGAGCTTAGGTGAGAGTAGGATGTTTAGGCCCGAAGGGCACGTTCACGGAAGAAGCAACACGACGGTATTTTGTCGAGGAAGATGTCGAGTGGAGCCTCTTTCCGTCCATTCTCGACACATTGAGTGCACTCGCGGAGAAAGAAGTCGACCGCGTGGTCGTACCGATCGAGAATTCTATTGAAGGCTCTGTCACCATGACGCTCGACAGCCTCGCGCTGCATGAAGATCTGTTTGTCGAAGCGGAGATCATCATGCCGATTCGCCAAAACCTGTTGGCGGTCACCGGAACCAAGCGCGAAGAGATTCGCGAGATCTGGTCGCACCCGCAAGCGCTCGCGCAATGCCGACACTATATCCACCACATGGGGGCGGCCGTGAAGAACTTCGAGAGCACCGCCGCCGCCGCCGCCAAGGTGGCGGAGAGCGGCCGCACAGACATAGCCGCCATCGGCACCGAACTTGCCGCACAGAACAACGGCTTGGTCGTGCTGCACGCCGGCATCCAAGATGTGCCCGACAACTTCACGCGCTTTATCGTCGTCCGCCGCGCCGGCAAGACGTTCACGTCGACCGAACGCACCATCTTGCAGCTGCAGTTCGAATTCGATCAGCCGGGCGTGCTCGCCTCCGTGCTGAACGTGTTTGCGGGCCTTCAGCTCAACCTCTCGCACATCCAATCCCGTCCAACGCGCAAAAAGCTCGGGACGTATCAGTTTTTTCTCGAAGTGGAAGCGGGATGGCAGGATGAGCGCATGCAAAAAGCGATCTCTATCGTCAAAACGTACGGTCATCAAGTCCGCGTCCTCGGCACGATGAACCGACATTATGTGATGTAGCGAAAAGCACCCGACAAAGGGTGCTTTTTTTGACGAAACTTTTTCTCAAGTGAGTGTCATGTTTTGACACCCTCCGCAATAGACTTGTACTATACTGGGGGCAATCGGCGAACCTGTTTGGTAGGTGATGACGAATGCCCGTTGTCTACTTAGATGTCATCTGGGTGATCAACCTCGTCTTAGATGGGTTCATTCTGTTCGTGACGGCGTTCCTGGCCCGTCGCAAAGTGACTGGATGGCGGATGATCGGCGCATCGGCCATCGGAGCCTCGTACGCTCTTTTTTTATTCGTACCGGCGTTGTCTGTGTTGTTGTCGTTTGTCTGCAAAGTGTTGTTTTCGATCCTGATGGTCTGGGTCGCGTTTCGCCCCAAAGGGGTATGGGAGCTCGGCAAACTGCTGGGTCTGTTCTACCTCGCCTCGTTTCTCATGGGCGGCGCGGCGTATGCGGCCAATGGACTTTTTCAAAACATCTCGATGAAAAACGGCCTGCTGATCGTCAAAGGCCGGATCGCGTGGCTGCAACCGTCCACGCTCGTCCTCATCGTCGCGGCGATGCCGCTGGTCTACTGGCTTGGCAAAAGCGCGTGGACACGCCTTGGCAAAGCCAAGCACCGCGAACAAAACTTCTGGGACGTGGAGGTGCAGATCGGCGACTTCCGCGTGAGTTTCACCGGCTTGCTGGACACCGGCAACGCCTTGACCGATCCGCTCTCCCGCACGCCTGTCATGGTGCTGGATTGGGATCTCCTGCGGGACGTTTTACCCCGAGAACTTACGCAATCTTTTGAAAAAAATACCGACCCCGCCTCCGCTCTGGGCGAGTTCGAACTGCCGGGCGATTGGCAAGCCCGGATGCGGCTCGTCCCGTACCGGGGCGTCGGCGGCGTGATGGGCATGTTGCTGTCGTTCCGGCCGGACGCGGTGCAGCTCACCGCCAGCGACTTGCCGGGCGAAGTTCATACGTGCCGCAAAGTGCTGATCGGGTTGAATCCCAAACCGCTCGCGGCCGACGGTTCCTACCGCGCGATCCTGCACCCGGCGATGATCGGCGACGCCGCAGAACCGGAAACTACCACTCAGCCCGCACCGGCTGCCAGCTAATCGAAAGGAGACGACCCCTATGAGATTGCCGATCCCTTTGAAAATGCGCTTGCAAGCACGTCTTCTGTTCCTGCGCTTGCTGTTTAAATTCGGCGGCACCCCGGAGGAAATCTACTACGTTGGAGGAAGCGAGGCCCTGCCGCCGCCGCTGACCCGCGAAGAAGAGGAGTTCTTGCTGGAGAAACTGCCGAGCAAGGACGAAGCGGTGCGCGCCGTGCTCATCGAGCGCAACTTGCGCCTCGTCGTCTACATCGCGCGCAAGTTTGAAAACACCGGCATCAACATCGAAGACCTCGTCTCGATCGGCACGATCGGCTTGATCAAAGCGGTCAACACGTTCGACCCCGAGAAAAAAATCAAACTGGCAACGTACGCCTCGCGCTGCATCGAGAACGAGATTCTGATGTTCCTGCGCCGCAACAACAAGATACGCTCCGAAGTGTCGTTTGATGAACCGCTCAACGTCGACTGGGACGGCAACGAACTGCTGCTCTCCGACGTGCTCGGCACGGAGAACGACACGATCTACCGCAACATCGAGGAGCAAGTCGACCGCAAACTGCTCTACAAGGCACTTGAAAAACTGACCGAACGCGAGCGCAAGATCATGGAGATGCGCTTCGGCCTCACCGACGGCAAAGAGATGACGCAAAAGGACGTCGCCGATTTGCTCGGCATCTCGCAGTCCTACATCTCGCGTCTTGAAAAGCGCATCATCAAACGCTTGCGGAAAGAATTCAACAAAATGCTGTAGTGCATATTTCTCCCTCCACTGGCTCATACTGTCTCCAACTGAGGCGGACGCTGAATGGAGGGAGTTATCTTATGAAACGTAACAAAGTTGAAATTTGTGGCGTAAACACAGCACAGCTTCCCGTTCTAACCAATGCCGTCATGCGTGAACTATTCGTTGCACTGCAAGCAGGAGAATTGTCCGCCCGTGAAAAACTGGTCAACGGCAACCTCCGCCTCGTGTTGTCGGTCATCCAGCGTTTTAACAACCGGGGCGAGTATGTGGACGATCTCTTTCAAGTGGGCTGCATCGGCTTGATGAAAGCGATTGACAACTTCGACCTCAGCCAAAACGTCAAGTTTTCGACTTACGCGGTTCCGATGATCGTCGGTGAAATCAGACGCTATCTGCGCGACAACAACCCGATTCGCGTCAGTCGAAGCCTGCGCGACATCGCCTACAAGGCGCTGCAAGTCCGCGACAGTCTGACCAACCAAAACCTGCGCGAGCCCTCGATTGTGGAAATCTCCGAAGCGATGGACGTTCCCAAGGAAGATGTCGTGTTCGCTCTCGATGCCATCCAAGATCCCGTGTCGCTGTTTGAGCCGATCTACCACGACGGCGGCGACCCGATCTACGTGATGGACCAACTCAGCGACGAGAAAGACCACGACAACCTCTGGGTGGAGGAGATCTCCATTCGTGAAGCTCTGACCAAGCTGAACGATCGGGAAAAACGCATCCTCTCGATGCGCTTTTTCGAAGGCAAAACGCAGATGGAAGTGGCGGAAGAGATCGGCATCTCCCAAGCCCAAGTGTCCCGCTTGGAGAAAGCCGCCATTCACCACATGCACAAATTCATAAAAGCATAGAAAAAAGCCGCGGCAGAGTCCGCGGCTTTTTTTCATTTTCCGAGCTTCGGACATATACATAAAAGAGGAAGGGGCGAGTCTGATGGTCAAAATCTCCGAGTTGCAAGCGAAAGATGTCGTCAGCATCTCCGACGGGAAACGGCTGGGTCAGATCGGCGACCTTGACATTGATTTGGAAAACGGGATGGTGCGCTCGATCATCGTGCCGGGCGGCGGCCGTTTTCTCGGGATGTTCGGCAACGGGCAGGATCATGTGATCCCGTGGAGCCAGATTGTAAAAATCGGCGCCGACGTCGTGCTCGTCGAGTTGCGCGGGGCGGGAGAATCGCATTATCTGCCGCCTGGCAACGGATCGAGCTCCGGCGGTTTTTGAGCGAGCGTTTTGAAAAAAGAGAAGGGGATTCCGTGTCGGGAGCCCCTTTTTCTTTTTGAAGCAGGTGTGGTACGATTTGGAGTGAGAGGAAAGGTGAGCCTGATGACATCTCGAATCATCGCCCGCTTCACCACCCGCCAAGACGGGGTGAGCGCGGCTCCTTATACAAGCTGCAATTTGGGTCTGCACGTCGGCGACGACGCCCTTGCGGTCGTCGAGAACCGAACCCGCGTCGGCGAGAGTCTCGGACTGCCGCTCGACGCATGGGTGGCAGGCGAGCAAGTGCACGGCTCCACTGTAACTGTAGTCACAGAGGAGCACAAGGGACGCGGCTCCCGCGATTTGGCAAGCATGCTCCCGGCGACCGACGCCCTGGTGACGAACGTCCCCGGCGTGGCGCTGACGACGTACGCGGCCGATTGCGTGCCGATTTTGTTCTCCGCACCGGACGTGACGGCGGTCGGCTGCGCGCACGCGGGCTGGCAAGGAACCGTCAAGAAAATCGCCGCCCGCACCGTCCGCGCGTTGATTTCTGAGTACGGAGCCGACCCGGAGCACCTGCAAGTCCGCATCGGACCGTCGATCGGGCCGTGCTGCTACGAAGTGGACGAGCGCGTGGCGTCGCAAGTGCGCGAGGCGTTTCCGGACGACCATGAAACGCTGCTGACCCCGAACGACAACGGCCGCTGGCAGTTGGATTTGTGGCTCGCCAACGTCACCGCGTTGCGCGAGGCGGGAGTGCCGGAGCCAAACATCCACCGCGAGGACGCGTGCACGAGTTGCCGGGTGGACACGTACTTTTCCCACCGCAAGGAAGCGGGCAAGACCGGCCGTCATGCCGGGATTGTCGCGATCTTGCAGGAAAAACTAACCGATTGATCGTATAAGTACCTATTGGCTTGCAGGAGGGCAATGATGGACTACGAAAAGCGCTTGCAAGAAATTCGTTCGCAAATCGCACAGGCTTGTTCCCGCGTCGGGCGCGACCCGGCGGATGTGACGATCGTGGCGGTGACGAAGTACATCGACACCGCACAAACCGAAGCTGTCGTCCGCGCCGGATTGACCGACATCGGCGAGAACCGCCTGCAAGTCGCGCTGCCCAAGATGGAGGGCATGGCGCCGGAGTTGCAGGAGCAGGTGCGCTGGCATTATATCGGAAGCCTGCAAACCAAGAAAGTCAAAGACGTGCTGCAACGTTTTGATTGGATACATTCAGTGGATCGCTCCAGCTTGGCTTTGGAGATTCAAAAAAGGGCCGCTTCCATCGGGCGCCCCGTTCCGTGTCTGGTGCAGGTCAACGTCTCCGGCGAAGAGTCGAAGAGCGGATTTGCGCCGGAGGAAGTTCCGTCGTTTTTGCAGGAAGCACAAGGTCTGGATTTCGTGGACATCCGCGGGTTCATGACGATGGCTCCGGCATCAACGAACCCGGAGGACGCTCGTCCGGTGTTTCGCGGCTTGCGGGAATTGCGCGACAACATGATCGCGCAGGGATGGTTGCCCGCATCGGCCCGCGAGCTGTCGATGGGCATGTCGGGTGATTACTCAGTTGCTGTCGAGGAAGGCGCAACGCTCGTGCGCCTCGGCAGCGTGCTCGTCAAATAAGGAGGGCAGAGATCATGTTCCAAAAAGTCATGTCGTTTCTCGGGCTGGCCGATGAAGAGCAGCCGCGTCGGGAAGAAGAACTGATCGAAGAGCAACAACAGATGGCGCAACAACAACAGCAAGACGGTGTCGTTCCGCTGAAGCGCCAAGGCACCGTGGTGTCCCTGCATACGCAAAAGCAAGTGCGCGTCTACCTCGCGGAACCGGAGACGTATGACGACGCGCAGAGCATCGCCGACCATCTGCGCAACCGCCGTCCGGTCGTCGTCAACCTGCACAAAGCGCCGCATGAGGTGGCGAAGCGGGTGATCGACTTCATCAGCGGTTGCACGTACGCGCTGGGCGGAACGCTGCAGAAACTGGGACACAACATCTTCCTCTGCGCGCCGGAGAACATCGACATCCAAGGTTCGATCAGCGACCTGATGGAGAATTCTGCCGCGACTGAGCAACCGTTTCGAAACCAACGATAAAAATAACGAGGTGACTTCATGGTCGTAGCAGCCTATTACATCATGAAAGTGATGGACATTTATTACTACGTGCTGTTTGCTTCGATCATACTCACGTGGATTCCCGACATCCAACGCACGATCGTCGGGCGCATTCTGTACAGAATCACCGAGCCGTACTTGGGCATCTTCCGCCGGTTCATCCCCGCGGTGCGCTTGGGCGGCGGCTATATGGACTTCTCGCCGATCGTGGCGCTGTTTGTCTGGCGGGTCTTCGTGGAAAACGGCGTCCGTTGGCTCTTGCTGAAAGCGTTGGGACTTGCATGAAACAAGACGGCATCATGATGCATTTCCGACCGGAAGAACGGCCGTTCGTGGAGCGAATGATCGACTTGGCGGAGCGTGTGGACGACCGCCAGTCGCCTTCGCTCACCGACTTCCTCGACCCCCGTCAGCAAAAAATCGCCCTGTCGGTCGTGCGTCGTCACGCCGATGTGGAAGTGCGTTTCGCGGGCGGACCTCAAGCGGCGGAACGGCAGCGCGCGCTGATTGCCCCGTCGTACTGGGTGCCGGAAGAGGCGGATTTTGAGCTGGCGTTTTTGCGGATTGAAATTCCGGGAGAGTTTGTGAAGCTCTCGCACGGCGACTACTTGGGCGCGTTGGTCGGGCTTGGGATGAAACGCGGAAAGCTCGGCGATCTCAGCGTGTCGGACGAGGGGTGCGACATCGTCGTCTCCCGCGACATGGCGGACTTTGTGCGTTTGCACTTGAGTCAGGTGGGACGAGCCGCCGTCTCCGTGCGGGAGATCGACCGGACGCAGTTTCGGGCGGTGCACCGCGAGTTTCAAGAGAAAGACTTTACCGTGATGTCGCTGCGGCTCGATGCGGTGGCGTCCGACGCGTTTAACTTGTCGCGGACGAAGGTCGTCGACCCGATCAAGAGCGGCAAGCTGCAGTTGAACTGGCAGACGGTGGAGAACCCGGCGACGCCGGTCGAAGAGGGAGACGTGATCTCCCTGCGCGGACACGGGCGGGTGAAAATACTCGAAGTCGGCGGACAGACCAAGAAAGGCCGAACGGTCATAAAAGTCGGAAAATATATCTAGGTTTGGCAGGAGTTCGTCACATGCTGTCGAAATAGTGGTGGCAGTGTTGTTTTTTCTTATTCAAGTTTGTACAGGAATTGATGGAGGTGCCGGATCGCATGCTGACTCCGCTCGATATTCATAACAAGGAATTTGGCCGTTCGCTTCGTGGCTACAACGAAGACGAAGTGAACGAATTTCTCGACCGCGTAATCAAGGACTATGAAGCCCTGATCCGCGAAAACCGCCTCCTCGAAGAGAAGGTCGCCACGCTGGAAGACCGCCTGACGCACTTCCAGAACCTTGAAGATACCCTCTCGAAGTCGATTATCGTCGCGCAAGAGACGGCCGAGGAAGTCAAAGCCAACGCGCGCAAGGAAGCGCAACTGATCATCAAGGAAGCGGAGAAGAACGCAGACCGCATCGTCAACGAATCGCTCGTCAAGTCTCGCAAGATGGCGATGGAAATCGACGAGATCCAAAAGCAGGCGTCTGTTTTCCGCGCTCGTTTCAAATCGCTGGTTACGGCGCAGCTCGAACTGCTCGAAAGCGAGCAATGGAACCATCTTCTCGACGAGAAAACCATTCGCGTCGAAGAATAAGGTTTGACAGTTTCGGGGAAGCTATCATATAATACGTGCAATTCAACATGCGACGTTGAACGGGAAGAGTAGCGATTGGAAACTTTACCAGAGAGCCGGGCAGGGTGGAAACCGGCAAAGGGAACAATCGGGAAAATCACCCGGGAGTCGTGGACTGAACCCGCCTCTTTTTCATGGTTTTTTCAGCAAGGGCGGTAGTAAGTTTCACCGTGCTGGCCTACGTTACAGGGCTCAATGAGCGGCCGTTTTTTCCAAAGCGGCAATCAGGGTGGTACCACGGGAAACCAAAGTCTCTCGTCCCTTTGCGTGCAATGTGCGCAGAGGGACCGAGGGACTTTTTTGTTTTCATACATGAAGGAGTGACACAACGATGGAGAAACCAGATTACAGCAAGACCCTGAATCTGCCGGAAACCGAGTTTCCGATGCGCGGCAACTTGCCGCAGCGCGAACCGGGCATCCAAGAGAAGTGGGAAGAGATGGGCCTGTACGCGAAAGTGCAAGCCAAGCAAGCGGGCAAACCGAAGTTCGTCCTGCATGACGGCCCGCCCTACGCCAACGGAGACATCCACATCGGCCATGCGATGAACAAAATCCTCAAGGACATCATCGTGAAATACAAAACCATGTCCGGGTTCGACTCTCCGTACGTGCCGGGCTGGGATACGCACGGGATGCCGATCGAGCATGCGATCATCAAGAACAAGGGCATCAACCGCCATGAAGTGCCGGTGACCGAATTCCGCCAGATGTGCTACGACTATGCGATGGATTTCGTCGACCGTCAACGCGGGCAGTTCAAGCGTCTCGGTGTGCGCGGCGATTGGGAGAACCCGTACATCACCTTGTTGCCGCATTACGAAGCGCGCCAAATCCAAGTGTTCGGCGAGATGGCGAAGAACGGCTACATCTATAAAGGTCTGAAACCGGTTTACTATTGCGCGTCTTGTGAGACCGCGCTGGCGGAAGCGGAAGTCGAGTACGCGGACAAAGTGTCTCCGTCGATCTACGTGAAATTCGCGGTCAAGGACGGCAAAGGCGTGCTGCCGACCGAGAACACCTACATCGTCATCTGGACGACGACTCCGTGGACGCTTCCGGCAAACGTGGCGATCTCGCTCGGCCCGGACTTTGAGTACGACCTCGTGGAAGTGAACGGCGAAAACTTGTTGATCGCGAAGCAATTGGTCGGCACGGTGCTGAAAACTGCCGGCGTGGAAGCGGAGCCGAACGTGATCAAGACCGTCAAGGGCGCAGAGCTTGAGCGTGTCACCTGCCAACACCCGTTCCTCGACCGTGAATCGCTCGTCATCCTCGGCGACCATGTCACCCTCGAATCCGGCACCGGCTGCGTGCATACCGCTCCGGGACACGGGATGGAAGACTACTTGGTCGGCCTCAAATACGAGTTGCCGATACTGGCACCGGTCGACGGCCAAGGCAAATTCACCGCAGAAGCGGGCAAGTACGCAGGCCAGTTCTATTTGAAAGCGAACAAAGCGATCATCGCGGACCTGACCGAATCCGGCAACCTGCTCGTGGAGAAAGACCTCAGCCACAGCTACCCGCACTGCTGGCGTTGCAAAAACCCGGTGTTCTTCCGCGCGACGGAACAATGGTTCGGCTCGATCGACAAGTTCCGCGACAAACTGCTGGAAGAGATCAAAAAAGTGAACTGGAGCCCGGTTTGGGGCGAAGTGCGTCTGCACAACATGATCGCCGACCGCACCGACTGGTGCATCTCCCGTCAGCGCAAGTGGGGCGTGCCGATCCCGATCTTCTACTGCAACGATTGCAACACGGAGATCATCAACGACTCCACGATCGACAAACTCTCGAAGCTGTTCAAAGAACACGGTTCGCAAATTTGGTTTGAGAAGGACGCTTCCGAGCTGATCCCGCACGGTTTGACCTGCTCCTGCGGCGGCACGACGTTCCGCAAAGAAACGGATACGATGGACGTGTGGTTCGACTCCGGTTCTTCGCACATGGCCGTGCTTGATGAGCGTCCGGAACTGCAATGGCCGGCCGACCTGTACCTCGAAGGTTCCGACCAATACCGCGGTTGGTTCAACTCGTCGCTCTCGACGGCGGTGGCCGTTCGCGGGCAAGCTCCTTACAAAGCGATCCTCTCGCACGGCTTCACCCTCGACGGCGAAGGCCGCAAGCAGTCCAAGTCGCTTGGCAACGTCGTCGACCCGCTGAAAGTCATGCAGCAGTACGGCGCTGACATCTTGCGTCTGTGGGTGGCATCGGTGGACTTCCGTGCCGATACCCGCGTCAACGATGCGATCTTGAAGCAAGTCGCCGACGTCTACCGCAAGTTCCGCAACACGTTCCGCTATTTGCTCGGCAACTTGAACGACTTCAACCCGAGCGCAGACCTCGTACCGACGGAACAGTTGATGGAACTCGACCGTTGGGCGCTGAACAAGTTGGAGCAAGTGCGCGAGCGCGTGGTGAAAGCGTACGATGCGTACGAATTCCACGCGGTCTACCACGAGATGAACAACTTCTGCAACGTCACGCTCTCGAACTTCTACTTTGACGTCTCCAAGGATCGTATGTACACCGTGGCGCCGGACGCGCTGGAACGCCGTTCCGGGCAGACCGCGATGTACCACATCCTCGTCGCGCTCACGCAACTCTTGGCTCCGGTTCTCACGCACACCGCAGACGAAGTGTGGGCGTACGTGCCGGGCGCGGAAGAAGAAAGCGTGCAGTTGACCGAGTTCTACCAGGGCGCTGTGAAGTTTGACGCGGCACTGGATCAGAAGTGGGAAGAGATCTTGAACGTGCGCGACGAAGTGCTCAAAGCGCTGGAGATCGCCCGTCAAGAGAAAGTGATCGGCAAATCCTTGACGGCAACCGTCGATCTCTATCCGGATGCGGCTACTTTGACAGTGCTGCAAGCAACTCCGCGTCTCCAAGAAGTGCTGGGCGTATCGCACGCGCACGTCTTCGAGCCGGGCGCGGAAGTTCCGTCCGATGCCACGGCGTACACCGGACTGTCGGTGCGCGTCCGTGCGGCTGAGGGCGAAACGTGCGAGCGTTGCCGCGTAGTGACACCGGAAGTGGGTCAAAACGAGGAACATCCGACGCTGTGCCCGACTTGCGCGGGGAACGTCGTGCATTTTGTGAAGTAATCTGTTGCGATGAAAAAAGCCTCCATCTGCCGCTCTTGCGGCGGGGTGGAGGTTTTTTTCATCGCAACAGAGCGATGCGTTTGAAAAAAAGCCTCCATCCGTCGCTCTTGCGGCGGAATGGAGGCTTTTTTGGACAGAGAGGGGGTTCGTGCTAGCGGGAGTGGCTGCCGTCTTTGTGGTAGCCGTACTGATAGCCATAGCCGCCGTACGGATGGTAGCCGTAGCCCCACGGATGGTAGCCCAACGGGTGGTACCCGCCATAGCCCCACGGATGGTAGCCGTACGGGTGATAGCCGTAGCCGTAGGGCGGGCGGCGGAAGTCGTACTGGCCGCGGAAGTCGCCGAGGCTTTGTTGCTGTTGCAGCTGTTGGGTGTAGAGGTTGGTGTAGAATTGGTTGACCGCGTTTTGGTACTCCGGCGTTTCAAAGTAGCGGTATTCAATGTTATGGATGCTCGGGTCATACTCGTAGTAGGGAATGAGTTGAACATCCGGTTGTTGGCTGTACTTTTTCGGCACTGCGGGTCACGCTCCTTGTATGCGTTTGGTTGAGGGGCATTTGTCTTGTGGGGCATTCGTCACCCTATGGATATGAGCACAGAAGCGGTGTGGTGAAGGGTTGAGAAGAAATCGGGCGGATGCCCAGATTCGCAGAAAACACGGGTTCCGAAAGAGATTGGTGAACATAACTCGTGCAGATTGGCGATTTTGATCGAAATGTGTTTTTGATTCTCTTGCGGGGGACATGTTATATTTACACCTGTCGCCGCGAGATACGGTGATGAAAAACGAAATGCATCACAAATGGAGAGATGTCCGAGTTTGGTCGAAGGAGCTTGACTCGAAATCAAGTAGGCGGGTAACCGTCTCGGGGGT
>NZ_JMIR01000056.1 GCF_000714935.1 Tumebacillus flagellatus
CGCCGCCAGCGTTCGTCCTGAGCCAGGATCAAACTCTCAATGAAAGTTTGCGCTCCGAAGAGCTGCTGGCTCGAATCGATCTTCATCTATCACTCGTTTAGTTTTCAAGGATCAATCAGTCACCAAGCGGCGACTTCGTTAAGATATCACATCTATCTCTCAAGCGTCAACTGGTAACTTCTTCTAGCTTTTCGTACCGCGTCTCTCGCGGCGACAGGACTTATCTTAACATGCCCGGTCCCTCACACTCAATTTCGCTTCCGAAACAAACTCGAACAAATCTCCGCTCGCAGCTGACAGAAAGGCTCGATCCCTCGCGGAATCGAGCCATTTTTCCTGTATACATGAACTAGCCTTTTACGATCAAAGACTCGCGGCGGAACAGCTTCGACGTGATCAACACGGCGATCACCGCAAACACCACGGAGCTGGCGAACACCATCAACACGTGCGTTCCGTCCGTCACTCCGTACAGCACTTCTTTCATCAACGCCGTGACATTCAACACCGGCAACCAGAAATACTGCACCGGAATCTCCTTCGCCGACAGCATCATCGTCGCGTACACCGGCACCATCGCCACGATCACAAACGGCGCCAGATACGTCTGCGCTTCCTTATACGTCTTCGCAAGCGAAGAAATTCCAAGCATCAGCCCGCCGAACATGATGCACAAGAAAAACAACGCTCCGAGAATTAACCCGACATCGCCCGCCGACAAAAACGAAAGAGAAAACTTCAAATCGGAATCCCCGGTAATGTTCGGCATGTATTTCATCGTCCCGACCATCGCCAGCGTGGACACCAGCGCCGAGATGAACGACATCGCTGAAACGGTGAGCAGTTTCCCGGTCAACACCTGACGCGCAGGGACAGGAGCGGTCAACAGCGCTTCCAGCGTCCCGCGCTCCTTCTCTCCCGCCATCGTATCGGTCGCAATCGGCATCGCCCCGGTCACACAGGAGAGCACCAGCAACAGCGGCACGATAAAGCCCAGCGCGCTGCCCGCTTTTTGGTTCTCATCCGACGCATCGACCGACTTCACATCGAGCGGTTTCACCGCATCGAGGGACACGTTCAATTTCGTCAGCCGCTCCGCCGCCATCTCTTGCCCGAGCGCTTGCAGCGCGCCTTGCACCACGCCGTGCGCCACGTCCGATTTCTGGTTCGACGGGTCGTAGGCGATCGAGATCGTCGCCGGCTTCTGCGCTTGCAGCTGTTGATCAAATTGCTCGCCGATCGTGACCACGGCGCGCACATCGCCGTTTTTGAGCGCACCCATCGGGTCTTGCTCGGGTTGAATCTGCACGTTCGGCGTCGCGGCGAGCGTTTGTTCCACACGGGCGTTGTGACCCACGAGCGCGACGGTGATGTTTTTTTGCGCGTCTTCCGCGGCTCCCGCTTGCAATTTCGCCACCAGCAGCATCAAGCACGGCATCAACAACAGCGGCAACAAAATTGAACCGACCCACATCTTGCGGTCGGACACCAACTCCTTGAACTCCTTGCGAAAAACGATCCACCAGCCGCCCTTCATCGCGAACCCCCCGTTCCGATCAAATTCATGAAGATCGCGTCCAAATCGCGGCTGTCATGCGCGGCAAACAGCGACTCCAACGTTCCGTTGAAAACCAGCTTCCCCCGATGCAAAATCACCGCGCGGTCGCACAGACGCTCGACCTCGCTCATGATGTGCGACGAGAACAGGATGGTCTTGCCCTCCGCTTGAAACTCCTGCACCAAGCGACGGAACATGTTCGCCGCCGTGATGTCCAATCCCGACGTCGGCTCGTCCAGCAACACCACGGCCGGGTCGTGCACCACCGAGCGGGCGATGGCGACTTTTTGCCGCATGCCTTTGGAGAACCCGCCGACTTTGCGATCGAGAAATTCTGTCATGTCAAACCGCTTCGCCAATTCCTCCGTCCGCGTCCGAATCGTGCGGTCGTCCAACCCGTACAGCTTGCCAAAATAGGCGATGTTCTCGCGGGCCGTCAACTTTTCATACAGCCCCGTCTCCCCGCCAAACAGAATCCCGATCCGTCGCCGCACGTCTTCCGCGCGCTGCGCCGTGTCCAGATCGTCGACGACAATCCGCCCCTCTGACGGCTGTAAAATGGTCGAGATCATGCGCAGCGTCGTGGTTTTGCCGGCACCGTTCTCTCCCAGCAACCCGACGACTTCTCCGCGGCCCACTTCAAAACTCAGGCCCTCCACCGCCGGAACGTTCTTGAATGTCTTGGTAACCCGATCCAACAAAATCATCCGTTTCCCTCCTGCTCTCCCAGCTTCCTACAATTCCTTAAGCCCAGAATACCGAATTCCCAGTTATCGTCAAGCTTTTCAGAAGTAAAAATTCCAGGTTCCCTTTTATATCAATTGTTGTATAATAGATTACAATCGGCTTGTTAAGTTCAAGCAACCTTTTCTTATTACATATCTTAAATTGATTGGAGGAAACACACGATGCAAAACCATCCGAACTACGGCGAAGTCGTGGCAAAGGCTTGGGCGGACGAGAGCTTTAAGGAACGCTTGAAGCAAGACCCGCACGGCGTGTTGGCGGAACACGGCATCGAAGTACCGGTCGGTGCGACCGTCAACGTGGTGGAAGACACCGATACCGAGAAGCATTTCGTGTTGCCGCTCAAAGCGGTCGGCGGCATCAGCCCGGACACCACGAAACTGTGCTTCGGCTAAGCAACTCACGCAACCCAACGGAAAGAGACTGCCCCTACTCTGGAGGCAGTCTCTTTTGGCGTTCGGGCGACAGACTTCGGTGCCCATACATCTGAGCAACCCAATCATCCGGCACTCTTTCCAAATACGCGGAAAAAAACGCATGCGCCGCGGCCCGGTCTCCCTTCCAATACGCGCGGTATCCCTGCTCATACAAATGCAACCACCGCTGTTTTTTCATAAACCGCTCTTGCCCGTCGGCATCAAACACCTCATACAGCGTCAACTCATGCACCCGTCCCCGCACCGTCACCACATCGACCGGCCGCATCGCAAACCGCTCCGGATGTTTCAAGCGCGAACGTGTGTGTTCTGTGATCAACAGCGGCACCCGGTACGTCTTGGTCAGTTTTTCGATCCGGGCGGCGACGTTGACGGCGTCGCTGATCACGGTGGAATCCATTCGCTCATGCCCGCCGATCGTGCCGAGCATCAAGTGTCCGCTGTTCACGCCGATGCCGATGTGCACTTCCTCTCGCCCGTTGCTGATGCGCTGGTCGTTGTAGATGCGCAACTGGAAAAGCATCGCGATCCCCGCCCGCAGCGCGTCGTCGGCGTCCTTGTCAAAAAGCGCCATGATCGAATCCCCGATGTACTTGTCGACGAACCCGCCGTTCTCTTTGACCACCGGTTCCATCCGTCGCAAAAACCCGTTCAGGAAGAAAAAATTCTCCTCCGGCGACATCTGCTCCGACAGCCTCGTAAACGACCGGATGTCGGCAAACATCACCGTCATGTCCCGTTCGACGTGATCGCCCCAACGGACGTCGGTGATGCTTTTTTTGCCCAAAAGGCGAAGGAATTGGTGCGGCACGAAGCGACCGTACGCTTGCCCGAGCAACACTTGGCGGCGGTACAACTCCGCGTTCTGAATCGAGACGGCGGTCTGCGCCGTCAGCAAGTTCATCACTTCCAACCGCTCTTCGGTAAACCCGTTCGTCATCGAGTTGTTCTCCATGTAGATCACGCTGATCATTCGGCCTTGGTTGAAAATCGGCAAGCAGAGAATCGACTTCGGTAGCACCTCGCGGATGTAGGCGCACTTGGCGAACACATCGTCTTGCGCCGCATCGTGCAACACCACCGCGCTTTTCGAGCGAATCGCATACTGCAACACCATCGGAGAAAACCCGTGCGCTTCTTGCCACGGCACCGATTCCAGGATCTGCACGCGAACTTCCTCGGGCTGCTTGCGTGCCACGATCAGCAACCCTTCCTCCGCTTGCATGAAAAAAACAACCTTTTGCGCACCGGCGTTCTCCACGACGATCTCGATCAGTTTTTCCAACAGCCGTTCCAGCACGATCTCGCCGGAGATCGTGCGCGCCGCTTTGAGCACCGACATCAGATCGAGGTTCTCCACGGCAGCGGCCCGTTCGCTGTGCTTTTTCAACAGTGACGGATACTTTCGCTCCAATTGCCGCGCTTTGACCGGTGCGCCCCATCGCAGATACCCGTACCGCGCAGCCTCCAGATAGGGCGCGGCGAGATGCGGCTTGCCCCGTTCGAGGTAGAACTTGGCGGCGAGTTCGTTGGCGATGGCGGCATGATGGAGCCAGCCGTTTTGCGACGCGGCGGCGATCGCTTCGTCATAGCCGTCCATCGCTTCCCGCACCCGCCCGGCGATGCGGTTCGCCTCCGCTTCCATCAACAGCGACCGATGCAGGAAATTCTCCGGGCAGACGGCCGCCAACTTTTTCATCTGCTTGCGGTAGAGCTTCATGTTTTGTTGAAGCACAACGGACTTCGGTGCGGCGGCGGCAATCGTCAGCGCGTAGAAAAACGGAAAGTCGGACTCCGACTGCACCACTTCTTCGGAGATGTCCGGCATGAGTTGGAGGATTGCAGGGTGCTCATCCGCCAGAAACAGCAAGAGAATTTTGCAATAGAAGTACCAAGTCGGCCAGAGCGCCGCCTGCGCGGGCAGCACCTCCGTGCAATATTGATCTTCGTCAAAGTGTTCGTGCGACAGGTTGGCGATACCTTCCGTCACGCCTTGCAAGTTGTGAATCAAGCCGAATGTGATGTGGATGATGTAGAGCACCCACGCGGACTGGCTGCGCTCAAACGTCTGCATCAGCCCTTGCAAATCGCGTTTGACTTCCTCCAACGGCGTCCCGCCGTACACCCGGCGCTGCACCCAGTCGCCCAGCGAATAGACGGCGCGCATCAACTCCCCCGCTTCCAAGGACAGTTGGCCGCCGTGCCACAGCGCTTCGATCGAGGCGTTGTTGTGCGTGCTCCAGCGCTGAATCTCGTTGGCGTAGAATTGCAAACTGCGGTAGGCCCGCTCCCCTCGACGGGCGAGCACCGCTTTTTCCATCTCCACCCCCAGCCGACCCAGCGTGTCGGCGGTTTCGTAATCGCCAAGTTCCGTCAAAATCATCGCCCCGAATCCCACGTAGGCGGAACCGGTTTTTTCCGTAAGTCCATGCTCCAAGGAACTTTCGATCATCTTGATGCGCAACGCGTGGTACAGATCTTGGTCGAGGTGGTACGAAGGAAACCCGAGGATGTTCATCATCTCCACTTGTGCAATCACGACCGGATCGGTCGCCATCGGAGCCTGAATCAACTTCGCCGGGGTCTGTTCGCGCACAATCCCTCTGATCTTTTGATAAAAACGCTTGCGGGCGGCGCGGCTCATGTGCAAGTTCTCGTGGTACCCGAGCACCCGCAAGCCTTCCACCCCCGTGCGCAGCGCTTCTTCCATGCGGTCGGAATAGTTGTAGAGCCGCACTTTGTCGATGTAGACCGCCGATTTCTCCAACGCAGACCGCGCATTTGCGACCACTCCGTCAAAAAACACCTCGGCCCGATCCGCTTCTCCGCACTGATACTCCAGCTCAAACCGCTCCTGATAGAGCGCCAACGTCAATGCGTACTGCTCGTCCCAACACGCCTCCGTCAGCAACTCCATCCCGCGAGCGACATGATCCAACGCGGCCTCATACGCCGTGGAAACTTTCAACCTGCGGCCCGCTTCGAGGTTCAGCCGCGCCAGTTCTTCGCGCTCCACCGCGTTCGTAATCCAATCCATCGCTTCATTCAGATGGTTGACGCGCTCGAACAGCCTGTCGTCGCGGTCGGCAAGCCAACGCCCCATCCGCTGATGGACGCGTTTGCGCTCGCTTTCGTGCAAGAGCCCGTACGCCGCTTGTTGCACGCGGTCATGCAAGAACTCAAACGACATCTGGAGTTGCTCGACGTCCGCTGCTTCCATCCCGTCGGCGCAGATGTCGTGCAACCACGGATAAACCGCCGACCCTTTGGCGTGCAGGATGCCCTCTTCCAGCGCCCAAAGCAGATCGGACGCCACTTCGGACAGGTTGCCCTCCAGCACCACTTGCAAAGATTGAAGATCGAACGACCCGCCGAGGCAAGCCGCCGCTTTGACCAACTGCTGCGTGCTCTCCGGCAGTTGGCGGATCTTATGAAGCAACAGGTCGACTTGGGTGGCGTTCACTTCCATCCGGCGAATGTCTTGCTCGTCCCAACACCACTCGCCCGTCGTCTCTTCCAAGGTCAGATGCCCTTCTGCGTACAAGCTCTGCAAAAACTCCTTGATAAAAAGCGGGTTGCCCCCGCCCTTCTCCATCACGACGCGAGCCAGCCGTTCCGCCCGCGACTCCGAGCAGCGCAGCGTATCTTGCATCCATTGGCGGATGTGCTCCATTTGCAGCGGTGCCAGCGGCAGGTCGCGAACCACCCCTTCGGCGCGCATCGTGTGCACGACGTTCGTCCAGCGGTCCGGAAGTTCGTCCTCGCGACAACTGCCGAGGAACATCAAATGAGTCAGCGAGCGGTCTGTCAACAGAAAGGACAACAGCTTCAACGTCGCTTGGTCCGCTGCTTGCAAATCGTCGAGAAACACCACCAGCGGATGCTGTCCTGACGCAAACACGCTCAAGAAATTTTGCAGCGCCAACCGAAAGCGGTTGTGCGCCTCCGTCGCCGACACGTTCGCCGCGGACGGTTGCGGACCGACGATCAGTTGAAGCGCGGGCAGCATCTCCGTCAGCACCGGCAAGTTCCCGCCGACGGCGAGTCGGATGCGCTCGCGCCATGTCTCGATGCCCTCGTCGCTTTCCGCGAGCAAGTGATGCACCAATTGTTCCAACGCCTGCAAGATGCCTTGGTACGGCTCTTGCTTGCGCGCTTCAAACTTGCCGCTGGCAAAGAACCCGTGCTGTTGCATGACGAAGCGCTTGAATTCCTGCCCGAGCGTCGATTTGCCAAGTCCCGGCGCCCCGATCAACAGCAAATTTTCATTTGCGCCCTGCCGCACGCGCGCAAACGACTCGCACAACTCCCGCATCTCCGTCTCGCGTCCGTACAGCGCATCCGGGATGCGGAAATGTTCGGAGCGATCCGCCTCGCCGACGGGAAAGTCTTCGATGCAGCCGGTTTCCGTCAGTTGGCGGAGGCAGGTTTCCAGATCGCGTTTGACGCCGTACGCGCTTTGGTAGCGGTTTTCGGCGGTTTTGGCAAGGCATTTGAGAACGAGGTTGGAGATCGTCTTCGGGACACCCGCTGCTTGAGCGGGCGGTACCGCTTCGGCGGTGAGGTGTTGGTAGATGAGGTTCACCGGGTCCTCGGCGCGAAACGGCACTTCCCCCGTCAGCATCTCGTAGAAGATCACGCCCAGCGAATACAAGTCGGAGCGATAATCGGTCGGCCGGTTCAGCCGTCCGGTCTGCTCCGGCGACATGTACGGCAGAGCGCTTGGCGTGTACGCGGGTTGCGCCGACTCGGGACGTTCGCCGGCCAACAGCGACGCCGATGCGAAATTGGTCAGTTTGACGACCTTCGTCTCCCGGTTGACGAGAAAGTTTGCGGGTTGCAGGTCTTTATGAATGATGTTCTTGCGATGCAGATGCAACAGGGCATCCGTCATCCGAACCGCGAGTTCCAAAAATACAGAAATACGAAGCGGTCCCTCCGCCATCACCTGTTGGAGCGTCTGCCCGCCGCAATCTTCCAAGAACAGCCACCACGTGTGCTGGTGCGGTTCCAGAGCGAGCGGAGTCAGCACGCCGGATGAAACGGCCCGTCGGGTCATTTCGTATTCGCGTTTGAGCTGCAGGACGTCCTTGGGTGCCGGGAAATCGGCCTGAAACGTTTTGATCAGGACGAGTCCTTGCTGCGTTAGAGACTGCGCCCGGCAAAGCATGAAGTTTTTCTCCCGGTGCAAAATCTCTTTGACTTGGTAATCGGCCACAGTTAACAAACAAGTCCCCTCCAACTCCGCTTGAAAATCAGTAAACCACTCTCTTTATTATAATCTACAGTAAACTTTTAGTCATGATGATTTCCGTTACTTGATGTATACTTACGATTGTATATGTTGCGGACAAGCGGGATCGCGGAGGGGTTGTCGAGATGCAAAAACCTATATGGAACTACCATGTGCAAGCGGAACAAACGGGCGACGAGCAGATCGCGTTGCTTTCCGAGACGGGGATGAAGCTGTTGGAGGGGAGGGTGTATGTGCGCTTGCTTCCTTTTTTGTGCAGGGAGAGCGCTTTGGCTTTGACCAAGAGCGAGTTGGTGCAAGCGCTGCGGGATGAGGTGCCGTCGGCGGAGGTGCACTATGCGCTGCTGATGTTGGAGCGGGCGGGAGTTTTGATGGAAGCGGCGGTCGAGGCGCCGGAGGAGGTTGTTTTTTTCCTGAGCGGGTTCCTTGAGGATGTCCCGGCCGCCTGTTCCCGTTTGCAAAAAACGAAAGTGGCACTCATCGGGCTTGGAGCTGTCAACGAAGCGGAAGTGACCGCGGTGGCGAGCGGGCTGGCGGAGTTGGGGATGTCGGTGGTGCGCGGGCCGTTCGAGAAGGTTGGGGAATCCGGCGCTCTGGGAAATTTGGAGGGATTGGAGGAGTTGGTGGATGGCACAGATTTTCTTGTGGTGCTCGTCGATGATTATCTGCGGGAGGAACTGCGGGACGTAAACTGCAAGACGCTTCCGGGTGGACGACCGTGGATGTTGGCGAAGTTGAACGGAGCGATGCTTTGGTTCGGGCCGGTGTTTCGCCCGCACGAAACCGGATGCTGGGAGTGCTTGGAGCAGCGGCTGCGGGGCGAACGGCGTATGGGGTTTGCAGGGCGTTCGGCGGGGTTGAGATTCGGCGTGGAAATGCTGGTTCGGGAAACGGCAAAAGCGGTGTTGCTTGGTGAACGGCATGCGTTGCACGGCGCTGTGCTGACGTTTGACTCCCGCGAGATGGCGATGGAGACGCACAAGTTGGTACGACGTCCTCAGTGTCCGGTTTGCGGGGGCGCGGGCTCCACGGTGCCTGCTCCGTTTGCGTTGACTTCACAGCCGGTTGCTCGCGGAGAGTTCCGCACGGTGACGCCAGAAGAAACACTGCGCCGATTTGCGCATCACGCCAGCCCGATCACGGGCGTTGTCCGTGGTTTGGAACGGGCGGGCGCGAGCGAGGATCGCTTGGTTCACAACTACGTCGCGGGCATTAACCAGGCGGCGGGGCGCGGGTTGCGCACATTTTGCGGCGGCAAAGGCACGACAGAGGCGCAAGCGAAGGCCGGGGCGCTTTGTGAAGCGTTGGAGCGCTACTCCGGGCGTTATCAGGGCGACGAGACACGCGTGCAGGGGAGTTTTTTACAAATGGGCGGGTTGGCGGTGCATCCGAACGCGCTGATGTTGTTCAGTGATGAGCAGTATGCGCGGCGCGAGGAGTTGAATGCGCTGAACCGATTGCCGGGGCGGCAGGTTCCGTTGCCGTTTGACGAGGAAGCGGTGATCGAGTGGACGCCGGTGTGGTCGTTGACGGAGCAACGAGAGAAGTTTTTGCCGACGTCTTCGTGTTTTTTCGGGTATCCGTCTGCGTTGTACAGTCATGCGGATTCGAACGGGTGCGCGGCGGGCAATACGTTGGAAGAAGCGATCTTGCAGGGTTTTTTTGAATTGGTGGAGCGGGACAGCGTGGCGATCTGGTGGTACAACTGCTTGAGGCGCGGGGCTGTGGATGTGGAGAGTTTCGACTTGCCGTATGCGGCACAGTTGCGGGATTACTACCGGTCGCTGGGGCGCGAGTTTTGGGTGCTCGATTTGACGCATGACTTGGGCGTGCCTTCGGTTGTCGCTGTCAGCCGCCGGGTGGACGGGGCGACGGAAGACATTCTCTGCGGGTTCGGCGCCCATCTGAACGCGGAAACGGCTTTGCTGCGCGCTTTGACGGAGATGAACCAATTCCTCCCCGCGCTCGCTCATCGCGAACATCAAGACGAGATCACGCGGTGGTGGTGGCGCACGGCGACTGTGGAAAACCAGCCGTACTTGCTCCCGAATGAGACGATTCCGGCAAAGACAGCTGCCGATTTTGCACAGGTGGAGGTGACCGACTTGCGCGACGCGGTGTTGCACTGTCAATCACTTGTGGAATCGGCGGGGCTGGAGATGCTTCTCCTCCATTTGACGCGTCCGGATATCGGGCTTCCTGTCGTGAAAGTGATCGTCCCCGGACTGCGCCATTTTTGGAACCGGTTTGCGCCGGGGCGGTTGTATGAAGCAGCGGGTGAACTCGCACGGGAAGAGCGCGAGTTGAATCCGATTCCGGTCTTTTTCTAGATGTACCAAAAAGACCCGATCCTGTTCAGGATCGGGTCTTTCGTTTCTTGCAATCTGGCGGAGCTGACGGGATTCGAACCCGCGGTCTTCCGCGTGACAGGCGGACATGTTAGGCCTCT
>NZ_JMIR01000057.1 GCF_000714935.1 Tumebacillus flagellatus
GGATCGAACCTTCGCATGACGGAGTCAAAGTCCGTTGCCTTACCGCTTGGCGACTCCCCAACAAGATGACTCGATTAAGATATCACATATTGTCTGTCGTGTCAAGCGCGATATCGTGTTTCTTTGGTGTCCCGCAATCTCTCGCGGCGACAGGACTTATCATATCACCTCAGCTGCAAACCCTCAACGTTCACAACTGCGCAAATTTGCACAAGAGAAGCTGTCACGGGGATTGACCACCCGAATTCTCTCGTGTTCTTCAACATTCTATCCGAAACATCCACTTCTATACCTCCAACGAGCACAAACGACAAAAAACGCCCCGTCTCTCCGCAAAACCGCGAAGAAGGGAGGCGTTTTTTTCGAACATCGTTATGTAGCGTCGTGCGATCGGCTCCGAATCCGAACTCCGAGCGTACCGTCGCCGGCGGCTCCGACCAGGCAACCCTGCGGCACACAAAACGATTCCCTTAGTGCTGCTTCCTTCCGGACCTGACACGATTCAGGAGGTTCTGTTGCGCAGGACCCGATCCTCAACACCACCGGGCCCGACAGCCGTCCTCAAAGAAACGAACCCTCGACCGAGCTTCGACCCCGCTGCAGCGGATTGCGGGTTACAGGGCACCGCTAACTCCCCGTCCAGCACGACAAGAGTTATCTTACCATGTCCCGGCAGTTTTGCTCAAAGACAGCGCCGGAACAAACTCAAACAAAACCCTCGTCCTCCCGCTGCGCCATCGACAGTGCTCCTGCAAACGCGTTTTCTCACGCGTTTACGGCCGTCAGATCTTCCAGCAAGAGCTCCAACAAAGACTCCTGATACACGTTCCGCTTGTGCTGCATCATAGTTCGGACCAGTTCTTCATCCCAAGGAACTTCTAAGGAGAGCACACCTCTGGCTTGTTCTTCCTCAAAGGGCGTACCTACTGAACAAGACAGATACTCTTCCTTGGACATTCGCCAAGCCACAAACGACTCCCGATACCGAGTTTGCAACGAACAGGCGATCTCAATGCCTTTCCAATCGAAATCCCCGCTGTAATAGAGCGTTGTCCCTGTCGCAGCAAAAGCATCCAACAAGCGCAAGGCTGCCACCGAAGGTTGGCCGCTTGTACAAACGAGCGGCGGCAACCTCTCCTCTTGGGGAAATTCATCGATTAGACTTTGAAAAACGGACGGATTCTCGACGACATACAAGCGTTTCGTCTCTCGCCAAGTCACTTTTTGCTGGAAGAAAGCCAATGGCAGCAACAACGGAATCCGTGCGGACACAGCCTGCTCAAAAAAAGTATGCCACGGGTCGTCGGGCAAAGTCCCCATCCCCAACACCGTTACATAAGAAGCAACTTCATCTGCGAGAATCCCCGCTTCCTGAAACACTTCCCGCTTCCACTCCGCCGCACTGTCAAATCGAATCCCGAAGAGATCGCACAAAGCCAAGTACAACCAACGTCCGCTTGGCGTCTCAGCGTCCAACGCATGCGGGTCACCGCTCAAACGGTTCGCGAACACAGGGAGCCGCTCCCGTCGACCTGACCATTGCGGCAGTTCATCCAATGCCCGCAAACAAAGCCGTGCCGCCGTTTGCGCTCGCTGACGATCCGATTCAAACAACATCTTGACCGCTTTCGACCCCGCCACGTCTCCTGCGTTCACTTGTTTCCACCACGATCGAGTCTCTTGGCGCTTGCAACCTTTTAGGAGATCATCGCAAAAAGTGTCCCAAGCGTTCGTCCGCCGTTCTTTCCTTTGCTTGTTTGACACAAGAGGTTGACCGGTGAGCAGGGCAAGCAGTTCCTCTACCCCAACAGCCCAACGCGAAGAACGCAAGATCTGATCCAATTCCATGAGCCGAATCTCGGTAGTTCCTCCCGTCTGATAGGATTTCCCGAACAGACCTGAGAGGCGGCGACGCTCTTCTTCACGCAGAGATTTGATCGTAATGGTTCCTCCGACCCGCCCGATCGACTCCCACTTGCGTCGGGCTTGCTCAAACAGTCTTTGATAACCCGTTTGCAAAAAGTGCTCCCGAATTTCTTTCTCGCGCTGCATCAATGGACTTCCCCTATCCAGCCAAATTCTGTTCCAACCCGTCAAAATTCACAATCCGTTCCCGACCGTTCCACACATAGGAAATCGCGATCACTTCATCCGCATCTTTGGGTCGAACGATCTCGTAAATCGCCAAGCCCGGCACCGTGTCGAAGCATCCCCACAGCACTTGGCTGGTCATCATGTAGTCAAATCCCATCTGGGTGAGCAAGCCGAACATGTCCCGCACATTTTCTTCGTCCACACCGGCAAATGCCTCGTCCAACGAAATGACTTGCGGGCTTTCCGGTGACGACCCTTTGTAGCGGGAAGACACGGCGGCAAACAGCGGAATGTACATCGACATCGCTTTCTCCCCGCCGCTCATGACGTTGAAGCTTGAATCGCTCAAGTCCCGGTAGTCCACCCGGTCCCCTTTTTTAAATCTGAGTTTGAAGCGATACCAGTCGCGATAATCCAAGAACTCATGAATCACCTGCCGCAAGGACTGGTAATTTTCAGCCTCTTGCTTTGCGGTTTTGATCTTATCTTGGAAATGAGCATGGATTTGCTCCCGCTTCTCCTCCGTCAAGTGTTCATAATCAACGCGCAATAAAGCCACCAGTTCCGAAGTATCCATCTCGGATTCCGATCGCTTCGGCCGAGGTTCCCACTTCAGTTGCAATTGCAACCCGCTGGAGGTTTGGCGCTGGCGCATCAGCTCATTCATTTCTTTCACCCATTCCTCCGCACGCTGGATTTTCTCGCGAATGCTGACCCCGACGCTTTGGATGAGCACTTTTTCAAGCAGTTCTTTTTCTTTGTCACTGAGCAGTACGTTTTGCTCCTCGAGCATCTTCTCTAACTCAAACAGCAAATACTCCGGGGTGACCGGGTGTTTGCGGTCATAGTTAAAGCGGATCAATTGCCGACTGTTCGTATTCGGGTCCGCTTCCATCTCCAACACGTAGTCATGCAGATGCGACCGAACTTCGTTCACAACAGTAAATAAGCTATTGAGGACCCCTTCGCTTCTGCGATTCTCGAAGCTGCTTTTGTAGGTCTGGTACATCCGGTGACACAGTTTTACGTCCTCTTCTGTCGATTCCAGCAAAGGTTGTTCCCGCCAGATGGAAACCAGTTGGAGGCTTCGTTCATAGCGCCACTCCTGCAAACGAGCTTGCAGTTTGACCGTGATTTTTTGCAATTCGTCCTGCAGACTCTGCAACTCCCTTGCGGAAGTTCGAAGATCCACTGTTAAGTCGCTCTTTCGATCCCCCAACTCCCTCGCTTGTGCGCTCATTCTGGCAGCGAGTTCCCGCAGTTGTGTCAACTGTCGATATTTTTCTGCTACCCCCATCTCTTTCAGCGTATTTTCAAACGCTTGAATGACGGCTTCCACTTCACGGGATTGGCGCAGATATTCGTCTAGATGCTCACGCTCATTTTCTACCTGCTCCCCGGCTTCTTTCAACTCCTGCTCATCGCGTACAATCGACTTCTGCACCTGCACGTATTGATTCCATTGTGAACGCAGTTCGAAAAAGTCGTTCAGATACGTGCGGAACTGATCGACAGCCATTTTCAAACGCGCTTCGTCCTTCAGCGACGTGTACTCTTGTGTCAAGACATGCAACCGTTGACGAATTCCGCTCTCGACTTGCATCGCCGCTTTACATGACGTATTTTTTCGCTCCAGCTCTTCGACCGCCATGCTCCATCTGTCCTTCGCCGTTTGCAAAGCGTTGCGTGCCGCCATCAACTCGGCGCCTGAAGGGAACGCAGCCAGATCCAAACTCAATGCTGATTCCCGTTCCTGCAAGAAACGAAGCACCTGATCTTGGCGTTCGATGCAGGCTTTCAATTCTAAAATTTCCTGCTCCAGGCGGGAAATCATGGCCATGCGGGTTTGTCTTCGGCTTTCTTTGCCAATGTACTCTGCACGGGATTTGGGTCGGACTTTGCCCGCCAACGTCCCCATGCGAAACTGACCGTCTACGGAAATCACAACGCGCTCACTGGCTGTCAGCGGTTCGCCGACTTCGATCGAGCGCAACAACGAATCGATCTGTTCGGCTGTGACCGACCGATCTTCCGGCGGGGTCGGTTTCAAAAAATCAGCCAGCGTATACCCGAAATCGAGCGGTGCCGCCTGCACCCAAAACTCTTCATCCTCTCGCGTCACTTGCAGGCTGTTGCCGCCAATCCAAGCATCGAGAAGCCCCGTTTCCTGCAAAACGGTTTCCAAGACCGCCCGCAACTCTTCTCTCACTTGCGGATGAAATTCACAGGCCGCATACAGCGGGACTCCGGTTATGTTGCGATCCGCATACGTGCCGCGCGTCTGTTCACGGGATGCGGAACGGGGCGGCTCCGGTTCACGTTGGTTTTTCCATGTCTGGATTTCCCTCTGTTTTTCCTGTTCCGCCGCGACCAGACGCCCTTTTTCTGCTTCTGCTTGCGCTCGTTCTTGCCAGATCGATTGATAAAGTGTCCCCGAACGCTCTTGCGCCGCTGCTGTGATCTCTTCATACGCGACCTCTGGGAAAGAACTGAGAAGATGCAGGACCCGGGTCATCTCCGCATCTTCCAACTTGAAGATCCGCGCTTCTTTGCGCCAAGTGAACAGTTTGGCCTGTTGCTCTTCTTTCGTATGGAGCAGTTGCGATTCCGCTGCTTGCAGGCTCGCTTCCGCATGGTCCCGGCGTTCCGTGGCAATTCCCAGTTCACGCTCTTGGTCTTGCACTTGCTTTTTGGCTTGTTGGTGCTGGCGCGCACATTCCAAAGCTTCTTTCAGGGCCTGCTCGTGATCGTCAATGCCTCTCTTCCAGGAATCAAACAGCAACGCATCGTCTGGAATTTCCCGCGAAAAACGTCCGTGAAACACATCGTGATAGCGAAACTCCACATCTCTCGCCAACGCTTCCAGATCAAGCAGCAAATCTTGTTGCTTCGACGCATGCTGGTCGCGTTTCTCAATCTGGGCGCGCATCCGTTTGTCGACTGCGGCATAACGGTTCTGCCACATCTCCAACCGGGTCTGCGTCTTGTTCATCTCTTCTTGCACGCGTTTCTGTTGTTCGCGCTTGTTCTCTAATTCTCTCTCTTTTTCAAACGCTTCGTCTTGCTCCAAGATTCCGATTTCCGCCCGCGCTGTCCGCTCGGTTTGCAGGCTGGTCTCGATTTCTGTGTTGACTTGTTCAAGCTCCTGCGATTGTTGTTCGGATTGCGCTTGTTTTTTCTGGATGTTGTGTTCTGCTTCTGCTCGTTCGCCATCCGTCTGAATCACTTGATGGGCAGTCTGATACAACTGAAATTGATTGTACTTACCATATGCGTCCGCCAAGTGCTTCGCAAAATGAACATGCAATTCCAGTTCCTGTTTTCGATCACCGATTTGATCGATCGATTCCAGCACTTCTGCAAGCGGACGGAGTTCTTCCTCCTGCAACGGTGGCAGCCCGCTGTTCAAGATTTCATAGATCGTCGTCGGCTTGAAATCCTTCGACAGTTTCGGGCTTCGCAATTGAATCAAGAGGTCAAGCATTTCTTGAAAGTGTTTGACGTTGTCGTATTTGAAAAGCAACTTGTTGACGAGACGGCGGTACTCCTTGCGCTCCTGCACCACTTGACCGCCTGCTCCAATCCGGTCGCGCAACGCTTTCCAGTCCAGTGGAATTCGCGCTTCCTCACCTTGTGCGTAGTCGTTCTGATACAGATGAAAATCACGACCGATCCTCCGGCCGTCAGTAAGAGCAAATCCCCAGAAATCAAGCTGGGACTTCCCGCGTCTCGCCCGCAGTCCAATGCCGATCGTTTGGTAGCGGTCCTGTTGCGCAAGGTAAAATTCCATCCAAAGATATCCTGTGCGGTCCGTATGCTCTCCGTCTTCCCCCAGCAGATAATACTCAATTTTTCGATCTCTTGAGCCAAACGGGTCGAGCCGAAACGGACGAGTATCTCCATCCAGAACAAGCGGCAGAAAGCTTTGCATCGTGACTGATTTCCCCGCGCCGTTGGCACCTCGAAACAAGATGCGGCCGCTTTGCAGATGAAACTCCTGCTCGTCGTAGTACCAAAAATTAAATATCCCCGCACGGCTCAACTGCCAACGATTCATCACAGCTTTTCCACTCCATTCTTCTTATAGAACCCTTTCCAACGTCCCAAAACCGGTGTCAGACATAGTTGTTGGGAGTCGATTCGCCGAGCCAATCCCCATTCTTCCATATGAGTGAGCAGTTCCTCTGCCAGTTCTCCGATCTTCGCTTCACGGTCTTTTTTGCTCCAATACGTCTGGTGAGCTTCCTTTAGCCGAGTCAAGATCCCTTCCAGATCGGAACGAGTCAAGTGCACAGACCCGGAAGCGTCTCGAAGCTGATCTTGTATCTCACCGGTCAGAAGCAGCACCAAATCACTGATCGATTGCGCTGTGGGGAACAATTCCATCTCGCTTTTGGGATAGGGGTAACAGAACAACAACGCTTCTTTGTATCGACTTCCATCCAAGCCGATGGTTTGCATCTGATTAAGAATGTAACTGCGCTGCGTCAGCACGTACTTGCGGTCATCTTCCGTCCACTGATCGTCAAGCACGGCCGGTTCTTGTACATATCGACGAAAAATGTAGTGCCTGCGCCGATCGTTCTCCCCTTGTTGGCTTTCCGGGTAAACCCCTTCCCCCAACTGGGAGATCTCCGTGAAGGAGGAGATGTCTTGTACAAATCTCCGAAGAACAAAACGGGTGATGTAGGTGCATTCATAAAGCACGTTTTTTCGCTCATCTTCATGATGGTGCACCCATTCCTCTTCATCGCCGTCCACCGCGTTCAAGGCTCCAATTTCACGGAGTTTTTTCAGAGCTCGTTTCAAGGACAAGCGATGTGTGTAGATGCCTTCATCAAAATAATGTCCGGTCAGTTTGACCTTGCCTTTCACTTCTTCGACAAGCTCGGTCAAGGAAAACTGTTCGGTTTCGCCTTTGCTTTCCAAATACCACAGGCAATACGTGAACAGGCCGTAATCCATTACCTGGCTGAACTCGGCAAAACCCATCCACGGTTGCGCCACCCCCGGAACTTTTTCCAACTTGATCAATTCGCGTGTCTGCAGCAGTGTAAATCCACACTTTTCTTGGAACCACTGCCGCAACGGTTCATAATGATCCCGGAGTTTGGCATACAAATCGGGATGTTCCGACTTTAGCACCCAAGGGCGGTTCAGCAACACTTGTGCCAACTCAGCGCGTTCTTCCCGCTTTCGTTCCGCTTGTGGTAACTTTTGCTTGTCCGCTTCGCTCATGCGGAGTCATCCTTTCGAAAATAGAGGGTAAAATCAGGCATCTCCAAATCGCCGTCCTCACAATGCAACATGACCCGTTGCTCTGGATTCGGAATGCCCACAACAGACACGGTGACACCATTGGGGGTTTGGAACTGTTTGTTTTTGGTAGATAAGCATCTGCTGATCCATGCCAAAATCTGTTGGCGCTCCAGCACTGTCACTTGTTCAAGTTCAGAGATCGTCAACAACCCGCGTTCAAGGAAGCGATGAAGCAGTTCGTCTTCTTGTTGTTTCTTCTGGAGATAGGCATGCATGGAGGTTGCGTTGTTTTTGCGCTTTACGACAGGCTGCGGCGCATGAGCACGTTGCTTATGCTGATGTCCTCGAGGTTGCAACTCTCGTTCCATAGGGGTCGCATCCCAAATCGAGGTTTCCGCCAAATAAGGCCGGTCATCATGCCCCCCGTAATAATGTCGGGTTTCATAAAGGCCAAACGCAAATGCCGCCAAGCGGTGTGCCTCGTCCAATTCCTCCAGCGAGAAGAACCAATTGCCGATGATCTCTAACTCCTGACGACGGGAGATGCCGCGCCGACCTTGTTCCTGAATTCGGACCGCTGCGCGAACCAGCTTGTAAATCGTGTCCTTGGTCATCTGTTCTAAGCGATTGGCATTGCTGGACTCTCGCTCGTCGTTGATAAACCAACGCTCGATGCTTTCCCATTGCCCCTCAATGCGTGCACGCCATTCTTCTTCGGTCTGCATGTCCTCCAGATTTGGAATGGCCAGTTTGGCTTGCGTTACCTGCTGTAAAAAACGAGTTGTGGAAAGCGGGTCCAATCGGGATTGCTTGAGCCAATGTGCAATTTCCGGAGCCGTGCCTTGCAAAACTTGTATGAAGTTTTGCAGATACCCTACGACCTTGTCTTTATAGAGTAAGAAGACATCCGTGGAGAAGAGTTCTTCCGATTTCTTGCTGTTTAAAGACGCGATGAAGTCTGCCGCTTCTTCGTTGAGTTCTCTGAAGATCATGGTCAAATTGTCCCACAACTCCTCGGCACTGCTGTCCGTTTCCGCCTCCTGCCAAAAGCGAATTCGCCGCACATTCCGAACCAATTCTTGCAGTTTGCTCGGTTGCAACGAGCCGCCGTAGCCGGTGATGCCTTCCAATTGAATCACAAGTCGTTCAATTTCAATAGCGTAAGGGGTCATCATATAGCGAAAACGCCGTTTCAGATACTCTTCGATACTGTTCGCTCGGCTGCCGTCGTGCTGTTCGGTAAGGTTCTTCCAGCCCACCAACGCATTGAGGTCGCGCTGGCATTCTTCCAGATCGTAGTTCTGAATTTGACCGTAGGAGAGGACACCTTGCCAAACTTCCTCCGGAGAAATCCAGAAGTTCATTTTTTGATATTGGGTATAGAAAAAGCGCATGATGCTGCGGTAACGTGACGTGTTTTGATTGGCTGTAAGATAGGAAAACTCGGAGATGTTTTTTCCCACTTGTTCGGACATGTTCAGAACGCTCCTAAGGGGGATTTGGGTGAAAATGTATGTAGTTAGTCTACCATGTAGGAGTTTGGTTTACTAGTTTGTGCGGATTCGCCGAAGCAAGGAAAACAAAAAAAAGACCCGCTACGGCAACCTGTGCCGGAGAAGGGTCTTTCCTTCAAAACTGTATGGTCGGAATGCAGGGATTCGAACCCTGGACCTCACGCTCCCGAAGCGTGCGCGCTACCAAGC
>NZ_JMIR01000058.1 GCF_000714935.1 Tumebacillus flagellatus
ACCGTTAGGGGGCAACCCCACGCAGGTTCGAATCCTGTCCTCTCCGCCAAACTTTGATACGTAAGCGTCACAGGGATGTTGCCTGTGGCGTTTTTTTGTTGGTCGAAAGGATAGGTAGGTTTACAGAACTAATTGTGAGGCAAGTCAAAATTCGACAAAGGAAATATGTGTTAATGAAGAGAATGTTCAACAATAAAAGAAAAATATTATCCTCTGCGTTCGCAACTGGTCAAAGAGATGTAAACGCAATGAATTTAGGTTTGGAGGTGCAGAAGTTGGAAGACAACAATAAGACTCTTGAGGAGAGGATCGTCGATCTTGAGGGGAGAATCCAGGCTCTGGAGAGAAGCACGAACAGATATGGTTTCTCGCGATTTGCCGTTGATCTATTGACGGGATTCTCGGTTGTGGCGTTGGTGATCTTTGTGGTCGCGTTCATCTTTGTCCTCTCGAACAGAGGATTGTAACGAGATTAACTAGGGCGTCGGGGCACCCACCCAATTTGATTTGTTTGGAAAAGTGATCCTTTCGTCGACGAAGGGGTCTTTTCCATTCGCTATAGGAATTTGCCAACTGGAAGATCAAGATCGATTGTCGTATGTCGCAACATCGACTCATAGGCGTGGGCTTTCGCTGAAAACAGGCGCATCAAAACAACAACCTGCAAAGAGTCGCTGGATAAGGCACCTTCATCACAACTGCCAATGAGTTTTACATCCGGTACGACTGGCCAATCGCCAGCACGTTTATAAAAATAGGCCAAAGACGGCTCGCACGTGAAGAGACCGATATCCGTGTCGCCCGGCTCTCCGATCCATCGAGTAGCTGCAGCGACTGTACGCATACCAAATCCTTGACCATGATAATCGGGGTCAGTCGCCACACAGCTAAGTCCAGCAATGTTGAATGTTTGTCCGCTGTGATTAATGGTTTTGTGCACCACACCGGCATAACTGACCAACTGTCCATCTACATAGGAAAGAAATGAACGTGCATTCAGTGTTTCATCATGAGTCGTCGGAATTGTTCCACATGTCATTAGACTATCATCCGGCCAAATCCGATGCAGCAATAAGGCGATCTCACGCCGTAATGCGTCAGACGCATAATTATAGCAGATCGATTGTACGGTATCATTCATAACCGATTACATCCTTTCCGTCGGAGGGCGTTGTAAGGCGTTTTTTTCCTGTAGGTAAACCCTCTTGGTGTACGTATGGCGGCGTGGGTGGTTCCCTCAGTCGGGATATTATTTCGAGGGGCTTGACCTTTGAATCCGTCAAATGAATGTCCTTCTGATTAGTTCAATGAGCAGAACCAACGACGTTGTGCCTATCGCTTCGATCAGCAATCGTTCTGTCAGGACTTTCTCTTTGGAGAAGTACCGTTTCATGATGAACGCAAGAAGCAAGAAGCAAAATGAGAAACACCTGGCCAACGTATAGGATCGTCACGAATGGCCCACCTCCCAAGCAATGGCACAATTGTACTACAGTGTCAGGAAATGATTCCAGAGTTCCGTTGCTATGTCGCGTTTTAGGGGTGCGCCGTTCGAACTGGTGGCCGTGACGACGATCACGATTCAGGACTACCGCTCGTACTTGATGAACACGTTGGAGCAGAAGCCCGCCACGATCAACAAGGCGTTGGCGACGTTGAAGACGTTCTTCGGCTGGGCCGTTGAAGTGGGGCACATCGCCGCCGATCCAGCCAGTAAGGTACGTATGAGACGCGTCCAGCAGGTCTCTTCCCCCAAGTGGATGACCGATCAGGAGATCAACCGGCTGTCATACACTCTAGAGACGGAGAAGATCGATTTCAAATCAGCTAGAGACCGGGCGATCTTCTATACGATGTTTCGGGCGGGGCTGCGTGTCGAGGAAGTCTGTAATTTGAAGCTGACGCACGTTGACTTCCGGCGCGAGATCGTGACCGTCATGGACGGCAAAGGCGGGAAGTTCCGTGTCGTGCCGATGTACCCCGAACTCAAAAAGTCGTTGAAGACGTGGCTGGCCCTTAGGAACGCCAGCGAGAAACCATTCCACGTAGAGAGCGACTATCTCTTCGTCACCGAACGCTCCGGCAAGATGACCACGCGGTCTAGAGCGTTGCGGCCTGTTGGAGCGATCAGCTGACGGCAAGAAGCTAGACGGGCAACACTCGTGCCACTCGCTGCGTCACACGTTCGGGAAGCGCTTGGTGGACGCTGAGCGGCCTCTGAACGAGGTCAAGGAGCTGATGGGCCACGACAACATACAGACCACAATGAGGTAAGTCACGCCGTGCCAAAACGATCTCAAAAAGGCGATTGAGGCCGTTAGATAACAGTCCGGCCCATGTCATACGGAATGAACCAAAATCGAGGCGAGGCCGTATCATTACAAGGTTTGTAGTAGATCGGACTTTCGTAAAAACGGACAAGAAGTGACGTGTAAGCACGCTGACTAATCGGTGTGCTTTTTCATTTTGGGGGCACATATCGTGAATTTGTATCGGGTTAGTTTAAATACCTATACACCTAATAATATATCTGTTATCATATTTATTGGAAAACATTGACCATCTAGAGGTGGGTGTAGCAATTGTTACTGGATTCTTCTATGACAATCGGGCAACGATTTAAGATAATTCGAACCGAAAAGGGATTCTCGCAGTCGGAGCTTGCAGAGGGATTGTGCTCTCAAACTGTTGTTAGCTTGATTGAGCACGATAAAAAATACCCTTCTGCTGAAATGTGGGGAAAGTTAGCTGAAAGGTTAGGGGTTCCCCTTCGCGAGATCATGGGGATTCAAGAGTCGCAGATGGAGGCTAACTTCCAGATCGACATGATTCGAGTTTATATTGAAAAGGGTGATTTCTATCATGCTCTTGAACTTATAGACGGGTTGGATCAGCAAGAGGATTTGTTGGAGCATCAGCGTGCTGACCTTCTGATCAGTCGTTCAGAAGTGTTGGTAAAGACAAAGAAATACGACGAGGCTGTCCATGTGCTGTCACCGTTTGTCGATCAACAGGGGGTACAGCAGACTGTAGGTGACGATATTTTATGTGCCCTACATAATAAACTTGGAACTGCGTATTTCCAACTACGTGACTTCGAAAAGGCATACTCTTCATATGAAAACGGGTATAGAGTGAGCAAAAAGCTCCCCGGTTTTGGCCTCTTGGGTGCAAGGGTTGCATACAACATGGGGATCACCTGCAATCAACTTGGCTTCAAGGGAGATGGACGTCGGTATCTACAGGAGGCATATGATTTCTACAACTCGACTTCTCAAATGAATAAATTAGCAGATACACTGTTCGCCCTTGCTATGGCGACTGGCAATGTAGAATATCTTACGAAAGCACGATCTATTTACGAAGGCTTGAACTTGACTCGCGAAGCTAATATTGCAATCCAACATTTTGCGTTTTACGTTGAGTCCCAAGTTGATACTCAAGAGGCCCTTAGAAAATTCGACGCTTCAATTGAAGCGTTTCATAAATGTGAAGATATCGGTATGTGTGTTTACACTTCGGCGAGGGCAGCAATTGTTTGTATGACTCAAAATAAGATTCAGAATGCGGAGAAGTATTTGACACAAGCGGAACAGTATAAAGTATTGTTAAAAGAGGAGAACGAATATTTGCTTGCGGATTTCTTTCGAGCGAAAGCGATGTACAATCTCCGGAAGGAAAATTATGATCAATGCATTCTGGATTCACAAACGGCAAGTGAAATGTGTGATAAAATGGGGTTACATGCGGAGAGTGCGTATAATTTGGAGATATCCGCTGAGGCGTTACACAAAAAGGGCGAGCATGAATCAGCTTATCTTCTCTCCAAGAAAGCCTTAGACATGTTGCGTCCGAGGAGGGGTGTTTAAATGAAAAAAATGATCGCTGTACTCACTGGTGCTGCCTTTATTGGGGTGTTTTTTTTCGGGGTCACATCAAGTGAGAGTTCGGGTAATCGAACGGCGATTGATGTAGGGACAAAACCCGATAGCATATCTCATAATTCCTTAACAGCTTACAAGGTTGGTGGGAATTCGCCGGGGGCATTACTAGCAATCGACGTAGGGCCTGAGCCGCACCTTATTAGTAAGCCTGCAATCAAATAAATATCCAATTCTGTTCCCTTTTTTTAGGAAAACGCAATCGCTCAATAGGGGGAAGGAAATTGAAGAAAGTTGCCCTTCTGTCAATTTTGTTTTGTGGTCTATTGTACGGGGGAATAAGTGTAGATCACTCAACTGTGAATCAAGTAGCAGCAGAAGCAGGCCCTGGGCCAACAATGATTGCTCCATTATCTTAATTTCTCGAAACCGCCATTAGGCGGTTTTTTCATTGCAAAAAGGACGGAATGAGCCCCGTTTGAGGGTGTGCTGCTGGAATGCAAGCGGCTGATGCTTAATAGGGAGGCCAATTCCGATTATGAAAAAGCTCATTTGCGAAGTTGACAGTATCCGCCCGATCCGTCAAGCACCGGAGCTCATTTCGGTCGCCCATGAAAGGCGAAAATGTATGGACGTTGAGTACACCATCATAGGGGAGAAGAAACACATTTGGCAATGAGGCTTCGATGTTTCAACCCTCTATGTCTGTCATACTACTTTCGCACAATGAGATTAGCAACTGTTATCTTTTACAACCTATTCTGTAATATATAAGTTTTAAGTAATGAACGTTAATGTTTAATAATACTGATATATTTATTACAATTGCCAGTGTAGGGAGATCCCTATGCTGGCAATTTTATTTCGCGTGACAGGAGGTAGCTTGAAATGGATATTTCGAGTGAAGATGATAAAAACATGCTACAGGAAGGGTACATCACACTAGGCCAACGCATCCGGGACTTGCGAATGTCGAAAGGCTTGACCCAAACCCAACTCGCGGAAGGCATCCTCACGCCCTCCATGATTTCGCAGGTCGAGTCAGGAAAAGCACTCCCGAGCTATGCAACGGTCGCGGCCATCGCAAGGAAGTTGGAGACTCCTGTGTCTAAATTGTTTGAGGGTCTGACATTCAATAAAATGCAACTCTCAGGATACAAATTGGCCGTGTCACATATGGCGACGGGTTCGTACCGCTCCGCCCAGCCCGTTTTTCGTGAACTGATGGAGGCGGAACAACTTGACGACGGGATTCCATTCAAAGAGTTGAAACTGAACCTCGCGATCTGCTGCCGGGAATCGGAGGACTACGACGAAGCCATACGATTGCTCACGGATTTGGTGAAGGAATACTCTCGCTCCACGATCAAGAGCGATCAGTACAAACTCGTTCATATCCACCTTCACCTGAGCGAGACGTTTGAGCGAAACCTGATGTACTTCGAAGCCTTGCGATCCGCACACAACGCTAGGGATACGTATGAACTCCATACGAAGGACCCGCTGTTGGAGGGCAAGATTCTGGTACACCTCGCCGATCTGAACAAACGGCTTCATCGGTACGAGGAGGCGAATGCTTTTTACAAGCAAGCCTTGGAGGTCTACAACCAGCTGACCGAAAACGTCGAGGAAATTGGCGTCCTCTACCAGCGTATGGCGGAGCTTCACTATGCGGAAGGAGAGCCGGAGCTTTGCATTGACCTCGCAAACAAGGCAATCGCATTGCTCCAAGAGGCGGGTCGTATCACGAATTACCGCGAGACCAAACGGCTGATGATCATGGAGCAGGCCAACGAGGAGAACTGGTCGGACTCCATCGCCGTTCTGCTCAAAATGGCGACAATCTACGCCGTGGAAGACCCGCAGAAGGAAGCGGGCTTGTACTTGGACGTTGCACAAATTTATACGATGGTGCGGGACTACGAACAGTGTCAAGTCTACTGCTTGAAAGCATTGGGACTCCTTACAGGCATCGAACAGTCAGCACTCACCAAGTACGACGATACTGCCCTGAATGACCGCAGGAAGCTCGAAAATCATCGCCTGATCGGTCGAGCCAACCTCATCATGGCGGCCGTCTATCTGCACCGTCAAGAGTATGCTAGAGTGATTCAACTGCTGGAGTCAGCCATTCCGATTTTCAAGCAGCAGGTGCAACTGGACGAGTTGTACCAAGCGGCGTCCATGCTTACGGAAATCGTGAAGAACGGAGATCGAAACGAAAAAGCATGGGAGCTCATCACCGGCAGCCACGACTTCCTCTTCGTACATTTGCGTAGATCGGGGATACTGTGACGGTGACTCTCGTGTTCTGGGCGGACAATGACAAGTGGTTCAAGGTCTACGTGAATGGTCACTACGTCTGTGAAATCTTGGCGGTGAACCGCGAACATGCGTTCATGAAGGCTCACCACGAATGGGCCGTGAAGAAGTTTTTGAAACAGAAAGGCATTGAGGATTGCTACATTCTTGTGTGTGAGGCGGCGGAGGCGTCTACCGAAGAAGCCAAGGCACCGGATGAGTCGTTGTCGCTTCACCGACTCGCGAAACGTATCGTGGCAACGCCGCTGATATCAAGACTCTTCTCAGTGGTACGGAAGGAGAAAGAACGTGTCGAATCGTAAGCTCGTAGACAATAGAATGGGCGAGATACAGGGTGTGAACCTCGTCACGATCTGCTGGTCAGGAGACGAGGAGGATTACAAAATTTCAGGGATGCTCGTCACGGATCGGGCGGCCTTGACGATCATCGAGGGGAGCGTCGAGGTTTGTTTCGTGGACTTGTTGACGAATGGGGAATATGAGTTGGTTCAATGCGTCGCTCCGTTGTTTCATGTTGGCGAGGATGCGGAGAGCTACCCAGAGGTTTTCGCGAACCTCCAAAACCTATCTCTGTTTGATTTTTGTCGCAAGTACAAACGGTTCGATCTGATGATAGACGATGCCTAAGAGCGGGAAAGGAGGTGAGAACGTATGCAAAAACATGAGGCTTTGACTGATTGGGGGAAAGTCGAAGTCGAGGTGAACGGAGATGTCCTGAGTGTCGCGATCAACGGCGAGCTTTACAGAACGATGACGTTCGGGGGGCCGAATAACGTCACCAGCACGATCTACGCCAACCAAGAACGGGTGTAGCCACACTAGGATTCCGTCGTTCGTCTGCTCGCGTCTGTGGGGGAAGCGGCAGATGAACATTGTGAAGGGCAAAATGAGAGGATGGATCGGATGAAATTAACTAGCTTCGTGCCGAGTGTCCGAGGCTTTATTGTATGCTGAAATACGACTACCTATGTGATCGTACCTTCAATTATTAATACGGTTTACCTCTTGCCTACACCGCATGACCTACTTTACGTTGGAGTCCGTTGGAGTCCAACACATCCAACCAATACTTCGAGAATCGCATTCAGCTACAAAGCCAATAACGGCGGCCTTCGTAGCCTTTCTTCCGGGAGATGTACCGAAGTGGTCATAACGGGGCGGTCTTGAAAACCGTTAGGGGGCAACCCCACGCAGGTTCGAATCCTGTCCTCTCCGCCAAACTTGATACGTATGGCTTTGAAGCGCTTTTCCACAGTTTGTTGTTAGACCGTAATAGCAATTAGTCTGCATGATAGTCTGTTGGGACTATCGGTTTACTGAGGTTATGAGTTCGTTAGGGTAGTTTACAGGTAGACTGTGGCGTTTTTTGTTTTTATCGGGATACCAACGAATAGGAAAAAAAGACGAGACGTTAGGTAGAAAGAACAACGGGCATTGGGAATCGGTAGACTAGTTTTCGCTTTAATAGTCCAAATAGTTTCTTGTCAAAGCGAAGATTTCCGAGCGATCTACTCCTCTGGCGATTGGAAGTACGGGATACAAATCATTACCTTCAAAATTGACTAGATTGAGTTGTGTAAAATTTTTGATAACAATAGGTAGAAATCATGTAGAAATATGTGTCAATTTGTAATATAATAAGCGTGATGCTAACGATTCTTTTGAAAATGGAGGAAAAGTAATGATTCGTATTGATAGATACATTACCAACCAAATACATTTGAAGAATATTAAAGATAAAATAAGGAGTACATTAAAAGAAATGGGGTACCACCTTGCAATAGATGATGCTCATGAGGAACTTCACAAATTGTTTGGTGTTCCGAATCCTTCGATCTCGAACAGTGTAGGAATACAACGGCATATCTTCCGCGAATTTGAATTTATGAGAAATAGAATTAGCATGACTCCCGATGTAACTTGGAGCACGGTTTTTAGAATTAACAAACAAGGTGGATTTTGTATTGTCAGTTATAGTAATGCTGAAAACGAGATTGACCAGTCTAGATCAAATAAGACATATGAGATATCCTTAGCGATTGTGACTTTAGAGGATGCGACTGAAGAAATTGATGAAATTAAAAATGAGTTTGTTAAAAATATACCAGAAATAACTGATTGGAAGTATGTTAAGCATGTAAACGAACATTTCCACCAACTTTCGAAAGAGCTCTCATCACCGAGCTATTCTGAAAGTGATTTTATTGTAGCTAAGAAACTTAGTGACAAGAAAATTAATCAGGTTGTAAAAATGTTGAAAGCAACTGGTGGCGGAATGTTAAGGAGAGACTTTGTTATGAAATTAAGTGAAGTAAAGGATATTGATGAGGTGATACAAACATTAATTGATTTAGGAATTGTGAAATCAGAATTTGCTGTTATCTGCAAAAAAAATTCGGAACAAGTCAATAGGGTCCCAAATCGAGAGATTATTGATATTATGGGAGATCATGGTGTGAAGTGTAAATGTGGTAAACCAGTTAATGAAGAAATGGTTGAGGAAATTTTGTCTACAACAGATATGGCAAACAAAATGATGAACGGAAATAATTGGATGACGATAAATTTAATCGAAGTATTAGATTCCCTAGGAATTTTAATGGATGATATCCTAGTCAATGTCTCTGACGGACCTGATGAGATTGATGCATTTGTATCAATAAGCGGTAGACTACTTATGTTTGAGCTCAAAGACTCACAGTTTTCAATGGGGCATGCTTATGCTTTTGGTGGACGTGTCGGGATTTATAGGCCTACACAAGGGATAATTTGGGCAACGGAAGGTGTTGCCCCAGAGGTAAAAGATCATTTCACAAAAGTTAAACCAGAGACAAAACTACATTATATAGAAGGTGCGGAATCTCTTTATTCGGTTATGGAAAAAATGCTAAATGATATTCGTTGGGAGATAGCAGAAGAAGTATTACGACCGATACTAAAAGAGAGTATTTTCGTTTATAATCTACCTGGAGGTATTATCGAATATTTTAAGACTATTGTAATGGAAAGTGAAGAGGGCGAATACGAGAAACAAGTTGCTGCAACAAATGATTATTAATGTTTTGCGTTAAGTAATTTAAACTCTTTGCGGTTACGAGTCGGTCGATCTTGGTACATTTGTGGTGGAGGTTAGAGACTTAGCATCCTTTAGGAATTAGATTTTTGAGTTTGGAGGTACTAAAAACGGACAAAAAAGTGTGACATTCAAGCACGCTGACCATTTGGCGTGCTTTTTTCTATTTTCTTGATCGCTTGCTATGTTAGGGTTATGCAGAAACTGTTATTATTATTTTATATTTATTTGTATACGTTTTATTTCAATTTATTATTGTTGTTATTGAACAAGTAGTTCTTCAGGAGGAATTGGGAGTGGATAAAAAAAGAGGAGGCGGCCGCCCTAGTGCTATCAGTGCATTTTAAGGTCGGGGAGAGGCTGAAGTTATCATAACGGGGCGGTCTTGAAAACCGTTAGGGGGCAACCCCACGCAGGTTCGAATCCTGTCCTC
>NZ_JMIR01000059.1 GCF_000714935.1 Tumebacillus flagellatus
GATTCGAACTCCCGACCTTTTGATTCGTAGTCAAACGCTCTATCCGGCTGAGCTAAGGGCACATCATTTTGTCTTCGAAACCAACCATGTCGTGTTCCGTGCTTCTTAATATACAGGATATCCGGCCTTGTTGCAAGAGGAAAATTCAAGAATGTGAGCTTTTTTTCAAAACAAGGCCCGGTGCACCATGCGATACACCGAGTCGTTTGCCAGTTCGACATTTCGATCCACGAATCAAGATCGATTCGCGCTCCATTGCTCTTCGATTCGGAAGAGCCGCCAGATCAGGTAGGAACCTCCCCAAGCAACCGCAAACAGCGCAACGAGCGAGTAACCCATCCAGCCCAAATCCGCTCCTTGAAAGGTCGGAATCATCACTTGCGCCAGTTCCATCACGCCGATGCCGAGCGCCGCGAACACCGAGAGAGCCGTCACGGTCAAGTTGTAATAAACTTTGCGAATCGGATTGTCCAACGCCCACCGGTAATTTCGGGACATGAACACGCCGTCGGCGGTGTCCATCAAACACATGCCCGCCATAAACAGAATCGGCAGCGCAAACGCACCCGCAAGAGATACCGTCTCTCCCGCCGGCCGTTGCGAGAGCGAGAGCATGGCGATCTCCCCCGCCGTGTCCAAGCCCAGACCGAACAGAAACCCCAGCGGGTACACATGCCACGATTTGCGGATGAATCCCGACCATCTGCTCACAAACCGAAAGAAAAACCCTCTCGCCTGCAACAACCGCTCCAG
Organism: Tumebacillus flagellatus; assembly: GCF_000714935.1. GTDB lineage: Bacteria > Bacillota > Bacilli > Tumebacillales > Tumebacillaceae > Tumebacillus > Tumebacillus flagellatus. Next base: position 754 of record NZ_JMIR01000059.1, read on the forward strand.
ATCTTCGGACTCGGCGGAGTTGTTTTTTTTCATCGCCCGGAACATCTTGATGATCTCGATCAAGATGAACAGGTTGAGGATTCCGATCAGCAGAAGAAACGACCCGGACACCAGCGTGCCGATCATACCGCCCGTCTCCGCGAGCTGAGGAAGCTGCCTCATCATCCATTTGGCAAACAGCGCGGCGCACACGGATAACAGAAACACCACGGTGGAGTGTCCCAACGAAAAAGTAAAGCCCACGCCCGTCGGGTTCTGCTTGTCGCGAAGCAGTTTTCGAACCACATTGTCGATGGCGACGATATGATCGACGTCAAACGCGTGACGCATCCCCATCGTATACGCCAAAAAGCCAAGTCCTACGAAAAACGGATGTCCCGGCATCGCAAGCACCAACAACAGAAGGCCGGCGAGATGGATGACGAACACAGCCCAGGCATAAGGACCCCAAGCTCGTTTGTCGTTTGGTGTCTTCTCCATTGAATCCGCTCCTCTCAAGGGTTCGTACTTCCGCAACGAAACCGGACGTTTCCCAACTCGCTGCGAATGAACATGCGTGTTCAAAAGCAGATGCGCCCCGTCCCCCGCTCGAAATTCAAACTTGTAGCGATCGCCGGCCACATAGCCCCGCATGGGTTCATCAGATAAAAGCACGGGTGTCCGGGCGCATGAGCGCCGGCTGCGGGGTCGGAATCGATGCGTTGGCATCTCCCCTGACACTGTAAGCCACCATGCTGGACTTCAGAACCATTTGACGCCGTGCCAGATCGGCCGCCACCACGACGATCGATATCTCCTGTTCTCGCAGTGAGCGCTTCCTGCTGTTCCTCCATTCGGGGATGAAATTTGAATTTCATTGCCATTGAAGTTCCTTCCGACTGCTTCCGGGAGTTACGCGCTGCGAAATTAGGGTGGTTTGAATAAAAAAACGCCCTAACGCGTTTCCGCAATAGGGCGTTTCATCGTCTCCAACGACTCCAACGAAAAAATCCCTCTAAGTGGCAATTCGATGCCATAGAAGGACTGTTCTAGTTCGATTCAATTTTGGTGCGGATGAAGGGACTCGAACCCCCACGGTTGCCCGCTGGAACCTAAATCCAGTGCGTCTGCCAATTCCGCCACATCCGCGAAATTGCTACGATTCTTCACTGTGAGACGTCGTTAGCAGTACAGGATCAAACGTTCACACAGTCACGCTGTGTGCCGCGTCCCGTGTGATCAAATATACAGGAATCCAGGGTGTAGTGCAAGGGGCTTTTCGAAAAAAGCTTTGTCGCTTACACCCCTTCTTGAAAATGCAGCGCCTCAAAAAATGCTCATCTTCCATTCCCGCGAGATGTGCTTCAACAGCTTCACGCCCGCCACACTGTTCCCGCATTCGTCGATGGAGGGGCCGTAAATGCCGATGCCGCAGCCGCTTAAGAAGGGAAGGTCTTGGTCAGCGACGCGCGGAGGGACGGTGACGAGAATGCCGCCGGCGACGCCGCTTTTGGCGGGGAGACCGACGAAGGCGGCGAATTTGCCCGAGGCGTTGTACATGCCGCAAGTGAGCATCAGTGCTTTGGTCATTTTGGCGACTTCGACGGGGATGATCTGCTCGTGAGTCCAAGGGTGTATGCCGTCACAGGACAGGACGAGACCGATCTGCGCGAGGTCTTCGGCGGTGACTTCGATTGCGCATTGCTTGAGATAGACTTCCAAAGCAACTTCCACATCTGCTTCCAGATAGCCGATCGCTTTCAAATAGTAAGCGAGCGAGCGATTGCGATGCGCGGTGCCCCATTCCGATTCAAAAACGTCTTCGTTGATCGCCAGACGTTTGCCCACGAAGCGTTCAAGCAGGTGGAGGATGTGTTCTACTTTTTCCTCGACGGTGTCGCCTGGCAGCATGGAAGCAACTGTGATAGCTCCTGCGTTGATCATGGGATTGAACGGTTTGCCGGGCTTGTTGGTTTCCAAGCGGATAATCGAATTGAAAGGGTCGCCCGTCGGTTCGACGTCCACGCGGTCGAGCACGTACGGAACGCCGCGGGTGATGCAGGCGACTAGGAAAGAGATGACTTTGGAGACGCTTTGCAGCGTAAACGGCGTGTTCCATTCGCCTGCACGGATCGTCTGTCCTTCGCGTCCGATCAGACAGATGCCGAGGTCAGTGGGATTGTTGTCCGCGAGAGCCGGTATATAAGTCGCGAGCTGTCCTTGGCTGGCGCACGAGCGGAATTGTTCGAGCCAGCGTTGAACTGATGCGGCAGCGTTTTGATGTTCGGGTGCAGCAGAAGAGTCGATGGTCACTGACATGTACCTCCTTGCAGGGCTTGAGAGCGATTGTATTTGCTTGCAGTCTACCATAGGATCGACCGGAAAATAAGGCTGTTCAATAAAAATAAAAAACCCAGAACGTGGGTTGGCTTTTGCATAAAAAAAGTCCCTCCGAATGACGGTTCGTCGTCACGGAAGAATCACTTTATCGGTATCCTGTGCGTCTGTTCACGTTCAATCAAACACACTGGATGTATCAATTTCACTCAAAACGGAGAACTGACGAGATACGCACAAACTGAGAATAGATGGTGCGGATGAAGGGACTCGAACCCCCACGGTTGCCCGCTGGAACCTANTGGAACCTAAATCCAGTGCGTCTGCCAATTCCGCCACATCCGCGAAATTGCTACGATTCTTCACCGTGAGACGTCGTTAGCAGTACAGGATCAAACGTTCACAGTCACACTGTGTGCCGCGTCCCGTGTGATCAAATATACAGGAATCCAGGTGTAGTGCAAGGGGCTTTTCGAAAAAAGTTTTGTCGCTTGCCAACAAGGCAAATCATTGTTACCTTACCCACGAATCGCCCGACTTCAGATAAGTGTAAACGCCCTAGTCAATGACCAGAGCGTTTTTCCGTTTCATCCGTTCCATTCTCTCATTTTACCCTTCACAATGTCCCGCTGCCGCTTCCCCCATAGACGCAAGCAGACGAACGACGGAATCCCCATTCCGGCTAAACCGTCTCTTTCTTGGCGTGGTATGTGTTGGTGATGGTGCCCGGCCCGTCGAACGATACCGTTCTGTAAAGCTCCCCGTTGATCGTGATGCTCAGCATATCTCCGTTCAACTCGACTTCAACCTTCCCCCCGGAAGTCACAGCCTCAAGTTTTTGCATTCATTCTCACCTCCCTTCTCATTTCCGTCAATTTTCAACAAGCAAATCGAAACGTTGATACTTCTGGCAAAACTCGAACAGTGAGAGGCTTGACAAACTTTCGAAAACCTCTGGATGGCTGGTTGCATCCTCCCCAACATGAAACAACGAAGCGATGCACTGAACCAACTCGTATTCTCCGTTCGACAACTCTTCCACAAAACAAACCTCGACTTTCCCCGCGAGGATAATCAGGGCCGCTCGATCCGTGATGAGCAAGCCTGAGATTTTGTAGTCCTCCTCGTCCCCTGACCAGCAGACCGTGACGAGGTTCACCCCTTGCACATCGCCTAGACGTTAGTCATAGAGCTTACGATCCAACACGCTTTTCCCCCTTCTTTCCTTTGAAAAGCCTTGATAAACACGGAGCCTGAATGACTCGTTTTGCAAATCGATGCAACAACGGTTCATCTGCCTTTACTGTTTGCCGCTTCGAAATCCTCAACCACCTTGCAAACGAGCATGTAGCAATCCTCAATGCCTTTCTGTTTCAAAAACTTCTTCACGGCCCATTCGTGGTGAGCCTTCATGTAAGCATGTTCGCGGTTCACCGCCAAGATTTCGCAGACGAAGTGACCGTTCACATAGACTCTGAACCACTTGGTATCGTCCGCCCAGAACACGAGCGTCACCGTCACATAATCCCCGATCTACGCAAATGTACGAAGAGGAAGTCGTGACAGCCGGTGATCAACTCCCAGGCTTTTTCGTTTCGGTCTCCGTTCTTCACGATCTCTGTCAGCATCGACGCCGCTTGGAACAGTTCGTCAAGTTGCACCTGCTCTTTGAGGATCGGGATGGCCATCTCCAACAATTGAACCACCCGGGCGTGCTCTTGACGGTGCAGATAAACGGCCGCCATGAGCAGATTGGCCCGACCGATCAAGAGTCGGTTTTCAAGTTTTCTTCGGTCAGCTCTGGCGGTATCGTCGTACTTGGTGAGTGCCTGCTGTTCAATGTCTGTGAGGAGTCCCAAGGCTTTCAGACAGTAAACCTGACACTCTTCGTAGTCCCGCACAATCATGTGGATTTGGGCGACGTCTAAGTACACACTCGCTTCCTTCTGAGGGTCTTCTACGGCGTAGATCGTCGCCATACTGAGCAGAACTGCGACTGAATCTTGCCAGTTCTCCTCGTTTGCCTGCTCCATGATCATCAGCCGTTTGGTTTCGCGGTAATTCGTGATACGCCCCGCCTCTTGCAGCAATGTGATCGCCTTGTTTGCGACCTCCATGCACAGCTCCGGCTCCCCTTCTGCGTAGTGAAGTTCCGCCATTCGCTGATAGAGGATTCCGATCTCCTCCACGTTATTGGTGAGTTGGTTGTAGACCTCCAAGGCTTGCTTGTAAAAACCATTCGCCTCCTCGTACCGGTGAAGCCGTTTGCTTAGGTCGGCGAGATGCACCAAAATTTTGCCCTCTAGCAGCGGGTCGTTTTTTTGAAGCTCGTATGTATCTCTCGCGTTGAGTGCGGATCGCAAGGCCTCGAAGTACATCTGGTCCCTCTCAAACGTCTCGCTCAGGTGCAGGTGGATCGAAACGAGTTTGTTCTGATCGCTTCTGCTTGTGGAACGAGAGTATTCCTTCACCAAATCCGTGAGCAATCGTATGGCTTCCTCGTACTCCGCAGATTCCCGGCAGCAGATCGCGAGGTTCAGTTTCAACTCGTTAAGGGGAATCCCGTCATCGAGCTGATCCGCCTCCATCAGTTCACGAAAAACGGGCAGGGCGGAGCGGTACGAACCCGTTGCCATATGAGACACGGCCAATTTGTACCCGGAGAGTTGCATGTTATTGAAGGTGAGGCCCTTAAACAACTTCGACAGCGGAGTCTCCAACTTCCTAGCAATGGCCGCGACCGTTGCATAGCTCGGAAGTGCTTTTCCCGACTCGATCTGCGAGATCATGGAAGGTGTCAGGATGCCTTCCGCGAGTTGAGTTTGGGTCAAGCCTTTCGTCATTCGCAAGTCCCGGATGCGTTGGCCCAGTGTGATGTACCCTTCCTGCATCTTGTTTTTATCGCCTTCACTCGAAATATCCATTTCAAACCCTCCTGTCACACAAAATAAAAAACGCCGATGCAAGGGAACCCTCACACCAGCGATTGTAACTTCATAAAGATAAATTATAAACGTATATTTCCTAATATAAATACCATACAGGAAAACCATTCGTACAAAAAGTATATATTTGCTATGTTCGCAAGGTCGAAGTAAGATCAGTGACGTAGGGAATGGAGCTTCTCCTCGTTTACGGCGGATACATGTCGCCGGAAGTTTCCCAACCTCGATCTGTCTATATTTCGCCGCTCTTGGCGAAAAACGAAGGAACCCCCAGTGGTTTAACATTGCCGACGGGCCCGAAACGGCCACCAAACTAGTGCTTCAACATTTTGGAATTGGCCTCCCTGAAAATATGACCAACGTTTGCGATGAAATCACGCTTGACAGGGGTTCCTTTGTTCTTTTTTCAAAAGAAAAACCGACCTCTACGTTGAGATCGGTTGATTGTAACTAATTTTTAAGGCTCTAGAATGAATCTTGTGGTGAACTGGAAATAAAAAAGCATCCGAGACGCTTTTGTCGAAGTTTGTTGTGTGACCAGCAAACTTGAGAGGAGCGTTTCGGATGCATTCCCAGTCTATCATGATCGAACTTGATTTGCCAGAGTTCTCCGTGCAAGGAACCGTTATGGATCGTAGCAATGATTTGATTGTTCTCGTTAAGGCGAAAAGTCTACCGACTTGCCCTGAGTGTGGCGTCCGGGAGGTATCGTTGCATGCTCGACGCAAACAATTGATTGAAGATCGACCGGTTCGTGAGCAACGTGTCTTTTTACTCTGTGAGAAGAGGCGATTCCGTTGTACCCGTTGCAGAGTGCTGTTCTCCGAGCAGTATCCGTCGCTGGCTCATTATGGTCGTTGTACAAAGCGAATGGCCGAGTGGTTGTTTAAGTTCTGCCGCACACGCTCTATCGCTCAGGTCGCTGCTGAGATCGGCTGGACTCGTCCAAGATTAGACCGTCTGTTCCATCGCCTAGCTGNGGTCGCTGCTGAGATCGGCTGGACTCGTCCAAGATTAGACCGTCTGTTCCATCGCCTAGCTGCTATCCAAATCGAACAACGACAGCAAGAGGTGCCGGAGGTCATTGGAATTGATGAGTTCGCTGTCTTGCGTCGCCACCAGTACCACACGGTTATTACCGATTTGAACGGACGCTGTACGCATGAGATTTTAGAAGGTCGTTCCAAACGAACGATTCGCGACTTCCTACAGACGTTGCAAGATCCAGGACGTGTCAAGATCGTGGTAACGGACATGTGGGATGCGTACCGGCAAGCGATTCGCTCCTATCTTCCACACGCCTTGCACATTGTGGACAAGTTTCATGTCATTCGCCATGCTAACTGGGCGGTGGATCAAATGAGACGTCGAGGCCGCAAAGGGCGCAATGCTTCTACGAAGTCGCCGTGGTGGAAGGCTCGCTGGCACTTGTTGCGTAAACGAGAAGCGCTCACTGAACATCAGATGGAGCGTGTAGAGGCTCTCTTGCAAGAGGACGATCTAATTCGCCGTGCCTACGATCTCAAAGAATGGCTTCGCCACTGGTACCAACACAAGAACTTAGAACACGCAGCAGCAGAATTCCCCAATCTCGTACAAGCGATGCTGTCGTCAGACATCCCTGAATACAAGACCCTCGCCAACACGATGCTGGCTTGGAGATCAGAGATCTTGGCTTATTTCCTATACCCCTATACGAACGGTTTTACTGGAGGAACCAATACAAAAATCAAGCTTCTGAAACGCATCGGATATGGAATCCCGTCGTTCCAGAAGCTCAGAAACCGCATTTTGTCGTATAAGTAAAATTTCCAGCCAACAAACCTCGATACTGCCTCGTATGCCTCACCACAACATTTGTACGAGAGCCATTTTTAATTGGTGGTAAGCTTCTCTTCGGCCTACCCAAACCGTATTGACCGCTATCCCCGCACATCCTCATGGAGAACTTTGAGAGCACCAAGCGGTCCCGGCCCCAATTCCTGAGCAACTTTGACGATGCCAAGGGGACCAGGGCCTCTTTCTTCAACTTGAAGAACCCCTGATCGGTTCTCAATTGCTGACCAAGTCGACATTCCGGCAACAAAAACAATTGTTGAAAGGACAAAAAGCAGGATTCCTTTCTTCACCATATTTCGCTCCTCCTAAACCGACGCAAATGAGAGATCACCTTTTCCGATGCCTCAAATGCGGCCTCATGGTTTCCTAATTTCCGATGCGCTTGCATAACCAATTCCAATGAATCCGCACAATCCACATACTTTCCGATTTTTTCATACATCTCGCTTGATCTTTGAGCGTGACTCAGACACTCCTCATACTGACCAAGCAATAGATAAATACTAGCCTTTACCCGATAATAATAACCCATCTCATTGGATTCTTCATTTCCCATTTGCTCCTTATACTCAGTAGCCAAGGAGCAATAATAACGGGCTTCCTCCAAATCCGAATTGTCAAGGCATACCATCACTGCCCGCGAAAGAGTAAACAAACAGTCCAATTGCTCCCCAATTTTATCAAGGTCTTGCGCTACACCATATAGTTTACGTGCAGCCAATTTATGATCCTGTTTAGATTCAAGATGAAATGCACAAAAACGCCGAACTAAACGAACCATTTTTTGAGCCTCTAAGTCTTGGTACAATTGCAATGCTCTTGTAGCACATTCCTCATTTTTAGTTGCAACGGCCGTATAGAAATAAGCGTTAGCCATTTTGTACAGGTCAGAGACCGACTCAAAATAGGCTCTCGCTTGTTCCAAATACCGGGCTACCTCCTCCCCCGTTTCCAACTCAGTACAGATCATTCCCCAATTATAACATGCAATCGCAGAAGTCATTTCAAAATCCAGCAATCGCAAGGAAATTTGATACGCCCTCTTGTACACAGAATATGCCCTCATGAAGTCCGTACTATGGTAATACGCATTTCCAAGCTGGGTATACAGCTTACACGTAAGCTCTTCGTCAGCGGTCTGAACTTGCTCGATCTGCTCGATCAACGGCTGTAACACCTCGATCGCCGCTTGCGGCCTACCGCTTTTATTGAAAAGCGTCCCCTGCAATAACACCCGCTTGTGATCCTCAACGACCAGTAAATCCTCCTGAGCGGCAAGGTAGTCAAGAAACTCCTGTGCCGGTTCGAACTCTCCGCGCAAAATATAGGCTTCCACTAACTCCAACCTGGTCAAATATGGGTAATCACCATTTGGCTCTCTAAAAATCTCATGCAGAGGGACGTTCAGCTTATCAGCGAATTTCTTTAGCGTCTCAACAGTTGTTCCGCTTCTACCCGTCTCTAAATGACTCACTACCGCTGTGGTGCATATCCCTTCCGCTAGTTCAGCTTGGGAAAGACCTTGTTGAGTACGCAATAACTTCAGCCTCTCCCCGACCTTAGAATCTGCACTGATAGCACTAGGCCGGCGGCCTCCTCTATTTTTATCCAATCGTAATTCCTCCCGAAGCAATTATCTATTTTTCCAATAACAATAATAACAAATGTGCAATCAATTGTATACACACTACACTAAATCTCACCTAATTTATTTTATGTATTCCTAACATACCAAAACGACAAATCTAGAAAATAAAAAAAAACGCCGAATGGTCAGCGTGCTTGAATGTCATTTTTTGTCCGTTATTTAGCTCCTCACAAAGTTCGAAAATCAGTTGAACGGCGTGTACTGACGGCATTTTTTGTTTTTCTGTTTGTCATGGACTATCCCTTCGTAGCTTCCGAGTACTTCACTCGGAAACCCGCTGTATTCCGCATCGCTCCAATGATGCATTTCCTGTCCACCTCCTTCCATTTCGTTACTCCGTACATTCATTAGTCTCCTAGCAAAGCATTTCTCCTACAGATGAGTGCTTTTAGCAACGTATTCGACGTTACCCTTGCACACGAACGCGCCTCTCAGAGCCTTTTAAGGGCTCGTTTTTTTTTTTGCAGTATGAAGCCACTCCGCACTTCGTCCCCCAACATTTCAACGTCCTTTATCAGCATCTTTTCTACTTTGATACAAAGTAATCGAAGGGCAGTTGCTAGTTTGGAGGATGGAGCTAGAAAACACATTCTCGACATTGCGCTTGAGATTCTCAATGGTCTCCTACCATCCGCAAATCTACGCGGGGTTATAAGGAGGCGTATGAAAAGTGATGAAGCATGTGTTGGAAAAATTCCGGTGGAGTTTGCAGTTAGTCAGGGAGAAATGGCACCGTGTGGGGAGAAAATCGCTTGCGTGGAGGAGTTGGTGGCTCCGTGCAGGGAGAAAGTGGTTCCACAAAGGAAAACAAATGCTTTGGATGATAGGAATTTACATCTCTGAAAGAAGCGATTTCATTGAAGCATTGCTCCATGTCAGCGAACCATTTTCCCAATTCCTAGAACAAACAATCAAAGGATAATGCAAACAGGGCCACCCCAACCGGGGTGGTTTTCCCCTGTCAGCATCCTATCACGCAAACTCATACTTGTGGAGGTATCGCCCGATCTGATATTCGGGCTCTACGCCGATCTTGCAGGGTCAACCTAGGGTTCCCAGCGGCACACGTCCACCAAGACTATTGGCAGCCCAACCCAAACGCCTTAAAGCGCCCCCTCAACCCTTGGCCGCAACAAAATCTTCTCCTGAAGCTTCCTATACCGTGACCGTTTACGATCCCCTGTTCGATAGAACGAAGATGAACGCGACCACAAAGATCACCAACGCCACAACCGAGAATCCAGTCAACAGATCAACGGCAAATCGCGAAAAACCATATCTGTTCGTGCTTCGCTCCAGAGTCTGGATTCTCCCCTCAAGATCGACGATCCTCTCCTCAAGAGTCTTATTGCTGTCTTCCAACTTCTGCACCTCCAAACCTAAAATGCTGACAACCCCCGCACGAAACAGTGAGGGGGCATGGTGCGGATATTAGTAGATGTAGGAGTCGTGAACGAACCAGTTACCGGCCCCCGTAAAACGGAGCTCCATGTGGCCGTAACGAGTCATCGTGGTCTGAGTCCAACGCACGTCTGCAACAGCGTCCTTCACCTTCGGGTCGATGTTGCTGATGTATTTGTTGTCGATGATGGTCGACCACCCAACCCACCCCGGCGCTGAAACGGTCGGCTGGTTGGCATAGAAGATGATATCCGCAGTCGTGCCATCGTAGCTATAGTTTTCCGATTCCGACAAGGAGAACAACTGAACACCGTAGAACACATAGTCAATTTTACCTGATGCCGTAACGTTGTATCCAATTGAAGGGTTTGTTGAACTCACTTCCGGCGCACTAATCACGATGGCTTGACCGTGACCGAGGTTAATCGTCTTCTGTTCGTCTTTTTGAACCACGACATCTTTAAGAGCCTCGTTCACGCTCTCTACAGTAGCGACCTCATTCAAGGAAAGCTGTTTCAATCCCTTCTCCGCCGCCACTTTGTTCAATGCTTCGAGCGGAACGACTAGCTCCTTCGAGTCATGATTCTTCGCGGTCACTGTGTCAAAATCCGCTTGACCAGTTGCAAACGCAGAGGAGGACATTACAACAGTAAGCCCAAGCGCACTCATAATACCCATCGCTTTTTTGAACATTTCCTTACCTCCATTATTGTTTTCTCTCTTTATTAACGATTCTTCTTACTAACACATATTTCCTTTGTCGAATTTTGACTTGCCCCGCAATTAGTTCTATAGTCCTACGTACCCATTCGATCAACTAAAAAGGCTCGAATAGACCGAATGGCATCCCATTCAGTCTAAAGTTCGCTTTTGGTCTTGGACCTATAGGTTTTTCCGAGTTGCACGCATGTCTCGTCAACTAAGCCTACTTTGGCACCAACACCATTCTCTTGCCTGTCGTCTGTATCGGTTGTTTTCACCATACGTTTCGTCATGCTGCCCTTTCGTCGATCTCTTCGATCCAACAAAAAAGACGGCAAACCATTACGGTTCGCCGCCCTCAAATTTTGCTGATGCAGTCTTAATCATATCGAAGTGTATCAACCCAAGATAGCCACGCTGTCCCAACACTTCAAACGCGGTCAGCACGTTGTACTGCTCAGGAGAGATCGTTACCAACCGACCCGCCATCACATCAAGGCCAATTTCAATCGCCTGACGCAATAGCTCCTGACGGCCCTCCACGCCTTTCTTGGGATTCTTGATATGACTCATCGAACCCCACCAATCTCCTATCCGATCATTCGGAAGTAAAATGATCGTTTTGTATTCGCTCATCCTACACCCACTATTTCAGGCCGTTGAGCTTGCCCAGCCTCGTCTTGCCCGGCTTTCTAGACGATGAAACAAGGCTATTCAGCGGGCTTGCAGTACGATGTGCCTTCGCTAAATCTTGCCTAGTTAGATTGACGTACCGTTTCGTCATATTCATATCGGTATGCCCCATCGTCCGTTGCAGCCCAAACGCGTGACCGCCGTTGCGTAGGTACATCAACGCGAAACTATGCCTCAGATCATAGGGCCGCACATGCACACCAAGATGCTTACTGTACATCTCCATCCGATCTCCCCAAGTATGCCGGTTCAAAGCCGTTCCTTCATTGGTGCAGAATACCGGAACGCTAGTATCCCAAAAGTCGGGTCGTACACGAATCAGCTTCCGAAGCGACTCAGCCGTTAACGGTAAGATCGGCAACGTTCTTGCCGTTCTCGTCTTGGACACTTCGGCGGGAACTGTGACGGCCAAATGCTTTATATCGAAGTCCTCTACCGTCAGCTGGAACGCTTCTTTCGGTCTGATCCCCGTATCAAGCGTTGTGAGGATCAGCGAATAATCACGTAACCCGGCGAAAGTCTCCTGGTCCGGCAACGCAAGCAAACGCTGCAACGTATCCTCCGGGAGATCCACAATGCGGGGCTCTGCCTTCCTTCCTGCGTGGCCCTCATAATCCCCTAACGTCGTTTGGCTGACACCATGCCGGGCCTGTTTGAAGAAGAGAAATTCCCGCAAAGCCTCTTCCCAAGACCCAACGGCCCCCACCTTTTGAATACGTTTCCTCGGTGTTTTTTGCATAAAAAAAATCCCTCCAAATGACGGATCGTCGTCAAGGAAGAATCACTTTATCGGTATCCTGTGCGTCTGTTTACGTTCGATCAGAAACACTGGATGTATCAATTTCACTCAAAACGGAGAGCTGACGAGATACGCTCAAACTGAGAATAGATGGTGCGGATGAAGGGACTCGAACCCCCACGGTTGCCCGCTGGAACCTA
>NZ_JMIR01000060.1 GCF_000714935.1 Tumebacillus flagellatus
TTGAGCCAGCCACTGTTAACTACACTGCTTTCAGTCCCCTGTTACTCGGGTCTAGGATTGATACGAACGGCAGTCCCGTGAAGATACCAGCGTATCATACCTCTTTCAGTCCCCTGTTACTCGGGTCTAGGATTGATACGGCGAAGATACCGTTGTTCGCTCACGTCCACAACTTTCCTTTCAGTCCCCTGTTACTCGGGTCTAGGATTGATACCGACCGCGAAGCCCAGAATCAAACCCACTCATACTGCGGGTTCCCGCGATCTCTGTCGGGGCGTGGGTTGTGGTTTTTTTCGAGGATCACCTTTCTGCTCCAAAACCCGCCCGATCCTCGAAACTCCTCGAAACTCCTCGAAACTCCTCGAATTCCATACTTAGTATCCCCCTACTAGTATATCTCATCCCTTTCATGGAGAGAATAACTACTTCCCACAAAAGGAAACGCATCTTTCCTAGTGACGAATCACCGCTCAAGATGCTTGACTAGTCCAGCATGAATGTCGGTCGAGCCTGCGACCGAACCGAACTCCACTACCGCAACAAACTCTCCTGCTCCACTCGATACCCCTCGCGCAGAATCGCCTCCACCAATGGATGCCACTCAGCAAAAGACCCATCCTCCAGCAACGAACTCAATTTACGTTCATACAATTTCCCGAATGAAATTCCCTGCACCCTGAATTCCTCATAGGTCGCCACATCCATCAGATAAGGACGCAGTTGTAGAACTAACTTCCTTCGGATAAACTCAAATATCCGAATCCCTCCGTAATCAAGATCACCCCAATGCTGGATACAGATCGTTTGCTCCCGCGGCTCCTCCAAAAATGTCGAGAGCTTTTGGAGCAGTTTTTGCAAATGACGGTGCGGAAAGCCGCCGGCGAAGATCACAACCGTCCCCTCTTGACTCTCTTGCACGACGTGATGGTAACAGGTCAGATTCTCCACCAACAGAATTCGTGAACTTCGAATCTCGCGGATCTCCAACGCCTCGATCGTCTCCCCTGTCAATCCTACCCCACCCGGAAGCAGGCCAACGTTCACCGACTTGCTATGAGCGGTTGAAGTGGTAGTCGAGGACTTCCTCGATGGTCGACATGGAGGTCAGTTGCTCCATGTGTTTCTTCATGTTGTTGACCAAAATTTGCAGTTCTTCGAGGAACGATCTGGTCATCTTCTCTGCTTCTTGGACAGCAAAGCAGGGATTCTGCTTGGCTTCCTCCCCCGTGAGCAATTGATAGGTGGAGAATGCGTAACGCTGATACTCGATTGAGCGTCCCTCGCACAACTCTTGGAGAACCGATAAGATGCGGCTGGAGTAGTGAGGCAAGACGACAAATTGGCGATATTGGTCACGGTCCTCGATGTCGATCCATTTGCTCTCTTTCAGTCGGCGCAGCAAGGCATTGGCTTTGGCTCGATACAGATCGTCATCCGTTGCATCAAGGGAATCCTTTTCGAACATGTCATCTCGCTCGTTGTCGATGTCTTTCAGTCCCCTGTAATTCGGGTCTTAGGTTGAGACCGGAAGCTGTTCGTTTAATGTTTCAGTGGTATTGTGATCTTTCAGTCCCCTGTAATTCGGGTCTTAGGTTGAGACATCTCCCTCTCCTGCTCAACGACGGATTTCTCAAACTTTCAGTCCCCTGTAATTCGGGTCTTAGGTTGAGACACACGCCGATCCGCGAGCTGACGACGGAGGAAGTCTCTTTCAGTCCCCTGTAATTCGGGTCTTAGGTTGAGACTACCCAGAATCAAGCGAATAGCTCTCTTCATCGGCACTTTCAGTCCCCTGTAATTCGGGTCTTAGGTTGAGACCTGATCCAGCTTGATCGGCCCAGAGCTCTAGAAGCACTTTCAGTCCCCTGTAATTCGGGTCTTAGGTTGAGACACCGTCAGAAATCGCGCGATACAAAGAGTACACTTTCTTTCAGTCCCCTGTAATTCGGGTCTTAGGTTGAGACTTCGTGTCCTTGGTCATGGCGCTCATCCTTTCTTCTTCTTTCAGTCCCCTGTAATTCGGGTCTTAGGTTGAGACGCCAACGAACCACGCAAAAAAAGCCCCTCAAGTCAGACTTTCAGTCCCCTGTAATTCGGGTCTTAGGTTGAGACATCGGGCATCACTCTGGCGGCGTGGTTCGGTTACACCTTTCAGTCCCCTGTAATTCGGGTCTTAGGTTGAGACGAAGTATAAAAAACAATATGAAGTCGTTCAGACTATCTTTCAGTCCCCTGTAATTCGGGTCTTAGGTTGAGACGACAAACTGTAATGCGATTGCTTTCGTATTACCAAAACTTTCAGTCCCCTGTAATTCGGGTCTTAGGTTGAGACAAGCTCGGCGCTGTCCGGGCCGTGCTCCCAACCCACACTTTCAGTCCCCTGTAATTCGGGTCTTAGGTTGAGACTACATCGGTAACGGCCTAATCGTCGACGTTGACGTTCTTTCAGTCCCCTGTAATTCGGGTCTTAGGTTGAGACTGACCGCCCTTTTTTGCGAAACAAAAAGCATAAAAAGCTTTCAGTCCCCTGTAATTCGGGTCTTAGGTTGAGACCTTCGCGTACTGGCTGACGGCTCAAGTCGGTGATCACTTTCAGTCCCCTGTAATTCGGGTCTTAGGTTGAGACGCTGACTATCACAACGTGACCGTCGATTATATCTTCTTTCAGTCCCCTGTAATTCGGGTCTTAGGTTGAGACAAGCCTACATGATCTACATCGAAACCGGCAACTGGCCCTTTCAGTCCCCTGTAATTCGGGTCTTAGGTTGAGACCGACCGCGAAGCACATAACAAAATCCACTCCTGCTACGGGTTCCCGCGATCTCTGTCGGGGCGTGAGTTGCGGTTTTTTTCGAGGATCACCTTTTTGCTCCAAAACCCGCCCGATCCTCGAAACTCTCCTTTTCCCACATTTAGTATCTCCTCCCCAGTATATCTCATCCCGTTCATGGGGAGAATATCTCTTTTTCACAAAAAACCGTCTCTTTATGTTAGGAGAGAACAGAAAACCATACCTCGCAGGTTCCCTACCTTGCCAGCCCACTGACTGCTTGAGCTATTGCATGGGCAATCAAGAGGTTGTAAACAAGGACGAACGGAAGTAAAGAATTATTGCGGATTTTCACTAAAAGTTATGTACAAAAATCGGAACATCTTTTATAATATTCTACTATGGAAGAATGACTATCCTCTTAACATTGAACATAAACTAGTGGTTTCAGAGGTGACGTAGCTGAGTTTGGAAGCACCAATCTACACGTTAGTTGATAATATTCCGTTAGGTCAAAGAATCGAGGAATTGAAGAAGGAAAAGGGGGGCTGGTATTCCACGACAGCTATGGCCGGTCGTCTTGGGGTGTCTCCTGAGACGTTACGTTCGATGCTTAAAGGCAAACGTGAAATCTACATGTACGAACTTGAAAAGATCGCAGGTGACTTGAAAATGCCCGTCAAGAGGATTCTTCTGGAAGACGTATACAAACAACGCAAAACTCTTGACAGTCTTTTAACTCCAAAGGAGATTTCGAAGGACAATCTGCAACAGGCTTACGTCAATCGCAAGTGAGCTGGTTGAAACGGCGATCGGAGCGTCAGAACGGGGTTTCGCGCTGTACCATCTGGGGAAAGTCCAATATTTGCAAAAGCAGTTCGATGATGCACATCATACTTGGTTGCGTTCGATGGAGTTCGCCAAGAGTTTACATGAGAGTTTTGAGGACAAGCGTTTGCTCCATCGCGTAACTGCAAACTTGATGTTGACCTACTCAATTCGAAAAGAGTATAGCAACATCGAAGAAATGCTGTTGTTGGTGGAGGAAACATTCCCCGATAATCATCTTGCTTTAGGGCTGGCATCATTCACAAGGATGCAAATTCAGAAGGATCGCGGTGACTATGAATCTGCAAAGCAACATGCGTATAGATCACTGGAACACTTCGAACGAACAGAGGACAACATGCAAATTGGTCATGCCCTGATCAACGTGGCACATTTTGAGTACCTCTTGGGGAACTACCGTGCATCTACGAGATCGTTGTTGTCTGCAATCAAAAAAGTTGTATTGCATGAAGATATTCTGGTAATAGCCGTCAAGGATTACGTAAAGTCACTTGTTAAAGTGCAAGAGAACGATACTGCGTTGAGGGTCATTGAACAATATGTTTAAATGTGCGCTATCTCGCTTGTAAGTGCTTATTCGAATTTTACTCAGATCGGGATGACGGTGAAGCAGCCTTGAAGTATTATAAGAAGGGAAGGGCATATGCTTCTTCCGTAGTGGAGTTCTACGAAAAGGAGGAATACTGATGAAATTAAAATTTCTGGTGGGGCTTCTCGTTGCTGTTGCTTGTATCGCAATCGGAAGTTCTAGCATCCAGCAGACTGCTGAAATATCTCCACCTGGACCATTTGTCATTGTCAACTATAAGTAATACCTGTACTCCTCGATCTGCATAAAACAGGGCAACCGTATAGGAGACGGATTGCCCTGTTTTTGGTGCGGAAATTTGTCCCGTAGCTATTTCCCGAAGATTTCGACGAGAATCTCTGATCCTTTTTGACATCCTCCATGTCTAGTTTGGACAGAAGCACCTGTTACTCAGGTCTACAATACTTTCAGTCCCCTGTTACTCGGGTCTAGGATTGATACGTTGAACAGTGGATTCAGGAACTCCCCGACCACCTAGACTTTCAGTCCCCTGTTACTCGGGTCTAGGATTGATACTTGATACGCGGCCGCACGTAGCAGAGGC
The DNA here is from genome assembly GCF_000714935.1 of Tumebacillus flagellatus. Classification (GTDB taxonomy): domain Bacteria; phylum Bacillota; class Bacilli; order Tumebacillales; family Tumebacillaceae; genus Tumebacillus; species Tumebacillus flagellatus. The sequence continues at coordinate 4,753 of NZ_JMIR01000060.1, forward strand.
TCCGCCCTGACTTTCAGTCCCCTGTTACTCGGGTCTAGGATTGATACTGGCGCCCTCATATTCGACTGTTTCGAATTCTTTCTCCTTTCAGTCCCCTGTTACTCGGGTCTAGGATTGATACCACAGTTTTTGGCCAATTTGCGGTAACATCTTGCCACTTTCAGTCCCCTGTTACTCGGGTCTAGGATTGATACATCGGGTTGTATTCTTCGCCTTCTTCAAGTTGCGCCGCTTTCAGTCCCCTGTTACTCGGGTCTAGGATTGAAACGACGCTTGCTTCGCCAACTCCCGATGTGCTCAACGCCTTTCAGTCCCCTGTTACTCGGGTCTAGGATTGATACCACTCAAGTACGGAGCGGCGGACATGAACCTCATGTCCTTTCAGTCCCCTGTTACTCGGGTCTAGGATTGATACCTCGGAAGTCTGATCCGGAAGTATCGTAAACAAAAACTTTCAGTCCCCTGTTACTCGGGTCTAGGATTGATACGATGCACCCTCTTTAACGAAAACGCGGGTCAAAATTTCTTTCAGTCCCCTGTTACTCGGGTCTAGGATTGATACCGACGCCTTCGCTTCCTCGATCGCGGTCTGTGCGTCCCTTTCAGTCCCCTGTTACTCGGGTCTAGGATTGATACCGGCATTTTTTATGCCAAAAACGCCCCGAATCCATGCTTTCAGTCCCCTGTTACTCGGGTCTAGGATTGATACTTAAGGCAGAGAAAGCAGGGTCAATTTTTGCTACAATCTTTCAGTCCCCTGTTACTCGGGTCTAGGATTGATACGAGGATCGACGTTACTTGGTTGGTGAGGCATTAAAAGCTTTCAGTCCCCTGTTACTCGGGTCTAGGATTGATACTCGACCATTCCGCGCGGTTGCTCGGAATGGTCTCCGTCTTTCAGTCCCCTGTTACTCGGGTCTAGGATTGATACCAGCTATGCGCTCTATGCTCTCCTATCTCGTAAAGAACTTTCAGTCCCCCTGTTACTCGGGTCTAGGATTGATACAATGGGCAGCCCTGATGAACAAGATTTTTGGCGAACACTTTCAGTCCCCTGTTACTCGGGTCTAGGATTGATACCGGGTCATCGCTGCCTGTTCGAATCTTACGATCAGACTTTCAGTCCCCTGTTACTCGGGTCTAGGATTGATACTTGTGCAACTGAATGATCCGTCGGAGTTCCATGTGTCTTTCAGTCCCCTGTTACTCGGGTCTAGGATTGATACATGCCTGTTATCTTTGTAAGCTCTGGA
>NZ_JMIR01000061.1 GCF_000714935.1 Tumebacillus flagellatus
AGCTTCTGGCTCGAATCGATCTTCATCTATCACTCGTTTAGTTTTCAAGGATCAATCGGCGAGAGAATCTCTCGCGTCAACCGCTTGTCTCTCGCGGCGACAAGAGATATCTTATCATGCCCGGAATCCCGCCACAACTCGATATTTCTCCAGATTCGCGCTGTGGGAAACAAAAAGCCGCGTTTCAGCGGCTTTCAGCAGAAGAGCTTGTTATTTTGTTCTCGTTCAACGCCGCAGCATAGACTTCGCGAAACGGAACCTCTCGCTCGCGAGCCGCCCGCGCGCAGTCTTCATACTCCGGAGTCGCTTGCAAGACACGGCCGTTGAGGCTGCCGATCTTCACCCGCACCGTTCCGTACGACGTTTCCACGCTCTCAAACTTCCGCTCCAACGCCCGTCGGCTCCACACGCTTTGCCGCACTCCGAACGTCGTGGTTTCCCGCAACAGAATCTCTTCCAATTTGGAAGCGTCAGGAGGTGCACACAGTACGCTGATGAGCGTGCCGGGGCGGTTTTTTTTCATCAGGACGGGGGTGTAGTAGACGTCAAGGGCGGCGTTTTCGAAGAGGCGTTCCATGACGTAGCCGCAAGTTTCGGGCGTGCAGTCATCCACCTGTGCCTCCAGTACATGGATGGTTTCACGCCTGCCGCTCGTGGCGGCTTGTCCGATAAGAGCGCGCAAGACATTGGGATGCTCGGGGAAGTTCTTGGTGCCCGCCCCGTACCCGATTCCTTCTACTGTGAAGTTTTCAAGCGGGCCGAATCGGGTTGCCAATGCGCGGAGGAAGCCGGCTCCCGTGGGGGTGGTCAGCTCTCCTTCGGCGGGCGACTTCGCAAGCGGGATGCCCATCAACAATTCGGCTGTAGCAGGGGCCGGTACCGGGTACAGGCCGTGGTTGATGCGGATCTTTCCATAGCCGGCGGGCACGGGCGAAGCGTGGATGTCGTCAACGCCGAGATTCTCCAGCGCGAGGCACGCCCCGATGATGTCCAGAATCGAGTCCATCGCGCCCACTTCATGAAAATGGACTTCCGACGGGTCGATTCCGTGGATCTTGCCCTCCGCCGCCGCAATCGCTTCAAAAACTGCATGACTCCGTGCCTTCACCCGCTCCGGAAGCTCGCTCTCCCGAATCATCTCTAAGATCATCGCCGCCTTGCGATGTTCATGCCCGTGTTCATGCTCATGGCTGTGCCCATGCTCGCGTCCATCAGCCTGCTCATGAGAATGAGCGTGAGGATGAGCGTGCGAATGCCCATGCCCGCCAGCTTCCGGCAGCCGCATCCCCAACTTTTTCGCGGTGATCCCCAGTTTGTCCACCGTCTCCACCCACAGATCAAACTCATCCACAGGCAGCTTCTCCAATTCGCGCTTTACATACTGCAAGTCGGCGCCGAGATCAACCAGCGCCGCCAGCAGCATATCTCCGCTGATTCCGGAGATGCAATCCAAATACAACGTCCGACTCATCTTTCCCTACCCGCTCCTTCCAAAATCGCCTGCTGCAGGATCGACGCCGCGTACGCCGCGCCGAATCCGTTGTCGATGTTCACCACCGTCACCCCCGCCGCGCACGACGTCAGCATCGAGAGCAACGGTGTCAATCCGGCAAAGTGCGCGCCGTATCCCACACTCGTCGGCACCGCGATCACGGGGCGGCGAACCAATCCGCCAACAACGCTCGACAGCGCGCCTTCCATTCCCGCAACCACGATCACGACGCTCGCCCGCTGCAACCTCTCCCGCTGCGCCAACAGCCGGTCGATCCCCGCCACGCCGACGTCGTAGATGCGGTCGACTTCGCTCCCCATCCATTCCGCCGTCCGCGCCGCCTCTTCCGCGACCGGAACGTCGGCCGTTCCCGCCGAGACCACCGCGACAACGCCCGGAAACCGCCGCTCGCCGCCGCCGATCATGATCAAGCGCGCCATCGGGTCAAATTCCGCTTCGGGCACCGACTCCCAAACCGCCTCCGCCATCGAAGGATCGGCCCGCGTCACCATCGCACGCCCGTGCTTCTCCACCAGCTTGCCAAAAATCACCCGGACATGCTCCGGCGCTTTTCCTTGCCCGAAGATCACTTCCGGATACCCCGTGCGCTTCTCCCGGGCGTAGTCCACTTTGCCAAACCCCAAATCTTCAAACCCGCAAATCTCCGCCTCCGCCTGCTCCACCGTCAACTCCCCCGCCCGCAAGCGGCGCAACACCTCTCGCAACTCCCGCTCTTTTTCCTTCATCGCGCCCTCCCCGCCCCAAGACCCAGCGTCTCGTTCATCGAACCGCTGCGGTAGCCTTGCAGATCGAGCGTCACGTACGCGAAACCTTCCTCTTTCAGAATCGCCGTAATCTCGTCTGCATATTCGACCGCCCGTGCCAACTCTTCGCGCAACACTTCCACCCGCGCAATTTGATCATGGTGGCGCACGCGCATCTGCCGGAAGCCCAGTCTGCGCAGCTTCTCTTCGCCTCGGTCCAATTGCTCCACTTTTTCCAACGTGATCAGGTCGCCGTACGGAATTCGGGACGACAAGCACGCAAACGAAGGCTTCTCCCAATTCGGCAGCCCCATCTCCCGTGCCATCGCCCGCAATTCTTCCTTGAAAATCCCCGCTTCCTGCAACACCGAGCGGATGCCAAACTCCTTGGCCGCCTGCCGTCCGGGGCGGTACTCACCGAGATCGTCCATGTTCGCGCCGTCCAGCACATATAAAATCCCACGCTCTTGCGCCAGCCGCGTCAAGCTCGCATACAAACCCGATTTGCAATGGTAGCAACGGTCCGGGTTGTTCGCCACAAAGTGCGGATTCTCCATCTCGCGAATCTCGATGATCTCATGCCGCGCCCCGATGTGCGCCGCAAGCTCCACCGCCTCTCGCAACTCGCGGTCGGGAAACGTCTCGCTCGCCGCCGTCACCGCCAGCACACGGTCGCCGAGCACCTCCTGCGCACAGGCGAGCACAAACGTGCTGTCAATCCCCGCTGAAAACGCCACGATCACCCGGTCGAGTTCCTGCAAGATTCCGTACAGCCGCTCTTTTTTCGAGAGTTCCATTTGGCAAATCTCCCCTTTCCTTTCCCAGGGACATGCGGTATTGTAACAAGTGCGCATACTAAACACCTAGGAGGTGACATCCATGAGGCTTTCAAAAGAAACGGTATACGATCTCGAGAACTTTTATGACCGGATTGCCGATGAAGACGAAGAACTCGTCGACAAACAATTCACCAAGCTCCAACCGCTCCACCAAGACCTCGTGAAAAAAAACAACTATAAAAAGGACGAAATCGACGACAAGCTCGTCTCCCTCTTCGTCCAAACGGCCAGCTCCCGAGGCATCGAAGAAAAGTGGGCCAAAGGCTACCTCTTCTACGAATACTTCGACAACGAATAAGCCAAAAAAGACTCGTTCCGCTACCGGATCGAGTCTTTGTTTTTTCAGGCGTCAGGCCGGGAGCGTTTCGCGGGTTTCGCACGCCGGGCGTTCAAGATGTCTGCCCACACCTCGCCCAAACGCACCGCCGCAAGCCCCGCAAGGTCGAATTCCAGACCGGAAATCCTGCGGGGAAGTGATGTTTTTTTCGGAGTGCGGGGGTTGGGAATCTGCGGTTCGTCTGTACGCGGAGTTTCACGCGTGAACACCTGTTCGATGCCCGTCGCGGTGCGGTCTCGCTCTGTCAACGGCGGGAGGTGCCAGCGGTTGGTCAGCGTTTTGATCATCGAACTGTGTTCGAGGGGCACAACGTTACCGTGTGGGTCTCGCGCTCGAAATACTGTGCCCGCCTCAATGTAAGGCGAAACCAATACGGTGCACACGCGGATGCCGAGTTGGTCAAAGCGGAATCCCTGCTGCCCAACGGGTGCCTTGGGGTCGGGCGGCACGGCGGCCGGCGGCAAGACGTGGTCGTAGCATCCGCCGTGCTCGTCGTAGGTGATCACGAACAGCGTCCGCTCCCAGTTCTTGCCCTTGCGCAGCGCTTGGTAGACGTCGTAGATCAACTTCTCGCCCTCCGCGACGCTGAACGGCGGGTGTTGGTCGTTGCGTTGTCCGCGCCAGTTGTTGAAACAGGGCTCAAGAAACGTATAGTTCGGCAGCGTCCCCTCCTCCGCGTCGCGGAAAAACTTCTGCATAAAATGAAAGTTGTGATTCCAGTACTTTGCCAATTGCCGGAAGTGAATCAGCATCGTCAGCGAGATGATCGTCTGTGCGTCATAGTACACACCCCAGGTAAGCCCTGCGTCCGACATGCGGTTGAAGATCGTCGCCGTGTCGTTTTGTAACCAGTTCAGATACGGCCAGTTGTCCACCAACCCCGCCGAGGTTCCCGCATGAAAAAACGACCGGTTCGTCCACGTTTGGCTTGGCACCGAACAAAACCAGCGGTCGCACACGGCATATTGATGCGCCAACGCGCTGATCACCGGCACTTGCTCTGGCGTAAACCCGTTCATGATCTTGCTGTAGTTGTCGTAGGTAATAGCTCTTCCGTCCTGTTTCAACATCCCGGCATAGTCTTGCACAAACCCTTGCATCGGTTCCCGTTGTCCGTACATCTGGGCTTGCACGTGCAAAAATTCTTCTCCCGGATCGGTGGTCGGTTCAAACTCTCCGCTCCCCCTCCCCGCCGGCACGACTTTGCGCTGCGCCCCGTCCGTATTCGAGGGAATCGGATTGGACAACCTCTTGCCCGCCACCCCGTCAAACGCCTGTCCACGCGGTGCTTGGTCATACGGCGACCGATTGCCCTTGGCGTACAACCACCCTGCCATGTTGTCAAACGAGCGATTTTCCAGCATCAACACGACCACATGGTCGATCCTCTCGAAGCTATTGCCCATCCCCTCAACTCCCACCTCTTGTTCTGGTACAAGATATGAAAAAAAGACCCCATCCGCCACGGATTGAGCCTTTCTCCACATTCCCTCATAAAATTTACAGCATCAGTTGGTAAAACTCGACATCTTGCCATGCGTCAAACTTGTAGCCGACCTGCCGAAACACGCCGCACAGTTCAAAGCCGAACGCCTCGTGCAGTTTTACGCTGCCCTCATTGCCCGCCGTAATGCCTGCAATGATCGTGTGATATCCGATGTGTCGGGCGCGGTTGACCAACTCTTCCAACAGCGCCCGGCCGATTCCTCGGCGTTGAAAACGCTCGTCGATGTACACGGAGTTCTCCACAGACTTACTGTACGCTTGCTTGTCGCGAAACTTCGAGAGGCTGCCGTATCCGGCGACCTGACCGTCCACCTCTGCGACAATCAACGGATACTTCTCATCGTATTTATGAAACCACACCTCGCGCTCTTCATACGTTTGCCGCTCCAAATCAAACGTCGCCGTCGTCGTCTCCACCGCTCGATTATAAATCGAGAGCAGAGCGGGCAAGTCTTCAATTCTCGCGTTGCGGATGGTGATCATCCGAGATGCCTCCTCTTGGAAAAAAGGCTCGATTCCGCAAGGAATCGAGCCTTTCCTATTCAACTGCCTCGCGACGTCCTACTCTCCCGGGACCCTGCGGTCCGAGTACCATCGGCGCTGGAAAGCTT
>NZ_JMIR01000062.1 GCF_000714935.1 Tumebacillus flagellatus
AACCTTCGAAGCTTACGCAACGGATTTACAGTCCGCCCCATTTGGCCACTTTGGTATCTCTCCACGTGTAAGGGATATTTCGTTTTTTCAACCGCTCTCTCGCGGCGACGTTTTCTAATATAGCACGTCGTACGATGAAAAGTCAATAACTAATTCCGAGCGATTCCTTCAATCTTTTCTTTCGAGCGTCGCAGCGTGTGTCTCTCGCGGCGACAGGACTTATCTTAGCACGTCTGGTGCCGCTGCTCAACGCTTTGGCTTGAACAAAATAGCACAACCGAAGCAATCGGCTCCTCAGGGCTCGTCCCTGCGCGGGTATTCTGCTGATTTTCATTTATACTAACTCCAAAGGAGAGATGGAGATGAACGACCAAACTTTATACCACCAAAAACTCCGCACCGCCTCGGAAGCAGTTGAACGGATCGAACCGGGCGACGACATCCTCGTCCCGCTTTCTGCAGGCGAACCTCCGGCGTTGCTCGATGCGTTGCCTGGACAGATGAAGTTGCGGGGCAATCGGCTGTTTCAGATGCTTTCGTTGCGTCCGGCGCTGGACGTGCCGCAAGAGCGCATCCGCACCGTTTCGATGTTCCTCGGCTCAGGCGACCGGCCGGGCTTTCACGACGGCTCGCTCGACCTCTTGCCGAATCATTTTTCCGACCTTCCCGTTCTGCTTCGCGAGATGACCGACAACCGCGTGATCATGGCGACCGTATCGCCGATGGACGCGCGGGGGTACTTTTCGCTTGGCACCAACTGCGACTATACGGCGACGCTGTTGCACGACGCGAAGCTGATCTTGTTGGAAGTCAATGAAAACATGCCGCGCACGTTCGGCCGCAACCAAATTCACATCTCGCAAGTGGCGGCGCTGGTGGAAAACCACGTCCCCCTCCCCACGCTCGACGAACCGCAGATCACGGACAAAGACGCCAAGATCGGGCAGCAAATCGCCGATCTCATCGTGGACGGAGACACGCTGCAGATCGGGTTTGGCGCCATCCCCAACGCGGTGATGGATTTTTTGAGCGGGCATCGGGATTTGGGGATTTTTACGGAGTTGTTGCCGGATCGGGTGGTCGATCTGTTTGAGGCAGGCGTGATCACGAATCAGAAAAAACCGCTCTACACCGGGCAGATGACGACGACGTTCGCGCTGGGCAGCGAGAAATTGTACAAGTTTATGAACGAATGTGCCTTCCTTAAGATGATACCGGTGGATGAGTCGAACGACGTGCGGATGATTTCGCAGATTCCGAACTTGGTGTCGATCAACTCGACGGTGGAAGTCGATTTCCTCGGCCAGTGCAATTCGGAGATGGTCAAGGGGCGTTACTATTCGTCGACCGGCGGGCAGGCGGATTTCGCGCGCGGGGCACGGCTGTCCAAGAACGGGCGCGGGATCATATGCCTGCATTCCACGACCAAGGGAGACAGCGTTTCGAAGATCACCCCCACGCTCTCCCCCGGATCTGCCGTCTCCACGTCCAAAAACGACGTTGACATGATCGTCACCGAATACGGCGTCGCCCGGCTCAAGGGAAAAACGATCCGCGAACGCACCCGCGCTCTGATCGACATCGCCCATCCGAAATTTCGGGAGGAATTGGAGTTTGAAGCCCGCAAAATGGGGTATCTGCTGTAAAATGGGAGCATGACTGACTAGGTAGGAGGTTTTGTTGTGCTTGAAGTACGCAACATCACCGGAGGGTATGCCCCGGAAACGCCCGTAATTCGCAGCGTGTCGCTCGATGTGAACGCGCACGAGATCGTCGGACTGATCGGCATGAACGGCGCGGGCAAGAGTACGATCTTGAAGCACGTGCTGGGGTTGTTGGAGCCGTTTGAGGGCGAAATTTTGCTGGAAGGCGGGTCTCTCAGCACCGACCCGTTGAAGTTTCGTTCGCGGATTTCGTACATACCGGAGCAACCGAGATTATATGAAGAGTTGACCCTGTGGGAGCATTTGGAGTTGACGAAGTTGGTGTACAGGCTGGAGGAGGCCGTTTTTTCCGAGCGGGTGAAGCGGTTGTTGGACGTGTTTCGTCTCGCGGATAAGGTGGACGAGTTTCCGAACACGTTCTCCAAAGGCATGCAGCAAAAAGTGATGATCCTCTGCGCGTTTGTGGCGGCGCCCGACTTGTTGATCGTGGACGAGCCGTTTGTGGGGCTCGACCCGTTGGCGATTCAGTCGCTGTTGGAGTTGTTGATTGAGATGAAGCGCGAGGGACACGGGATTTTGCTCTCGACGCACATCTTGGCGACGGCGGAGCGGTATTGCGACCGGTTCGTGATGGTCAACGCCGGGCAAGTGGCGCTCCGCGGCACCGTGTCCCAGATGCAAGAGCAGTCCGGGCTGCCGGGGGCGACGCTCGAGGAGATGTTTAACCATGTTGTCAGCGGAGGGGCCGTGCGATGAGCGGGGCTGAGGAGAAAAAGCCTCGTACGCAGGTGAAGGACGGAGACGGTGCGGGTTCGGCTCGTTCGGGAAAAAAAGCTGGCGACACGGATGCAACGCGTACGGGATCCACTGCTGGTAACCAAAGTTCTGCAAGTTCGGAAAAAAGTGCGCTTTCCGTTGCACGAGTGCCTTATGGGATCAGCGGGTTTGCCGATCTCGGGGATCTGTACACGGCGCGGGTGAAGCGGGCTTGGGTGCAGGGGATTTTGTTGTTTCTGTCGATCTTGCGCAACCAAGGCGTGCTGATGTCGGCGATCGCGCTGGTGATCGGAATTGCGTTCGGGTACAAAGCGGTGTTGGATCGCTTGCCCGCTTCCTTTCCTGCCGCTTGGTTCATCGCCGTGATCGTGGGCTTTGCCGCTTGCCGGGGGCGGGTGCGGACGTTTTTGCAGGAGCCGGACTTGGTGTTCTTGCTTCCCGCCGAAGAGCGGATGGGCGCTTATTACCGGCGGGCGTGGCGGTACAGTGCGTTTTTTCAAAGCGTGCAGGCTGTCGTGTGGGTCGGGGTTTTGGTGCCGCTGTTTCAGGCGAGAGCAGGGATTGGAGCCGCGTTGCTGTGCGCCGTTGCGGCTTTGCTGTTGAAAGGATGGAACCTGTGGTTTTCTTGGATGGAAATGCTGCTGGTTCGTCGTTTTGGGGCGTCGCTTGCCGTGCGCTTCGTCGGAAACGCTTTGGTGATCTACGGGCTGATCACGTTGGCGCTCTGGTACGCGCTCGCCGGAGTCGCGTTGCTCCTTGCGGTCGCGTGGCTGGTTCGCAGCGGTCGCCAAGTGCGCAGCCTGCCGTGGAATGAAGTGCTCGATCTGGAGCAGCAAACGCTGTCGGCGTACTATACGGTGGCGAGTTTCTTCGTCGAAGTACCGAAGCTCAAAAATCGCGTCAAACGCCGTGAATGGATCATGGCGCTCGTGCGGCGGATTCCGATCAACCAGAAGCTGCCTTATTTGTACCTCTATATCCGAACGTTTTTCCGGTACAGCGAGTATTTTGGCATCTACTTGCGCTTGATGGTGTTTGTCGGCGTGATTTTGTACTTTGTGTCCAATGTGTGGGTGGCGTTGGTTCTGTTTCTGGTGGGGCTGTTCTTGATGGGCTTCCAACTGCCGAATCTGGCGTCGGAACGGCGCTACTCGGAGTTGGTGCGCATCTACCCGCTCACCGATCAGGATAAAAAACGCGGAATCTCGTGGCTCGCTCTGCAACTGCTGATCGCCGAAAGCATCCTGCTTAGTTTGCTGATGCTGATCTCCGGACGTTTGCCGCTCCAGCATCTTGCTTGGATGCCGCTGGCGGGGGTTGTGTTCAGTTTGTACGTCGCGTTTTACTACCTGCCGAATCGTTTTTTGGAAGAGGAGAAAAGCGCCTGACCCATGGGGGTTCAGGCGCTTTTTTAATGGTCGTTTTGAAGATGCATCGGAAGTGGTGAGTTTCTCGCATAGTGGCAGTCAGACGGGGAACCTTACTAACGATCTTCATCCAAACTCTACCGAACGAGGTTTTATCATGCATATTCTCTGGGGAATCTTAGGCATTCTGTTTCTCTTGTTGGTCGCTTTTCTATTTTCCAACAACAAGCGCCGCATTAACTGGCGAACCGTCCTGCTCAGCCTCTTCTTTGAGCTTCTGTTTGCGGTGCTTGTTCTGTTGTGGGAACCAGGTCGTACCGCCCTTCAGTGGTTTTCCTCTCTGGTGCAGCGGGTGATTGACTACGCGAACGAAGGAATTCAGTTTCTGTTCGGATCACTGATCCAGCCAAACAACACGATCTTTGCCTTGCAGGTGCTCCCCGTGATCATCTTCCTGGGGGCGTTGATTGGAATTCTCTATTACCTGCGGGTCATCCCTTGGATCATTCAAATCGTAGGCGGCGCCGTTCAAAAAGTGCTGGGAACCAGCCGCTTGGAATCGTTGTCCGCCGTCTCCACAGTATTTCTCGGCCAATCGGAAGCTCCCTTGTTGATCCGGCCTTATGTGGAACGTCTCACCCAAGCCGAATTGTTTCAAGTCATGACATCCGGCTTTACGTCTGTCGCAGGGTCGACCTTGGTGGGTTATTCCCTGTTGGGGATTCCCCTGCCTTATCTGCTTGCCGCCAGCATCATGACCGCTCCTGCCGCGCTTTGCATCGGAAAACTGATGTTCCCCGAAACGGAAGAACCGCTGAACGGAGCGGCTGTTCGTATGGAAAAAGACGTCGAATCGGCAAACATCCTGGATGCTGCCGCTGCAGGCACACTGAGCGGTTTGAAGCTGGCCGTCAATGTAGGAGCTCTGCTGTTGGCGTTTATCTCGGTGATCGGGCTGATCAACGGTATTCTAAGCGGCATTGGCGGTTTGTTCCACCACCCAGGCCTCAGTTTGCAACTGCTGTTGGGTTACCTCTTTGCTCCGGTTGCTTGGATCGTCGGAGTTCCCTGGTCCGATGCTGTAACTGCCGGCGGATTCATCGGGGAAAAAATCGCAGTCAACGAATTTGTCGCGTACACGGCATTCGCTCCGGTGATGCCGCATCTCACTGCCAAAACGGCCGTCATCGTAACATTTGCCCTGTGCGGGTTTGCGAATTTCTCCTCGATCGCAATCCAAATCGGGACCTTCGGAGGTTTGGCGTCAGGCCGAAGAGGCGATGTTGCACGACTTGGCGTCAAGGCGTTGTTTGCGGGAACGTTGGCGAACCTCTTAAATGCAGCGATCGCAGGGATGTTGATTCACTGACGGAAAACGACAAAAAAGACCTGATCCGCGATGGATCAGGTCTTTTCGTTGTTTGCTTTGCTGTTGCCTCGCGACGTCCTACTCTCCCGGGACCCTGCGGTCCGAGTACCATCGGCGC
>NZ_JMIR01000063.1 GCF_000714935.1 Tumebacillus flagellatus
CGGAATTTTGAACAGATGCTTGAAGCGGTAGATCGGTGTCGGACTCATGCCCCCTCGCCCCCTTTCTGGTAGCCAATTACGGCGGCGATACAATCCAGTGCTTCCTCTGCGGACAGATGACCACAGGTGCTCTCCCAATCTAACCAAGCTCTCGTGACGGGATCGGGCTTGTAAATATCAGTGCAATCCCGACCGAACATGTTGTTGACGATGTACATCGCGTCATCTGCCTTGACCGCTCTGGAGTGGTACAAGTCCAGCACCGCGCAGAGTTCCTTGTGCTCTTCCCGCGCCGCCCGATCCTGAATCAGCGCGTCGATGTCGCCTACCAACTCCTGAAACGAGATCGGAGCGGCTTCAGCAAGTTCAGCGGGCAATCGAGAGTTTTTGTATCCCGCTTCCTCCTGCCACGCGGTGTCGAGGGTTCCGATGATTACACGGCGGCGGAGAATTCCTTGGAGTTGTTCCGGACTCAGCAACTGCGGTTTGTTCGTCATACCCGTTCTCCTCCTTGCTCAGTCTGGTAGCCGATGGCGGCGCGGACGTCGCGCAGGATTTCCGCTGCCGTTCTGCCGTCCTCGGCAACGATTTTTTTTCAGCATGGGGTCAAAGCGTCCGGTTCGGGTGTAGTACCGAATCAACAAAAGTGTGGTGCTGTCATCGGTGGTGGTTTCTTCTTCCTCTTGCATGTCGTGCACGGTCAGGATCGCTTTCAGCTCCGCGTGCTCCCCTTGTTTGCGGAGGCGTTCCCGCAGCGCGGAGATTTCTTCTTCCTGCGCCTTGATGTGTTCGATTGCAACAGGCAACGCATAGCTCGCGAATCGGATAAACTCCTCATCTTCCGTGGTGATGTCAATTACATTCATCCCGAAGCTGTCAGAATCACTTTCGGCGCTTTCGCAAGCGTCGGCGACCAGCATGTCATCTTGCTCAGACACGATTCGGTACGGGAATCCGTCTTCGTAGCGCAACCATTTCCACGGCCCCGGTGTGGCCGCATGGCAAACGAGAGAGATACGGTACAACTCTTCCGGACTGAGCATCCGTGCCGCTTCCATATCCGGTGCCAGTTGCTCAGCCATATCTCGGAGTCGTTCGTTTGTGATCGTCATCCCTGCTCGACCTCCTCGGTGTCAGGATCGATGACGGCGCGGATTTCGTTGATGAATTCGTGGTTACGCGGATAGTCGATGTTCTCAGACAGCACTCCGTCCCAGCGACCCCAAATCTCATCAACCTTCCGCATCCACTCGTGCGAGTGCTCCTCCCACAGCATGAGGTAGGATTGCACCAGACTGTATACCCGCAGGTCGTCGATGCCGCTGTGACCGACGTCGTACATCTCGATGAACGCCCGGATCGGTTCGGTTTGGACTTGCTTCTCCAGCTCCGCGATGCGCGCGGCCTGCTCCGCATTCAGCAGCAAGATGGCTTGCACCCCGAAGCGCGCCGCGTTCGTCGTGTTGATCGTGGCTCTGGCGTTGGCTTTGATCATTTCGGCCGCAGGGGTACTGTTTTGCGTCAGGAGATTGATGATCGTTTGTTNTTGGCTTTGATCATTTCGGCCGCAGGGGTACTGTTTTGCGTCAGGAGATTGATGATCGTTTGTTGCGTCTCAACGATGATGTCAAAGTCCTTGGTGATGTCTTCCGGATTGATCTTGTTCGGTTGGTTGCTCATGCGGATTCACCGCCTTCCTCGTCGTCGACGTACTCGTAGTTCTCATTCATCCCATACTCGGCGGGCGTCGCCTGCATGATCTGGAAGAACAACTCTCTTGCTTCGCGGCTTCCGCCCTCCGGCTCGTATTCTTCGATGGCGACGCCGTCCTGAAACTTCACCTTGCCGATGTTACGCCCAAGGTCTTCGTCAGCCCAAGCGAATTCAAATTCAAGATTCGGATAAATCCAAGAGAGCTTTTTCATCAGGTCGAGCGGCGCGCTCCATGCGGTTGTGAAATAGATCGTGTCTGCGGTATTGCGGTGGTCGGGCTGACTGTAGGCGTTCCATTTGGTGCCCCAGTTGTTGATAGACCATCTGTACCAGCAGTTTTCTTCGCCGTATTTCTCTTCCTCGACGCCGGACAGCGTGTTCCCGTTGAACACCCATTTCGGCATCGGGGTGATCGCGTTGAAGTCGATGGTTCCGATCTCCCCCCCGTAAGCGAGGAATTTTTTCACCTCAGCTACTTGCTCTTCGGTTCCGATAATGGTCAGGCGGTTGGTTACGTGATTCGGCATACCGTTGTTCTCCTCTCTATGGCCGGGCGGTCCTTAGTGGACCAGCGCCGGCTCCTTGACTTCGTTTTCTTCCGGTGCCACCCATACGGGTTCCATCGACAAGCCGAACCAGTCACCCGTCTGCGAGGCCATGAGGGTCAGCAGCATGCTTTCGGCGATGGCGCGCGCTGCTGCGGGCGGTACCGCGTTCCCGATCCGCTCCCGCCACTTGGCGTCATTGCCGCCGACGAGTTGGAACGGTTTGCCGTCCGGCATGTGCGAGGGGAAACCTTGAAGCATCGCCAGCTCGTAAGTCGTCAGCGGGCGGTGCCACGCTCCGTCATGCGGGCTGAGGATGATCCAAACGCCGTTTTTCTTGTCTTCGGGGATTTGGAACTCTTCGGCGGGCTCGTAGGCGTCGCTGTCGTTCCCGACTCGCGGATCTGCGAAAGCCGCCGTTCCTTGGTGGATGTCGATGCTCCCCGCGATGGTGGGTGCCGTTCCGTTCCAGTCGACTACTCCGTAGGTACCGGCGCGGAGCTTGCAGTTAATGCGCGGGTCCGCGATCGAGGAGCGGCTGTTCATTGTCCGCCCTGCTCCCCGTACCGTCTTCGCGGTATCATGCCAGTTGTACACTCCGTAGTCGTCTTGGCGGCTGTGCGTCCCTGCCTTGACACGCGGGTCGGCGATGGCGGGAGCGCCACTTCCGAACCGCGTCCCAGTCACGCACGGCCCGACCTCTTCAAACTTCACGATTTGGTAGACGCCGGGGTGCCGGGACTCGCGATCTTTCAGGCGGGTGTCGGATACGCAGATACGGCCGTTTGCTACATGCGTTGCGCCAGTCACGGTCCCGGCTACACCGTCCATCGGTTCGACGCGGTAGTGGGAGACGTGGCGGTTGGCGTTGGTGCCAAACCGCATGTCATTGATCGCCGCTGCGCCGTTGCTCCGCCCGAAGCCCGCGCCGCCGGTCACCGCCCGCGAAGTGCTGTCCCAGTCCTCGACGGCAAGCGCGCCGCCACGGGGCTTGTATCCAAGGACGCCATACTTGGTGTGATCGTACTTCTCAAGGTCTCGCCAGTCGCCGCCAGCTGGGATCATCGCCAAGCGCATCCAGACTTTCCACTGCAAGCGCGGAAGCTTGTGGAGCGGGCCGCACGCGTCGGTGTCGCCCGGAAGCGGCAGCGGGCCGATGACTTCGCCGATTGTCTTGTGCTTCTTCTTCGGCGGTTGGTGGAGCCAGACGGAGCACTTCTGCTGGTTGCGGGCAACCGACATGTTGCGGTGTCGGATTTGCGCGAGGCCGCCGATCTCCCCGCAGTCGTGGTCGGAGTTGTGGAAGGCGTACCCGCGACTCTCGCAGAGCTCGCGGCACTTTTTCAACCAGTCCGCGCCTCGCGCCTTGATGCGGGGCACGTTCTCGGAAATGATCAGCGCCGGACCGTCTTCCGGGAACGCCTCCATGTACAGCCACATCACGCGCCAGTAGAGCTTGTTGAGCGCCTGGTACTTCTTGCTCTTGGCAGACTCCTTGGGGAGCAGGCCGGAGAACCCTTTGCACGGGGCGGAGAAGAACACTACGTCCGGGGCTACGCCGTCGGAGAGGCGGCGGATCAAGTCCGGGGTGACTTCCTCCCAGCCTTCAGGGGGCTCGTGCCCGTGCCAGTCGATGTACTGCTGACGGTCGAACAGGTCGAGGTTGTAACACGGGTCGCCCGTGAGGTTTTCGTAATCTTTGCAAATCTCCGGGTCTACGTCGATGCCGTACAGCGGACGGAACTTGGCTACGTACCCCATGTACTCAGTCAAGGCTTCCGCGAAACCCAACGTCCCGCCGCCGATCCCGCTGCACACCGACACGAACGTGAATTCAGTTTTTAGATTAAGCATTGTCTTTCCCCTTCCTCAGCACCCGGTCGGTCATGGGTGCTTCTCTCCTCTCACACAGCGTCGCTGAGCGTGAACAGATTCTCCGTCGCCGGATCGTACGGCATTTCCATCTCGGCCGTCGCCTGTTCAATGATCTCGTCGATGCGCTTCCCGATCTCAGCGGGCGGGATACCCTTCGTCAAGAACGGACGCTCTCTCGCGTCTTCCACATGTTGAGCGAGGATTTCTTTTACCTCGTCTGCTTCGATCAATTCAGAAGGCGGCAAGCCTGCGGCCGCACGTAATTTGTTCATCCGTTGCTCGGCATCGAGTAGTTTGTCGAGGAGGAACTTCCGGGCTTCGATGATCAGGCAACCGGAGCCCTCGTCGAGCTGTTTCATGTTTCGCATGAAGCCAGCTTTCGTCAGCAGTTTCACGCGTTCGTTGATCCGTTCCCAAAGCCGTTTGGTCTTGGCGCGCTCTACGTCCGTCTCGCCGGGCTTGCGCGGCGGCTCGTTGTGACCGTAGACGATCATGTGGAGCTCTCTCCACTCCGTCAGCGGTTCCAACCAGTCGTGACTCCGGCTCAGGTACTCGGTCGATTTGTCTTGCTGAACGACCGGGCAGATCCAGCAGCCGAACCGCGCTCCGCATGCGTCAACCTTGCTTTTCTCGGTGCCCTTCGGGTTGCGGAACCCACACTCTCCGGTGGCCTCTTTGTAAATCTGCAGGATGGACTGCGAGGAGCCCCACGGAAGCGGCGCCTCTAGCGCCTCCCAGACGTTCTCGACTGTAAACCAGAGAATCGGGCGGTACTCGCCGTCAGCGAATTTGTTGTCGTACCGGCGACTTCGCGCTTCGCTCTCGGAGGCACGCACACCGGTCAGTACCAAGGACACGTCGATTCCGGCCGTGGCCGTCTCCTGCGGGATGATCTTGAGCTTGTCCGTGCACCTCCGCTCGCCGTTGTGGGGGAGCGGGTAGCCCCGCCCCAGCGTTTCGACGAAGTAGCTATCTTTGGTTTCGCGCTTCACGATCTTCACGGTCAGCGGCAACTTGTACTTGTCGGCGAACTGCTGAATCTGTTCGGCCTGCGATTTCAGGTGCTCGTGGATCATCGGCGTCTCGACGCCCGTATCAGCGCCAACCACGTAGACGTGGCGTTTGAGTTGTTCCGGCGGGAGGTTCAACATCACTCCAGCCACTAGCGACACAGTCAGAGTGGAATCCTTCCCGCCGCTGTAGCCAATCCGCCACGGCCGTTGATCTTTCTCGTCGAGGTACAGTTCGCGGATTTCGTTTCGCGCTTCGGTCAGCAGTTCAATCGTGGTGAACTGCTTCCGTTCATCCTCGATCACGTTTCCCAGCAAGTCTTCCATGCGCCTCCCCCTTTCTCCACCGGACGGCTTAGGGTTCCGGTGGTGTGTGATCAAAAATCACTTGTAGCCGATCTTGCACATAAACAGCGGGCCGTTCTTCCGCTTTACCAGTTCCCATTGGCGTTCACCTTCGAAGTGCAGCGTCACACCGTCTGGGAGCACGTCCACCCTGAGTATCTTGTGAATCTTGTACTGGTAGTACATGCCCGGCGTTTCNCTGGGAGCACGTCCACCCTGAGTATCTTGTGAATCTTGTACTGGTAGTACATGCCCGGCGTTTCCGATTCGATCAGCAACTTTTCCCACGCCTTACCTTGCGAGAAGCTGTTTCCGGGCGGCACATGGACGGTGAATTTCCCAGCCGTCATGCGGTCTGCTCGTCGTCCTTGATCGTCCAATGGGTCACAGCGCGTCGCTTTTCGATACGGTCGCCGTCGAAACCCTCGCCATAGCTTTTGGACATCGCTTGTCCTGCCCAAGCCATACCCGTTTCAGGGTAGTCCGACCAAAAGGCGAATGCGGTTTTTCCTGCCTCGTAGGCTGCGCGCGCCTCTTCTTCCGTCGCGATCCGTCCTACCATCTGGATTTTGTGATACGAGATGTCAACGATATTCATGGTGTTTGCTCCTCCTTCCGTTTTGGTGGTGTGTGATCAAATGCTGTTATGCGAGAGCAACCGCCGGACTCCAGTTGCGGATGAACTCCACCGCTGCGTCGAAGTCCTTGGGCTTGATGTCCCGGAAGGAGTCGACACCAAAGTGCTTGTGGATGTCGGCGTAGAGCTCTTTGTAGAGCGGTGGACGGTTCGGGTTCCGTTTTTTCTTGCCGCCGTCGCCGATGATGTCCGGCTCAAGGGTACTGACACGCGTCTTGATGGCTTTGTGCACGATCGTCTGAGCGTGGTTGTTGATCGTCAGTGCGGTGTCCAGTTCGTATGCCACGCGGTCGAGCTTCGCGTCACGGTCTTGGATCGTGGCAACCAGTTGCGTCATGGTTGAGAGCACTTCGGTCATCTGCGCCATGAGTGCGGGTTGGGAGCCGTTGATCGAATATGTGCCAGTCTTGCGGAGTTCCGGGAGCACGTCGTGCGTGATCCACCGTTTGAACGCTTTCGCCTCATCCTTGCGGCTTCGAAGCACCAGCGAGTACAGACCCGGTTCGTTGATGATGAGGACTTCTTGGTTCCCGCCGGGGGTACTGACAAGGGCAGTACCCTTTTCGTCGTCATCCAAACCGCCGCTCGGCTTGCCGTCGCGCAGTCGTCCGTTGACTGCGAGGCTGGTATCAAGGTCGAGGATGCGGCAAACGTCGCTGGCGACGAACCATTTGACTCCTTCAACCTCAACCGTACGGATGTCAGTACCCTTGTAGTTGAACTGCAACTCTTGCATCGTGGTATCCCCCTACTCGCTTTTCTTCTTGCGCGGCTTCGTCTTCCGCTTGCTCAGGCGGATTTTAACGATCGTTTCCGTGCTGGTGTGCTTGCTGATCTGGTCCGGCGTCAGCTTGCCTTGCGCTGTCATGATGGAGTAGTCGAACGGGGTTTTGAGTTCGTCCTTGGCGATCAGCAACTCGTTGGCGAGCGCGTCCTTGTCGAAGATGTCTTTCACGTACGCCTTCTTGGAGAGCAAGGCGTACTCGCCGTTCGGCAGCGGGAGCACAAGGTCGTCATCGACGTCCTCCATGCCTTCGAAGAACGCTTCGATCTCTTCGAAGAGGATTTTGTTCTCTTCCTTGCGCNGTCCTCCATGCCTTCGAAGAACGCTTCGATCTCTTCGAAGAGGATTTTGTTCTCTTCCTTGCGCTCTTTCTCGATCTCCTTGTTCTGGAAGTAGCGGAGGATTTTGTCCTCCAGTTCGAGCTTATTGCGCTCGTTGCGTGCTTCGGTCTGCTCCGTCTTTTGTTCACCGGCCTGCGTTTCGGTTGCGGTCGTCATGCGCTCTGTCCCTCCTCTGCCAGCGGGTAAAACTTGATCTCCACCCGCGGGTTCTTCTTGTCATAGTCGAAATCCATGTATCTTGGGAGCACCCAGCGGTCGTTGTCGAAGACGAAACCTTCCAGGGCGTCCCACAGGATTTTGTCGATGTTGTGCACGTCGCGCTTGCGGCGATCCGGCCAGAAGACGCGGATCTCGGCGACCAGCTTCTCTTCCACGGTCGGCGTCCAGCTCTGCTGCTTCATTGCAACGGTCGCGAGTTGCTGGGTTGCCTTCATCCACATCTTGCCTTCGTGCTTGATGACACGCATGCGGCGTCCGCCTTCGGTGAAGTTGCGGTACATGTGGTTCACGCTGGGCGGGTTTCCGGGGATCGTCAGGTTCAGCACTCTCATCGCGCCAACCTCACGATGCTCGTCGGTACCACATACGCCGGCTTGATGATGCCGTGCATGCTCTGGATGATTTCGCAAACCGTTTCGTCGTCGGAGCACATCAGTTTCAACATCCGTACTTCGGACTCGCCGCCGCGTGCTTCCAGCGCGTTGCGAATCGCTTGCTCGTTTCGTTGGTCGATGGTCGGTGCCTTGCTTCGCTTCCCCATGGATACCCGCTCCTCTCAGTTCTTTTTCTTGCGGAACTTCACCACATACCCGTCTGTCGTTTCCAGCGGCTTCTGCGACTCGTATCCAAGCCCGGAGAGGATGCGGCGGTACTGCTTGGCCTGTTCCTCTCTCGGCAGCGGCATCGAGCGGTTCCAGCCCCGGCATTTATGCTTGATGCTTGTCTGCATCGTGCTCACCCCGCATCTGCGGGAAGCGTGCGGTGATTTTCTTGGTCTTGGTCTTGGTCATGTAGGCGAGGTAGCAGATGCAAGTGACCAGCGCCCAGCCAGCGAGAACGGTCAAGGAGTTCATGCGGCGGGGTCCTCCTTGTAGCACTCTGCCTCGTTGAGCCAGCGGCGGATGGTGGAGATGGCTTCATCGTCGGAAGTGGTATCGAAATCCTCCGATTTCGTATCTGTCAACCAAGTTGCTTTGATCATTCCTCCGTGCGGCCACACGATGATTTCTTGCTCCTCGCTCACGATGTAGAGGAAGCCATTCGTGATAAACCCTCGTCTCCACACGACACTCAAACCCAACCCCTCCGCGTCGTCGATCAGCTCCAACCACTCGCGGGAGAAGGTCTTGCGTTGCGCTTCCGTCAGCATACCGACTCCACCTCGTTGAACAGGCTGAGTTGCCCGAAGTCGTTGATCGTTGCGTCTCTCTGCACGGACAAACTGGTCAACGCGTTACAGATGTCCGCTCGCGCCCGCTCAACCGCCGTCAGGATGCTTTGCACGTCTTCGGCGGGGCTTTGCTTCAAG
>NZ_JMIR01000064.1 GCF_000714935.1 Tumebacillus flagellatus
ATTTCATTGTTGTATAGATCTAGAATTGCGGAGAGATAGACAAAGTTATCACCGACACGTACGTTCCGTGCGAATGTGATTCGGAAATCACTTCGAATCTTTGCTCTTTAGCCAACAGCCCTCCCCATGTAAATTTGGATTTTGCTTTTTTAGGTATTCGATCTGCGCCTTCAAATACGTATTTTCCTCTTCGTGACTACTGAAGTGTTTCTTGTTCCACCGACCACGGTAATCCTCAAAAGACTCTCCGGCATTATGTTTGTTAATCCAGTTTCTAATCCGTGTTGAACTTTTGATTCCTAATTGATTCTTAACCTGGGCATAGGAGTACCCTTCTTCCAAATATAGACGTACGGCTTCCGTTTTCGTTTCCTCAGAATAACGGTTAAATGTTTGACCTTTCTTCGCAGCCAAAAAAATCCCCTCCGGTGGACAGTGTGTTGAACCCATGATACCATGGGTTCTTTTTTCACTGTCTACCGTAAGGGGATAATACCAAGCGTGCCTGTTCTTTTTTTATAAAAAATCGCCTCCACTTTCTGATTGGAAAGGGAGGCGATTCTTGCAACGTAATTAGAAATGCCAAACAACCTCATACGTATATCCGTCGATGACTTTCGAGTTGGCCCATTGCTTTGCGTAGGCGACAGCGTCGTTTTTCTCATGGAACCAGTCCAAATAGTGATCTCCTTGGTAGACGTGGAACGGGTAGTTGTGCCACAAAACGTTTTTGGTTTCCGCATCGAGAACGGAGGAGTACTCATGATCTTTGGTGTACATAACAGCACCCAGTTTGCTGCCGAAGTCGTTTACATACTTCCCGTATTGGAAGACTTGGGTGTGAATGTTGTCCCACAGGATTTCGTATGTATTGGCATCTTGAACGATTGCGTGGCTCCACTGTTTGGCGTAGGCGATCGCATCATCCTTGCTGTGCAGAACGGTAAGCAGTTTGCTGTTTTGGAAGACGTTGTAGTGCGCGTGGTTATCCTCAACCGGCAAGTTGAGCGAACTGCCTGAGGAGTAGCCGCCGTTTGAACCGGAACTGCCCGAACTGCCGCCGCTTGACGAACCGCCGTTGTGATAGTGGTACTGACCGTACTGCAGACCCCATTTCGCGCAGTTTGTCCAACAGTAGTGCCCCCCGTTCTTATCAGTATTGCCTGGGTGTGCGTATGCCGCCGGTACAGAGAGCAGAAGTGATGCTGTGCTGATCATGGAGATGATTACACTTTTCTTCATTTTAAAACCTCCAAAAACAATGTCTATATTAGTATAAAATAGAACTGTTTTTTTGGAAATGCTTGAAATGATATCTGTTTTTATATAAAAAACCTCGCCGGTTGCAACCTTGGCGAGGTTTTTTGAGAAGGCAGTTTGGCGAAATTAGTTTTTCGGAATGCCTTGGTGGTGGTGAACGCGCTTGCCTTCGAGGTCGGAGATCAAGTTCAGCGCGGTCTGTGCGCCGTGACCGGCCGCCACAATCGCTTGCGACGCGCAACCGGTCGCGATGCCGGTGGCGTAGACGTTGGACAGCGAGGTGCGGTGACGCTCGTCGATCTTGATCTTCATCTTGGTGAACGGCTCGTCGTTCTCGACGAGTTCCACGCCTGCCAGTTCGGCGGTGGCGATCAGCGGGCCTTGACCGGACGCGAGGATGAGTTTTCGTGCGGAGTAAGAAGCGGATTCGGTCTTGACGGTGACGAGGTCGTCCGTATGTACGATTTCTGTGACTTGCAGATCGAGCACCTCAATCCCGCGCTTCGCCACTTGCTTGCGGCCGATTTCGAGGATGTGGCTGCCGACGACCGGCTCTTCAAAGCCGAGGAAGTTCTCCACCCACGCCATGTTCATTTGCGAACGTCCGTCGCCGATCACGAGGGTGGACAGGTTTTTATCACCAAGCATAATCGCAGCGCTCAAGCCGGAAGCCCCCGCGCCGAGGACGATGACATCAAACGTTTGATTCGACATCTAGAAACACCTCATTCCAAGATTTGGGTCACACTTTCTATATATAAATATAGTGAAAGTGTCGGATGTTGTCAACCCTCTTCTTCAAATAGTATTCTTCTACTAGAATCGATCAAAAACTGAAAAGTGAGGAATCGTGTGGAAATCAAACGAATCATCTCGCCTGATTTGAAACAACACGAAGAAGCGGTCATTTTCGAACTTTCTTTCGCCGGATGTGTCTACGCCGAGGAGGAGGCCCAATTGTTGCTCTGCGCCGCCCAAACGCCGGACGAACTCTTTCACATGGTGGACCAGCGTGCGGCAGGCTTTCCGCTTGAACATGTGATCGGCCGGGCCGAGTTTTGCGGGTTGCAAATCGCGGTGGACCCGGGGGTCTTCGTGCCGCGTATGCGCAGCGAGTTTCTCGTCCGTCAAGCGATTGCCCGCGCATTTCCGAGGGCTGTCGTGCTGGATCTATGTTGCGGCACCGGAGCGTTGGGACTCGCGCTGGCTGCTTCCGTGCCGGACGTGGAGTTGCACGCGGCGGATCTCGACCCCGCCGCCGTGCGATGCGCACGGCGCAACGTCGAGGGCGCGGGCGGCCGCGTCTATGAAGGCGATCTCTATAAGCCGTTGCCTGCCGCTTTGCAAGGGAGCGTCGACATCTTGATCGCCAACGCGCCTTACGTTCCCACCGACGCGATCGACTTGCTTCCCGCGGAGGCGCGTCTGCACGAGGGGCACGCCGCGCTCGACGGGGGAGCGGACGGGTTGGACGTCCAACGGCGAGTGGCAGCAGAGGCATCGATTTGGTTGGCGCCCGGCGGTTGCCTGCTGGTCGAAACGAGCGAGCGGCAGGCGGGGCATACGCTCCGAATCTTCGCAGACCAAGGACTGCGCGCAGAAGCGGTTCATTCCGAAGAATGGGAGGCGACCGTCGTCTTGGGCGTGCGGGAATAGACAAAAGAAACTACTAGATACCAACACGCAAAGTGAGTTATACTTATCCCCTAGTGACTGAGATCGAATCAAGGGGGAATAACGGATGGCTCAGAGACAAGACGATGCGTTGACGGTTCTCCTGACATCCGGGTTTTTGGCCGTTCCGAGCTTGTTGTTGAAACTGTACAAGCAATTGGGTTTGTCAGACGAAGAGATGATGCTGATCCTGCACCTGTTGCAGTTCCGCCAAGAGGGCATCGAATTCCCGACCCCGGCGCAAATCGGGGAGCGGATGATGGTGCACGCAGACATGCTCCCTTCGATGCTGCTCACTTTGCAGCGCGCCGGCTTCTTGGAGATCGGTGAAGAACAGATCGACTTGCGACCGCTCTACCGCAAGCTCTCCGACGTTTTGCAACCGAAGCCGCAACCCGCCGCTTCCAGCCTCGATTTGCTGGAGAAGAAGGAACAGAATCTGTTTTCGGTCTTCGAGCAGGAGTTTGGACGCCCGCTGTCTCCGCTCGAATGCGAAATGATCATCAAGTGGCTCGACGAGGACCGGCACCGCGAAGACTTGGTTCGGGAAGCGCTCCGCGAAGCCGTGCTGTCCGGCAAGTTTAATTTCAAATACATCGACCGGATTCTGTTTGAATGGCAGAAGATCAACATCCGCACGCTGCAGGAACTCCAAGTTCACCGCGAACAGTTCCGCAACCGCACGCCCGGCAGCCGCCAGCGCCAAGCTCAACCTGCGCGCTCCTCGGCACCGTCGCAAGCCCGCAACACCCAACCGCAAGGAGCTCAAGCGGAAGCGGAAGACGGGCAAGAGAACAAGTACGACGCGTTTTACCGCATGTACGGACGCGAGTAACCCCGAATTGCACATCAAAAGCCCGAACCGCCATCCATCGGCGGGT
>NZ_JMIR01000065.1 GCF_000714935.1 Tumebacillus flagellatus
CAACTCGTTGGAATGTCATACCAGAACAAATTCCGTCTCCTGCCGTTGTTTTTGCGCCTGATGCGAAATGGCCTCTTGATTTTGTTTTCGATCTCGCAAATACGCAATAGAACGGTCAAAGTTTCTTGACCGTTCTCCACAAAACCTCTTTTTGAAGCTCCTCATGTTGCAGATGCCGGTTCATAAACCGAACCATCTCTTCGTTCTCTGCCTCCACAAACAGAATCCCGTTCTGAAACGTTTGCTCCTCCAACACACGATGGCAAACCTCCGCAATCAATGCGGCACCGCGCGCCATGCGTTGGTGTCTGCGATGGACGAACATCGTCTTGAACAACACCGTCTGTGAATCAAACGCTTCAAGCATCATCCACCCCGCGACTTCGCCCCGATACCGCAACACCAGACTTCGGTCGGGGTCGATCAAAGCTTCGTCCGCAAACGGCGACAGGATCGACGGATACCAGACGCCCGATCCTTTTTTGACAAACGCGCGCTCTTCCTCGGTGAGCGTAGACCATGCCGAAACAGCAAAAGACGGCGGCAGGGTCGTTTTTTTCATCCAAAGGAAGTTGTGAAGGAGCGACAGGGAACCGCTCCGGATGTAAATCCCCGGCCGCGGCACTGCAAACCCGCATGTGGTGAGGAACGCCGCCTCTCCCGACAGCGGGTCGGAACTTGCAACATACTCGACACTCAAGCGCTCGACACCGTTTTGCCGAAGGGAGGACTCCAACGCTCGCAACAAGAGACGCCCGTGTCCTTGTCGACGTTGACGTTCCTCGATGGTGAGCGCCAAGAGATGCGCAGTTGGACTTTGCTCCTGTTGATGTGCCACGCCCAGACCGATGGGCTCGCCGTCACGCGAAACTCCCAACGCCGTGACCGACGATGGGAGTCTCTGCAAGAGGTAATCGATCTCGGGAACGGATACCTTCTGATAGTCAGGCGGAATCGATCCCGTAAATGCTTCAATCACAAGTTCTCGTGCATTAGAATTGCGAGACATCAATAGTGACCACGTTGCTGACGGGGCTGTTTTTGGCGAGGTCGTAGTAGCCGTTTGTCGTCAAGCGGAATTTGCTGTTCGGTCCCGCCGTATGGTTGCTGAGCCAAGTATCCGTCAATTGCAGCGAAAGGGTGTTTCCGCTGACGAGCACGGAGGTAAGATCGTTGTTGACCTGAGAGAGCGATTGGGAATCCGAAAAGTCTCCGCTTTGCGAATACTCCACCGAAACGGTCGGCGCTTCCGGGAACTGGATCGCAATGGACTCATTGCTGGTCAAGGTGAGGACATGGTTGCTGTAGCTGCCGTTCGTCCACGTCGGCGCCGTCTGATCAAATGAGATCGGCAAACTGACGGTGCTGGACGGGGAACCATCCGTTTTATCAAGAGTAAAATCGATCGTGGCAGAAGAGGCTTCCGTTGCCGCATCCAGCGGATGGATGGTGAACCCGTTGCCCGTCGAGTTGATCTGGAGGTCCTGCGACACGGTGTTCAAGGAAACCGTGCCGACTGTTGTGTTGTCCGGGTCACTTACGATAAAGTCGTGATTGACGGCATCGTACGAAAGTTTTTCCACAGTCGCGCCGCGTTTGACTTGGATGAGATTCTTGATGTTGCGTTTGTTGTAAAGAGGTGTCGTCGTCATCACCATGCCCGCGTCGTCGGTGAGGAGTACGTCACCGCTCGTGCCGGACAGCCCGCTGTTCAAGGGGAACTGCGCGGCCGGAGCCAAGGAGATCGTGAGCGCATCCGGTGCCGCGATGATCGCGTTGCGGAACGTTTGAATCGCCTGCGTCAACGCTGCGGTTGCGTCATTCACTTCTCGTTGGCTGGCGTTTTTTTTGTTGGCAACGGTTTGGGCAGCCTCGATGGCCGCTTGCAGGTCGTCATGGGCACTTTGCGGCACCTGACCGGGGTTGGTGCCCACTTGGATTTCCAGGCTCCACGTCACCGCTCCGTTGATCGTGTCATTAAGAGCTTTTTTGTTAACCGCATGATAAGCCGGGCGATTGTCCGGGTTCGAGCTGTTGTTGACGATCGGGATGTTGGCTTTGACGTCGTCATAGTCGACGATGTAGTCTCTCAAATTGGCATTGTCCGGCATCGTGACCGCGTCGATTCTCGCACCGTCGACCAACTTGACTTTGGCATGGGTGGCAGCGCTGATCACGAGGTTTTTGACACTGCCCTTGAGTTCAACTTCGGTCGAGTTGTCGCCCAGTTGGAGACTCTCGATCGTGGCGTCGCTGTCCGTCTGGATGGAAGATTTGCCTTCGGACGTCTTCAAGGTATCCACATGGGTGTTGCCCGTTGCATGGAAGGTCACAACGTTTCCGTTCTGCCCCTTCAGCACCACCGTCCCAAAGGAAGAATCTTGCGCGCTGAAAGAAGTTGACTGAACTTGCAACGTGCCATGAGTATTGAGGTTTTTCACCGTCATCGGAGCGTTTACGACGAGATCGCCCACTCCCGTCGCATTGTGTCCGTCAAGCACGCTGTCCGCTTGGTTCAACTCCAACGACGTCAGCATGGCGATCTTGAAGCCGTCACGGGTGAAATTGAATTGCGCGCCCTTCAGA
The DNA here is from genome assembly GCF_000714935.1 of Tumebacillus flagellatus. GTDB lineage: Bacteria > Bacillota > Bacilli > Tumebacillales > Tumebacillaceae > Tumebacillus > Tumebacillus flagellatus. Next base: position 2,587 of record NZ_JMIR01000065.1, read on the forward strand.
GCATTTGCGTTGCTCGTTTGGAATACCCCTTGCAACGAGTCCGTAACCCCGTAGCGGATGCCGGAGATCGTGACGCTTCCATCCCCGATCGTCGCCTCACCCACCGGTTGATTGACAACGAGGAGCAACACGTTCGCCATATCGCCGCGAAGCAGCGGTTGCCGGAGCCCGTTCGAGCCCGGTTTCAAAAATCCAAGTTCCCGCACCGCTCGCACGGAATCTTGCGCCCACTGGCTGATCATCGTTTGCTCCTCAACAGGCAGGTTTGTCCCTTTGCCTTCCAGCTTCAAATGGAATCCGCGCGCGAGGATCACAGCCATCTCTTCGCCGGTGATCGCCTCGTTCGGACGAAACGAAGTCGCGTCTCCGATCATGAGGCCCGCTTTGTGCACCGCTTCTATGTACGCGACATTCTCGGAGTTCACGTCGACGTCAGCAAAAAACGACCCCTGCACCGGTTCGGTCTGCAAGGAAAACAATTTGCACAGCATCTTCGCGACTTCTGCGCGCGACATCGGTTCCCCTGAACGGAAATCCCCGTTTGCGTCTCCCGTCATCAAGCCCAACGCTTGAATCTGCTGCGCCGCACCCACAGTGCCGATGGCAACCGCAGAGTCATTGCCGGATGCCGCCAGCACGGCAGTCGGACTGAAGAAAGTCGATAACACCAATGTGCTAATGATTAATTTATTGTTTATCTTCATATTGATTCATCCTCTCTCTGTAAACCAAAGCAAATCCTTCCTCATTTTATACGTCAGACAGAATAAAAGAAAGACCCAATCTCTGTCGAGATTGGGTCTTTCCTTATAAAAGTCTGTTGCCTCGCGACGTCCTACTCTCCCGGGACCCTGCGGTCCGAGTACC
>NZ_JMIR01000066.1 GCF_000714935.1 Tumebacillus flagellatus
TTTTCGGCTTGGTGCTATGTGTTCTCTTTTTCGATGGTGCATTCTAACACCGTTTGCTCGTCAGAGTGCAAATGACTCATGGTAAGCTTCATGATGTGCGGGACCACCATCACATCGATGCGAAGCTTCCCCGGCTCTCTACGCGGCTCGAAACGCGGTTCTCCATGATCGTGTTCCGATCTTGCAAAGTAGCCATCGGTTTCCAGCATGTATTCCGCGATGGTCTTCCAAGCGTTCTGAACCTTCTTGCTCGGCTTCGCGGGTTGTGCGTTCTTCGCCACTCTCTTTCCCTCCTCTGGGCTATGCCCGCACTGTTTTGTACGTGACCTCTACGATCCGTTCAAACGTGTATGACTTGCCGCAAGACTGGCACTCTTCAGTCCCGCTGTCCTGCGGGATCTCCCACGAATCACCGAACTCGTCACCGCAATGCGGGCAGACGATATTGTTCGTGCCGTCCGTTTCGCAGCCTTGCCCGTCGCACCAAACGCAATCTTCCACTTCTCCGGGTTCACCTTGGCACACAGTGCATTTGTGATCGTTCATCTGCTTTCCCTCCTCCGTGGTGGCTGGTTTACTTCTCGCCTTTTTCAGACCAGTTCGTCGGTGCCACGACTTTGAGATGACCGGTTGCAGTCAGTACCCCGATCNTTTTTCAGACCAGTTCGTCGGTGCCACGACTTTGAGATGACCGGTTGCAGTCAGTACCCCGATCATGAGGAGCGAGGCGACAAGCGCCCCAGATCCGAACCACGTAAAGCTGTTCATTCCCCAACGCCTCCTTGCTCTGCGTAGACGACGACTCGGTACGCATTGTGCACCTTGCGCCCGCCCTTCTTGATGTATGAGTAGCGGATCTTCGCGCCCTGGTACTTACCCGGTGGTAATTCAAGCACCGTTCGCGGGTCGATCTCACGCAGAACCAGCGTGTCACCTACTTGGAAGCCGCGGTCGTCCTTGCGCAGCTCGAACGTCTTCTCACCGCTTGCCACCGCGTCGAAGTGCGGCTGCTGGAGTTTCAGTTGGTGAATGGTCATCCGCTTCCCCCCTACTTCTTCTCGCCGCAACCAAGCGGCTTTCCGTCGGTGTCATACAGGATCGTCATGCTCCCGGCGTTTCCAACGTACTTGAGCGCGTATTTGCATCCGCTCCACTGATCTGTGACTACTGCGATACTGCTCACTGCCTTCCCGTCTTCATCTACGAAGCGCGCCGGCGCCTGTGCGCCCACTTGCTCACCGCACCCGTAGATCAGCCCGACTACCACCAACACCGCCAGTAATTTGCCGTATTTCTTCAATCCCTTTCCCTCCTCCGCCCGGTTGGGCTTAGTCAACGATGATGGTGATTTGCATCTCGCCGTCTTCAACCACTACGAGCGCCGGGATAACAAAAGCGTTATGGAACTCTTCGTTGAACGGTTTGTTCAGAGCGATCAACGTAGAGGCGAGATCGTCAGTCGGCAACAAGCAGGTCGGCGTCAAGTTGGTCGAAAACTTTTTCGTATCGTGGTCGAAGAACATGCGGCCATTGTCATTGCAGATGACGACCGGATTCATTTCTTCGACGATGTTGGTGGTTTGTTGGTTATTCATGGGGTATCCTCCTATGTCCGCCCCGCTGGAGCAGCGGGGTCGGGGTGGTTGGTTTACTCAGCACGCGTGCACCGGCTGTTTCCACTCTTGGTGCAGGCACGGTCTGCACAGATGGTACTCTTCAACCCATCGCGGGCCGTTGTGTGTGCTCCGTTCCGGGCAGAAGCCCCATGCTTCTCGTTCGCGGCGGATACGGCAGATGATCACTTTCTTACGGCTTCGCGGCGTCAACTTTCCCCAAGAGACACCTTTGCTTTCGGTCTCCACCTCGGAGAACCGTTGCCGTGCGATTACGCTAGTTTTCATCGGACGACACCGCCCGACGCTGGCGCTCGATGCTCTCCATGACTGCCGTGAAGAGGTCATCCCAGTCAATCGTAAAGCGGTAATAAATCGTGTTTGCGAACATGTAGATTACGTGCCGGAAGTATTCCTTCTTTCGCTCCGACTCTTGTTCGAAGCGGAAATAGTTCAGGTAGAAGATCATTTCGTTGATACAGTCGGCGTTATCACCTTCGAGCGAGTCGTCCCACGCGCTGCAGTCGTCGTCGGTGTATCCCGCTTCGGCTGCGATGCTCAGGATTCCACCATACACCTCGGCGCAGGCTTCCATGAGCGGGTTGCGTGTTGGCCATTCCATTTGACCCTCGTTCACCTTTCGATACTGAGCGTAGGTCAGGCCTAACTTCTGCTCAATCAACGGCTCTCGCGTCCGGTGCCACTCCCCCATCCCCGCCAGCTCGGCGAGCTTCCCCAGCTTCACGTTCAGTTCCAGCACCATTCTCGGCAGCAGGTCGCCGGTCAGGTTGTTCTTTTCTTTTTGCAGCGCTACCAGTTCGGCGGCCGCTTTGTACAGGTCAGGCAGTTGCAGTGTGGTCATCGGATTTGCCCTCCTTCTTCGGATTCATGCTGATTTCGCCCGTCTCTTCGTCGACGGACACGTTTTGATACCCCGCCTCGCGCAATTCTTCCGCGAGCTTCTTGGCTTTCTCGATCTTTTGCTTAAGCGCCTTGTTCATCGTCCCCGCTCCTCTCACATATCTCGCAGCGGTTCCGAAGGCGGCGTTCTTCGTCGCCTTCGTGCTCACCGCCGCATTCCAAGCAGATGTAAACTTTCATGGTGCTCAGTCCTTTCAAATCTGCAATGCAATTTGCCCGTACTGCGGACGTCGCCCCAAGCCGTAGTGTTCCAGCTTCACCAGCTCGCGCACAATGGAGGCGGTCAACTCGTTCTTCGTCATGTCGCGGCGCGTCTTCTGACCGGCCTTTGTGATCAACCGCTTGTTGCTGGCGGCGAGCACCGCAGCGGCGCTGTCGGAGAACGTCACGCCGATCTCGCGCAGGAGTGGAATGTATGCGCACCCTAGGAGGTGCCAGACTTGATTCGGCCATCTGGCGACGATCCGCCGTAGCATCGCCGTCGCCTTCCGCTTTTGCGATCTCTGGAGCATGAGCGCCACGCCGCCGATTGCGATGATGTCGTGATCCTCCTGCACGTACCGCTCGAACTCTTCGTCGCCGGAGTGAATGCTTACGACAGGTATCGGGCGCAGGCCGCGAGCGCAAAGGTATTCGTAGTTCGCCCGCGTCGCCGCCTCGTCGCCGATCACGTCCAGCGACATCCAGCCATACAGGTGGTCTCGGTGCTGTTTAATCCAGTCAGCGTAGTCCTCGACGCAGATCGGGCGCACGTCCTTGCCGTCCTGCTTGGCCCGATGTAGGCTGTACGCGCCGGAGTCAATCAGCACGCACCGTCTCTCCTCCGCTGTGAAGCCCACCTGCTCGATCCGGCGCAACCATCCCGGATCGTCTCGGAGGTGGAAGTAGCTCATGAGGAGCATCTTACCGCCGTTCGCCTTGATGATGCGGAGTGCCGTCGGGTCGCGCTCGCAACCGCTGAAAAAGTACCTGGTCCCGATCATCGTGATGCGGAGCAGACCGCGCACCGTCCGCTGTATTTTGGTCAGCCCGGCGAGCACAACGCCGACGAGTCCCAGCATCGCGGAGCTGTACGCATGATGCCGCTCCATTTCCTTGCGGGTCGCTGTTCGCCGGACGTACATGTGCCTGATCGCGGCGCGCAGCTTGTCGCGGGCGATGCGGATCGGGCGCTGACTACGGGCGGTGGTGATGTACACCGCCTCGGCGTCGTGCGACTCGATCTTGTTCTGACGGCCGGTGCCTGTGCGGTACGTGAGACCGGCGGTCAGGCGCTTGATGAAGACTTTCTCACGGCGCGCGGCTTGGATCGAGAAGTGGTCCACGTTACTTCCCGCCCTTGTCCGCCCAGTACGCGGGAGCCACGATCTTGAGGCGCCCGGTTGCGGTCAGTACCCCGATCCACCCCAACGATGCGATAAGAAGACCAGCCGCAAAAATCGTTACGGTGT
>NZ_JMIR01000067.1 GCF_000714935.1 Tumebacillus flagellatus
CTGACGAGCAAACGGTGTTAGAATGCACCATCGAAAAAGAGAACACATAGCACCAAGCCGAAAATCGCGGGCCTTCGAGCCTGCTTTTCGGCGTTTCAAAAGCAAAAGAACCAGCGCGTGGGGATGCGCCGGTTCCGGGTGAGGAAATCTCTCTGTGATATGCAGATTAACATAAAGATTAGAACAGTTCAAATCTAGGAGGAATGGACGATGGCACAACTGACTTTTGACATCCCGAAGGTAGACGAGAAAGCGACCCGCGCGCGAGTGAAAAAGATGTTCGACAGCTACCACGAAGACAAATCTACGCTCGAAACGATGGAGCGCGTCAATCCGCTGTGGCTTACGCACGGCATCGTCAGCGGGCCGTCGGAGAAGCAGGTGGCGATGTATCCGACGTTCGACGCCGACATGATCCGCGGCGGCCAAGTGCGCAACGCGGAGCAGGAGCTGACGGAGCTGTCGGAGTTGATGGACGCACGCGCTGCGCACATCGATAAGATGCAGAACTTCTGTAAGTCGGTTGAGCGTGCCGTCGAAAGTCTTCCGCATTTTGAGCGCGAGATCATGGAACGGACTCTGATGGTCAACAAGCACGCCCGCAAGAAAGACTTCTACATCTGGCCGGAGCTGGCGATGACCAAAGACGCGTACTACAAGCACAAAGAGAAAGCCATGCTGCGGATCGCGTTCGCGCTTCGCATCGAGGTATACGAGCGCGCCGGCGGCGGAGAGGCGGCGTAGGCTTGAGAGACAACCGAAGACATCGAAAACGAAGACGCCACCTGAGATTTGCTCAGTGTGGCGTCTTCGTTTTAAATCGCACGGGTCTATCCTTCTAGTCGAAGGAGTTACTTTCAGTCCCCTGTTTTTCGTTTGATCCAGTCGCCAGGCTCAACATCAAGAGCGTCGCAGATGCTGTCGATAAAGTCGTTGGGCAACTGCTTGATCTTATTGTTCATCACATTGTACAGCGTGCGTTCGTTTATTTTTTCCTTATGTTCTTCGAAAAATTGACGAGGAGACTTGAAACCCCGATCTATGATGAGTGCCTTTAATAAACTGTAATCGGCCATCACGCACACCTCCTTCTTCATTCCATTATATCACAAATATACTGCGTAAAAAGCAGTATTTCCAACTTGCATTACTGCGTGAAACGCAGTATACTGAAACCAAGAGATGGAAACTACGAAGAAACGGAGTGATGCCGGATGAAGAAGCTCAATTTGGCAAACGTCATGAAACGCGCTTGGAAAATCTTCAAATAAAAAGCAGTACGCTCCATGTGCGCTTGGTCTGACGCGCTCCGTGCTTCGTGGGAGATTGAAAAGGGGGGAGCCGTCATCGAGAACAAACCGACCGATCGCCAAATCGATTATTACAGAAGCTTGATCGCGAAATCCGCTTGCGAGGAAGTGCAGTACTACCTGTTCAAAGGAAGTAGCGAAGATGACGTATACGTCGGAAAAGCAACTTTGGCAGCGACGTTTGCGGCGCTTGATCTTGCGGAGAAAGTTGACAAGAAGCAAATGTCCATTCTTATTACGCGCGCACAATCCTACAGAGGATTCTTTGATTGTGCGAGCATGGACAAAAGCGTAGATCCAGAGAAGGCGATCAGCGCCATCACAGATGATATTTACGATCAATATCGTAAATGTGCCATCGAAAGAGGTTATGTCTCGCCGGCTCTGATTTGGCAGTTCTACAACGAACAAAAACAAAACATCATCGGAGGCGACCAGCATGCATGAAGTCTTTACTGGAACACTGCCTTACCTTGACCAAAGCACCGGAACATGGACGCATCGTTATGTACCGGTTGAAGAAGTACCGTTTCAGTTACTCGACTTCCATGTTGTAAACGAAAAAAACATGGTAGCAAGTGGAGTGGATGTCAATGCGGAGATGAGAAACCTCTTGAAATATATGGAGAGCATTGGCGACCTGCGCATTGTACAATCCATTCACCGATACCATAATGGTATCGGTGTGGGAACGAACAGACATAACTACTCAATCGTCTTGCCGAACGACTTTGGCAATGTGGCCTATCCGTCAAGCCATTTTGCTTACGAAGAGAACATTGGTTTTCACAAAAAAACAGAGCACGTTTACGAATGCACTCTTTGTGGACGACAAATATCAAGGTTCTTGCCGATGACAGAGACACCGCCAGCAGACCCGAACCCGACTTTCGGGGATGAAAATAGTCCTCAGCTTCACAAATGGCACAGAACTTCTGACGGAAGCATTTGCAAATCTGATTACAAACTGATTGCTAAGTGATCAGAACCCTCCGGCCAATATGGTTCGCGGGTCATCCAAGAAACCCGTCTCCGCTCTGAAATAAGAGTGGTACGAAAGGGAGTCCAACATGGAACCGAAACGCTATATTGAATTGCAACGGTACATCCCGGAATCGCAAGGATACCGGCATGTGCGCATATCCAAAATTGGTGATTGCTACAAAGCTGAACTCCAGTTTGGGGGATTTGATTCCTCCTATGCACGTTCTGAAAAAACGGCGAATTCTGTTGGACTTTTACTCCGACAAATCACTGAACACGATTTCCCGCGCGCTGCCGACTCGCGACTGCGTCGAGTGGCGTATTCGCGGTATTGTGACGATCTCCGCGAGGAGATTGAGCGGATGCACCTCAGTGTCGAAGAAATCAGCCACTAAGACGCCCGGCGAGGGGCGTCTTTTTCTATGCTCAAAAACCAAACTTTTTCAGGAAAAAATCAGGAGTTTTTTCGGGACAAAATTCGTGTCAAGCCGCGTTATGATGATAGTGTCGAAGTGTTGAAGTCACCGGACGGCATCCACAACGCCCGGTGGCGATGTACTCTTTGGATGACCCGTCTGCCGCGAACAGCCTGAGAGCGCAGCAAAGCGCCGGGCGGGTCATCCGCACATGCCGTCATAGTTCAGTTGGTAGAACAGCCGCCTTGTAAGCGGACGGTCACGGGTTCGAGTCCTGTTGACGGCTCCACACCGGAACATAGCGCAGCCTGGTAGCGCGCTCGCCTTGGGAGCGAGAGGGCGTGGGTTCGAATCCCGCTGTTCCGACCAGAGCAAGACGCCGCCGTTACCGATCCGGGAAAGGACGGGGCGATAGAAAGGGTGAACACCATGCATTGGCCGTAGATACGCGCAAGACC
>NZ_JMIR01000068.1 GCF_000714935.1 Tumebacillus flagellatus
GACGCGCACGTTTGAGGGGCGTGTGGGGCAACCCGTGGAAGTTCGAGTCTTCTCGACCGCACCACCAAACGAAAAAAGCTCCCGGAGTTTGAACTCTGGGGGCTTTTTTTATCTGCTTCTTTTTTTATATACTTAAGGAAATCAGGTACATAGAGGGAAAGAGGGTTGAGAAGAATGAAAGTCCTCATCATCGGAGGTACCGGCTTCATCGGGCCGTTTGTCGTTCAACAACTGGTCGAACAAGGGCATGCGGTCGCCGTCTTCAACCGCGGGCGCAGCGATACGAAATTGCCGGACGGGGTGCAGGTCATTCGCGGCGATCGCCAAGAACTGCCCAAGTTTGTCGGGCAATTCAAGCAATTTGCGCCGGATGTCGTGCTCGATATGATTCCGTTTTTTGAAAAAGACGCGCTGGCGGTGGTGAACACGTTTCAAGGCATCGCCCGCCGCACGGTCATGATCTCTTCCGGCGATGTGTACCAAGCGTTTGCGCGCATTCACGGCAAAGACCAGAGCCCCGTCGACCCCGGCATGATCACCGAATCTTCACCGTTGCGCTCGCAGTTGTTTCTCTACAGAGGGTCGCGGACCGGGGAATTTTTTGATAACTATGACAAGATTCCTTGTGAGAAGGCGTACTTGAGCAAGCCGAATCTATTGCCGGGAACGGTTTTGCGCTTGCCGGTCGTGTACGGGCCGCGCGACAACCAGCATCGGTTCCGCTCGTACATTGACCAGATGGTCGAGGGGGTTCCGGCGATTCGCATGCAGAAGGAGTGGGGCAACTTCCAATGGACGCATGGCTATGTGGAGAACATCGCCCACGCCATCGTCCGCGCGGTCACTGATGAACGGGCGGCCAACCGCATCTACAACGTCGGCGACGTGGAAACCCGTCCGTTCAAAGACTGGGTGCGCGACGTCGGCACTCAATTCGGCTGGCAGGGCGAGATCCTCTTGGTCGATCAAGAGGAATTGCCCGACTCGGAGCGCACGAACGCCAACTTGGAGCAGCACATGATCTGCGACACATCCGCCATCCGCCGCGAGCTCGGCTACGAAGAGATCGTCCCGTATGAAGAGGGTCTGCGCCGCACCATTGAGTGGGAGCGCACCACCGATGAATCCGATCTGACCGACATCACCTGATGGCAGCGGTGAATCCGATAAAAAAGCCTGCGTCCCGTGGAGGACGCAGGCTTTTTTGTGGGGTCAGAGCGATTGTTGACTGTCTTGGTCTTTGGGGTGGCTTTTCCATTTGTTGTTGATGTAGGCGATCGCGAGCGTGATCGCGCCGAGGAGGAAGAGGACGAGCACTTTGTAGATGGTGTCGGAGCCGGAGAGGTCGATGAAGATCGTCTTCAGAGCGACGAGGCCGAGCACGATGGAGCCGAACCAGCGGAACGCCGCCTGTTTGCTGTACGCCCCCCAGAGGAACAGGAGGAGTGCGTAGACGCCCCAGGAAATGGAGAGGCTCAAGTAGAGGTTGCTGTGGTTCAGGTCGTAGTAGCGCCAGAGATTACGAATCTGGAAGGTCAACAGGCCCCCGACCATGATGTGACTGGAGACCGCGAAGAAAGTCGAGATGGATTCGGCGTCTGCTTTGCCGGCCTGGAACTGCACTTTGACCGAATAGTAGAACCCGAGAACTGCGAGTAGAATCCACGCGACACCGGATGTGTTCAAGAAAGGAATGAACGTGTTGAACCACAAGCCAAGCGGTGCGTCCCATGTGGTAAAGAACCAGTACAGCGAGATGCAGACCCACACGCAGGAGGCGATCCATTTGTAGAGGTCGCGGCTCCGGCGTTGCCCGGTGATCATCACAGCGGCGGATACGAGCGCCCAGAAGTAGACGGAGAGCAGCGGTTTGAATTCCCAACCGCGCCCGAACTCCGAGGCGGAGACCAGCAACAACAAGATGCCGGCGATCAGTTTGCTGTACAGGGCCAATGTTGCGGTGCGGTTGCCCATGTAGACGATCAGAGCGGCGAGCAAGTAGATGACGCCCATCCCTGCGAGCGGCACGGTGTAGGAGACGACGCCGTCGGTGAGGAGCAACGCCCAGAGCGTAAACAGCACGCCGTTGGCAAATCCTAAGTAGAGGTTGAGACCTTCGAAGTGACGATTTTGTTGCCAAGAAGAGTAGAGGAAGCCGATGATGTAAAAGACGAAGGCGGACGCGGCGTAGAGGAACGGCAGGGTCCATGTGGTCGGATCGAAATGCACATAGTAGACGAGGTAGAGCAGCCACGTGCCGACGAACGCTTCTGCGCGCAGTTCGAACCAGTTTTTCTTGATGCTGAGGAAGAAGAAAGCGGCGTTGATGACGAGCAGATAGAGGAAGAGCGAGAACACTTGGTCGTTTTCCGGTTGCAGCACCAGCGGGGAGACGAGCCCGCCAAGCAGTGAGATGTGCATCAAGATGCGTAAGTTGGAGCGGTAGGCGAGCGCGGTGACTCCGACCGTGATAATCAACATCGAGAGGAAGACGGTCATCGAGCTCCAGAGATCGAAGTACACGCCGGCAAAGGAACAGGTCGTGTATAGCAACGCGACGCCGAGCCCGGTGACGACTTGACCGAGAATCACGTTTCGGCCGAGCAGTTTGCGTACGCCGAACAACACGACGGCGACACCGACCAGAAGACCTGCCGCGATCTTCGGTCCGTCGGAGATCCAGCCCTGATCGACGGCGTACTTGAAGAGATACGAAAAGGCCAAGATCAGAAACAGGGCACCCAGCAGCGTGATCCAGTTTCGCTTGAAGAATTGAATCAAATCCAGACACCTCCTAAATAGTGGCAGACTAATAATACTATGATTTCATGTGATATCACAAGCATGGGGGAGAAGTGTTGAGGATAAACTTGCTGAATGCCAAAGTTTGTGGAAGTTTGTTTCACAATCATGATTGAGGTAGACGTGCATTCGTGTTAAGATAACTCCTGTCAACAGCGCAGGTCAACAACAGAGGCAAACAACACAGGGGCATAGTTCAGTTGGTAGAACGTCGGTCTCCAAAACCGAATGTCGTGGGTTCAAGT
>NZ_JMIR01000069.1 GCF_000714935.1 Tumebacillus flagellatus
AATCGATCTTCATCTATCACTCGTTTAGTTTTCAAGGATCAATCGTGTCGCTCAGAGGCGACTTCTATAAGATAGCATATCAACTACTGAATGTCAACTGCCAATCTCTACTTTTTCAACCGCTTCTCTCGCGGCGACAAGAAACATCTTATCATGCAGAGAGAGGAAGCTCAATTTCGGATCCGAAACAAACCCAAACAAAAACGCTGCCGAGAGACGTTTCTGGCAGCGTGGCTTTCTTATTCGCGAGTCAGCTTGCGTGTGGACTGGCCGTTTCCTCGATCAACACCGGTCCATTCGTAATTGCTGACGTTTACGGTGATCTTGATCGACGACAGCATTTCAGCAGGCAGATTCAACAGCTCGTTGGCTTGAATGATCACATTCATCGGATTCGAATACCCCGGCACCGGAATCGGGCGCGGCGTATCATCCGGTGCAGTCGTCGGTGCAGTCGTCGGTGCCAACGTTGGCCTCAAGGTGGGTCTCAAAGTTGGAACTGGATCTTCTACTGGAACTGTCGGATACGGGACATCATCCACACCGTCACCAATTACGACGATCGGAGGCGTCGTCGGCCAATCGTCTGTCGGGGGCTGCTGTGAGATGAACCCTCGGACCTCGGCCGTTTTTTCCTCGTGTTCAAGGGAGATCGGCCCAAGCAATTTCACCAGCTCGTTGGTGACGGTGGGCAGATGTTTTTTGGTCAGTGTGACCATCCCGTTCTTCATCAGCGCATAGATCACCTTCGTCACCACCCGGCGTACATCAAACGCCGCCAGCTTCACTCCCGCCGGCGGTTGCGTCGCCATCGACAACCGGGTCGGATCACGAACCACCGATACCACCGTCTCTTCAATGCACCGCCCCGCCTGCTCTATCTCAAACGCCTTCGTGAGCGTCACAAGTCTTTGCAACGTCGTCATCGCGTTGATGACCGTCTCACTCACGCGCCGCGCTGTCTCTTGCACGAGATCATCCTCCACGCCCGCCGCTAAACCTTCCGTCTTCTCTATGCTCTCTATGTACGGCAAATCTCCCAAACCCGTTTCTGTCTGGAACGCAAACTTCAACTCGATCTCCACATTCTCCAACTCCACAAACGGCACCGGAAACGCCCGCAGCAACTCGTCCCTCTCATACGAAATCGCCAGTTCCCGGGAGGCCTTATCGGAGAGGCTGCGCGCGGTGATGATCGACTTCATCAACTCCCCCAGCACTTGTCCAAATTCATATCCCATCTGACAGTCTTCCCCCCTGATCTCTAGATGCAGATGGGGAAAAAACGGGCAAATCCATTTCGCGTTTGCCCGTCTCCCCTCACTCCTACGTATGTTTACTTCAAAAGCTTCTGCAAAATCGAATCCATCTCGTTGGCCTGCGCCATGCCCGATTCTTCCTCGTCCATCCAAATCGGTTTGCGTTTGAACCCGACGTGGTACGCCACGTACTCAAGCGCAATTTGATGCTCCCCGATCCGCACGAGGTGGAATCCTTTTTCCTTGCCCACGATCTGGCCCTTCGGATTGTCTTGCAGACAGCGGTTCAAGTAGTCCATCTGTTTCTGGATCACGCTTTCGTCTTTCAAGTTCGCCGGGTCGGTGTTCCCGATGACGACTCGCTTGAGGAAGCGCATGTCCGCGATGTCAAATGTGTCGCTCATTGAACAAACCTCGCTTTACGCAGTGGTGACTTTCACCGGCTCTTTGACAACCGGTGTGATCGATTGATGGAGCATGTCGAGCACGCGTGCCAGACCTTCCGGCGTGCCTTTGTCCTTGGCATGCACTTGCACATGGTAGCGAGCGGAATTGTCGCTCTGGCGGGTATTCTCCGACGAAGAGGTCACGCTGCCGTGAACCTCAACCGTCACGCCCCAGAAACTCCCGGACACGCTTCCGCCGACTTCATAAGAAAAGTTGTCTTTCGATTGGAACGACGATTTGACTTCCATATCAAACGTCACATCCACGAGATCGATCCCCAAGTTCGGAATCGGCACGATCGCCAGCAACGGGACCGCGATTTCCACATGCTGATCAACAAACGGCTTGGAGCTTGCATCCGCCGGATTGTACGACGGGTTTTCCACCATGCGGTTGTACTCGAACGTCACATGGCGCGGTCCCAAAGGCTTGCCGTCTTTGTCCTTTTCAATCCCGACGGTGGTGATGAAGTCGGCGGTCGCTTTCGCCAGAGCCACCTGCGCGTCGCAAGCCGCTTTGATTGGTGCACCGATCAGATCTTGCATCGGAAGCCTTTAAACTGTTCAGACATGTTCACAAGTTCAGACATAATGCATTCCCCTTTCGGACATTAAGGTAGGTACTTCAGAAGATGGTCGTTGATGCGCATCAACGCTTCGGGCGGTTCAGTGCCCTTGATTTCTATTTGAATCCTTGCCAGATTCGGCTCGCTGTCCTTGCCGCGTCTGGCAAAGTTTGAAGTCAGGTCCTTTTGGTTCGACGGTTCAACAGCTGCACCCAACGAACTTTGTTTAAAAGGGCTGTCATCCGACTTCGTAATCAAATCCGCGAACTGCACGTTGAACTCGACTGTCATCCGGTCGATCTTGGTGCTCGACAAAGGAATCAAGGTGATCAAGGGAATTTTGATGCTCTCAACAGGTGCATCCGGCCTCATCGAAGGCAGCAGGATTTCCGTCATCTTCGGTGATCCGTCTTTCTCAAACCAAGTCAGAATGCTCTCCAGCGAGGATTGTTGTGCTGCCGAATTTGCTTGGATCACGGAGTCCTTGATCGCAGCAAGTAAATCGTGAAATACGAACTCTTCTGCCACTTAACAAACCTCCTACTCGTTATCCATAGTGAAGTGAAGTAACTCCTTACACGATTTATTCATATGGATCAAGCACCTGGTTATTCCGAAAATGTTTGAGAAATAAAAAAGTCCCGTTCCACTCGGGAACGAGACTTTTTTATGCTTTGTTATTTGATTTTGAATCGATGCCTCGCGACGTCCTACTCTCCCGGGACCCTGCGGTCCGAGTACCATCGGCGCTGGAAAGCT
>NZ_JMIR01000070.1 GCF_000714935.1 Tumebacillus flagellatus
CCCGGCACGCACGCTGACCGGCTGGAGCTTGCACACCTCACCCAACGAAGCCAAGGAGGGCGCGGCGACCAACCGTGGAACATCGCCGCCCTCTGCGGCCCCAGCACCAATAGCGGAACCTGCCACTGGAAGATTGACTCACGCCGGCGTTCTCATCGTGACTGGATCGAGGAAAAGATCGCCGAGCTGAAAGAACTATACGATCCGGCAGACTGGCCGGAGTAAGGAGGCCGACATGCTGCAAGACGCACAAACCCGCCAAGCGGTGATGGCAGGCGGACGGGTTTTCATCTACACCCCCGCCTTCGCCGATGGTAGCGCGAGCTTGGAAATTCGCAACGGCGACTGCAACGAGGAACTGATGTACGACGGATATCAGCCCTTTGAAGCGTTCGAGGCGGTGCTCAACGCGTACGAGAATGCCGCCCGATTCGTTGACCCTGACACTTTCCAGCCGATCTACTCCGGCGACACCGCCGTAGACGGTCCGTTCTGACGATGGACAAGCGCACGCAAGTTCTCGCAGCAGGCGTCCGCATCGGCGGCGTATGGAAGCTCGCCGCATTCATGACACAGATGCACCCCGGAGCCCGTAAAACGGCTCCACAGGCAAGATAAACGGTATGGAGGGCGGCACATGCAAGGGTGGATAAAGCTTCACCGAAAGCTCCAAGAGAGCCCCATTTTTCAAGACCCCTACATTTTCAAACTCTGGACGCTCTGCCTCATGAAAGCCGCCCACAAACCGACGACGGTTCTTGTGGAGCGGCAGATGGTGGAGCTAAAGGCCGGACAGTTCGTGACGGGGCGCAAAGTGCTCTGTCAGGAATTCAACTCCGGCGCGAAAAAATCCGACCAAGTCCCCGAATCTACACTGTGGAGTTGGCTAAAAAAACTCGAAACATGGGGAAATCTTGACATCAAAGCTAACAACAAATTCAGCGTTGTAACCGTTGTGAAATGGGAGTTTTATCAGGGTTCAGACGCAGAACCTGACAACGGTTTTGACCACAACCTGACAACAGATTGCCCGCAGACTGACAGCAGTTTGACAGCAACTTGCCCGCAGGCTGACACAAACAAGAATGAAAAGAATTTAGAGAAAAAAGATCTTCCTCTTCCTCCTCCCCCAACGCGGACACGTGCGGACGAAGAACAGGAGATGCTGCAGGTGATCGTCCGGGAGTTCGGTGCCGAAGGTCTTAGGTTTTCAGACTTCGACCGAGACGAGATCAACGCTTGGATCGACGACGACGGACACGCTCCCGCCCTAATCACCCGGGCTTTGAAAGAGGCAGTCCTGCACAAAAAGCTCAGCACGCCGTACATGGCAAAGATTCTCAAAGACTGGAAGAAAAACGGCTGGACGACGCCAGAGCAGGTCGACGCAGGCAAGGAGAAACAGCACGTTCAGTCACAGTCGCAGCACCGTCGATCTGGAAGCAAAATCGTCTCGCTACCGGAGATGAGACAGACCCCGATGACGGCCGCAGAGCGGTTCAAGGCGGGGCAGAAGTGAGAACGGAGTGACAACGCATGGAACACATCGGCGAGATCGAGAAGCCGACAAGCAACTTTGCCCGCGCCCGGACGATCCAACTGCTCCGCGAACGGTTGCCGAAGTTGGCGGACGTCACGGACGCAGAGATCAACCGCTACGGCGGCGACCTTCTCGATGCGGCAAATTGTCTGGATCGGTGCCGCAACTGCACCGGCTACGCTGAATGCTGGCGCGAGGAGCTGGTCAAAGGTTACGTCACCAAGTACGACGTCGCTGACGGTAAGATCAAGCTCCAACAGGGCGTAAAGTGCAAACCGCATCTGGCGCACGAAGCCCGCGAACAGCAGGAACGAATGCTGAGAGTTTCGGGTATGACCGATAAGGAACGCGGTTTCACCTTCGACAACTTTCCAGTGGAGCAAGCGAGGCGGCACCGCTCAATTCTGGAGCGCGCAACGGACCTCGCTGACGGCGACGGTAGCGGAACGGGGATTTACTTCTACGGCCCGCCGGGCATCGCCAAGACGCACCTCATGCTCGCCGTGCTGAACAGACTGAACGACCGTGGCATCCTCGCCGTATTCGTCCGGGCTGACCGGATGATCGACAAACTGCGCGAGGCGATCAAAAACGATTGCGAAGAGGATGTGCTGGAACGGTACATGACCTGTCCGGTGTTGGGCATCGACGAACTGGCGCAAGAGCCGCGCCTGAAGGAGTACGGGTTGGAGTGCATGATCAAAATCTTGAACTACCGCGCCGCCGCCAAACTCCTGACGCTGTTCACCAGCAACTTCGAACCGTACCGCGCCTACGAGCAGCACTATGAAAAGTTCCCCGAACAGATCGACGCGCTCCGCTCGCGGGTGGCGCTCCTCTCCATCCCGGCACGCATGACCGGCGAGGATTGGCGCTTGAACAGCTACTCCGAGCAACTGGGTCCAGACGAGGAGGTGTAAGGGATGAGCGAACAGCACGAAGAGACGCAGAAACCAGAGCTCCCCCACCACATCGAATCCGAACAAGCGACGCTGGGCGCCATCCTGCTGGACCCGAACGCGATTCACGACGTGCGCGATATCCTCGAAGTTCCGGAGCAGTTTCACGAGCCAAAGCACAGTACGATCTACAAGGCGATCTTGGAGCTGGCCGACGCGGGTGAGCCAGTGGACGTGGTGACTCTCTCCAAGCATCTCTCCGACAACGGCAGGATTGAGTCGGTCGGAGGTGTCGCTTACCTCGCGATGCTGAGCAACAGCGTCCCGACGGCGGCGAACGTGGACTTCTACGCGGAGACCGTGTTGCAGAAGTGGCGGGCGCGGGAGCTGATCAAAGCGTCACAAGAGCAAGCCGCAGCGCTCATGTACGGCGACGACATCGAGGAAGTTTTGGAGAAGGCTGACCGGCG
>NZ_JMIR01000071.1 GCF_000714935.1 Tumebacillus flagellatus
CAGTTGGTAGAGCACCACCTTGACATGGTGGGGGTCACAGGTTCGAGTCCTGTTGATCGCACCAATCGAACGAAACAAACCTTCTATGTAGACTGCCAAAACACGAGATCGCGTGTTTTGGCAGTTTTTTTGTATCCTGCTAGCACGTACCGACATTACCACCACAAGCCGCCTCCCCAGAAGCCGGCCAGCCCAAGCCAAGGCAGAAAACCAAGACCAAAAAACACTTCTTCCGCGTCTTGCCCCATGTTCTGGAGATCAAGATGAGTGAATCGGGTTTCGACCTCATCCGTCGAAGCGTATCCTGCTCCATACCGGATGTACATCCCTTGCGGAGTGACCGAGTGCAAGATCCCGCGATGCACCGTACCGTTTACGTGATGGGCCACAATCGGTTGACCTACATACCGCATGGCGTGTTGACTCAAATCCATTGCGTATCAGACCCTCCCTTCTACGACAAGTGTGGAAGCTCCCTCGTGGCTGGAGTTAATGCAAGCTATGAAAGGAGGGACGCAAGGGGCACGGCAGAAGACTATAAACTCCTGGAATTGCCACACCGCAGGCAGCGTCTTTCTTGCATACCGAGGAAGGGGCGTATCATGCCCATTTGAATGACGGTGTTTTTTTGTGATCAAATTCTAGGAATTACAACTAAAAATGGGAATGTATAGAAAAAATTTACCAACAATTTGAAAAACTAGATCTTGTCTGAATTTTTCGTGCTAGAGTATACTACTGTTACTGATAGAACAGTAAGTTTAATGAAACAATTACACAATGAGCAAGATAACTAAAAGGAGGCCCATCCGAATGAAAAAATCGAAAGTTGCAATCCCGACCATGCTGGCGGTCTTCAGCATGGCGCTGCTTCCGGTCGGCAGCGCGATGGCCGCACCGATCTCCGCCAACCCGCACGTGCAACTCAAAGGCAACGAAGCGGTCGCCGCATCGCACGGCACTCTGAAATCTCACAAAACATCGAGCGACGTCGTCTCCGTCACCCTTGCGCTGAACTTGCGCAACGCGGATCAACTCGACGCGTACATCGCAGACCTCTACACCCCGACGTCTGCGAACTACAAAAAATTCCTCACGCCGGAACAGTTCCAAGCCAAATTCGGCCCGACCGCTTCCGACGTGCAAAAAGTCACCGACTTCGCAACCGCCAACGGCCTGTCCGTGACCGACGTCGCGAAAAACAACCAATCCGTCACCGTGTCCGGCACCGTGCAACAGCTGGAAGCCGCATTCGGCGTCACGATCAACAACTACACCAACGCCAAGGGAGAATCCTATTTCGCCAACGCGAACACGCCGTCCGTTCCGTCTGAAATCGCAGGCGTGATCAACTCCGTCACCGGCTTGAACAACGAAGCGATTCGCCACAACCACGCAGGCAAACCGGAAGCGACCGCTCCGCATGTCGGCTCCGGACCGTCCGGCGGCTACACCCCGACCGAGCTGCGCAGCGCGTACGACGTGGCACCGCTGGCGTCCACTTACGACGGCACCGGTCAAAACGTCGCGCTCGTCGAATTCGACGGCTACGTGCAATCCAACATCACCACCTACTACAACCAATACGGTCTCGGCTCTCCGACGCCGAAAACCGTCCTGGTCGACAACTACAACGGGGCAGCCGGTTCCGGCCAAGGCGAAGTGGAACTCGACATCGAAGTGATCAACGCCATCGCGCCGAAAGCACAAGTCTATGTCTACGAAGCGCCGAACTCCGACAAAGGCGAATTGGACATGTACCAAAAAATCGCCAACGACAACACTTCCAAAACCGTCTCCATCTCCTGGGGTCTCTGCGAATCTCAATCGAACTCCGCGACGATGAACTCGCTGCACAACATCCTCTCGCAGATGGCGGTGCAAGGTCAGTCCGTCTTTGCAGCGGCGGGCGATGACGGTGCGTACGACTGCGGCTCGAAAAAACTCGACGTCGACAATCCGGCGAACGACCCGTACGTAACGGGTGTAGGCGGCACGAACTTGACGCTCTCTTCCGGCCAATACGGCGCGGAAAAAGTCTGGTCAAACACCACCAAAAAATGGGGCGGCGGCGGCGGCCTCTCGAAAGTCTACAAGATGCCGAGCTGGCAGACCGGACCGGGCGTGCAAAACTCCTACAGCACCGGCTACCGTCAAGTTCCGGACGTCTCGGCTGACGCAGATCCGAACACCGGCTACTCGATCTACTCTGCAGGTTCTTGGACCGTCTTCGGCGGGACCTCTTGCGCGGCACCGCTTTGGGCAGGCATCGCGGCTGTGAACAACCAATATGCAGAAGCCCGCGGCAAAGCAAGTCTCGGCCAAGCGAACCCGACGCTCTACAGCCTGTTCAACACCGCACAACCGTACAACGCGTACCATGACGTCACGTCCGGTTCGAACCTGTACTACCCGGCAACCAGCGGCTACGACCTCGCGTCCGGCATCGGTACCCCGGATGTGTACAACTTGATCCGCGACATCAACGGCCTGTAAACCGCCTATCAAAAAAGGAGCCTCCCGCACAGGAGGCTCTTTTTTTGAAGCAAAAAAGAGCTGTCGCGCGCGGATCGCAAATTTTGTTGAGATTTTCGCGCTAAACGGCTTGTACACAAGCGCGAAATGCTGTATATTAGTTCTTGTCACCGCGACACCTTAACACAAAACATGTATTGCTGTCATAGCTCAGTTGGTAGAGCACCACCTTGACATGGTGGGGGTCACAGGTTCGAGTCC
>NZ_JMIR01000072.1 GCF_000714935.1 Tumebacillus flagellatus
TTTTCAAGGATCAATCGGCGAGATCACTCTCGCGCCAACCGCTTGTCTCTCGCGGCGACAAGAGATATCTTATCATGCCCGCAGGGCTTATCTCAACTGACTGGAACGTCATACCAGAACAAATTCAGGGGAATGCCCGCATTTTACTCGATCTCGTAAAAGGATCTCTGTTTTTTGTTCTCGGAACATAGAAAAGCGCACCCGCATGGGGTGCGCTGCTAGGTTTTTTTCTTTTTCTTGACCTGTTTGTAGCGTTTTTTCACTTCTTCGCTGTTCAACTCGTCGATGATTTGGATGCCGTCTTGCCACTTGCTCGTCGTCCGGCACGTCGGATAGCGGCTGCATCCAAGAAACTTCTCCTCGCCCTTGGAGCGCACAACCATCACGGAACCGCATTTCGGACAGCACTGATTCGTGACTTGCACCAATTTCGAGGCCGCTTCGACCGGTTTGCCTTCTTTGTCCATCTTGAGGATGTTTTTGCACTTCGGATACCCGCTGCAAGCCAAAAACTCACCGTAACGCCCTTTGCGCTTGACGAGCGCCGAGCCGCACTTGTCACACTTGTGCTCGGTTTCCACAACCAAGGGCTCAGGCGCGCCTTTTTTCCCGAACGCAAAACGACCTCGGCATTGGTAGCAAAAATATTGCTTGACCGGCTTTTTCTTGCCCTTGGGAACCGATTCGGTCAAGGTCAATCCGTGCGTGCAACTCGGGCACGGGACGTCGGTCGGTTCTCCGACGGGCACGATGTACTTGCACTTCGGATACCCCCCGCACGCGTACACATCACCGTACTTCGTCGTCCGCCGCCACAGCGGTTGTCCGCACGCGGGGCAATTCTGTTCGGTCTGCTCCCCGAGCACTACGCGATCCCCCGTCTTCATCGCCGTCTCCAGCGTCTCGGCAAAGGGACGGTAAAACTGATCCAACAACACCCGCCACTCCCGCGCACCCTCGGCAACATGGTCCAACTGTTTCTCCATCTCCGCCGTAAACTCCACATTGATCAAATCCGGGAAGTGCGCGACCAACGTATGACAGACGGCCCTCCCGATGTCGGTCGGATGAAACCACTTTTTATCCACGACGATCACGTAATCCCGCGCTTTGAGCACCGAGATGATGCTCGCGTACGTACTCGGCCGCCCGACCCCTCGCTTCTCCAACTCTTTGACCAAACTCGCTTCGGTGTAATACGCCGGCGGCTTTGTAAAATGCTGCGAGGGCTTGATGTCGCGGCAGAGCAAACGTTGCCCGGACTCCACAGGCGGCAGCGTCACATCTTGCTCCTCCTGGTCGCCGCCCGCTTTTTTCGGGTCGATGCCCTCCTCATACAGCTTTAAAAACCCGTCAAACTTCAGCGTACGCCCGTTCGCCTTCCACCCAAAACGCCCGGATTGGATGCTCACCGAAACCGTGTCATACACCGCTGCCGCCATCTGACTCGCCAAGAAACGTTCGTAGATCAACTTGTACAACCGAAACTGATCCGGCGCCAACTGCGATTTCAACTTCTCCGGCGTCCACTCCAAATGCGTGGGACGAATCGCTTCATGAGCGTCTTGCGCACTGTCTTTGGAACGGTAGAAGTTCGGTCGAGTCGGTCGATACGCTTGTCCAAACCGCTCGCCGATCAACTTCATAGCTTCTTGTTGAATATGCGGTGCCACGCGAGTCGAGTCGGTCCGCATGTAGGTGATCAACCCGGACGTTTGTCCGTTCACGTCGATCCCTTCATACAACTGTTGCGCCACGCGCATCGTCTTCGCCACATCGAAACGCAGCTTGCGCGAGGCTTCCTGTTGCAACGTGGAAGTGGTGAACGGCGGAGCAGGATAGCGCTTCTTCTCCGCCCGCTCCACGTCGGTGATGCCAAACGTCTGCGCTTTGGCCTCTGCAACAATCGCCGCCGCGAGATCCCCGTTTGGAACCTTCGCTTTCTTGCCGTCGATCGTCGTCAACTGACAAGTAAAAACAGCCTCCTTCGTCCCCGTCTGCACCTGCGCATGGATTTCCCAATACTCTTCGGTCTTGAAGTTCTCAATCTCCTCCGCTCGCTGCACCACCAAGAGCAGCGCAACAGATTGCACACGCCCCGCCGACAGCCCATGACGGATCTTGCGACCCAAAAACGGGCTGAGCTTGTACCCGACGAGTCGGTCCAAAATTCGGCGGGCTTGTTGCGAATCCACCAAGTGCCGGTCGATGGCGCGCGGTTGCGCCATCGCTTGCAGGACGGCTTTTTTGTTGATCTCATGGAAGGTCACGCGCTCAATGCGCTTGCCCGGCCCCTTCAAGAGTTGCTCCAGATGGAAGGCGATTGCCTCGCCCTCGCGGTCGGGGTCGGTGCTTAAAATGATCGTATCGGAAGACTTGGCGAGGCTGCGCAGCTCTTTGACCAGCGCGGCTTTGCCCTTCATCACTTCATATTGCGGCTCAAATCGGTTCTCAATGTCAACGCCAAAGTTCTTCTCCGGCAAGTCACGGACGTGACCCATCGACGCTTTGACGAGATAGTCTCTTCCCAAGTAGGAGTTGATCGCTTTCGCTTTGGCCGGCGACTCCACGATCACAAGGTGTTTGGCCATCTTGGATACCCCTTTCTCGATAAAAATCTATGCAAAAAAGGACTCGATCCACATCCGGATCGAGTCCTTTCTCTAGTGCCCCGCGACGTCCTACTCTCCCGGGACCCTGCGGTCCAAGTACCATCGGCGCTGGAAAGCTTAACTT
>NZ_JMIR01000073.1 GCF_000714935.1 Tumebacillus flagellatus
AAGCGGTCGTTTTTGACTTTGATTTTGCCGACTGAACGGTCGGCGTCGGCGAGCCAGTCTTCGGAGGGTACTGAAGGTTTTGCTCCTGGACCTCCAGGAACGTTTTCATCTGGAAGCGTCATGCTCTCTTGATAGTCCGGGTCGGTAATGTGAGCGTCCAGTGACCCGTAGTTCGTGGCGCTGACCGATGGAGCTGTGTAGTTCTGCGGAATCATCGTCGCTTTGCCGTTTGGCAGCGCGTAGTTGAACATTTCGGCGTGGTCGATGCTGTAGATGGAGAGCTTGTCGACCGTCCAGTAGGAGTAGTTTCTCTTGATTTGGTAGGTCTTTTCCACCAATCGCGATTCCGTCTTGTCCTCATACGTAATCGTGGTATTGCCGTCCGCGTCCGTTTCAGTTTTAGGTTCTTTCCATGAAAGGTTGAACGTTTTGCTGACTATCACTGTATAGCTCTTGGACCCGGTTACCTGTTGATAGTGATAGTCGTAGAGGTAGCGCTTCCCTCCCGCTTGCGTGTACAGTTTCTCGTGGGTCGGAATGCCTTGTACGACGTTGAACAAATCGTTCGGATACGGGTCAGCCCCGATCTTGCCGTTGGAATTTGGATCAAGGTCGGTGTCGCCCGCATTTTGCGGAGCGGGTGGTGCGGAATACTTGATGACGGAGTGGTCGGGACTTGTTTGAGCATGTTGGCCGATAGTGTCCCAAACTTCAATTGTTATGGTGCATTTGACATTAGGGTTGTTGCCGATGTCGATTTTGATTGGGATGCCAGTTCGTCCTTTTTCTTTTCCGCTTAGCGCCCCGCTTTTGTCAGATGCGTTGACGAATGAACAGCCCTGAGTGTTGATGATTTCGTATTTGGCAAGATCTTGTTCCGTCGAAGTCGTTTGTGCGACGAAGGAGAAGGTTGCGTCCACACTGGTTACAGTGCCGTCCACCTGACTTGGACCTTGAATCTTAGCAGTGACAGTCGGACCGACCGGCGGGTCCCATTGGGCTTTGATGTCGTAGTATTGGAGAAAGTCTTCCGGGTTCGGCCACGGGATGGTGCTGCCGCCGGGCATTTTGGCGTTTCTGATAGCGTCAAGATTGGTGTATTCTGTGCCCTGTAGAACCCCGTTGATCGATACTTGAAAGATGGAATTGAGATAGATCGTATCTCCCGCCTGGATGTCTTCCATATGAGCTTGTTTCAGAGCATCGTTCACAGCATCAACGGGCACGACAAAGTTGGTGGTGACGTACTGCCCGTCTGCGCTGTCCTTGTGACTCACTTCCACCATCTTGCCCGTATGAATCATGCCGTAGGTGCCTTGATCCGGATTGCACGGGTCTTTGGGCGGGTATACGCAGGCTCTGTCTCGGCGGATGGTCCAACCTGTGGAGACGTAGCGAATACCGGTTGAGGCTTTGTGGTCGGTAGTTGTGAAGTAAATGGCTCCTTGCTGTATCTTGACAGTAGTGGCCGCAACGCTCAGAGGGAGGATGGAAACGATGCAAAGACAAAAGAGGGCGAGGATGCAACGTTTTAAAGTATGCCTCATTATGTGAACCTCAATTATCTTTCACGAATTATGCTATCGGCAAACAGACTTGCGTCATTGTCAACCGCCAAAGTGGGCCCCCAATTTCCAAAAGTCATTGTCCCTAAACTTATGTCTGCATACCCCGTGTACCAGACTCCCTTCTGAAAACGGCCTTTCGGATACAAGACATCCAAAAGCACGTCTTTGTCTTGATCATAACTAACGATTCGGAAAGAGAACTTACTGCGGATCTTGTATCCCCAAGAATCGTAGATCATGCTCGGCTCGGGTTCCAAATTCCCCTCTATCTGAATGTGATTGTCCTTGACCCAGTTCACATATTTCAGCAGTTGGTTTCGATCAAGACCGCCCGGATTGTAGGTCGGATAGATCTGATTCACCCAAGAAGAGTCGATCGTATTGTAATTTGCATTCAAGATCATTTGGTAATGCTTGCGAACTCGGCCAGTCCAGTAATCGATGTTTTGTTTGGTGAACTCAGGTTCATTATATAAACTATTCGGAGCCACAGTCGGCTCATTTCCGATTTTCTGATACGGCATTTCATACATCTCATTCGGCAGATCCGCCAAAACGTACGGGAAGTCGCTTGCGTTTTTCGGCAAATCGGTTGTGCGGGTTTCACGTCCCCACAGATCGCCGCTGTACGCAGACGGGTGCGAGTGCGGGTTGTCGGCAGCGCTTCGGTTGTACGAGATCGTCACGAGGTTTTGATTACCGTCCCATCCGACCGTCGCGCCCATCGCTTCGCTGACGAACCGCAACGGAACGAAGGTGCGGTCATCCTTCATGATGCACTTTGTATCAAGTTTCGTTTCCGTTCCGTCCACATACGCAGTGTCATCCCCAACGGTCAGTTGAACATCCTTGCCCGGAAGTTGAATGAGCACCCATCCAACAGAACCATACCAAGTCACATCCGCCCCCATGGCTTCGGAAATAAACCGAATCGGCACCATCGTCCGGTT
>NZ_JMIR01000074.1 GCF_000714935.1 Tumebacillus flagellatus
AAGCGGTCGTTTTTGACTTTGATTTTGCCGACTGAACGGTCGGCGTCGGCGAGCCAGTCTTCGGTTGGCACTGACGGCTTCGAGCCTTGTCCACCTGGGACGTCTTGCGATCCGAGGTCAAGGACTTTGTTATACGTCGGGTCGGTGAGGTGGGCGGATTCTGCGTCGGAATGCGTGGCGCTCACCGAGGGTGCCGAGTAATTTTGCGGAGTCATCGTCGCTTTTCCGTTTGGAAGGGCGTAGTTGAACATCACCGCATGGTCAATGCCGTAGATTTGAAGCTTGTCCACGATCCAGTAGGAGTAGTTTCGCATGATTGTGTAGTTTTGGGTCACCACTTGGGTGTCGGATTTATTAATCCATGTTGTAATTGGATTTCCCGCTTCGTCTGTGGAATCTTGCGGCTCCTGCCAAGTCAGGTTGTAGGTTTTTTTTACGGTGATCTGGTAGGGCTTTTGCCCGGTTTTTTGCTGGTAGTGATAGTCGTAGAGATACCGTTTGCCCCCTGCTTGGGTGTAGAGTTTCTCGTGGGTCGGAATCCCTTGCACGACGTTGAATGCTTCTGTCGGGTAAGGGTCTGCCCCGATCTTGCCCGAGGAATTCGGGTCAAGGTCGCTTGCCCCTGCATCTTGGGGAGTCGGCGGTGGAGTGTTTTTGATTACCGCTTTTTGGGCGGTGTTTTCGGCAGGGGTTTTATTAATATCCGTAACCTCAATCGTAATAGAACACTTTACGTTTTGATTGGTTCCGATGTGGATCTTAATCGGCAGGTCGGAAAACCCATCTTCCGTGCCGCTTAAGGCACCACTTTTATCTCCAGCGTTCACAAAATCACAGTGCTCAGTTTTGACAATTTGGTATTTTGCGAGTTTATTGTCGCTCGAAGTAACTTGCGCCTGAAAGGAGTAAGTTGCAGGTACTTCCGTAACAGTGCCGTCTACTTGATCAGGAGCATCAATAAAACCTTTTACAATTGGTATTGATGGCGGGTCCCATTGAGCCAAGATGTCGTAATACTGTTTAAAGGCACTCGTATCCGCCCAAGGTTCCGCATTTTTGATTTCATCAAGCGTGTAGTAATGCGTGGGTTTTAACGTACCATCTATTGAAACTTGGAAGATCGAGTTTAGGTAAATGGGGTCGCCGGCTTTGATGTTGCTTAATCCAGCCTCTTGTAAAGCGGCCATAACATCTGCAACTCCGACTTCAAAAGAGGTGGTGACCACACCATCACTTACAGTACGACCAGTTTCCACCATTTTATTCGATTGAATCATGCCATACTTGCCCGTATTCGGATTACAGTGCGTTTTGTTTGAATCGGTGCATTTCGGGACTCCCTGAATGATCCAACCAGTGGTTACGTAGCGAATACCTGTGGTAGCTTCGGGGTCCACCGTTACGAACTTGATGACACCTTTTGTAATGCGAACGTTAACGTCCGCATTCGCTTGTGTGGGGAACATAAGAAGTAAAACAAGGCAGAGAAACAGAGATCCCACGGATTTCCAAAAACGTCCCATTGTCAGTTCATTACTCCATCGGACGAATTATTGAATTGTAAGTTAAACTGGCAATGTTATCCACAGCCAGATTTGCTTCTCCCGTGGTCGAGCCCAAAGAGATATCCGCATATCCGCTGTACCACTTCCCTTTTTCATAAGTGCCAGGTTTATAATAGACGTCATAGAGAACCTTCTTGTCTTGGTCAAAGTTCAAAATCCGAAACTTCACTTTCATCCGGATGTTGTATCCCATCCAGTTTTCATAGATGATGGACGGTTCAGGTTCTACAGCCCCTTCGATTTGGATGTGATTTTCTTTTACCCAGTCAACGTACTTCTGGACGTCAGGCAAAT
Source organism: Tumebacillus flagellatus (assembly GCF_000714935.1). Taxonomy (GTDB): domain Bacteria; phylum Bacillota; class Bacilli; order Tumebacillales; family Tumebacillaceae; genus Tumebacillus; species Tumebacillus flagellatus. The sequence continues at coordinate 1,860 of NZ_JMIR01000074.1, forward strand.
ACCTTCCCCCTGTATTGGTCGTGTTGTACACTTGATCGGCCCATGAGTAGTCAATCGTGTGGTAGTCGGCATTAAGAATCGATTGATAGTGTTTCTTCACCCTGTCGACCCAATGGTCAATGTTAGATTTTTTAACCTGAGGATCTGTCGCAAAAACTTCTTTTGGCACATGCAATGTACCATCCGCAACCAGCTTATACGGCATCTCATACATCTCATTCGGCACATCATTCAAGATATACGGGAAATCGGCTGCGTTCTTTGGAAGATTGGTCTTGCGCACTTGTCTTCCCCAAAGGTCTCCGGTGGTCGGGGACGGTTGCGCATCCGGGTTGTCTCCTGCACTTCCGTTAAACATGATGACCACCATGTTTTGTGCACCATCCCATTTCACGTCCGCACCTAAAGTTTCACTGACAAAGCGCAGCGGTACATAGGTACGGTCATCCTTCATAACAGCTTTTGTATCCAACTTAACGGAGGCACCGTCGACTGTCGCAGTGTCTTTCCCGATTCGCAGATTGATATCCTTGCCTTGCAAGTTGATTTCCACCATA
>NZ_JMIR01000075.1 GCF_000714935.1 Tumebacillus flagellatus
AGAGGCCTAACATGTCCGCCTGTCACGCGGAAGACCGCGGGTTCGAATCCCGTCAGCTCCGCCAAACTTGAGAAAGGCTCGATCTTCTTCGCGAAGATCGAGCCTTTTTTGCATTTGTTGTTTTTTTTATTCGTTGCTTTTTTCGAGGTTATGTCTTGCGCGGGTTCCGCGCGGTCATCCAGCCGACCCAGAGGGCGAGGAGCAGGAAGACCACGAGCGCGAGCAGAGAGCCGCCGATTTTGACTTCCGGAATCGCGACTTTCAACGAGACGAGGCCGGCGATCAAGATGCCGATCAGCGATTCGCCGGCGATCAGGCCGGAGCAGAGGAGGACGCCGCGTTCGACGCGTTCTTCTTCCGGTTTGTCGGCGTTTCGTTTTTGCAAAAGCAGGTAGAAGTAGCGCACGAGGCCGCCGAGGAAGATCGGCGTGGACGTGTGCACCGGCAGGTAGATGCCGACAGCGACGGGAAGGGCTTCGACGCCGAGCAGCTCGATCACGATGGAGATCGCGACGCCGATGAAGACGAGATCCCACGGCATGTTTGCGTTCATGATGCCTTCGACGATCAGTTTCATGAGCACCGCTTTCGGAGCGGGAAGTTCTTTGGAACCGAATCCGTAGGCGTCGTTGAGCAAGAGCAGCACCCAGCCGATGACGAGACCGGAGCCGAGGATGCCGAGAATCATCGCGAGCTGTTGGGCGCGCGGGGTGGCTCCGACGAGGTAGCCGGTTTTGAGGTCTTGCGAGATGTCGCCCGCGATGGCGAGCGCCACGCAGATGATCGCGCCGACGGTGAGCGCGGTGACCATGCCGTCCATTCCGGAATAGCCGAATGCGCGGTAGACCGATGTGACGATGAGCAGCGTGGCGATCGTCATCCCGGAGACGGGGCTGGACGAAGAGCCGATTGCTCCGACGATGCGCGAGGCGACAGTGACGAACAGAAATCCGAACAGCGCGATGCCGATCGCGCCGATGATGCCGGTGTTCAGCTGCGGGAGAAACGCAGCTGCCAGCAGCAGAACCACGGCGGAGGGCAACGTGATTTTGCGCGACAGATCGAGTTCGGTGCGCAGGAGTTCGGGGGTGCGGGTTTCGTTTTTTGCCCCTTGCAAGCCTTGCATGGTGGAAGCGAGCGAACTCCAGAGCATCGGCAGAGTGCGCACGAGCGAGATGATGCCGCCGGTGGCGACGGCGCCTGCACCGATGTAGCGGATGTAATTGTCCCAAAGCCCCCAGGCGTCGAGAGAGGAGATCGGATCCGTGCCTGGGGCGACGGCGCCGCCGTTTGCTCCGAAGAAGGCGATCATCGGAATCAGGACGAGCCAGGCGAGCACGCCGCCCGCGGCCATCATCGCGCCGACGCGCGGGCCGACGATGAAGCCGACGGAGAGCAGCGACGGCAGCGTGTCCATCCCGATGACGCCGTTGCGCAGGCCCGCGACTTTGGTTTCGATCTCGGACGGGAACATCTTGAAACCGTCGGCGATCAGTTTGAACACACCGCCGACGGCGAGTCCGCCAAACACCAACTTGGCGCGTCCGCCGCCTTCTTCTCCGGCGACGAGGACTTGGGCGCAGGCGGTGCCTTCCGGGTACGGGAGGCGGTCGTGTTCTTTGACGATCAAGAGGCGACGCAAGGGAATCATGAAGAGGACGCCGAGGAAGCCGCCGGTGAGGACAATCAGGGTGATCTTATAGAGGCCGGGGTTGGCTTTCCACAAAAACAGCGCCGGCAGGGTGAAAATCGCCCCGGCCGCCACCGCTTCCCCTGCGGTGGTGATCGTTTGCACGATGTTGTTTTCAAGAATCGAGTTGCGGCGCAGGACGCCGCGGATGATCGCCATGGAGATGACGGCGGCAGGGATCGACGCCGAGATCGTCATGCCGATGATCAGGCCGAGGTACGCGTTGGCAGCGCCGAAGATGACGGCGAGGATGATCCCGATCACGACGGCGGTGACCGTAAGTTCCGGCGGGCGGTCGGACGGGGAGATGAAAGGCTTGAATGGTTTGCGGTCTTGGTTGTCGCTCATGCGGGAGGCTCCTTCCCCTGTTGGTTCTGTTTCTAAGATTTGATGATTGCGGCTGGAGTATGCGGCGTGGTAGGATAGCTCTTGTCGCCGCGAGAGACGCGGTGATGATGAAATCAAAAAAATACCTGTTGCATTCGTGAGTGCAACGTGGTAAAGTACTAAGAGTCGCCTCCGGGCGGCGCTGTTTGAAAGATAATTGATCCTTGAAAACTAAACGAGTGATAGATGAAGAACGATTCGAGCCAGAAG
>NZ_JMIR01000076.1 GCF_000714935.1 Tumebacillus flagellatus
TACGAGTCCCACAACGATTGTCAAAGTGCCTTGCGAGTGATGCATGAGATGTGGTCATTCACTCGACAAGTGAGAGAGAACAGGGGGAACGTGCTGTGAGTCAGACCGTGTTGCCGAAGAACGTCAGTGATTTTATTCGCATGGAATCGGGTGCTCAACTGTTCATGATGATGTTGGAGAATGCCCTCGGTCATTCACTCAACAGAATCAATCCTGTGGATCGGGCAAACATGGAGCGCGGGTACGGCCATGATTTGACGGTTGAATTGGACTTGGAGGAACTGATAAATCACCTATCTCTGATTCGTGTGGTCTCGAATCTAAACAGTCGAGCAGAGGAAATCCTGATCAACTACTGGGCATCGGATGATGGTGCTGTTTTTTTGGCAGACGCAAGGAGATATGTAGCAGACGCGTTACGGATTGCACCACAAGAGCACCCGGAGAGAGGGAGGGCGTACAAAAACTTTGCGTACCTCCTGTTTGCGAGGAATAAAACGAATGCTGCCTGTGAGTTGATTAAGCGGGCAACGGATATCTTCCAGCATAACGGGCTTGTGGAACAGATCGACGAACTTCTTGAAATGCTCTCGACTCGAACAGAAACTGAATGCAAGGTGTTGGGTTAACGTTGCAGCGGTGCTCAGAGAGAGCATAATGGACAGTAGTGGGCAACCGATTGGCTACCCTTTTTCTTTTGAGTAGTGTTACAGCCGATGCTCTTCCCCTAGTTTGGTTCCTTGTTGCAATCCGATCATATTCCGAGAACGTCCGTTCTCGTTTTGTATGCTGGAACGTGCGTACGCGTACTTATTTCAAGAGTAGCAAAAGACCCCTCGTTCAAGGGGTCTTTTGCCTTCTAGTAGGATTGCAAAACGGAATAAGCGTTCTTCATGCTCGCGTGGCCGCTGTTGCTATCATCATAGATGTTATAAGCCAAAACAGCCGCTGTGCCCGCGCCACCCAGCGCGCCTATGACTGTTGCGGCGGTCAGAACCGTGATTCCGAGTGTAGTCATTAATGCGGCGCCGTTCTGAACGATACCAGCACGTTGATTCGCAACATCTGTAGCGTAGGTGATGAAGGAAGAGACTTTAAATGTGTAGTTGCTGTAAGCGGATAATTTCGATCCTATCGAATAGTCCATAAAGAAGTTAGCATCCGGATAGCCGTACATTTCGAAGTAACCAGGTGAATACTCATCGTAGTAGGTTAGCCAAGAACTTCCGCCGGATTGTAGCGTCGGTTTCTGTGCATAGAACTGTTCACTGGCGTATTTCGTCAGATCCAACTTGACACCATTCTCGAAGATGTCACCGTCTTTTGTGAAAGTAAAAGAATCAACCTTTTGTTTTGGCTTCACTGCGATCGATGCTTTGGGATCGCGCGGGTACTCTACTGAAAATGAAACGACCTTATTTCCCTCCGCTGTATACTTGATGTCTTGCTTGACAGTCTTTTGCGGAGCGGTTCCTTCAACAAGGGGTGGAATAGTGGGTGTACTCTGAGTGGCGTTTGCAGTTCCTACTGTGGTAAACAAGATAGAAGCGGCGATTGGTAGAGCGATAATCTTTTTCATTTCGAACCTCCGATAGATGGTCTTATTTATAAGAGAATATTATCAAATAAATATAAATTGGTCAATTATTAAAAATGATAGTGCGATATTCGTGTTCATGTTATTATATAGTGTGTATTGAGTTAGGAGGCGGTCTGATGTTCAAAATTATAGCTATTCTTGCTTTGATCGTGTTTAATCTATATCTGTTGTTGGGCACTAAGAAACTAAACAAGGCAGAACGCTCTGGGGCAGTAGTAATCTTGCTAATTGATGTATATCTTTTGATCACAACGATCAGTCACTGAAACTCCGACACTTACAATCGGAGTTTTTTCTACTATTTTTCATTTAGTAGTATTCTGAGATTATGTATCAAGCCCAAGAAATGTTGCCACCAGGTCTGGTTGAATTGTCTTGTAGCCGCTCCGTTTTCTCGACAGGGAAATTGAGAGGATACACAACGCGGGTGATCTCGTCCTTGACCCGTTCCTCGGTAAGCGAATAATACTCCCCAATGTCAACACCAGTTGAAAATTCCTCAAAAACGCCGTTTGAAAATTCCCTTGTTTCGCCGCTAGAGAAATGGCAGCAGAAAGAGAATAATGGACATTAGTGGGCAACCGATTGGTTGTCCTTTTTCTTTTGAGTAGAACTATTTATAATACTTTTAGATATGCACTAGTACTAAAATATTTTATAATATAAAAATAATTT
>NZ_JMIR01000077.1 GCF_000714935.1 Tumebacillus flagellatus
GTTAAGTCTCTGTGATGGCTGCCTTTCGGGCCGCTTGGTCAGCCATCCGGTTGCCTCTAGCCTCGGCGCTGTGTCCCTTTTGATGTCCTGGACAATGGATTATGCTAAGTCTTTTGGGCAGAAAGAGGGCTTTTAGTAGGGCCAAGATCTCGTCTTTATTTTTGATCTCTTTGCCTTCTGATGTGAGCAACCCACGCCTTCTGTATATTTCTCCATGGATATGGGCAGTAGCAAAAGCATAACGGCTATCAGTATAAACATTTAGCTTCTTACCTTCTGCCATCTTTAGGGCCTGGGTGAGTGCTATCAGTTCAGCCCGCTGAGCGGATGTCCCGGCTGGCAGGGCTTTAGCCCAGATTACCTCGGTCTCGGTGGTCACCGCAGCTCCCGCCTTACGCTGTCCCTCTTGTAAGAGACTGCTTCCATTCGTGTACCAGGTGTGGTCGGCGTCTGGGAGCGGCTGGTCCGTTAGGTCGGGTCGGGTTCCGTGGGCTTCGGCCAGGATATCAAGGCAGTTGTGTTGCAGCCCTTCCTCAGGCAGTGGGAGTAGCGTAGCCGGGTTCAGGGCTACCACCGGTCCGAACTGGACCCGGTCCGTGTCCAAAAGCAAGGCCTGATAGTGAGTCATCCGGGCTTTGGAAAGCCAGCGGTCGGGGGGTTGTTTGACTAGTGCCTCTACTGCATGGGGGGCTCCAATGACTAGTGGCTGTCCCATGGTTAGCTTGCCTGCATCCTTTGTCAGTACGGCAATGGCTGCTACCATCCGTAGGCAAGGGGGCCACCCAGCTGCTACTGGGTCTAGCTTTTTGGACAGGTAGGCCACCGGCCGACGCCAAGGTCCCAGTTTTTGCGTTAGGACACCTTTGGCGTAGCCCTGCTTCTCGTCGACAAAGAGTTCAAAGGGCTTAGTCAAATCTGGCAACCCCAGGGCTGGGGCAGTTAGAAGAGCTTGCTTGATTTCTTGATAGGCCTTTTGTTGGTCTGGGCCCCAATTAAACAGAGTCCCCGTTTTGGTGAGAGGGTACAAGGGGGCTGCCATTTCTGCAAACCCAGGGATGAAGAGGCGACAGAAGCCTGCCGTCCCTAGGAAGCGCCTTAGTTGTCGAGGGGTCTTCGGAGTAGGCTGCCCCATCACAGTCTCTTTTCTGGCCTCAGTCAGCCATCTCTGACCCTCTTTTAGAAGATACCCCAGATACTTGACCTGTTTCTGGCAAATTTGGGCTTTCTTGGCCGAGGCCCGATACCCGAGGTTCCCTAGGGTTTGTAACAGGGCCCGAGTACCTTGTTGGCAGTCTAGCTCAGAAGTGGCGGCCAGCAGTAAGTCATCCACGTACTGTAGCAGGATCAAGTCTGGGTGCTGGATCCGGAAGTCTGCTAGGTCTCTGTGCAGTGCCTCATCAAACAGGGTGGGACTGTTTTTGAAACCCTGTGGGAGTCTGGTCCAGGTCAATTGTCCTGAGATTCCCATCTCTGGATCTCTCCACTCAAAGGCGAAGAGAGGCTGACTGGTGGGGTGGAGTCTCAGGCAGAAAAAGGCATCCTTTAAATCAAGCACAGTGTACCACTGGTGGGACGGTGGGAGCCCGCTCAAGAGGTTGTAAGGGTTGGGCACGGTGGGGTGGATGTCTTCCACCCGCTTGTTGACTTCTCTCAGATCCTGGACAGGCCTATAATCATTAGTCCCTGGTTTCTTAACGGGTAGCAGGGGCGTGTTCCAGGGGGACTGGCAGGGTACCAGTATTCCCTGGTCCAACAGTCTCTGTATGTGGGGCTTGATCCCCAGTCTGGCCTTTTGTGACATGGGGTATTGTTTTATGGACACGGGGGTAGAGGTTGCTTTCAGAGGTATGATCAGAGGAGCTTGGCGAACTGCCAGTCCCATGCCCCCGGTTTCCGCCCAGGCCTGAGGAAAATCAGACAGCCATGTGGACCCTAGAGAAACATCTGGCTCTTTTGAGGTCTCATGTAGCCGATGCTCATCTTCTATATTTAGGGTCATATGGCTGCCGCGCGGCACCAGGCCGCTGCTGTGATGATGATGATGATGGCTGCTGCCCATGGTATATCTCCTTCTTAAAGTTAAACAAAATA
>NZ_JMIR01000078.1 GCF_000714935.1 Tumebacillus flagellatus
TTCGGGTCAAAGATCGGTGTCAGCACTTGTAGAAGTGCCTGTTGGATCAAGCGGTCTATCACCGCCGGAATTCCTAATAAACGTTTCCCACCGTCTGGTTTCGGGATTTCGACTCGACGTACAGGGAGCGGTTTATAGGTTGCGTTGAGAAGTTCCTCACGAAGACACGACCAGTTGTGGAGCAGAAAGGATCGAAGGGATTTTGTCGCCATTCCATCCACTCCGGCTACGCCTTTGTTTCTCTCCACACGGTGTAAAGCCTGCAATAGATTGTTTCTCTCGACGACCTGTTCCATAAGGTGATTTGCATCCACTTCGCGGGTCAGCTCTGTGGTTTGTGCCGGAGAAGAACTCGGCACTTCTTCGATCCCCTGCGGATTCACCGCTTCCTCTCGAAGATAGCTCCCTCGCGGGATATTCGGCTGTCGTTGTTCTTCTCTCGAACTTGCCATAGATCAACCTTCACAATCATGTTCGGTCCTTCCCTACACGGACGTCTCCTTTGCAGGTACTATGACCTCTGCTGACTCCTGCCGGTTCAGTCGCACCTCATGATGCGAGTTACCAATTCAATTGGCATGCCCGACATGCCTCCCCAGGTAAGAGCGCTGTCTTTCCCTCCATCCATCTGCCTCATTTACTCTCGATAGCCTTTGGCAACAAGGGCTTTGCCTTGTCTTGCAGGCTCACCCAACTATCGCTAGCCTCATATGAGGTTCGTGTTCCTCAGACCGGAGNCTACTGTTGCCTTCGCCATTCGGGACTTGCACCCTAGAGACAGCGCCCATGCTGGGCGCACAAGCAAAAAAGGCACCTTTCATAGGAAAGGAGCCTTTTCTCATTTATTTGGTGGATCGTACGAAAATCCAACGTCTTTTACGACCGACCACTTGTCCCGAGGCCACCTTTAGGCTCACCTGTACAAGTTGATGCGGTGTGAGTGCCATCCATTGTTTCAGCTTAACAGCTGCAAAGCGGTAGCTCTTAAACAACTCCAAAAACCACATACTTTGTTGGTCTGTATTCTGAATTTAATGCCCGAATACAAACGGTACATATCCTACATCACCGGCACGATAAACAAACGTGCGGGTTGTCCTGTTTGGACGGTCATTCGTCCCGGTCATGAGAAATAATATTGCCATTCATTCGTTGTTGGGGTTCCAGTGTCAACCAATAAAAACAGATTTTCCAAAAGAACTTTCTCTTGCAACCCTTTTCTCAGATTCAGTGTCAAACAAGGGTGTACTTTCTAAGATTACTTTTCCATCAATGCAAAGGTAGTTTTTCTATAGCCCCCCCTAAATTCACCAATACGATTGCCCTCTAAAACCAGTAGAATCGGATTTAATTTGAACACGATCTCCAAAAATTTTATAGTACCTCTCGCAAACTTGATCAATGTCATTTTTAATCCCTATTATTATTATTTCTTTCAACTGGTTTTTTTGACTAATTGCTCTTTTCATCAAGTCAATTATGGGATAATCAGCTGATGCTAAAGAATAGCCAACAAAAACTATTTTTCGAGCCATCGATATAACGTCAGACGCAGCTAACCAGACATTGTTTAGTTTTGGAATGTTGTACGATTTCAATAACGTTGGAGTAATCATAACTGGTTCCGCATAATGACCTTTGCAAACATTGCATGGAACATCAATCTCCTTATAAAGTTCATGTGCAATAGGCTTATCAACTACCCTTATATTTTGGCAAAAAGGGCAATGTGCCCAGTTTAGAGAGCCATGCAATTTTAATAGTTTAAATTTCCTGCTTTCATCTCTATCGCCTCCTTCGAATCCGTAATCTATTTTATCGATTCCTCCACTCGGGTAACTATTGATAATTGCCTCATCCAATAAAGTGTCGTAATTAAGAGAAATTATATTAATAGTTCCCCTTTTCTTTTTTATCTCTTCAATAAAATTCTTATGGGGTTTTGCGTCACTGCTAATAGAACCTGCAATTGTTTGAGAGATAAAGTTAATAAGCCCTCTTCGTAGCTCGTAAAACCTTTGAGAACTATGCGTGGCGCTGACACTTAGATTGTTATTTATCGCATAGTCGATTAGCGTAACGATCTCATCAATCTGCGGATAGGCTCGAATTGCCTCATCGTAAGATCTAGGGTCTTTATCAAAATAATCCTGTAAAAACTTCCATGTTTGTTTAATTTCCGGATCTTCCGACTGATTCAACAATGTAAAAGCTTTACCCATAAAATTTGCGATTGAAGGAGCGCTTTCAGCGCAAGAAGCCCCTGCCCCAAATACATATACTGTACTCATTTACTCCCCCAAAAATCTAATAGTTTCGGTGATTTCATTTAAGAGTTGGTCAACAGAGTTTATCAACTCTTGATTTTTATAAATAGAATATACGGCGTATAATATTTGATCGGACTTGTACTCCTTACTGTTTTTCGCATGCTTTACATATCTTGAAAAGAGGGAATGATTTGCATCTAAAGTCATTATTTTTGCAATGTCATTGAGGTCGCAAAGTCTTCCCCCTTTACCGCCTATCTTAAATTGAACAATCCACCTTATTCCCTTTATATTAACATCCGTCTCATAAGTAAAATCAGAAGTAGGATCTCGAACTACTTTCAAATTTTGGGTCTCTGACTTCACACTCCGTCTGCTATTGTCGACTATTTGAGAAATAGCTTCTCTTCTTGATCCTTCATTTGCCGATGTCCCCAATAGAGCGGTCTCACTCGACGTGTTTTCGCTCGTCGTGTTTTCGCTCGTCGTGTTTTCGCTCGTCGTGTTTTCGCTCGTCGTG
>NZ_JMIR01000079.1 GCF_000714935.1 Tumebacillus flagellatus
CAATCACGCCCATAGAGGCTCCATGTAAAGTACGAATTTTTATACCGCAAGGAAAATATTCCCTCGCCGCGATACTCTGCACTTTTCAGTTGCGAAACACATCTTCGTTTTTACTTCCTTTCACTGCAAACCGCAGACCAATGTGCTCTTCAGTCTTATCCCGCACTCGTTGGAGCACCGTACCCCTACTTTTTGATCGGAATTTTAATTTCATAGGGAAACTTTGTTGGCTCTACAGGCTTTCCGTCTTTATAGATAACAGTATATCGAAGCTTACTTCCACGAGTTAGAGCAACCTTGGGATATTCCAATTGATAGGTATAAGTCTTACGATCCACCCGCTTTGGATAGTTGCTCAAAGGAGCATATTGTTTTCCCTCCCCATCTTCTAGTAAGAATTCCTGCATTTGATTCTCGGGCTTCCGCACGGAGTAAGTCAGTATTGTTTTATCTGGGAGGGCATTTATGCCTTGAATCTGAACTTCACCCGGGAGATGAGGCAACACAATCGGATATTTTGTGGATAGAGACAAGTCATACGTCTTTTTATCCTGCCCAAATACATACTGACGATATCCTGCTTGCAAGATGAGATAGGGTGTTTGGTTCAGATCCAGGGAAGGTAAGCTTACATGATAAAGATAGGACTCCATGTAGGGTCTGCTTGAACTGTTCCCTGTATCAAGGTATGTTTCTGCAGAATCTTCAACGCGGAACACTAAACTCTTGGCTCGTGGCCCCTTTACTTGGACTGAAAGATCTGTAACAGTTGGGGTCATCACAAGTTTCCTTGTAGTTATCGTGAGGTCACCAAATGTCTTCGAGATTTCGGGCGACCCTTCGTAAAGAGTGGGAGCAATTTTTTCTCTGGACACAGGAATAGAGAACTTTAATTCACCGTTACTTTGTATCGTTCCTATTTTCTTGGCTTCCAGGTTCAATTGAAATGATTTTGGCCTGTCTCCATGTAAGCGCAATGACAATACGCCTGTGAGAGTTCCTTGGGCACGGTTTACAATGTCATTTGTGAATGAATAGCGAGTAAGTTCACGACTATCCACTACCTCCCATTCAGGTATCGGTACCTCCTTTTCTGATACAGCGGAGACCTTTACCGAATACCCGACATACAAGGTAGGGCCATCATAATAGACACTTGTGAGATTGACCGTGTAACCCTGACAGTCCTTGCTCTGGTTGAGGGACGTCACCAAACCTCGTTGACGGAGTTTTGCCAGTACATCCTCTTTGTCCAAGGAAGGAACGGTTAGAGCCGTTGATACCGAGGAGTTAAGGAGTACAGCTACCAACGCACTTGCACACAAAATGAGTTTTTCCCTTCTCAATTGTTCGTCACCTGTCCTATCGTTTCATGTTTTATCTAGGGTGTGCAAAATAGAAAAAGCCCATTCCCAAGAGGGAGTGGGCTTCTCAAAGTTCCTAATAGTGATATACGTAGTAGTTCCCTTCGGTGTCGTATTTTGTGCCTCCTGCGTTACTTCCGTTTTCATTTCTCACGACGTAGTTGCCAGCAGCGAAGGCACCCATGTTAAGGATTGCAGCCGTCGAGGTGTAATCACCTTTCAAGTTTACTGTATAGGTTTCACCGATAGATAGTTGATCAATGATCCAGTTTACGTTGGCTTGTTGCCCAGCGTGAATACCGTATTGCACACACTTGATATAGATAGTACCAGAACTATACTGTGTGAACGTGTGTCCATAATCGAATTCAGAGTAAGAATTGAACAGGAAGTGATAGTTTGGAGTGTAGTAAGGGCAGTCCGAGATCGACTTGTTAATCTCGGGTTTAGCTTATAATGATAAAATAAGTGTCCTTCATTAATAGGTATACTCCGTGAGC
>NZ_JMIR01000080.1 GCF_000714935.1 Tumebacillus flagellatus
GAATTGTCAACAGGACCCAAGTACCAGCCTGAATCGCCTTCTGTTTGATGTGTAGAACGTTCCAGATAGACACGCTCCAGATCGATTGCTCCTTTGGCTGCGATGATTTTGTCTTGGAAGAGAGAGGTTTCTCCGTCTACACTCAATTTCGTAAGCACATGATTCTGTGCGAGCTGAACCGATAGGGATAAGGTAAGGTCATCCGTCACTTCGGTAAACGGGTTCGTCTCATAATTTGGAGCTACGAGTTTCATCACACCGTTTTGTTCAACGGCTGAAAGAATCGTTCACCCCACTTGTATTTTCATTCCATCATGGATGGAATGAGTTTGTTGATCCCTTTGATGAGTTCTAACAGCGATTCGGCTTGTGGTTCTAGAAAATCTTCACTTGTCACAATAAACGTTCGATCGCCAATCACTCTTGTCGTATGCATCATTTTTTATGAAGGACCATTCCCTACTATAGATTTTCAATTGCATCGGAAAATCTATCGTACAGATACTCATATAAGTTACGATATTGTTTTTTTCCAATACCAAACTTTTGATCCCAATCGACAATTGGACATTCGCCTCCATCCATTCGGGCTGTATCGAAACAATACACGTATTCATCCATGTTTTCTACAACAACCAAGCTCTCCGGCAGTCCATATTCCCGTAGACTTTTTGTAGCTTTCACGACCTGCAGGGATTTATCAAGAGCGACACCATTGATCAACACACCGTTAATCCCGCCAAATCCATAATTCATCAGAAACCATTTGTAACTTTCTGGAACCTCAACATTGAGCTGCGCTTCTATGTCCTGTATGTCCTCTTCTCCTACACCTCCGGTAAAGAAAAAACTTTCTTCCTGGCTAGTGATCAGAATCTTTATGTCTTGCTGATTCATCCAAATTCCTCCAAACTAGAAAATTACTCAGTCTAACTGATTGGCTCTCCATCGCCAGTATTTTGCCCTAAAATTATTGTACTGCTTTTCAAGCATGCCATTGTTACGAAAGCTATTCCCATCCTCTATCAGTCCATGTAACGTAGAGTAATATTGTTTATGTTGAGTATATGTCAACTCAACCATTGGGCCAGGTTCCTTTTGTATAGTGTGGTGAAGTTCGATGGGAAACCCATCTGGCCCTATTGGTGCATTTCCCATTTTTGCTCGTTCCCGATTCGTTAATCCGGTATTTGGATCGACATACTCCCAATCGATCTCGGCATTTTGGTAAACCTTTCGACTTACATCTCTAGTTTCTCCATTGACTTTTACGGACCCTTTGAAATTAACAACCTTAAAATTATCGCTCAACCATACAGGGTTCCTCTGACCTATCCAATCAGCACCTTCACCTGATATATGAACGACTCCATTAGTAGAAGCCCCTCGGTCAGCCTGAAATTTAGGCAGAAGCGCCTTCATGGTAAACACGGCGAATTGGATTCCCGCGATGGCCGTGCTGCCAGGGCTTTCAGATTGGAAGGCTTGTTCGAACACGTACCCTTTATACCCTGCATCATTCTCCAAGTAGGCGTCGGCGTCGAAGTTGTGGTCTTGGATAAGTTTTTGATAATGTGCGGCTCGTTCATCGTCGGACAGCAGTTTTTCCAGCATGTTGTACAGGTCTTGGCTGCTCATCTTGTTTGTGTCGATCAAATATTGCGAGGCCGTCTCGGAACGTTCTGCGTCAGACCAGTCCTCGGATTGCTTCGACTTGTAAAACTGGAAGATCGCTTCGATCAACGTCTCGTGGATATCATCTTGACGCTTGATGTCAGCCAAGGTGGTTGTCGGCATCTCATGGTGCTGGTTCAACAGATCGCCAACCCCTGGGATCAGGGACAGGATCTCATGGAACTGACTGGCAGCCGCTGCATCTGCTTGATTCGCTTCCCACTCGGCTTGTTGACGCAAGGAGGCTGCTTGGCGGGCGAGGTTTTGGCGGTGGTGCAAATCATCGATCGAATCCCCGCCGTATTCCCAACTTGCTTGCTCAAACTGCTCCGCCCGCCTTCGCAAGTCCATGATGCTGTCGATGTGATTGGCCAGTTGGTTCAAGGCGGGAACCGCTTTTTCCAAGGCATCGGCGGTTTTTCGGAGGTAGCCGGCTTGAAGTTCCGCTTTTTGGTCAAACGCTTGAGAAGCCGTCCCTCTCCAATTCGTCGTGACGAGCTCCGTTTTGTACCCGACTGCTCGACTGGCAAGCCTGCGAAGTTCACTCGCCCCTGCCGAAAGACGCGAGGCGGCATAGCGCAGATTCTGGGGGTCTGCTTGTAACATTATTTCACCTCATTCTCCCCCATTTTAAATTTCATCTGCAATAATAATCAAGAATCGATCTATTATAGAACTGCATAAATTTTTCCGATATACTAATAAATGCCTGTATGAACAACAAAACCCAAGGAGTGAAGAGAGTGAAAAAGTGGATGTTTCCCCTCGCCGGTCTGACCA
>NZ_JMIR01000081.1 GCF_000714935.1 Tumebacillus flagellatus
CAAGGTCGTGAAGTGACCGACCATGCGTTGGATCGTGGCGGCATCGAACAGATCGACGTTGTATTCCAGTGCACCGAACAGTCCGTTCTCCTCTTCCGCCAGGCTCAGCGTCAGATCGAATTTGGCGACTTGGCTGTCCGTTTCGATTCCGGACAGGGTCAGTCCCGGCAGTTCAACGTCGATCGAGGAGGCGTTTTGCATCGTGAACATCACTTGGAACAACGGAGAACGGCTGAGGTCGCGCTCCGGTTGCAACTCCTCGACCAATTTTTCAAACGGCACGTCTTGGTGCGCATACGCCCCGAGCGCCGTCTCCCGCACGCGTCCCAGCAACTCTTCGAAGGTCGGGTCGCCCGTAAGGTCTGTGCGCATCACCAGCGTGTTGACGAAGAAGCCAATCAGACCTTCCGTCTCCGCTTGCGTGCGTCCGGCAATCGGCGTGCCGACCGCGATGTCTTCCTGTCCGCTGTAGCGCGAGAGCAACAGTTGGAAGGCGCCCAGCAAGGTCATGAACATCGTAGCCCCTTGACGGCGGGACAGCGATCGGAGTGCCTTGGCAAGTTCGGCGGGCAGAGTAAACAGTTCCGTTTGACCGCGATACGTCTGCACCGACGGGTGCGGGCGGTCGGTCGGCAGTTGCAGAACCGGCAGTTCGCCGCCCAACTGCTCTTTCCAGTACGCCATTTGTTCGTCCAGCACGTCGCCTTCCAGCCATTCGCGCTGCCAGGTTGCGTAATCGGCATACTGGATCGGGAGCTCGGCGAGCGTCGGCGTTTGACCTGCTGCCAACGCTCCGTAGAGCGAAACGAACTCTTGCATCAAGACGTTCATCGACCAGCCGTCCGACACGATGTGGTGCATGTTCAAGAGCAGGACGTGCTCCTCATCCGCAAGTTGCAGGAGATGGAAGCGAACCAGCGGGCCTGCGGTGAGGTCAAACGGTCTCTCCGCTTCCTCGGTTGCCAGTTGCCTCATTTTTTGTTCACGCTGCTCGATCGGTTCGGTGCGCAAGTCGGTTTGGAGAACATGGGTCTCAATCGCTTCGTGAATCACTTGAACCGGACGTCCGTCTCGCTCGGCGAATGTGGTGCGCAGGGCTTCATGACGTTGAACAATCTGAGCCAGGCTGAGAAGGAGCGCTTCCGTTTGCAGGTGCCCTTGCAGTCGCACGGCCATCGGCATGTTGTACAGCGACGTGCCCGGCACCAGTTGTTCCAATACCCACAGGCGCTGTTGCGCGAACGACATCGGCATGCCTTGTTCTTCGCGCGAGACCGGGAGGAGCGGCTTGCGCAGTCCTTGTCCCTCTTGCGAGATGCGGGCGGCAAGCAAACGCGCCGTCGGGGCTTCAAACAGCAGGCGCAGCGGAAGTTCTACGCCCAATGCTTTTTTCAAGCGCGAGACCGCTTGGGTCGCCAGCAACGAGTGACCGCCCAGCGAGAAGAAGTCATCGTCTGCGCTGACCCGTTCTCGGTGCAACACATCTGCAAAGATGCCGGCGACGATCTCTTCCTGCGGTGTGCGCAGAACTGCAACTTCCTCGCTTTGCGAGTGCGACTCTTCCGGCACCGGCAGGGCACGGCGATCCACTTTGCCGTTGGGCGAAAGCGGCAGCTCGTCCAGCACCA
>NZ_JMIR01000082.1 GCF_000714935.1 Tumebacillus flagellatus
TAGTAAGAGCTTCTGGCTCGAATCGATCTTCATCTATCACTCGTTTAGTTTTCAAGGATCAATCGCGTCGCTCAGTGGCGACTCTTAGTACTCTACCACGTTGCACTCACAAATGCAACAGGTAATTTTTTCTCGTTATCACCGTGTCTCTCGCGGCGACAGGTGTTATCTTATCACGTCCACCCGCGCCGCTCAAGACCACCGCTCGAACAAATCTACGCAAACTTCGGCGACAGCAACCTCCATCTCTTCTGTTCGGCCCAATACAGCAAATAGCCGAGCACATTAAACAGCGCAAACACGAACACCCAAGCCCAATGAAACCGTCCGCGATGATACGCATTCACCGTTCCCCACACCGCAAAGAGCACCCAATAGACGATCGCACAAAAAACAAAAACGGCGGCTCCTGTTCCGATCAAATCTCGGTAATGAAACGTCAGCATCCAAGGGCCATAAACATACGACTTCCCGCCAAACCCCGGCAGGATCGGCCAGATGATTGGGCCTGAGTCTGTTTTTTCATAAGAATAGAACTTATGGGCAGGTTCGTACGTCGAGGGATCGACCGAATCGATCTCAATCCCGTGCAGAAGCGCAGAGTCCAACACCATCTCCGTCAACTTCTGCTGGTTTTGAACCGGCAATACTGTCCTCTCATCGTCAACCCATGACATCGTTTGAGAATACCAGTTTCGTTCAAGATCCGATTGCATCCAACTCATAGCCGCCAGCACAGCAAACCCGACCACCAAAAACGCAAGCGCCGTCCTCAAAAGGTTCTTAGCAAAGACTCGTTGCACCTTCAAGACGCCCTCCATCTCGGAAACCAATTGCTTTTGATCTCCGAACCGCTCTAACGCCACTTGCACACTTTCTTCTTCGGACAATCCCTCTGCCATCAGCTCTTCCACCGCCTGTTGCAGATGACCTCTCATCTCGGCCTTGAGCTCGGCGGCTTCTTTCGAAATGCGAACATCGCGGTACAGATCCTCCAGATACCCCTCAATCGCCTTCACTTCTCGTCCCCTCCTTGAAAAAAGTCTCCATGGTCTGTTTCACAAACTGCCACTCCCGTTTCTTATCCAAGTACCTCTGTTCCCCCGCCTGCCGCAAGCGGTAATACTTTCGCCGCCCGCCGCCGCTTGCTTCCTCGTCCCCCCAATACGATTCGATGAATTCGTTCTTCTCCAAGCGCTTCAGAGCCAAGTACATCGTGCCTTCTTTCAGTTCAAAGCTCCCAAGGCTGCGCTCCCGCACCGTTTTGGCCAGTTCATACCCGTACAGAGGACGCTCCCGCAGCGTGGCCAAAATGATCGTGTCGACATACCCTTTCAAAATCTCCTTGTCAATTTCCACCCCGCACCTCCATTGGAAGATTTATCTAAGATACATAATAAAACAAACTACTCTATGATGCAAGGTACTTACCTACAAAAAAGACCTGATCCGCGATGGATCAGGTCTTTTCATTGTTCGCTTTGCTGTTGCCTCGCGACGTCCTACTCTCCCGGGACCCTGCGGTCCGAGTACCATCGGCGC
>NZ_JMIR01000083.1 GCF_000714935.1 Tumebacillus flagellatus
AGGGGTAGAGCATCGCCTTGCCAAGGCGAGGGTCGCGGGTTCGAATCCCGTCTTCCGCTCCAAAGTTCATACGATTGATTAAAGCCCGATCTCTTCAGAGATCGGGCTTTTTGGTACAATGGTGGTAAAAGGAGGCAGAACGATGAATTTCGATCAGATAGTGGAACGACGGGGCACGAACTCGTATAAATGGGACCTTGGCGAGAAGTTGTTCGGGTCGGCGGAAGTGCTGCCGCTATGGGTGGCGGATATGGACTTTCCAGCTCCGGAGGAGGTGCAACGCGCTTTTTCGGAGCGTGTGGCACATGGGGTGTTTGGGTATAACGTCAAACCGCAGTCGACGATGGACTCGATCTTGGCGTGGTTGAAGAATCGTCATGGATGGGAGGTTCCGCAAGCGTGGGTCTCATCCAGTCCGAGCGTGCTGACGTCGCTCGCCCTCCTGCTGGAGATCTATACGGAGCCGGGCGATGAAGTGATTTTGCAGACACCGGTGTATCATGCGTTTTTTGGGATCATTCGCGGCAATGGCCGCAAAGTGGTCGAGAACCCGCTCCGCTGCCAGAACGGGCGCTATATAATGGATTATGAAGACTTAGAAGAAAAACTGAAGGTCGGCGCGAAGGTGTTGGTGCTTTGCAGCCCGCACAACCCGGTGGGGCGCGTGTGGGAACCGGAAGAGTTGCGCAAAGTCGGCGAGCTGTGCTTGAAGTACAACGTTCCCGTGATCTCCGACGAGATTCACTTCGATCTCGTGATGAGGGGACACCGTCATACGATGTTCTCGTCGCTGTCCGACGAGGTCGCGCAGAATTCGGTGACGCTGTTTTCGATTACGAAGACGTTCAATCTCGCGGGAATTCATACGTCCACGGCGGTCATCCCCAACGACACCGTGCGCCGTCAGTTTACTGCGCGTTTGAACGCGCTGAACTTAGGCGGAGAAAGCACGTTTGCGCCGATTGCGACCGAGGCTGTCTATACAGAAGGGGTCCAGTGGCTCGATCAATTGCGGGAGTATGTACAGGGGAATTACGATTATCTCCGTGAATTTGTCGCAGAGCGGATGCCGCAAATCAAAGTCATGCCGCTGGAAGCGACGTATCTGGCGTGGCTGGATGTGCGGTCACTCGGGATGAGCGGAGAAGAACTCAAAGCATGGATGTATCAAAAAGCGAAAGTGGCACTCAACGAAGGCTCCGCTTTTGGGAAAAACGGCGAGGGATTCTTGCGGCTGAATCTCGCGTGCCCGCGTGCGGTCTTGGTAGAAGGTCTGAATCGAATGAAAACAGCCTTGGTAGAAAAAACGAGCATGTAAACAAAATGAGGAGCTTATCTTACGCGGTCCCTTGATTCGACAGGGATCGCGTAAATTTGTTCAGGAATGAGCGTAAAGTGTTGTTGTGAGGATGTTGCGGGCATGATAAGATAGTCCTTGTCGCCGAGAGAGTTAAGCGGTTGATGATGCGGAAGTGAAACACGATTGATCCTTGAAAACTAAACGAGTGATAGATGAAGATCGATTCGAGCCAGAAGCT
>NZ_JMIR01000084.1 GCF_000714935.1 Tumebacillus flagellatus
TGGTCAGACCGGCGAGGGGAAACATCCACTTTTTCACTCTCTTCACTCCTTGGGTTTTGTTGTTGATACAGGCATTATTTAGTATATAGGAAAAAATATTGCAGTTCTATAAAACAAGTAAAACAAAACGATTATAAAAAAGCCCCCGTCCGTATTTTCGAACGAGAACTCTCAGTTTCGTATCTTACGTGGTGACATACTGCCCGTCTGCGCTGTCCGTGTGACCCACTTCCACCATCTTGCCCGTATGAATCATGCCGTAGGTGCCTTGATCCGGATTGCACGGGTCCTTGGCTGGATATACGCAGGCTCTGTCTCGGCGGATGGTCCAGCCTGTGGAGACGTAGCGAATACCGGTTGAGGCTTTGTGGTCGGTTGTAGAGAAATAGATTGTGCCTTTGTCAATCCCGACTAAAACATCCGACCACGCTTGTAGGGGGAGAATGGAAACAAAGAAGATACATACAAGCACAAGAAAGCATCGTTTCATAAAATCATTCATTTATCAAGTACCCGCTATGGCTTTTCATGAATATTGCTGTTTGCTACAAGACTTGCATCATTGTTGACCGCCAAGGTCGGTCCCCAATTCCCCATTGTCATCGTTCCAAGTCCAATGTCCGCATACCCGGTGTACCAGACTCCTTTCTTAAATCGACCCACTGGATACATACTATCCAACATTACATCTTTGTCTTGGTCATAATTTACAATTCGGAACGTGACCTTATTCCTCATTGTGTAAATATGCCAAGTCTTATAGATCATGCTCGGTTCAGGTTCTATGCTTCCCTCGATTTGAATGTGGTTTTGTTTAACCCAATTCACATATTTCAAATAACGATTACGGTCGCGACCTCCAGGGTTGATCGTTCCATAAAATTCATCCACCCATGTAGAATCAATCGTATTGTAGTCCACATTTAATACATGTTGATAATACGTTCGTACACGACCTGTCCAGAGATCAATGTTTTGTTTTGTGAATTCCTGTTCCGCATAAAGAGTAATGGGTAACTCAATCGGGTCGTCTGTGATTTTGCGATACGGCATTTCATACATCTCATTCGGCAGATCCGCCAAAACGTACGGGAAGTCGCTCGCGTTTTTCGGCAAATCGGTTGTACGTGTTTCACGTCCCCACAGGTCGCCGCTGTATGCAGACGGGTGCGAGTGCGGGTTGTCTGCGGCACTTCGGTTGTACGAGATGGTTACGAGGTTTTGATTTCCATCCCATCCGACCGTCGCTCCCATCGCTTCGCTGACGAAGCGCAACGGTACATACGTGCGGTCGTCCTTCATGATACATTTCGTGTCGAGCTTCGTTTCTAAGCCGCCCACATAGGCAGTATCATCTCCAACAATCAGTTGGATTTCCTTGCCCGGCAATTGGATGACCACCCACTGTGCCTTGGCATACCAAGTCACATCCGCCCCCATGGCTTCGGAAATAAACCGAATCGGCACCATCGTCCGGTT
>NZ_JMIR01000085.1 GCF_000714935.1 Tumebacillus flagellatus
GCTTCGGGCAGGGGATCGGGGCTGAGAGTGCCATGCGTGCCTCCTAGAAGCCGATTTTGGACTCGTCAATCACGATTCCGTCACCGCCAGCCGGGGGCTCCCCGCCGCCGTTCATGCGGATCATGTGATCGAGGATGGTCTGCCACTCGTTGTCCTTCACATCTTGAACGACTTTCTTGATCTCTCGGCCCAGCGCGGCGGATGCCGCTTTCCCAAGATCATCCCATGACATCCCCATTTGAGTGCGGAGGTCGTAGACCTGACCTTTCGGGTTTTTCCCACCTTTGTTTCCGGTGTAACCCGTCGATTGTTGATTTCCAGCGGCACGATCTTGGCGTTGCTGATCGCGTTTGCTGGTATCCTGCGATTTGATCTCTAAGTCCATGTCCTCAACATCTTGCGTGAAGAGAGCAGATGACCGCGTTGCGCTCAATACTGCATCGACGAGCGCGCGTTTCTTCGCCATTTTCAGAAGCGTGTTGTCGAGATCGTCGACCTCGTCGTTCGGGATCTGATATTGCAGGTAGGATCCATTTCTTCCGTTCCGCGATCTCGTTTTAAGTAACTGCGGATTGAGGTTTGGGGGCAACTCGTTTTCGAATACCCAACGCCACTTGTACTTTTTCTCGTGCGAGTTGCAGGAGCCAACTCCATGCATGATCACGCGTCCGTCCGCTCGGCTTACCAGTGGCAAGGTGATCGTGTAGGAGATGTAAGTCGGAGATTTCGAATCATCCCGCACGTAATCGATGCGCGGTTCGCCCGCTGCGAGTCCGTACACGTCGCAGAGTTTTTCAGCGCCGGATTTGAGCAAGGTCGGTTTGTTGACGCCCTCGATAGTTCCAAAATCCTCGCCGGGAACCATGTAGTTCGCCACGAACATTTGCAACTGTTGAATTCGTTGTTGCANAAATCCTCGCCGGGAACCATGTAGTTCGCCACGAACATTTGCAACTGTTGAATTCGTTGTTGCAGTTGAGCGTAGTCGACGGTCATGTTCAAGGTGCCAGCCGTCGGCATCATTTGTTGAGGGAGTTGAAGCGTACCCATTACTGCTCACCCGCTTTCTTGAGCACCAGATTCCCGCGCTCGTTGAGCACCAGCTCGTCGTCGTGGAAGCCCAGAGTCGCGATATCCACGTTGATGAACGAAACTCCTTCTCTGACTTGATCAGCGAGCCCGATGATATCGAGTTCGGCCTTGTCGTCTTCGGGGTACTCCGTCAAGTGGATGCGGACGACGTCCAAGAACGGCATTTCCAATTTGAAGGCGTTCAGGGTGTTGAGCGTGATCTTGCGGGCTTTCTCCAGTTGCTCCGCAGCGGTGAAGTACGCGAGTTGCAGGTTGTACTTTTCGAGGTCCCGCTGGTCTTGGATCTCCATTTCCTCCAGATACGCCACCAGCGCGGCGATCTTCGGTTTGTTGGTAGTGAAGAAGTACCCGTCATAGATAGCTTTCAGCTCCATCGCCATCTCCAACGCGGTGCCGTCAGACACGGTGTCTTTATCCGGCGGGAGGAGGAACGAACGGCTCAACTCCTTCGGTGCGTCCGGGCGGAGCCAGAAACGGAATTGCACGGATACTTCGGTCGGATCCGCGAAGTTGTACTTGCCTTGCTCGCGGTCAGCGTGGTTGAAGGTCTTTTTCGGTCTTTCGGTAGGTGCCAGCTTTGCGATCAGGTTCATTCTTTTTCAACTCCGATCAGATCGAGTGCTTGCGATTTGTACTTTGATTCACGTTTTTCCGCCAACTCGTAAAAGATCAGCATAGCGGAGAAAGTTATGAACACATCGTCAACGCCATTCGGCGCGATGCCGTGGTTGTACTTGATGTCAACCACTTCCATCGGTCCATCATGGTTTTGCAGGAAGGCGGCGATGGAAATGTCCAACTTTTCACAGGTGATTTCCTCGAAGGTCCAAGTTCGGAGTTTCCAAACTTCGCCGTTCGGGAGGTTTTTTACGCTGAATCCGATCATATCGCTCACGCTCCATTTGCTTGAATTTTTCGTTCCGTGGTACACTGTTTGTGAGATATTTCAAAAGAGCTCCATCTGCAGGCCCGACGTTCCAGCGTCGGGCCTGTTTTCGTTTGCCCGGATGATNAGAGCTCCATCTGCAGGCCCGACGTTCCAGCGTCGGGCCTGTTTTCGTTTGCCCGGATGATGATGCCACGGCGCGGGTCAAAGTGCCCCATCTGCGCCTTTCGTGCTCGGCGGTTCGCTCTGTGCTCTGCCAGCGCGTCGTTCAGGCCTTCGCCGACTTGCGCGCCGGTGCGGTTGTGCACGTCCAGCAGTTGGCGGTATCGCTCGGTCATCGCTCTCACCTCCCTTCAAGCGCGCCCGGGCGGTATTGCCCTCCGGCGTACTCCAGTCGGTACTCGCCGCGCACCATGCGGATGTCGCGTTCGCGGTACAGGTCTGCGAATTGCTTGTCAGGAAAGTGGGCTTCGTTGAGTTCCCACGCCCACGTGAGTGCTTTCACCATGCCGACGAGTTCGAATCCGATGCGGGCGCGGTGCTCGTCGTCGATGAAGCGGAAGTGAACGGCGCCGATGCCGTCGGTGATCTCGATGCTCGCGGCGGCGACGATCTCGCCTTTACGCTCGGCAACCAGGTAGCGGGTGTCCGTCGTGGTCGGCATGCGCTTCATGAACATTGCGGCGCGGTGTGCGTCCTCGGCGGGTGCCAGACGGATGGTCAGCGGCGGTATGGCGCTGGCTTTGACCAGTGCTACGCTACGTGCGGTCTGTATCAGCATCGTCATACACCTCGATTGCGGCGGCCAACATGTCGTAGCACTTTTCCCACGACTCGGCTTTTTGTGCTTCCCGGATTACATTCACCAGCCGTTGGACTTCGTTACCAATCCAACCTGTGCGCTCCGCTTCCTTGGCGAGTTCGCCGGTGAGGTAGCGGATTTGCTCGTCTTGCTTCTGAATCCACTCGGAGCGGATGCGGATGTCGTCGCGGTACGTCTCCTCGATCATGCCACTGAGGCTCACTTCTTTTCGCAGGCGGTCGATCTCGTCGGCGGCCCACTCTATTTTCACGGCATTTTCGGAAGGGATACCGAATTGACTTTGGCACATCCCTTCCAAGGCTTCAGCGATCTCGCGCAACTCATCGGCGTCGATCTTAAACAATCTCTTCACCCTCTTCCTCGGTTGCTTTCTTCGCCTTATCGATCAGCTCATAGGTATACGCTTGGCCGTGTTCGGCAGCATCCCACCGAACGATCTGCACGAACAGATTCGCTCGGCACGTCTTACACAGGTCGATAGAGCATTTGGTGAGGAAAACGTGCGTACCTGCGGGATTCTCGCCGCAGGCGATGTTGGAGACGTCTTCTTCGCCACCGCAGGAGTCGCACACGTTCTGTACGTCTTCGAGAGAAATCACAGCCCCTCACCCCCAGCGCGGTTGATCCGCTTCATTTCGTCGGAGATACAAGCGTTCCGCATGCTCTCG
>NZ_JMIR01000086.1 GCF_000714935.1 Tumebacillus flagellatus
GGTCTTGCGCGTATCTACGGCCAATGCATGGTGTTCACCCTTTCTATCGCCCCGTCCTTTCCCGAATTGGTAACGGCGGCGTCTTGCTCTGGTCGGAACAGCGGGATTCGAACCCACGACCTCTCGCTCCCAAGGCGAGCGCGCTACCAGGCTGCGCTATGTTCCGGTGGTGCCCGCTTGAGCTGGATCAAGTGGCACTTGACCGTTGGCGCTCGCGCAGGCATGTGGAGCGGCCAGCGGGGATCGAACCCGCGATGTCGACTTGGAAGGCCGATGCCTTACCGCTTGGCTATGACCGCGTGAAGGATGACCACACCGATGTTGCGGGGTATCTGCCCGCCCTCTGCATGTGGTCTATCCGTCGTCTGGATATCGTCGTCGCTGTCTTGCTTCAACTTCCACGCTATCATCGTAACACGGTCTATTCTTCCAATCGCGCAGACTGTGCGCAGGGTTTGCGCAGAAAATGCGCATCGACTCTACCAACCGCGCCCAACTCCCAACAGCGGGGCGATCTCCCCGATGGCTTCGCGGTGCCAATCGTCCTGCGTGCGGCGCTGGATGCCCAGCGTACGGCAGACCGACTCGATCTTGTCGCCATCGATGTAGCGGGAGCGCAACAGCTTTTCCAAGTGCGGGGCGAAGCTCTTGAGATCGGCAAGCGACTCCTCGATCATCTCTTTCTGGTTGTGCAGGCGCAGCATCTCTTGGAAGGCGTCCTCCTTGGCTTTCTCTACCGCCGCGTCAAGGATGTGGTAGACCTTGCCGTCGTACACGTACCCCTCACCGCCGAACGGCGTGGTGCCAGCGAACAGACCGGCGATCTGGTCGAGGGTTTCACTGTCCATGCCCGTTTTCGCTGCGAGTTCTTGGAACAAGCGCTCTGCCTTCTCGCGGTGCATCAGCTCGTTTTTGTCGGCGGTGTAGGCGCGGCCCACGGTCTTGAACGCTTGGAACAGATCCGGGTCGAGGCGGAACGGGTGGATGACCAAGTTCTTGCCCTCGGAGCGACGCTTCGCGGCGTTGATCTGCGCGCCCAACTTTTTGTAGCCCTTCAGGAGCTTCACCACTTCGGCTTTCATCGTTTCGTAGCTGGTGGTTTGCTCCATCCCTGCGATTACGAACTGCATTGCCGTTTGTGCCATCTTCCATCGTCCTCCTCAGATTGGTTTTGAAACGCCGAAAAGCAGACCCGTAGGTCCGCGAATTTTTCGGCTTGGTGCTATGTGTTCTCTTTTTCGATGGTGCATTCTAACACCGTTTGCTCGTCAG
>NZ_JMIR01000087.1 GCF_000714935.1 Tumebacillus flagellatus
CGAGAGCATGCGGAACGCTTGTATCTCCGACGAAATGAAGCGGATCAACCGCGCTGGGGGTGAGAGAGGATGAAGCAACCGATCGCAGAAGAACTTCGCCGCTGGGCAAACTCGCTGGACGGCGAAGAAGACGGCCCCGATCATGCTCTGCTGACGCAAGCTTCCAGTTTGATCGATCGTCTCAGCGCAGACATTGCACTCAGCGGTCGCGTCGAGGAGACGTACCGCGACGACATCCGCATCCGCTCCGAGTGGATTCAGCACCTTGAAGAACAGAATCAATATCTGACAAACGTGATTCACGAGCAGGCGGAACGCGTGCGCAAACTGATGGAATCGGCAATGGAAAAGGACGCGGAGATCATGCGGTTGCGGGAAGCAGGCGAAAACGCCGCGCATGAGTTGCACAACCTGTACCGCCGCATCGAGGACGCCAAGCGGGAAGAACACCACGAGGACTGCCTCGAAATCCTGAACGAGATCGTGATTCCGTGGGAGGTTGAACCCGATGCAGACGGTTCGTGAGGCTGTACAAGCCCCTGTACACGCCGCGCCGCCCCTCATCGTCCGCGTAACACCCGCCGAAGACGAGCACCGCGCCGCGATGTTCATGAAGCGCATGCCGACCGCGACGGACACCCGCTACCTGGTTGCCGAACGGAACGGCGAGATCATCGCCGCCGCCAGCGTGGAGATCACCGACGGCATCGGCACCGTTCACTTCCGCTTCGTCGACGACGAGCACCGCGCACGCTGCGGATTCGAGCTGGTGGGGATGGTCAAGGCGCTCACGTGGGCGTGGGAGCTGAATGAAGCACGCTTCCCTGACAAGGAATTCGCCGACCTGTACCGCGAACGCGACATCCGCATGGTACGCGGCCTGTACCGACTGGAGTACGCCGGTGGTCAGCATCGCCCGGGCGCGCTTGAAGGGAGGTGAGGAGCGATGACCGAGAGATACCGAAAGTTGCTGGACGAGCACAACCGCACCGGCGCGCAAGTCGGAGACGAGTTGAACAACGAACTGGCGGAGCACAGAGTGAACCGCCGCGCACGAAAGGCGCAGTTAGGACGCTTTGACCCGCGCCGTGGAATCATCATCCGGGCAAACGAAAACAGGCCCGACGCTGGAACGTCGGGCCTGCAGATGGAGCTCT
>NZ_JMIR01000088.1 GCF_000714935.1 Tumebacillus flagellatus
AACAAACGATCATCAATCTCCTGACGCAAAACAGTACCCCTGCGGCCGAAATGATCAAAGCCAATGCCAGAGCCACGATCAACACGACGAACGCGGCACGCTACGGAGTGCAAGCCATCTTGCTGCTGAATGCGGAGCAGGCCGCGCGCATCGCGGAGCAGGAGAAGCAAGTCCAGACCGCCCCGATCCGATCGTTGATCGCAAAGTACGACGACGCAGAGGCAGACTTCGACGAGTACGATCTGTTCAACGCAATGGAAGACCTCATCTGCAAGTCGTACTGCTGGATCGACCCCGACCGAACGGACTTCTGGACGGCGTGGCACGCTTGGTCGGCAGAAGGGACCGAGTTTCGCCAGAAGTCCAAGATGTACATCGACCAAATCCGTGCCGCCATTGGCATGGAGAAGCCGGACATCGAGGAGGAGGTCGAGCAGGGATGAAGATCAGCGACGACCAAGTCATCAAAATCGCAGAGCAACTGGAACAGTACATTGAAGCGCCCGAGGAGATGGCGAACATCCTCAGCTTAAAAAACCTCCACGACATCCGCCGCCGTCGCGAAATCATCGGACCGGTTGGAAGCGTTTGGAAAGATTCGCGGGGTTATAAAAATAGCCACTTGCGACCTGAACTTGAGAGTGCCGATCCGGTGACATTTCAAGAGATGGTGGACGACATCGACACGCTACTGTCTGGGTACGCGGCATTAGAGAAAGGGCAAGGGGCGATGTATTCTCTCGTCATCAAGTTGGATGTTGAGAACCACGTGCTTAAAGAACGCGCCCGTAAGCAGGAGGACCACAAAGAACTCTGGTCGGTGCTGACGCTCCACTATACCGGCTTCTGGGATTTGGATATCGCTTTCAGCATTGTTGAGACATTGCAAGAGAAAGGTCGGCTTTCTGGGCGGCTCTCTGAAATCGCCTCTATGTGGATCGGGGCGTATGGGGACGAGGATTGCGATGACTCCGCATTCTGTGATCTCCTTGCCGACGAAATCGGATTTCCGAAAAATCAGGAAGGGGGCGAGGGGGCATGAGTCCGACACCGATCTACCGCTTCAAGCATCTGTTCAAAATTCCG
>NZ_JMIR01000089.1 GCF_000714935.1 Tumebacillus flagellatus
CAGTTGGTAGAGCACCACCTTGACATGGTGGGGGTCACAGGTTCGAGTCCTGTTGATAGCACCAAATGCGAAAGACCCGATCCGAGTGCGGATCGGGTCTTTTCTTGTGCGTTAGAGGAATTCTTGACTGACTTCTCGAAAGTGAAAGGTAGAGAAGGGAGCGAGTTTCGTATGATGATCAAAGGTTTCGGGGGAATCTTCTGGAGGACCAAAAATCTAGAGGCAGTTAAAAAATGGTACAGTGAAGTGCTGAAGATTGAAATAGGAGATTGGAATGGGGCGATTCTTAAACCCCATGCAGAGAATGAAACGGTCTTCTCTTTCTTCACGGAAGATGATCCTTACTTCCCCACAGAACAGCAAGTGATGCTAAATTTCCAAGTTTACAATCTGGATGAGACGATTCAGCATCTTGAACAAATCGGTGTACCTCTTGCAAAGAAACAAGAGCATAGTGAATTTGGTAAGTTTGTTTGGATTCAAGATCCTGAAGGCCGACTGATTGAGCTATGGGAGAAATAACAAAGACCTGTAAGACCGTCGGAAAAACAGAACGACCGCAAACGGAGGAGTGTTCGCCAGATCACCTAAGCTGTTGGCGTCGTTTGTTTCCGAATCGCGTTTGAGGGCAGGTTGTGAGTCGTGGTAAGATTCTTGGTGTTGACCCGATCTGGTGGCATAGCCAAGTGGTAAGGCATAGGTCTGCAAAACCTTGATCCCCGGTTCAAATCCGGGTGTCACCTCCAAAGCAAACGCTCTCGTCCAACGAAACTTGGACGAGGGCGTTTTTTTGTATGCGGAGATGTTGAGAGAGCACCGCACAATCGCAAGCATCTTGCAGGTTCTCAAAGGTTTCGGGAGTACGGAGGAGGTGTTGTCAGGGTTTGTTCCGTTTTGCGGATTGAGTGCGGGAGTGGATCATGATAAGATAAGTCCTGTCGCCGCGAGAGAGACGCGGGGATGATGAAAAAATCAAATCGTCGCGGGGTGGAGCAGTTGGCAGCTCGTCGGGCTCATAACCCGAAGGTCGCAGGTTCAAG
>NZ_JMIR01000090.1 GCF_000714935.1 Tumebacillus flagellatus
TTTGAGCAAGCACATTCGAAGCCTTCTTCGAATCCATTCGTCAAGAGATTTGAATGGAGTTGGCGGTTTCCGCAATTCGGAAGATCCACTCCAGCCTTTCAAATACATATTGAGTTTCTGAATTCGTTCTTGCATAGGTTGAATGCGCCTTCATCGGGGAGAACGCGGGATCAAAGATAGGCGTTAGAACTTGGAGAAGTGCCTGCTGGATGAGGCGATCAAGCACCGTCGGGATACCTAACAACCGAATTCCACCGTCTGGTTTCGGAATTTCGACTCGACGTACGGGAAGTGGTCGATAGGTGCCGTTAAGGAGTTCTTCACGAATGTGCGACCAGTTATCGAGCAGGAAGGATCGGAGAGATTTTACCGCCATCCCGTCAACTCCTGCCGCACCTTTGTTTCTCTCCACGCGGTGTAGAGCCTTGTAGAAGATTATTTCTTTCTACAATCTGCTCCATCAGGTGATCGTAACGCGTTTCGCGGGTCGGCTCAATGGGTCGTGCCGGAGAAGAACTCGGCGCTTCTTCGATCGCCCACGGATTCACCGCTTCCTCTCGAAGATAGCTCCCTGACGGGATATTCGGCTGTCTTTGCTCTTCTCTCGAACTTGCCATGATCAACCCTCACATTCATGTTCAGCCCTTCCCTGTTCAGACGTCTCCTCACAGGTACTATGGCTTCTGCTGACTCCTGCCAGTTCAGTTGCATCTTTCGATTGCAAGTTACCGATTCAATCGGCGTATCTGGCAGATCTCCCCAGGTAAGGACGCTGTCTTTCCCTCCACCTATCTGCCTCATTTACTCTCGATAGCCTTCGGCAACAAGGGCTTCGTCTTGCATAGCAGACTCACCCAACTATCGCGAGCCTCATATGAGGTTCGTGTTCCTCAGACCGGAGGTTTGCCGCCGACTTCCTTCAGATTCCGC
>NZ_JMIR01000091.1 GCF_000714935.1 Tumebacillus flagellatus
CACAGAAGTTAAGCTTTCCAGCGCCGATGGTACTTGGACCGCAGGGTCCTGGGAGAGTAGGACGTCGCGAGGCACTAGAGAAGAGGCTAGATCCGCATCCGGATCGAGCCTCTTTTTGCGTAGAAAGGGGCCGCGAGAATGATTGCATTGACATTGAGGGGAGTAACGAAGGCGAACTGGGAAACTTGCATTCAACTTCGCCCTGCCGAGGGGCGGGAGCGGTTTGTGGCTTCGAATGTGTACTCGCTTGCAGAGTCGAAGTTTTTGACAAACATGAGGCCGCTTGCGATCTATCAGGAAGAAGAGATGGTGGGTTTCCTGATGTATGGGATCGATCCGGATGACGACAACTACTGGGTGTACCGGCTCATGGTGGACCGGAACCACCAGCGCCAAGGGTACGGTAAAGGCGCGATGAAACTATTGTTGGAGAAACTCCGAGATGAGGCGGAACGAGACTTGCTCGTGATTGGCTATCACCCGGAGAATGAGGGTGCGGATCGTCTGTATGCAAGTCTCGGGTTTGAAAAAAACGGGCATGGGCTCCCTGGGGTGAGAGGATCGCGCAGATGCGGTTGCGTTGAGAGGGGGAACCTGATCATTGAGATCGGGTCTTTTTTTGTCGGCGGGCAGTGTTGGGATTCGAAGTGCGAGTGAGAATGATTGGGTAGAGGGCACAATTGATGTCCGTTTTGTTTGGGTTTGTTTTGAATCTGAGATTGAGAGATACAAGGAAATGGGATAAGATAAGTCTTGTCGCCGCGAGAGAGACGGTGGTGACGGAGTAGAAAAAAACCTGTTGCATTCTTGGGTGCTATGTGGTAGATTACTAAGAGTCGCCACTGAGCGACGCTGCGAGACATGATTGATCCTTGAAAACTAAACGAGTGATAGATGAAGATCGATTCGAGCCAGAAGCTCTTCG
>NZ_JMIR01000094.1 GCF_000714935.1 Tumebacillus flagellatus
TAGTAAGAGCTTCTGGCTCGAATCGATCTTCATCTATCACTCGTTTAGTTTTCAAGGATCAATCATTCATCTTTCGTTCAAAGCGCGTCGCTCAGTGGCGACTCTTAGTAATTTACCATGTTGCAAGCCCAAATGCAACAGGTATTTTTTTACAAAGACTTTATCGCACCATCATTCCGGCGCGTCGAATCCACGGGGATACGGTCACATCCACGGTCATGCGCCCGACCTTCATCATCTTGACGCGAAAGTCAGCGGTCGGCAATCGATAGCGCAACAACGAGAGGTTGGTCATCAGCATCTCGATAAACCCCTCACGCGGACCGCGGATGACCTGTTCCGGTTGCGATTGAGAGATGGCGCGCTTTTTCACAAAGCGATTGCTGATCACCATCGCTTCCTCCCACCCGTCGACCACAACAGCAGCATCCTCTCGCAAAACCGCATCGATGACCTGTACCGCTAGAGCAACGCGGCCGGATACCGCCCGAGGATCTGAAACCGACGGATCACAAAATCATCGTTGTCCCCGATCAGGTTTTGGATAAAAGCGACGGTATCCTCCAAGCGCGCGTTGAGGTTCTCCTTCTGATTCTGTTCGAGAATTTGATTGGGGATTTGGGAGGTTTCTGACTTTCTTTTCTTTTTGTTCTTCGAACGCATCCAAAACACCATCGCAAATCCCCCCTGTACGAAATCCACACAAGAATATCAAGTATGGAAAAAATACACATCAAAAAGCCCGACCTCTTCACGAGATCGGGCTTACTTGTCATTCTGTATGGAGCGGAAGACGGGATTCGAACCCGCGACCCTCGCCTTGGCAAGGCGATGCTCTACCCCTG
>NZ_JMIR01000095.1 GCF_000714935.1 Tumebacillus flagellatus
GCGCAAGGAAGAGAACAAAATCCTCTTCGAAGAGATCGAAGCGTTCTTCGAAGGCATGGAGGACATCGATGACGACCTTGTGCTCCCGCTGCCGAACGGCGAGTACGCCTTGCTTTCCAAGAAGGCGTACGTGAAAGACATCTTCGACAAGGACGCGCTCGCCAACGAGCTGCTGGTGGCGAAAGACGAACTGAAAACCCCGTTCGACTACTCCATCATGACGGCACAGGGGAAGCTCACGCCGGACATGATCTCCAAGCACACTAGCACGGAAACCATCGTCAAGATCCGCCTGAGCAAGCGCCGCATGAAGCCGAGCAAGAAGAAAAGTGAATAGCAAGGGACCCCACAACTGAAGGAGCGAGAATCATGCAAGAACTGCTTAATGTCTTCCAATACGACGGGCGAGAAGTACGAACGTTCATGATTAATGGGGCCCCTTGGTTTGTCGCCAAGGATGTGTGCGAGGTGTTGGAACTCGCCAAGCACGACACTGCTCTGGCGCGTCTGAGCGAGAAGCAAAAGGGGTCCCATACTGTGGGGACCCTTGGGGGAAATCAGAAGATGGCCGTGGTGAACGAAGCGGGCCTCTACAAACTGATCTTCACGAGTCGAAAGAAGGAGGCTGAGCGGTTCAGCGATTGGGTAGCGGAAGAAGTGCTCCCGGCGATTCGCCAGACCGGCAGCTACACCCTCAGCGGCGCTCAACCTGCACTCATGGCACAGATGAGCGAAGCACTCGCCGCCATCACGCAACTGGCCGCCACGATCCAAGACCGTGACGCGAAGCTCGACCGCGTGGCATACGAACTGGACACCGCACTGA
>NZ_JMIR01000096.1 GCF_000714935.1 Tumebacillus flagellatus
CCTCCAGCCTATCCAACCCAGTCGTCTACTGGGGGTCTTACCATGTTGACCATGTGGGAAGTCTTTCTTGAAGGGGGGCTTCGCGCTTAGATGCTTTCAGCGCTTATCCCTTCCCGACATAGCTACCCAGCGATGCGGTTGGCACCACAACTGGGACACCAGCGGTCGGTTCATCCCGGTCCTCTCGTACTAAGGACAACTCCTCTCAAACTTCCTGCGCCCACGGCAGATAGGGACCGAACTGTCTCACGACGTTCTGAACCCAGCTCGCGTACCGCTTTAATGGGCGAACAGCCCAACCCTTGGGACCGACTACAGCCCCAGGATGCGATGAGCCGACATCGAGGTGCCAAACCTCCCCGTCGATGTGGACTCTTGGGGGAGATAAGCCTGTTATCCCCAGGGTAGCTTTTATCCGTTGAGCGATGGCCCTTCCACTCGGAACCACCGGATCACTATGCCCGACTTTCGTCCCTGCTCGACTTGTAGGTCTCGCAGTCAAGCTCCCTTATGCCATTGCACTCGGAGCGCGATTTCCAACCGCGCTGAGGGAACCCTTGGGCGCCTCCGTTACTTTTTAGGAGGCGACCGCCCCAGTCAAACTGCCCGCCTGACACTGTCCTTACACCCGCTTCAGGGTGCCAAGTTAGAAGATCAATACCTCAAGGGTGGTATCCCAACGTCGACTCCACCGAGGCTGGC
>NZ_JMIR01000097.1 GCF_000714935.1 Tumebacillus flagellatus
GGGGATTCGAACCCCTGAGACGGTTTCCCGCCTACACGATTTCCAATCGTGCTCCTTCGACCAAGCTCGGACATCTCTCCACGTTTCAGTACCTCTCGCCGTCCGCATCAGCGGCGACAGGAGTAATAATAGCACCCTTCGCCCCACTTGATCAACAGGCTTGTCCAGACAAAATGCTACAAAATCGCGCTTTCTTCGCAACTGCTTTCACCGGACTCCTCCTTGCGACGAATTCCTTCACTTTGTGTATAGAACGGTTTGTCCACATCCCACAATACAGATAGACCTTACACAAAGGGTGGTGCGATCAAACATGAACAAGCAACAACGCGACGAAGGCTTGGAGTTTGAAAAGTCGAGCGAGGGATGGCGCATCAACGCCAGCACCTCGATCACGCTGACCGCCATCTCCGCTGTCACCCTCCTCCTCCTTACTGCGATCTGGGCCGCTGCGACGCACCCGGAGACCGTCCTGAAGATGCTACCTTGATCCGGCACCCCATCGAACCCTTCGATGCAGCAACGAATACAGCAAAAAGCCCAATCTCCTAGGAGATCGGGCTTTTCCTCATGCCTCGCGACGTCCTACTCTCCCGGGACCCTGCGGTCCGAGTACCATCGGCGCTGGAAAGCT
>NZ_JMIR01000098.1 GCF_000714935.1 Tumebacillus flagellatus
TTTCCCGCCTACACGATTTCCAATCGTGCTCCTTCGACCAAACTCGGACATCTCTCCGTGTGTTGAATCACTTGCGTGATTTGTAATCTCGCTCACCGCATCTCGCGGCGACAAGAGCTATCTTATCATGATCCGATGCACTATTCAACAACTTTCGCCCTTCTTATTTGTGCAAATTCAGCCAAATCTGCAATATACATAAGACAAACTCACTCAGAGCCCATATTTCTTACGATTACATAACAAATGAGGATTCCCACGAACCTACATCGTCAAAGGTCTCTCTCCTAGAGCAGACCAGGCGAAATGATAGTCATTATGAATGTCCTCTAGACAAACGATCTCGATGATTGGTTTTTCCGGCACCTCTGTACCTCTTCACAGGTCATTCTATGCCCTCTCCAAGGGCCAAACAGCTCTGTCTGCACCTCGTAGCCGCCACTCATGCCCCCACTCGAAACCTCGAAAAAACGTCCCTCCGCTCTGTGTGCGATATGGATTGACAGGCATGCAAAAAGACCTGATCCGCGCTGGATCAGGTCTTTCTCATGTGCCTCGCGACGTCCTACTCTCCCGGGACCCTGCGGTCCAAGTACCATCGGCGCTGGAAAGCTT
>NZ_JMIR01000099.1 GCF_000714935.1 Tumebacillus flagellatus
AGCAAGCCGCAGCGCTCATGTACGGCGACGACATCGAGGAAGTTTTGGAGAAGGCTGACCGGCGGATGCAGAAGGCCCGCGAAGGTCGCCAGAAGGGCGGTCTTGAACCGATCAAGGATGTCTTGTTCATGGCGTATGAATCCATCGAGTCGTCGTACATGGCGAAGCAAAACCAAGACTTGGCGGTGCAGGTCGTCATGGTCGGAGTTCAAACCGGGTTTCCTGACCTCGACAAAATGACGGCGGGATTACATCGCTCCGACTTGATTATCCTCGCGGCGCGGACGGCAGTCGGCAAGACAGCTTTTGCGCTGAACCTTGCGACCAACGTCGCGGTTCGATTCGAAGAGACAGTTGCAATCTTCTCGCTGGAGATGAGCAAGGAACAACTCGTCAAGCGGATGCTGTGTGCCGAAGGGAACATCGACGCTGGACGGATGCGTTCGGGAATGTTGGATGAGGACGACTGGCCCAAGCTCACGATGGCAACGGGTGCACTCTCCGATTCCCCGATCTTCATCGACGACACGCCAGGAATCACCGTCCAAGAAATCCGCAGCAAGTGCCGGAAGCTGAAAGAGAAGCACGGCTTGCGCCTGATCCTGA
>NZ_JMIR01000100.1 GCF_000714935.1 Tumebacillus flagellatus
TCAGGATCAGGCGCAAGCCGTGCTTCTCTTTCAGCTTCCGGCACTTGCTGCGGATTTCTTGGACCGTGATTCCTGGTGTGTCGTCGATGAAAATTTGAGAGTCGCACAGCGCCCCGGTCGCCATCGTCAGCTTCGGCCAGTCGTCTTCGTCGAACATCCGCGTCTTCATGCGCGCCGCGTCGATGTTCCCCTCGGCGCACAGAATGCGCTCGACCAGTTGTATTTTGCTCATCTCCAGCGAGAACACCGCGACCGCTTCCTGCTCTCGAACCGCTACGTTCGTCGCCAGATTGAGCGCAAAGGCTGTTTTTCCGACCGCCGGCCGCGCCGCGATGATGATCAAATCCGATCGGCTGAATCCAGTGGTCATCCGGTCGAGGTCCGGGTATCCCGTTTTGACACGCTGCTCCTTGTTGATCGCCGCGTCTGGATTGTTATTGGCGTGGAAGCCACCCTCCAAGTCGTCGTACACTTCCAGCAAGACGTCCTTGATCGGCTCAAGCCCGCCCTTCTGGCGACCCTCTCGTGCCTTCTGCATGCGCCGGTCAGCCTTCTCCAAAACTTCCTCGATGTCGTCGCCGTACATGAGCGCTGCGGCTTGCT
>NZ_JMIR01000102.1 GCF_000714935.1 Tumebacillus flagellatus
CCGGAGCACAACCTCGTATCGAACGTCCAGTTGCACAACCTCGGGTATGTGATCTACACGTCCGGTTCGACCGGCCGTCCGAAGGGCGTAGCCATCGAGCATCGCAGCGCGGGCATGCTGCTGAACTGGATGCGGGAGGTCTACACGGCAGAAGAGTTGTCCGGCGTGTTGGCTTCGACTTCCATCTGCTTCGACCTCTCCGTGTACGAACTGTTCGGGACGCTGGGCGCAGGCGGCAAGGTGATCCTCGCCGAGAACGCCCTGCATCTGCCGCAGTTGCCGGCGCGTGAAGAAGTCACGCTGATCAACACCGTCCCGTCCGCGATTGCAGAGTTGCTCCGCATGGAGGCGATCCCGCGCTCGGTGAAAACGGTGAATCTGGCGGGAGAAGCCTTGCCGCTGGCAACCGTGCAGAAACTCTATCAAGTCGAAACACTGCAACATGTGTACAATCTGTACGGCCCGTCGGAAGACACCACCTATTCGACGTATGCGCGAATGGACGAGAACAGCCTGCGGACTCCGGGCATCGGACGCCCGATGGCCAACACGCAAGCGTATGTGCTGGACGG
>NZ_JMIR01000103.1 GCF_000714935.1 Tumebacillus flagellatus
ACCTGTTTCCCATCGACTACGCCTTTCGGCCTCGCCTTAGGGGTCGACTCACCCTGCCCCGATTAACGTTGGACAGGAACCCTTGGTCTTCCGGCGAGCGGGCTTTTCACCCGCTTTATCGTTACTTATGTCAGCATTCGCACTTCTGATACCTCCAGCATGCCTCACAGCACACCTTCACAGGCTTACAGAACGCTCCCCTACCCAACAACGCATAAGCGTCGCTGCCGCAGCTTCGGTGCATGGTTTAGCCCCGTTACATCTTCCGCGCAGGCCGACTCGACCAGTGAGCTATTACGCTTTCTTTAAATGATGGCTGCTTCTAAGCCAACATCCTGGCTGTCTGGGCCTTCCCACATCGTTTCCCACTTAACCATGACTTTGGGACCTTAGCTGGCGGTCTGGGTTGTTTCCCTCTTCACGACGGACGTTAGCACCCGCCGTGTGTCTCCCGTGATAACATTCTCCGGTATTCGCAGTTTGCATCGGGTTGGTAAGTCGGGATGACCCCCTTGCCGAAACAGTGCTCTACCCCCGGAGATGAATTCACGAGGCGCTACCTAAATAGC
>NZ_JMIR01000104.1 GCF_000714935.1 Tumebacillus flagellatus
TCAGGACCTGACGGTAACAGAGGAGGAAGCCCCGGCTAACTACGTGCCAGCAGCCGCGGTAATACGTAGGGGGCAAGCGTTGTCCGGAATCACTGGGCGTAAAGCGCGCGCAGGCGGTCTTTCACGTCCGGGGTGAAAGCCCAGAGCTCAACTCTGGGACTGCCTTGGATACGGAGAGACTTGAGGGTCGGAGAGGCAAGGGGAATTCCACGTGTAGCGGTGAAATGCGTAGAGATGTGGAGGAACACCTGTGGCGAAGGCGCCTTGCTGGCCGACTTCTGACGCTGAGGCGCGAAAGCGTGGGGAGCAAACAGGATTAGATACCCTGGTAGTCCACGCCGTAAACGATGAGTGCTAGGTGTTAGGGGGCCCACCCCTTAGTGCCGAAGCTAACGCATTAAGCACTCCGCCTGGGGAGTACGGTCGCAAGACTGAAACTCAAAGGAATTGACGGGGGCCCGCACAAGCAGTGGAGCATGTGGTTTAATTCGAAGCAACGCGAAGAACCTTACCAGGACTTGACATCCCGCTGACCGGTTTAGAGATA
>NZ_JMIR01000105.1 GCF_000714935.1 Tumebacillus flagellatus
ACTTGAACCTTCGACACCCTGATTAAAAGTCAGGTGCTCTACCAACTGAGCTAATGGCTCATGTCTCACCGTTGCTGCTTTCGTTTCATCACCGCGTGTCTCTCGCGGCGACAGGAGTAATCTTAACACGGGGTTCGCGCACGTTCAACGCACTGATCACGACAAAAACCGACAAAATCGCACCCTACGGACACCTCACATCTATCATTCTCTTCATTACGCTGTATTCCTCTTCTTTACTCCTATTTGCCCCCCGAAAAAGCAGGCAGCGAGAAAGCCCCGAAAACACAAAAAAGACCCGATCTTCCGAAGAAGATCGAGCCTTTTTGACAGTTGCCTAGCGACGTCCTACTCTCCCGGGACCCTGCGGTCCAAGTACCATCGGCGCTGGAGAGCTTAACTTCTGTGTTCGGGATGGAAACAGGTGTGGCCTCTCCGCCATCATCACTAGATCATCTATATGTTGAATGGTGGGCCCAAGAAGATTCGAACTTCCGACCTCACGATTATCAGTCGTGCGCTCTAGC
>NZ_JMIR01000106.1 GCF_000714935.1 Tumebacillus flagellatus
AGGGGTAGAGCATCGCCTTGCCAAGGCGAGGGTCGCGGGTTCGAATCCCGTCTTCCGCTCCAAACGAATGCAAAAAAGCCTGATCTCGGCAGAGATCAGGTTTTTTTGCGTGTAAGGCTTGAGGATCTTCCAGCCGTTGTAATCGTGGACAGCAATGCCGCCGAAGGAAGCGCGACCTTACAGGGCGGAGCGCAGAGCATCCAACTTCGCGGTTCAGCGTACCTAAAAAGGTGCGTATGCTCTCATGATGCGCCATTTTCGGGAGCTGGATAATGGGTATTAAGTCTTAGGTCGGATTTTGCGGGATTTTGTTCGCAGAAAGGGGATGCAATGTCACAGGGGGTATGTTAAGATAACTCTTGTCGCCGCGAGAGACACACGCGAGAGACACGAAAGACTAGAGGTTGACGCGAAACAAACTTGAAGCAGTTCCGTTTTTTCCATCATGGCGGTCGTGGCGAAGTGGTTAACGCACCAGATTGTGGCTCTGGCACTCGGGGGTTCGA
>NZ_JMIR01000107.1 GCF_000714935.1 Tumebacillus flagellatus
ACATCAGACGAGGGAGGTGAGAGAGGATGAAATGGCACGCTGAATTCACAGCAAATATGGGAGCAGGTCGCACTGGTGAGTTCTCAGCTGAGATCG
Organism: Tumebacillus flagellatus; assembly: GCF_000714935.1. Taxonomy (GTDB): domain Bacteria; phylum Bacillota; class Bacilli; order Tumebacillales; family Tumebacillaceae; genus Tumebacillus; species Tumebacillus flagellatus. The sequence continues at coordinate 97 of NZ_JMIR01000107.1, forward strand.
AGCAAGAAGCGGAAGACGCGTATCGCGTGAAAATCTACCGTCATTACACGAACGACAACCAAAAGTACCTCCAGAATAATCCGAGGGGTTTTGGTGATGTAAAAAACTCCTTGGAACAAGCGAAAAAGCACGTCAAAAAATTTGTTCCAAATATCGATCACCGCCTCGTGTGGGTGGAGAAGGAGGACTAACACAAGATGAAATTTGGAGAAATCCACATGGTCGAGTTTCTTGTGACCGCAAACCATCCTGATGGAATGCTGTATTACCAAGTTGGCGAAAAGAAGAACGAACGCGAAATAGCCAGCATCAAAACAACCGAATCTTGCGGAAAAGAAGTAATCTGCTTCCTCGACGCTGACGGTGATGTAATCTTCGAGTCCAGCGCGGACAACTGCCTCATC
>NZ_JMIR01000108.1 GCF_000714935.1 Tumebacillus flagellatus
ACATCAGACGAGGGAGGTGAGAGAGGATGAAATGGCACGCTGAATTCACAGCAAATATGGGAGCGGGCCGCACCGGAAACTTTACCGCTGAGATCACGCAAGAAGCGGAAGACGCGTTCCGAGTAAAAATCTACCGCCATTACGAGAACGACAACCAAAAGTACCTCCAGAACAATCCGAGAGCTTTTGGTGATTTGAAAAGCTCTTTGGATCAGGCAAAAAAGTTCGTCAAAAAATTTGTTCCAGATATCGAACACCGCCTTGTGTGGGTGGAGAAGGAGGACTAACACAAGATGAAATTCGGAGAAATCCACATGGTCGAGTTTCTTGTGACCGCAAACCATCCAGATGGGATGCTGTATTACCAAGTTGGCGAAAAGAAGAATGAACGCGAAATCGCCAGCATCAAAACAACCGAATCTTGCGGAAAAGAAGCAATCTGCTTCCTCGACGCTGACGGTGATGTAATCTTCGAGTCCAGCGCGGACAACTGCCTCATC